>CAYWYR010000011.1:0-123552 GCA_964462685.1 uncultured Hyphomicrobiales bacterium | reverse complement strand
AAGCTCGAAATGACACTTTCTCCCTGTTTCATTCGGAGGTGATGTTATACTGAGCGACGGGGGGGGGATGACCTACCTTTTCAATGGCTCAGGGTGTCATGAAAGAGGGACGACATGGTTTATATAATAAAAGTATTACTTAGAAAGAATTTTATAGAGTCTTTCCTCATTAAAACCAACAACTATAGACTGAACTACTCCATTTGCGTCCATTATTATGGTAAAAGGTAACGGTGGGTATTGTAATAATTGGTCTGCAAACAATCCTTTTTCTACATATCCGAAATCAAAACTAAAATCATATTCATCGTAAATATGTTGATCATAGTCCATTATTTTTTCCGTAGGGAAGTCAGTAGATAGGTACTGTACATTGTATGTACGAGACTTATGAAGACTATCGAGTAAAGGTTTTATAAGTATGCAAGCGCGGCAGTGCAAAAAACCTACAGTAAGAATATTTTTTTTAGTCATAGCAGGGTGATATTCAGTTTTCCTACCGTAAAGATCAGTAATAGGAATTCTATTATCAAAGTTATCACCAATCCATAGATCCACCGCTGAAAGAGAATCATAATTAGGATTCATTAATTTATTTACTCTATGATACCTGTTGGTAATGGAATCAACATTATATACATCCGAAGAATACCAAGAGAAATGAGAATTCATAATTAATGTATCGTTTTGGTCAATCCTTTTATATGATACCTGACCTGATTTTGATTCAATATCTATTTTATATGAGATAAATTCAGTATCATAAAGATATTTTTCATAAAAAAGGCTATCAGGTATATCAATTTTATATACCGTGTCGATATTACTGTTAAGTTCCCAGAATTTGAAATATGGATTTAAAACCCAATTTGATTCCTCTGCTAAGCATCTCAGCGATACTTTTTTATCCTTACTTATTATAAGGTAGCCATCTAAATCAATAATATTTAGAGAATCAGTAAAGTTATAAAGATACTCTGACTTTGATTGTCTAGAAATATATATGTGATCAACCGTATCACCTTTAATATATATTTCTAAATCTGAGTTATAGAACAACTCCTGATTTATATTTAATCTTTCTATATTCGCAAATATAGTATACCTTTGATTCAGTTCTTTTTTATTATTGGAGAAGATAAAGGTAGTAGAGACAATATAGAATACTAACGCAAATAATATTTGAGTTAGTATTCTTGTTATATTATTTTTAATCATATATTATAACTACATTGTTGTTACTGATGGTACATAAGACATTGTATTTAATGCTGCCATTCCGATCCCTAAAATAGTAATATTAACTGACTCAGTTGTATATGAACAGCAACTTGGTCCATCACATATCCATTTGTTTTCTAAAGCTTTAGGGAAACATTGCCCAGGAAATGGAGGTTGAAAATGATTAGGAGGACATCTGCATAATCTCTTTGCAGTATCCATATCTTCGTCACTAGTTTCACTAAAAATACTCACAGAAGTATGTTCTTCATCTTGATCGTCCAATACCACAACACCTAATGAACCCGTAGAATCTATACCTATAAATAATATTGAATCAATTACAACACCATCATCTATTAATGTACCTAATGAAGTAGCAATCAATGAATCATGTGAGGCATTACCTGACACTGTTGAAGCTATGTATTGTTGATTAGTTGTTTGTTGTTTGTTTGTACTAACATCATCACATGAACTTAGCAGAAAAACAGCTAACAGTAGAGAGAGAGAGAGAGTGAGAGAGAAAGAGATAACTTTTATGTTTCTCATGATTATACCTATATGGTTAAAATTTATTGTGATGCAACTTACATCACTTGTTTGGATAACTAATTACAATATAGACAATCAGTTTGTTTCCTCCAAATGTTTTATGTAATTTTTCTACTAATAATACAATACTTCATTTTGGTTCTCATTCTTGTATCATTCTCGATATTGTGGATGTATGAATAGCTAGTATAATATAGACAAACATGTATGACATACCTTTTTTTTTTCAACTTGATTGTTAGACTTATTTTAAGCTACTAAGTTAATACTAATCTTATAAGCTCTGGATTCTTCGGTCGTTTCACTCCCTCAGAATGACGCGTTGTATGTATGTCATTCAGAGGTTATGTTATACTGAGGCTGCCGAAGTGTTGGGCATGGCTGAAGAGCCTAGATAATACCACAATAGGTTTTCACCAAACGCTCTGGAATCGTCAAACGAAGACTTCTTTGATTTGAGGGATGCTATTTTACACCCCATCCCCGGCCCTTCTCCTCAAGAGAAGGGTGTATTGTAGGATACTCTTTTTCTAATAGCTCTGGATTCTTCGGTCGTTTCACTCCCTCAGAATGACGCGTTGTATGTATGTCATTCAGAGGTCATGTCATACTGAGGCTGCAGAAGTGTTGGGCATGGCCGAAGAATCTCAGGTACTGTAATAGTGATTTGAGTGTATCGATCAAAGCTCTAATGCCTGAAGATAAAAAAATCGAATGGCTACCCCCCGCCGTTGAGAGTTAGCAGTAGCTGGTAGATAGACTCTTCAACCCCTTCCAGCATTTGCTTTATTACATATACGAATAGCGGGGCTGATGAAAGCAGTACGAGCAAACCTACGGCTACTTTTGCTTGGAATGATAGTATGAATATATTGGTCTGGGGGGCGACGCGGCCAAGTAGTGCCAAAGCAAGATTGGTAACGAACAGCGAAAGCAGCACTGGCGCGGCAATTTTTAGGCTTATTGCGAGAACTGATGTTGCCATATTTATCAACAACCCTACACTCGCTTCTGATATTTCGAATGTGGTAAGCGGTACAACTTTAAGGGATAAGAATATTCCTTCTATAAGGTAGTGGTGGCCGTTAATGATAAGGAATACGATAAGTGCGACAAGTTCCTTCAGCTCACCCAAAAGCGTAGGTGTGCCAGCTTCGAGATTAAATAGCAATGCTGTCTGGAATCCCATATCAGTATCCATCAGTCCACCGGCCATCCGCGCGGCGAAAAAGACGATGTTTGCCGCAAAGCCGAAAAGCAGACCCGCCATAACTTCCTTCAACACCAGATAGACCATATACCAGGGATGGAAATCTATAGGTGGCTGTTCGTCGTAGTAAGCGGTAGTGATAGTAGTGGCGATGATGATACCTAGAACTACTTTGAGTGCGGGTTGGATCGCTGAGTTGCGAAACAGCGGAGCAGCTACCATCATAGCACCTACACGCACAAATATCAGAAGCCCTATAATGAACTTCCCTTCGTAGAAAAACAGTGTTATATCATCAATCATAAGCCTTAAGGGATAGGCTTATGCAACAGCAAAGGATGTGCCGATAGTTGAGGAATGGATTGAAACAGCATTACCCACGTAACTCATCAAATTAATATTTGTGAGAAGTTCTCCCTTCGACAGGCTCAGGGGGCGGGTGGTGAATTTCTAGGGCTGTCTTATCTTTCGGCAGGCTTTAGATGACAATAACCCTTAAATAGAGAAGAAGAGTAATTATTGAGCGTAAAACAAAAAAAAAGCTGATAAATATTATATTACCAGCTTTTGCATTGAATTACATGATATTAATATCGAAATTCTTTTCGATCGTAATATTCATTGTTATCTGTTTGTTCTACCTTTTCATCACCACTGAGATGGCCTAAAACCAAAACTTCATATTCTCTATCGATATTCTGGTCTTTTTTAAATCTCTTAGCTGATGCAAAAGTATTGTAATCGATTTCATTTGTACAGACATCTTTATTGTTTTCGTCGATTTTAGCCATTCCCACAGGAACAATCAGATGATCTTCCCCATCCTCATTCCGAAATCCGTGTACACCCTCAGAAGCCTCTTCTTTGAAAGTTTTATAATTGTGATCTATAATGGATTTGTCAACTTCTACATCAAGATAAACTACCCTTTTATTATCTTTATTGACGAGAAAGTTAGTCACCTTACCAATTTTTTTACGGTTGGTGTCAAGCATGTCCCATCCTCTTACATCATGGTAATCATCATCCACTTTGTAATCGGATAGTTCTTCTAGATAATAAAGATTTTTGTTACTGTTTTCCATTTTCTTATTCCTTTTTAATTATTAATTCATTTTTCTTAGTAAATCTGCAGCTTCTCCAAAGAAACCCTTTACTTCTTGTTTCTGATCCAAAGTCAATACATCCGGATTGATCTGAGATGCCGCATTTTTAACATCATTTACTTCTCCGGATAATGAAGGATACTTTTCTTTCTGCAGATTATGGAGAGTATTCGACAAGATATCAGCTGCTTTCCTGATGCTATTTGCATGTGTGGTTTCAAAAGGGTCTTCCTTAATTCTATCTGCCAAGTCTTTAGCCTGCGTGATATCGGTATCAATATTATAATCAGTTTCTGCGGCAATGTTTTGTGTAGCATAAATCAATTTCATCAATGCTTCATTGGTATATTGATGATCAAGTCCCATTTTGTCTTGGTCGTTATCTACAAAATTCACGTATGCCGCTACAGTGCCGTTATTTTCATCTGTTCCGATATTACTTGTGTTGTTATCACCGTAATCATCATTAGTACTTCCTACCATTTCAGTATTATCTACTGTTTCTATATCATCCATATCGTCGTCGTCATCAACCACGAAAAACACGACTAAAGCTATTATTAAAGCTGCTAATAGTAGCCAAGGCCATATCGGTTTCTTTTTTTCTATTTTGATTTCCGCCATTCTCGATTCCTTTATAGTTTTTCAAACATTTGTACAGTTTAATGCATATTTAATAATAAGCAATTAGTTTTTCATTTGGACTTTTTTTATTTACCAAATGTAAACATATATTCAAGAAGTATATAAGTATCTTTGATTGTATAAGTTGGTATTACATCTTTTTTAATTATCTCAAATAGGTTGGTTATGACATGAAATGAACGCTGGATAACGTAAGGTCGTCGAGATTACTCGGGCTGGGTCACTCGGAATGACGGGGGGAGTGGATGGGTGTTATTTTGAAGTTTCTGATGATTAGGGAAGCAGCTATCAACAAAGGGTTGCAACCCCTTATTAGATAGAACCTGTGTAAATTAATCGGTCGGATAGAAGAAACCTCCCTCGCTCGGCGCTGCAAATCGAAGTCTCTTTGTGCCGAGCGGTCCCTCGGGGAGGGACAATTTTATGTCAATCTTTACCTACTTATATCAAATCTATCAATTTAAGATTACCAAATAATAAATAGCAACAATTAACAAGGGGTTGCAACCCTTGTTAGATAGAACCTGTGTTAATTAATTGGTCGGATAGGAGAGACCTCCCTCGCTTTACTTTATTCCTCGGGGACTCGGAATGTAAAGCGGTCCCTCCCAGAGGGACAATAGAAGAGCTCATCAACAAGCTAATTGGTCTTTCTTAGGGACAATTAGCTTCTATAACACAAAGCGCCACCCTTTTTCGTATAAGTATCCATGCAGAATGAGGGGAAGAATATACTTGATATCAAGCTGAGCGAGAAGATCGCTTCGCTGCCGCAGAAGCCGGGCGTGTATATTTATAAGAACGCGCGCGACAGGGTTATTTATGTGGGCAAGGCGGTGAAGCTGAGGAACCGTGTCCGCTCGTATTTCAACAATACAAAAAAGCGGGACGCTAAGACTACGGCGCTCATAAGCCATATACGCGATATGGAGTTTATCTCGACCGATTCGGAGGCGGAAGCGCTGATTCTTGAAGATACGCTCATCAAAAAGAACAAACCGAAGTATAATGTGCTGCTTCGGGATGATAAGACTTATCCTTATGTGCGGGTGACGAAGGAAGATTACCCACGGGTGTTCCAGACGCGGACTGTCGTAAAGGATGGCAGCACTTATTACGGCCCTTATACGGATGTGGGGCATCTGAAACGCCTGCTGAAAGTGACGCGGAAGATTCTGAAGATCCGCAGCTGCGACCTCAAGCTGACCGAGGAGAACGTAACGGAGGATAAATGGAAGGTATGCCTTGATTTCCACATTAAGAAGTGCGCTGGGCCGTGCGAGAATCTGCAGTCAAAGCAGGAATATAATCAGAATATCAAGTTCGCAAGGCAGATCCTGAGCGGCAAGACCCGCGAGCTGGAGCATGAGCTAGAGAAGATGATGATGGACTACTCCGAGAAGATGGAGTTTGAAAAGGCGGCGGAGATAAGGAACAGGCTCGAGAGCCTGAGGATATTCACCAGCAAGCAGAAGATCATAAGCCCTGATATGAAGGACAGGGATGTGTTCGGACTGGCGAGGGTGGAGGAGACGGCCTGTGTTCTGATACTTAAGATAAGAGACGGGAAGCTTATCGGTAAGCGGCATTATCTGATCACGTCCGCACACGAGCAGACGGACGCGGCAATACTCGGCCGCTCGATGGAGCGCTGGTATCTGGAGAGTGATTTTATACCCGATGAGATATTTCTGGCAGAAGAGCCAGAGGACGTGGAGTATCTGGCGGGCTTTCTTGGAGAGCAGAAAGGCAAGAACGTACATATCCACATCCCAAAGATAGGCGATAAGAAAAAGCTGACGGATATGGCCAGTACTAACGCTAAGTTCATTATCATGGAACACTCCCAGGCGATGGAAAAGCGGGAGCAGGTAGTCCCGCGGGCGGTTCTTTCGCTGCAGCGCGATCTGCGGCTCAAACATCCGCCGCGCAGGATAGAGTGTTTTGATAACTCGCATCTGCAAGGTAGCGAGCTGGTATCATCGATGGTGCATTTTGAGGACGGCCGGCCTAAGAAAAGCCAGTACCGCCGCTTTAAGAATAAGGAAGTATTGAAGAATGATGACTTCGGAGCTATGCGGGAAGCGGTCCGGAGGAGATATTCCCGCATTAAGAAGGAGCGTGAGGAGTTTGAAAAGCAGGAAGCTGAGGCAAAGAAAGAAGGCCTTACCCCACCTGATATTACTGCAAAACCTCATTTCCCCGATCTGCTGATAATAGACGGCGGAAAAGGGCAGCTAAGCTCTGCTTATGGCGTACTTAAGGAGCTCGGCGTTGCTGATGAAATGGTAGTTGTGGGGCTGGCTAAAAAATTAGAGGAAGTATTCTTCCCAGGGGATAGCGAACCGCATATAATGCCAAAGACTTCTAGCTCGCTAAGGCTTATGCAGCAACTGCGGGATGAAGCTCACCGCTTTGCTATCACCTATCACAGGCAGCTAAGGAGTAAGCGGACCTTTAAGACAGAGCTGACAGATATCCCAGGTGTAGGCAAGACAACTAGCGATAAACTGTTGGATGCTTTCGGATCGGTAAAGGCGATCAAAGATAAGTCTCTGGCGGAGCTTAAAGTAATTGTGGGTGCTTCCGCAGCGAGCAAGATACACGAGTATTTCACCACACAAAACGAATCAGAGCAAACAAATGAGCCACAGAAAGAATCACATCAGGAATCTAACTCCGAAAATCAGTAAACACAGCAGATCTACCTCATAACTAGCACAAAAGTATTTCGTTATCCCCACATATCCTTTGATATCCTACACATAAATAGAGCTAGCATAACACATTTTACTATATTACGGTAGTTTATATTTACAAAACTTTGCGGAAAGCTCATGTTTCCAGTATTCAGATCAGCTCTAAGGTTCCTAACGGTTTCCATTTTTTGCATCATATCATCGATCTATGCAAGCTCCCAGATCATAAGGTATGATAATTGGCAGAGCTATAGCTCCATGTTTGATGTTCAGGCGATAGAAGTGGACGGGTTCGGCAATTATTGGGTCGGCACCAACGGGGGAATGTATATTTATGATCCTGCCGAAGACACATTTGATTATTTCAGGGGTCCTGATGATCTTATTTCAAATGAAGTTACAAGTTTGAAGTGGAATCCAGAGAATAACACAATGTATGTAGGCCATAGCAATGGTGGGTTAAATACTATTTTCTTCGACGGGCAGCGTGTAACGGATAATATCTCGAATTCTGATATAACAAATGCTGATATAAGTTCGCCAGCGATAGAGGGGATCGAGTACGAAGGGGAGAGAGTCTATGTAGTTGGTACGTTCGGTATGGCAACTTATCTGCCCGGAACGAATATCTTTCTCGAAGATACTAAGAAGTTTACGACACTACCTGTTGGTACAGGAGCTACCGATATCACCAAAATCAATAATATACTATATGTATCTACGGAAAGGGGCGTAGTAAGAACGACTATTGACGAAAGCCTGGCCGATCCTAACAAATGGGAGCTTTTACTGTCTCCAGCTCCTATCGATCAATCCTTTTTCGAGCTTGAAAAGCTGGGCGGGGATATATACTGCACTAACGGTACTGAACTCTTTATTGTTGAACAGGATAGTTTAGTCGCTATAGAAGATACTCTGGTAAATGAAGTCAATTCGATAACAGCATCCTCAGAGGGTTTATTTACATTAGTAGATTCTGGTATAAAAGACATTTCGGCCGATAGCATTATTTCTGTTTATAATTTTCAGCCAAATCTGATTGAATATTACGATAATAAAATCCTAATCGGGACAAGAAGAAATAGTCTGATAGAATATGATTTATCAACCGGGGATACCACTTATATCACACCGCTTACCCCACAGGCCAATTTTGTTAAGAAAATTTATATCGATGATACGAACGGGGATGTCTATTATACTACAGGTTCCAACGGAGCTGCTGGCACTCAGAGGCTTACGGAGGACGGGTGGATCGTATATAACGGGCGGACGGTTGACGGGCTGCCCACTAATGAGTCGGAGGATGTGCATAGGATAGGAGATGATATTTTCATATCATATTTTGGTAGCGGCGTTTATAAGGTGGATGCTAATAACGGGCAAATAACAAAGCATTTCACTACAGATAATACAAGCCTTACACCTTTTGATAATGGAATTTATATTACTGATTTGGAAGAAGATAATGAAGGTGTTTTATGGGGTGTGGTAGCTGGTTTTGAGACAAGCGGTACGCTTTTAGCATCGTATGATCCTGATACTGATAATTGGAACGGTATTGTAAATGAGGCTACAAATGACCGCTGGAACAATTCCGTAGAAATAGACGATTTCGGCAACAAATGGCTTGGGGGCCATTTAGACAATTCACAAGGGCTGATATATTATAATGAGAATCCAAGCCAGAACTCCCCAGCTTGGGGGAATCTCAGCAGATCACTAAATCCGCAGTTGTTATCCAATATCCATAATGATATGGAAATGGATCAGAACGGTAACCTTTGGCTGGCCACATCAAACGGGCTGACTGTTTTGATAAACCCTGGAAGCGTAGCTAACGGAAATGAACCTATATTCGTTGAAAAACCTGAGTTTTCGGGGCTTGCGATCAATTCATTAGCCGTAGATGCAGTAAATAATATGTTTGTAGGGACTTTTCAAGGTATATCAATTTACGGCCCGGACGGCGAAGAGATAATCGCGACTATCAATACAGATAACAGCGAACTTTTATCAAATGCAATTACAGATATAGAGATTGCTGAGAGCGGAACGATATATATCGGAACGGAGAACGGACTTTATTCGGTGGAAGGCTCGCTGGTTAAGCCTAATGGTAGCTATGATATTTCGACTTACCCGCAACCCTTTATACCACGCACCCACGAAGGGCTTACTATTGAGGGCCTTGCGCCTGATACAGATGTAAGGATAATGACCCCTGACGGCATCTTTATCAACTCCTTCAATACGACTTCAGGTACTTATATCTGGAACGGGCGAGACGCGAATAACAGGATGATCGAACCTGGAGTATATTTGATAGTCGCTACTTCTGCTAGTACTGAAAGCAGTTCTGTACATAAGTTCGCCGTAATCGGAAGATAATGTCCAAGGTCAGATCTATCATAATCATTATCGCCACGGCATTTATAGCCTGGGGCGGTTACCTTATGCTTGGGCCAATTAATGACGACTACCAGATTATCGGCCATCATCAAGCGGCTTTAGATACAGATAGCAATATTCTCGCACCATTTTACACGGAAGATATATCACAGATATATTACCGACCTATTCCGAATGCCATTCATAAAGCGACGGTGAAATATTCGGAAAAACCTATTGCCGCCCATAGATATGTATCGCTTGTAATTTATATAGTATTATGTATTTCCTTTTATTTGATGCTATCAAATATCACAAGGAAGAGTAAGATATCTCTTTATATATCGCTGGTATATTCGGTTCTGCCAGCCCATTGGTATTATATAGGTTGGATAGCAGGACTTGGCGATCTGATCATAGCCATAGCAGCTTGTTGGGGTCTGATATTTTTATTTAAATATCAAAAAGAATATGACATAAAATATTTATTATATTTCTTGGTAGCAGTAGTGGTTTCTGCCCTTGGGAAAGAGCATGGATATATGTTGGGCTTGGTCCCTTTTGTTTTTGGTTTAATATATAAGAACAAACAGCAACTGATTTTTGGTGTAATAAGCGTATTATTGATTATTGGTATAGTAATTTTAGCTGGGTCAGTAAATACCGGCGATCTATCAGATAGCAGTAATATTTCAAATATCGATATTATAAATGTTTTCAAGAATTTTTTGATAGCTATACCCCTATCAGCTTTGGATCATAGGTTATTGGAAGTGCCGAGCGGGTTATTTTTGATTATAGCGGCTGTAGCTGCTGCTTCGGCGTTTAAACTGATAGTGTTTAAAAACAATAAAACAGGTATTGTTAGGAATAATATCAAAGAGATATTTTTATTCAGTGTGATAGCGTTGTTATTTCTAACTCCCGCATTGCCTATGCTTATGCCATGGTATGCTTTGTATCTAGGTATTCCGCTATTTCTATTATCCGGATATTTACTTAATAAAATGATTGTCGGGGGAATCGGCAGACCGAGCTCTTTTTTGATATTATCTGTGGTAGTTCTTTTCGGTATTTATGATATGGTTAGAGTGAATAATTCAATAAATGCATCTGAATATCTGCATAGCGCATTCGAGAATTCTACTGAACTGTTATCGGAGAAGAGGGATTCAATAATCATAATTAACTATCCAAGAAGAGTTGACGGGATAAATACTATGGTAGCAGGGAGACAGCAACTCGTTCAGCGGATGATGGGCTTGCCTTTTGCCTTAAGCCCTGATATTGACACTCGGTTACCATTTGGAGAAATCAGTGATCCAAATAAAAAGGCCGAAATACTCCAAAAGGATAATCCTAATAAAGCTATTTACTATTTTATCGATGAGAGTGAGAACAGTCGGTTCGTTAAATATGAAGCTTGGTCAAACTAGATATATTATTCGCCAATAATTATTACTTCTCTTTTTATAGTGCTTTTTTCTGTCTTATCATCTACTCCTTCGATAATAAGGATATAAACGCCAGCTGGAAGTCTAGAGCCGTTGCGGTCTCGGCCGTCCCAAGATGCTGAGCCTCGGCCGCCCCCCGGCCTGCCTTCGATAAGATCGAACACGCTTATCATTGTCTGGTCGTAGATGGTGGCCCTAATATATCCTGTACCCTCGAATAGATTATAGGTGATCTCGGCTGGTCTGGTCTCATCGAATGGGTTGGGCTCTATCGTTATTCCAGAGTCAAGCTCATCTATCCAGGACCATGAATTTATAGTACCTGGTGTAGAACCAAATTCATCGGTAGAAGATCTGAACTCAGGCCCGGAACCATCATCAACTATTTCTAAGCTAATCCCTTTAGTGTCGTTGAATCGTTTATCATGCATATCCCCGTCGAAGTATATACTAATTGGAGGTTTGCCATTGTCAATAGGATAATCCAGAATTATTTCATCGCCGCTGTTGTTCAAGGTGGGGAAATCGCTGAGTATAAGCACATTGCCCACATTTGAGTAATCGTAAATAGTGCTATCTGCTGCGAAAGCAATGTATGAGTCGGATTTTATGATAAGGGCGGTATCTATAGAGTTGAGATCATTTCTTTCAGAAGCGTCACCGTAAAGTATGCCATTTAGATCAAAAGGTTTTTCGCCGCTATAGAATATCTCAAAGAACTCGCATTTGTTATCATCAGGATCATACATCACCTCGGATATTATAGGGTCGGAGTCAGGAGTGTGGTACAAAAACAAGCTGTCGGTAACTGATTCAAGGGCATTTTCTGAAGAAAGTACAGTAACAGTAGCGGAATGGCTTTTATAACCGTAGGAGTCCGTTTCAGGTAGGTCAATATCGAACGTGGCTGAATCACCGGGGAGTATATTCAAATTGGTTTCATTTATCTGGCTATCGATTATGATTTCCTCGATAGTAAAACTTTCTGAACCGGTATTTTTATAGATTAAACTGATTTTGTTTTCAGTTTGGATTACATCGGATAGCTCTATATCAAAAGCTTTTATGGCGTTGGAGTTTGGGTTGCCAGGTGTTCCGTTAACGCCATCTTTAACAGAGGCCCAATTATCATTACCCCATGGCAGGTCGGGAAAAATTCTTTCGAGTGTTTTACCGCGATCATAACTGCTTGAATAAGATATACTATCGAGCATTAATGTACCGTTGAAAAGCCGTACTTCATCACCACCGTTATTTAGGGCGGGCAAAGCCAGTTCGATCACAGTGATATCAGACGGGATAGAATATGATGCTCTGAGAGCCGCCGCATCATCTGCTATGAGTATGAAGCCACCTGCTTTAAGTGTAAACGGCTCAACAGCTTTTAACGATCTAGAGTCCCCTATCTCGCAGTTATCACATCTATATTCAATACTGGAATGATTATAAAGCTCTACCCACTCAGGTTCTGGAGATTCGGGTGCGGGCTGGATTTCATTGATTATAAGACCTTCAGCGACAGTAAATACGATATTCAAAATTATCGAAGCTGAAATTAAAACTATCCTAATCATAATTAGATATCTTTACCCCAATAAGTTCTTATAATACCAAGGCCACCAAAAGATTCCTTGAAACCGAGAAGCTGAGTATTAACCCTCGCCCCACCATCTTCGGTGGAAATCCCCATATTCATATACTTAAATCCTTGCCTTGCCATATCCAGCAGCAGATTGGCAATACCGAAATTATTTGGGCGTAGGTGCTGAACTTCGTAATCCATCGTGATATAAAAGAGATTACGCCCTATATCATTGATCGTCATCACATAATATCCGGCTACCAGTTTACCTTGATAATATACACCGAAAAGCTCGCATCTATTCGGGTACATACTGTTAATATGCTGTATCTCATCGGCGGTATGGACGGCCGTAGCGCCGTGTCTTTTTAGGTTGAGGGTAAGCAGATCGTGAAATTCTGGGATATCAGCATCACGCAGCCTTTTGAACTCCATACCGGACTCGATACCTCGCCTAACCCCTACTCTGACCCGCCTATCGAGAGAGCTGTCTCCCTGTCTCAGGAAGTAATCAATATCTTTACCCTTATATTGAGCTAGATCGTATGCGGTGGCAATCTCTCGATTAACTATCTTATAATCATGCTGATAGAATGAGTATTCAAGCTGGCCGCTTGGTTCATGCTGAAAAATATCCGGGGGTGTGCGGAACTCAATTCTATCGCAGCCTTGCTCTTTTGCGTATCTTTCCAAAGCATGCATAAGATCGAAGCATTCTTTGTAATAAGTACGGCTGTGAATAACCGGCCCGCCATAAGAAGTACCAGGGTGAGACCTGAGAACCTTTATCTTACTACCATCAGGGTTCTCTCTAATCTGAATGGCTGCCGGAAAAACCATTCTGAGCTTTTTCTTATTATAAAGCATAAGGCTGTGGCTATCAAACCGATCTTTCGGGTGGTATGATATAAAAGCCTGTTCATGGAAAATAGTTCCGTTAACAGAAGACCTGACGAAGTTCTGCCATTCAAAAAAACGGTTATTGTCGAATTTCTCGACCCTTATCTTATCGCTCATAATAGGAATGATTATCTATTTGTAAAAACTCAGAAAGTAGATAAGGTTAATAAACTAAATCCGAATTATTGTTAAGCGAGCAGGCGGTTTACAGACCGCCGACCACATTATAATCCAATGGTGAATCCGGACCGATAGGTAAACCAAGACTCAGCCATACTACTAGAATAATCGACCAGACTATCAAGAACACAACGGAATACGGCAACATAGTTGCCACCACAGTACCTATACCTGAGTTTTTACCTGTGTATTGAGACAGGAACGCGACTATCAAAGCAAAGTACGACATCATCGGGGAAATGATATTGGTAACAGAATCCCCTACTCTATATGCACACTGCACGAGCTCTGGTGAATAGCCGAGATACATGAACATCGGGATAAATACTGGTGCCATAATTGCCCATTTGGCAGATGCCGAGCCCATAACCAGATTTATTATCGCCGATAACAGTACAAATGCCAAAATCAGTACTATAAACGGCATATCAAAAGATCCTAGGAAACTGGCACCTTCGATTGCGAATATCAACCCCAGATTAGTCCACTGGAAGTATTTGACGAATTGAGCGGCAAAGAATACCAGTACAATATATATACCGAGGGTTTCCATAGCCTTACCCATGCCGTTCATAATATCTGCATCGCTAGCATAATTTTTAGAACCGAAGCCATAGGCTATACCGCAGACTGCCGCTGCTAAGAAAATGAACGCGACTATAGAACTCATAAACGGTGAACGCAATAAATCGCCTGTTTCTGGATGGCGCATAAATCCGGTGATGCCGCCCATCATGCCTTCTGGAAGGGCTGCGAGCAACAAGAAAGCACCGAAAACAAGCCCTGCAACAAGAGCCCATTTAAGTCCTCGTTTTTCGTTTTCGCCGAGTGGTTTGTTTGCATCATCATCAAGGGGATCGACAGTTGAATCGGCGTTGTCGATATATTTGCCTAACCGCGGCAATACTAGTTTTTCGGTAACGAATGTACCTGCAATGGCTATAAAGAATGTAGAACCAACCATAAAGTAGAAGTTAGCAGCCGCGTTGACAGTATAAGTGGGATCAACGATTCGCGCGGCTTCCTGGCTTAGGCCTGCTAAAAGCGGATCAATGGTTCCGAGCAGCAGATTAGCGCTATACCCACCCGAGACACCTGCAAATGCTGCAGCAAGCCCTGCTACGGGGTGCCTACCAGCACCTAAGAACATTATGGCGCCAAGCGGAACAAGAAGAACATAACCTACTTCCGAAGCAGTATTGGAAAGAACCCCAGCGAATACGATTATGAAAGTAAGTATGATTTCCGGATGCTTATTATTTACATAAACCACCGCACCAATCGCTAAAGCGACCCCGAGAACAGTACCCACTAACGGGATAATATCGACACCTACAGCAATTATAGCTCCAACACCGATCAATGACAGCATTACTATCAATATAATATATGCGTTGAAGACTACTGTTTTGATAACTGCGGCAATAAGCCCTGAGCTTTCGGCTATACCTATACCGAGCATTGCTACAAGTACCGTACCGAGGGGGGCGAAGCCTGTAAAGTTGGTGACCATATTGGTCAGTATCATGTGGAGGCCTTCCTCCGATACAAGATTGACAGGGGAGATAACCTCATTGGTGGCGGGGTTGATAGCCGAAATATCTATCATGGAGAATACCCACGAAAGAAGAATCGTAGCGAGGGCAAATATAGCGAATAGGGTTGCTGGGTGAGGCAGTTTGTTCCCTATCGTCTCTACTGTTTTAAGGAACTTATCTATAAGCCCCGGACCGCTTTTTTTAGGCCGTTTGCTTTCTACTGGTTTTTCTTTAGCCATGAATTATGATAGTTTATAAGAAATCCATTCCATAAAGCCCTGAAGGGATTCAGGCCATACGAGAGCTGTTATCACAAGCCCTGCCAGTGCCCCCCAGAGATGGGCGTTATGCCCGATGTTATCCTGGCCGTGTCTATCACCGAACCAAGAATAAGCCAGATACAAAAGCCCAAATATAGGTGCTGGAATCGGTATCGGCAAAAATATCATCATAAGATCCATATATGGGAAGAACAATATAGCGGAAAAGAGGATGCCGGATATTGCCCCCGATGCACCTACAGACCTATATTCGGGATTGTCAGACTGCCTTATATAATCAGGTAGCGAGGCTATAACCATACATACGAAGTATAATATAGCGAACCATACCGAGCCTATCATCATCTCCAGAGAGAAGCCGAAGAAGAAAAGCGTGAGCATATTGAATATGAGATGCCCCATACTGCCGTGCAGGAAGCCGTGGGTAATAAATTCATACCATGAGTTACTTCTTTTGATCCTGTAAGGATAAAAAAGGAATTTATCAAAGAGATCGCCACGCTTATACCAAGTAAAAAGCGTGAAAAGTACCGTAATAATTATGATACCCGTTGCTACGGGGGTGAAATGATACACTTTTTATGCTTCCTTGTGGGATTTAAGTAGTTCTTTTACCTTGCCTGTCCTTATCGATCCGCCCTCCAGCAGGGCATAAAATGGGTTTGCACTTATCCATTCTCCGAGATTAATATAAGTGCCGCCTTCAAGGGTAATTTCCTCGAACTTGTGCCTGTGGCCCATAAGCACATAATCATAACCCTCTTTGATCTTAGAGAGCGCAAAATCTTTTATCCCGTCGCTATCGCCATAGTCTTTGCTATCTGTATGCTGACGGCTTTTTTGAGAGCTACCTGATGCCAGGCCGATCCCAAGATCGGGATGTATCCATCGGAATATCTTATTGGCCCAGGCACTCCGTAGTATTTTTTTGAGTATTAGGTAACCTTTATCCTTATGGCTTTTGCCATCACCGTGGGCGAGATAGATTTTGACTCCATCGATTTCTACTTCCTTGTCTTCTCGGATAACGTCGATTCCCAGTTCATTTTTGAAGAAATCTTTATGGCCGAAGTCATGGTTGCCCATTACGTAAACTATTCTTACCCCACATTTAACAAGTTCGGCAAGTTTGGCGAGAGTGCGGTAAAAATAGGCAGGCACTACGGTTTTGTACTCAAACCAATAATCGAAAATATCGCCTAGAAGATATAGAGAATCGCCTTCACGGGCTACATGATCCATGAAATCAAGAAAAAGATCCTCTCTTTTACGGTCTCTTTCTCGATCGAAAAAGCCGAGGTGGACATCCGATATGAAATAATGCTTATCCATAGAAAAATTAGCCTGCACAGCTTGGGCAAAGCCCTTTAACCCACAGATTCGCTTCTTTCAGCTTGTAACCTTTTGGTAGTTTAACAGATGTATTTTCCTCTAAACACTCTACCTTCTCGCAGCTCTCGCATTGGAAATGGATATGGTCGTGATTGTGTGATTCTTCCTGGCAAGTATCACACAGGGCGTAATACGCCTTACCTTCGTCGGAAATTGTTTTATGAGTTACCCCTTCATCGCAGAAATTATTCAGGATGCGATATATAGTGCTGCGGTTGGGCATCGCGATATCGGACTGGCCTAACTGCTCCTCAATCATATCCTCACTTAGCAGAGAGCCGCCGCTGGCGTTGAGCATTCTCATAATCTCTGACTTTGCCGGAGTATTTCTTTTGCGGGAGACTGATCTGGTAATGGTATTCAAGATAGACTTTCGATTTAATGTTCTAATGACAAATTCTTAATGCAAACGTATTGCAATAAGAAAAATCTTTATTACGTTTGATAATTGGTTTTTGCCACAACACAAATATATAAAATGAATATCGACAAAATAGGAATAGCATCTTCGCTTCTTTGCCTTGTGCATTGTTTGGCGGTGCCTGTTGTGTCCACATTGATATACGAAGGCACTCTTGCAAGCGGTAGCCACTCCCACGGGAGCTTGCTTTCCACCGCTGTAGATATCACTTTTCTTATAATAGCGGTATATGCTGTAGTTGCATCTGTAAGAAAAGTCAATACGGTATTGCCTAAGATTCTTCTTATTGGTGGGCTGGTGGTATTCGGTGGCGGCATTATAGCCCGGTACGAACTCGGCAGCGATATATTTGTCCACTTAGGATCGGCGACATTAATAGCGGGCCATTTGGTGGCGTTTTTGAAAGCTTCCAATAGTAAGCCAGATCTTAAGCAAATATAAGTTTTCAAAGATCCGAAATCGGTATTCTCAACTATACCCCATCACACCTGAAGTAATCAGTAACTGATTGTCAATAAAATTCCGCAACAAGTTGATATTGATCGTTACACTAGAATTTTAGACAAAGCATTTTTTCAATATACTTAGCAGCCCGCGGGTGAGAACTTGCAGCGGTCGCTTAATGACGACCGGCCATTCTCGCGCCGAAGTCGTTGCTGTTGGCCACGCCTTGTAGCATGCTGTAGAAGAGAACGGGTTATTAACCGATTTACGGATTATCATGAAGAGTGCCAGTATAAACCCAAATCTTTCTTTTGTGATTCTCATAAACATAAATGTATTTTAATTGGCCGTCCGCCGTCGAATCGAGAATATATGCTTTTACATTCCCTATAGCATTATAATCTAGACCACTACTAAAAGTTGGTTCTATTCCACTTTCCAGTTCCTTATAGTACTTAAGGAGTTGAGTTTTTAAGGTAGTATCGTATATGTATATAACGGCATATCGGTCACTTGTATCTCTGAAGTTATCATATAGATACTTATATGGTTGGCTTCTCACATATTCATCATAATTATGAGCGTAAGTCTTCAGCATATAATATATGCCGGTCAATACTCCCACAGCTATAATTACAATAATCGTAATTCTGATAAAAATCTTCATAATCGCTATTTATAAATTACATCACTATCAGAATCTTCATTCTTTTGATCCCTCACACCCTTATCATATCCCTCTGAAACCCATATACCGTTAGATTTTGGATTTCCTTTTTCATCGAATGTAACTTTAGAGGTCATCTTTACACCAGTACTTACTTGTTTCCAGTTTTTATCTCTTGTACCAAGTTCACCAGTTACGATTCCCTTTTCATTATCAACACTTTCATTTACTATTAACCAGTCTTCCATCAAGACAGGTGAAAGATTATTGACTTTTTCTTTATCTTCATCGGTAATTGAAATTGAACGTGTTACGTAAGAATCTACTATTGTAAAGGCCATACCAGCCTGTAGGCCAATATTCAGATCAATGTCATTATCGCTTAATCCAAATCCGCCACCTAATTTACCCGCAAAAGACCTTTTTGCATTTCTGCGCTTTAAGTTTTTACTTGGTGTAGTAGTAGCATCGTTATCGACCACAGCAGCATCAATGAAATTATCATGTTCCCAGTTATAGGTAATGCCAGCAGTAAGGCCTAAATTAGCTCCCCAAAACTGGGATGTGATCTCGTTTTCCTGTATCTGTTCAGTAATATCGATAGTTGATCTTATAGTAAATGCAGTGGTACCTATTTCATCATAAGCCAAACCAAACTGTTCAACAAAATTAAGTCCATAAGCCAAACCAGCTCCAGCTTCAAACTTAATATACATAAAGGTAATTCCTGGGAATTCACCTTCACGATCTACAAATACTATAGGATTGTCGATTGCATAAGAATAAGGTGACCACCCAGGAGCCTCCTGTTTAAGAGGATCCAAACTCAAAAACCTGCCCACCCGCGGGTCATGCATTCTCGCCCCAAAGTCGTTGCTGTTGGCCTCGCCTTTCAGCTCGTTATCCTTTTCCATCCCGTTGAAGCCGTAGCGGTAGCTTTCAGTATCTACGCCCGGTACTGCACTTAGGTTACTCTGGTAGTTGTTTTTCTCGCCCGGGGCGGCATCTGGCCAGCTAAGGCCGTGCATAGTCATACCGAAGGGATAGTAGGAAGTTATGGATTTCAGGAAGGCAAGTTCTTCCCCGCTTTGGTTATTTGCTTGGTGGTTCAGCTTTTTCTTCATATCCGATACCACCGCACGCACATTACCCAGGTGATCTTTAATCTCATAGCTCTTCTCATTCACATAGCGTGCGGAGCGAATCTGCTCCGCTGGTTTATAGGTTCTGCTTTCCTTAGTAAAAACCTGATACCCTATGCCTTATCAAAACCTCAGATATCTATCCCAGAGTAGGAAAAGTTGCCAGGTAGCCGTTACATCCCGCAGGCAGTATTCGGCTATAACCTCTACTTCGCCTTTTTCATAAAGCTCGGTAACCATAGAGCCGTCAACGCCTTCGGCTTTGGGGGAAACGATACCGAACGAGCGAGCAAAAAAGTCGAAATTATATCTTCGGGTAGCCCCATAAAATGAGCCGGAAAAGAAAGTGAGCTCATCGATAAGATCGATATGGTCTCGGTAGTTGAACTTTGTACCCTGCATTAGGTTACGGCTCGGTCGAACCCTAAAGAGAGCCGACCGCATCATAAGGAAAGGCGCGTCGAAGTTTCTGCCGTTAAATGAAACCAAACAGCAGTTATTATACTTTTTAATGGCATCCCAGAACTTAGCGAGTACAGTTTTTTCATTCATCGCCACACAGGCGCTGCCGTCTGCCAGCTCGGTACTGTTCATGTCGCCGTCCTCCATGGCCTCGTCGGTTACGAAGGCGGCGCGGTTTATCAGTTTCCAGCCTTTGCTTTCAAGAAGCTCCTCGTCAGATATTTCGCTAAGATCGGGTACGGATTCCTCATCACGCTCAAAAAGGAGAAGACCTATGGTAACCACTTTCGCTGTAAGCGGCGATAAGCCCATCTTGAATATCTTATCCTGTTTTTCTTCTTCGTTTTTGGCGCCCCGCACCAAATATTCCTGCTGGGACTGTGAAAACTCATCAATCGGGATAGATGCTGTTTCGATATCAAATACTAAGAACTGTTCTTTTGGCATAATTCAGAAAGTGATTTGTTTAAGTAAATTTAGTCAGAAATTTCATTTTAGTTTTTCCCTTCGGATACGGAATAAACATAGGCGAGTATCTTAGCCACGGCTTTGTACATTTCTTCCGGTACGGGGGCATCTACTTCTACATCTCTGTAAAGCTGACGGGCGAGCGGCGGGTCCTCGACTATCGTTACCTCATTATCGTTTGCTATTTCCCTGATCCTCAAAGCTAAGAAATCAAGGCCTTTGGCCAGACATATAGGTGCATCCATATTGCCGCGGTCATATTGCAGTGCTACGGCAAAGTGAGTCGGGTTGGTTATAATCACATCGGCTTTGGCGACATTCTGTAGCATAAGGTTACGGATGCGGCTTCTCATCAGCTGGCGCAGCCTGCCTTTAACTTTCGGGTCACCTTCCATTTGTTTGGACTCGTCTTTAATCTCCTGCTTGGTCATCTTCATGTCTTCCTTGAACTTATACTTCTGCCAGATAAAATCTGAAATAGCGATAAGGATGAACACGGTACCGACAGTCAGTAGAACCTCCAGGCTAATAGACAGCAAAACATCACCTATATCGCCGAGCGGGCGTTGGCTGAGGCCAATAAGCTCATCAATCCGTGAATTTAGGCGCCAGGCTATAGCTATTGCGATAATACCGATCTTGGCGATACTTTTGAAGAGTTCGAATATGCTTCTGGATGAGAAGAATATTCTTTTGAGACCAGATCCGATTTTGAATATTTTTTTAAGATCATCGAACTCATTGTATTTTTTCCAGGCAACTTTCAGCCCCACCTGAGATATTTCGGAGGCTAATATAACCAACATAATTACTATCATCAAGGGCAAGAGAATCTTAGCGAGGAACAGAAGAAGGCCAGGGTAGTAAGCCAGTACGTTAGTATCGTTAAGTATTATGTCCGATGAGTTGGTGAACATATAATCCATAAAACTACGGTATGAACTAACGGTATAAGAACCGAGTACAAATACGGAAAGTCCACCGAAC
Organism: uncultured Hyphomicrobiales bacterium; assembly: GCA_964462685.1. Taxonomy (GTDB): domain Bacteria; phylum Bacteroidota; class Ignavibacteria; order Kapaibacteriales; family UBA2268; genus CAYWYR01. The sequence continues at coordinate 101,807 of CAYWYR010000011.1, read as the reverse complement.
AGTATTACCGCAGCGGTTGTCATATCCATCGATTTCGCCACCTGCCCTTTCAGTCTCGCTTCTTGGAGCCGTTTCTGGGTGGCGTCTTCGGATTTCTCTTGGCCTTCTTTATTCTCTGCCATCTATGTGATGCCTATGGGCATGCCTCTGATTCTTATACAACATTGTTAGCAACTTAGTATTTTGGAGAAAGTAAGCGTGAAAGTACTACCTTCACCTTCTACAGATTCGACTTTCAGCTCGCCGCCGATAGCGTCGGCGTATTGCTTGCATATAGCCAGGCCAAGCCCAGTACCGCTTCTGGCATCCACATTAGAGCTTCTGTAGAACGGCTTGAACAGTTCGCTTATTTCCTCTTTCGGTATGCCTATACCGCGATCTTTGATGCTTACATGAGCGAGCTTACTATCGCACTCGATGCCTATATCTATCGGACTACCCGAAGGAGAGTATTTCTGGGCGTTGGTAACCAGATTCCGAATTATATACTGGACTAATTTTTTATCGCTTTTTACTTCGCAGTGGCTATCTAGATTTACTATATTTATTTTGTGTTCATGATTATCTATGATTGAAAGCTCTTCTTTTGCCTCGTTTGCTATTTTGATCAAATCAAATTCCGACATGGTAGTACCTACGCTTTTTACTTCGCTGCGCCCTACGATAAGTACGTCTTCAAGTAAGTTGATCATAGCGTTCACCGAACGCTTTATCTTATTGATATTCTTATCGAATAATGCCTGATCCTGTTTTTGAAATACGAACTCCAGGATATCTGTGCAAGTATAGATAATGGTCAGTGGGGTTCTGTATTCGTGTGATATCATCGACACGAATCTGGTTTTCATCTCAGATAGTTTTTTTTCTTCTTGCAGATTGTTTTCAAGTATCTCTTTTGTCCTGCGGAGTTCATGTTCGGTATTCAGCCTTTGTTTTATCTCAGAGCGTAGCTCCTGCATAGCGTCATCGAACTGAGCGGTTCGTTCGAGTACCTTTACCTGAAGGTCTTTATTAACCCTCTCGATTTCTTTTTCGCTTTCCCTTCTATGGCTGATGTCTCTGATAATGCTGAGTATGACCTCATCTTCACCTAGGGAAATAATCTTGTTGTTGAACTCGACGGGTGTGGGTTTGCCCTCATAGTCGTAAACATTACCTTCAACAATTGACCTGCCACTGGTTTTGAGTTCATTCAGCTGTTTATCGTTAAGTTTGATATTTGAGAGCAGTGCCGAGCGGCTTTCGGGTTCTGTAAGCTCGCTTTTGGAATAACCCAGCCTGCTGATAGTCTCTGCGTTCACATCGGATATCTTCCCATTTTTAAGATGGATTACATACATATCCTGTGCTGCGTCAAAAAGGGTTTCGAATCTGGACTCTACTACTTTTTTTTCTTTTTCGAGCCTAATGGTATTGTCAATTTCCTGCTGGAGCATCATTTTACTCTGGGCGAGCTTCTTTTTCTCGGCGATCAGCAAGCTGTGTTCTTCATCTTTTTCTTTGATTTTATCAGAATAGGAATCTATAACTGTGCCTATGGCATAGATAATCGACAAGGCTGTAAGTACAAATATCTGAATCACGACTACCCATGATACCAGGGGCATACCAGTTGTGCCGATATCCCATTTGAGATAGCCGAGGGAGGCCATTGTACCCCAGATAATCGTGAATAAAACGCTTACCCCTAAAAACAGCAGACCCTGGAATCTTCCTTTGAAGATTGCGACCAGTATGGGGACTATAAACAACCAAAATATACCGAATACCTCATCGGTACAATAGAACATCAATCCGTTACCGGTAAGGTACAGGTAGAAGATCAAAAACCTGAAAGAAGTGGAATTAGAATTCCATTTCGTTACAAATACAACTGAACCTGTTATATAAACAGCTATCAGAAAGTAAACCAGGTCATCAAGGCCTTCTATATAAGCGGCCCATAGCCCGATTATAACCACAAAGAACCCGAAACTGACAAAAAGAGCGTATAGTTTATTTATTGCTTTTTCCATCCAATCGTCTGACCAGTAGTGAAGCGACTTGTCGTCCAGAATAGAAGAAAGCTCTTGAGGCACTCTTCTAAGTAGTCTAAAATTGATTTTCAAACTATGTTTTGATATTTTAGTTGGTAACTAATACTAATCCTTTAGCATATCTCATTCCAAAAATAGATTAACTTATCTTCATCACCTAATAGATTTTAATTATCTTTTTCGGCAAATGATAGATAGTACAAAGAGTTAAACCATAATGCAAAATTACCGCCTCTTAAGATATTTGATAATTCTGATCGCTTTGTTTGGCTGTCAAAGCGTTTACTCACAGGAAAATAAGTCGCAAGATAATGATGAAAGCCCTTTGTACTGGAGAAGCAGTATAAGCGGTGGATATTTACAGAGTAAGGATGTACCTGGATTCGAGAGGTTTGAGGGCATGAGGGACTGCTGTGAGGGGTATGGGGAAAGTGACGGAACTGGTACGGCGTTCGGGTTTGAAACTGGGTTCGGTTACAGTTTTTTTGATCTGAATATCGGGATATCTTACAGTAGCGTTTCCAATACATTCTATGGGGAAACCGAGGAGCCGGTGCTTAACAGCGAGAGGCAGGAAACGAGTGGCGTTTTTTCCCACAACCTAGAAACGGAAAGAGATTTTTTGAGGCCTACTGTAAACTTAGGGATAAATCCTTTTTGGGGTTTCAGGATTTACGGTGGAGCGGGCATGGCAATACATTTAGGAACCAGTTACGACTATATAGAGCTTTTGGAAGAACCCCAGACGGGCGTATTCGCCGATACAGATACCAGATCCCGCAACCCTCAGGAGGGTGAGATCATCAATATAGATGATCCGATGTTCATGTATTTCGGTGCCCAGTATGAGCTGCCGTTATCAAGTTCTATAGGCTTATACATCGCGCCGTTTTTTGAATATACTGTCTATCAAGCAAGCTTGCTCACGGTGCAGCAGTGGGATCATGAGAATATGAGAGGCGGTGTGGCAATTAATTATTATCTGCCATTTGATCTGAGAGGTGATACCTATCAGCAGAGTATCAAACAAAAAACATACATCGATACGCTCGTTGTACAAAGCCCTACCGTAACTCCTGATTTGAATGGCAAAGTACTTAAAGGCATTGATAGAAAACAGACAGAAATCGATACATTGCAGATTGATAAACGATTGTATGATATAGTTCAGACCGTATCTACCTACAGGACCGATACATTGTACCGAAGCGTTGATCTTGATATTTCGCTTAAGCTTGAACCTGACTTTTTCTCTTTACCGCTTGAGTTTTATTCTGAAGCCATACCGATTTTACCATATCTGTTTTTTGAGAAGAACAGTACACTGATAACTGCAAAACAGATCAATGATCAAAACTGGCGAGAAGATATAAACCAGCAACAGAGCAGGCATGTCTATATAAACAGGAACCTTCTGACGATATTGGCGGAAAGGATAAACGATACGGGTTCCAGCATCACTATTACGGGTTATATCGACCCCGTTACCGAGGATAAGTGCGAGCTTGGCAAGATGAGGGCCGAAGCTGTTCGCGGGCTTCTGATTGAAAGGGGTGTACCTTCTGACAAGATAAAGATCGGTTTGGCTGGGAGCTCCGACTGTGGGCCTGAATCCAGAACAAAGACAGCCTCCGAAAAAGCTTATGCAGAAAACAGGCGGGTAGAGATTTCCAGCGACAATCCTGATCTGTTCTCATCATACCTGGCTAAAGGGCTGCCAAGGATTATGGCGGTATCAAAAGACCGAATCAAAGCGAAATACAGCATATCAACTACAGAAAAGTCGGGAAGCGATTCGATGCTCGACCTCGGAGAAGCTATTGAAACCGTACAGCTTTTTTCGAATATCGGGGGCAGAAGTGCGGTAGCTGACAGTCAGGCAGGTACTGCCTCGGGTATATTCAGTATCGAGCCGATGCTCACAGGGGACAATAGAGTTCTAATCAATTATTCAGATAAGAGCGAGGAAGTCTTTGTTGGTGATACCATTGCCAGATACAAAGTACTCGCAAAGTTGAATAACAGCGATACGACACTGGAAGACGCCAAAGATTTATTGATTAGGTATGATACGTCGGCTATCAGCAAGGCGAGAATATCATTGGTGCTTTTCCCGGTGGGTAAGTCCGATCTATCTAGCCAGGCAAAGCAAGAACTAAGGACATATTCAAAGTTATTGGACCGAAATAAAGATTTAACGGTGGTAGGATATGCAGATGACATCGGTGACGCTAAGAACAATGAACAGCTGGCACAAGAGAGAGCAAAAGCTGTAATAGCTTACCTTGGAGTGATAAGGCCTGATCTCAAAGCTTCTTTAGCGGAAACGACTGCAAAACCGGTAGGTATCAATTCTTATGATACGCCGCTTGAAAGGCTACTATCCAGAACCGTGCAGATAGAGGCCGATCTGAGGATCAAGTAGGTTTAGACTTTATGGTTTTCCTATATGTTTACGAAGTTCACATCCAATCATCGGTATCTCTGCGAGAGGACATCCTATCGTACCGTTTCTTTTTATCGCGGAATTCTCTTCGTTTTTTATTCTCATCTGAATCATAAAATGCGTTGACAGCTATAGCAGTATAAGCAACGATAAATATTATGGGGAAAGGAAGCAAGAACTTATACTCAAAATCAGAAAGAAGATCAAAGTAAAGCCAAGCGCCAATGGCTATCACTAAAATCTCTATCATGATAAGAAATATTAATTTTTTCTTGTCTGCGATCACTTAATTACTTTCTGTGTTTACGATTTTTAGCTCCGTTCTTCTGTTTTTTGCCCTGCCTGCTTCTGTATCATTGCTTGATACTGGGTTGTTTTCGCCATCACCCGAATATTTGAGAATATTCTTAGGGACACCAAATTCAATTAGTTTATCCATAACGGCCAATGCTCTTTTTTCAGATAATTCCTGGTTGTCCATATCGTTACCTATATTATCTGTATGGCCGATAATCTCAACCAGTATTCCTTGCTTTTGCTTGAGGCTTTCAGCCATTGATTTGATAAGCGGCATTGATTTTTCGTCGATAACACTCGATCCTGATGGGAAGCCGATATCAACATAATTTACACTGACGGGCTTTCTGCTATATATTATCGGCGCTTTGGTGTATTCGGCTGTGGCGGTTCTTGTCATGCCGTCGAGTATATCCATCTTTAGGCCAACAGTAACATTGTGTTCACCCGTACAATTATTAGGCTTGAAAGCTATTCTGTAATAGGCGCTCATATCAAGATAGATATCGGCAAAAGCAAATTTAAACTCTTTCGGATTCGTGATCATATAATGCTTTCCGCCTGTACTTTCAGAATATGATTTAAGTAGTTCGGCATCCTGTAGCATTCCGTAAGCGATAGTATAAATCGTTATCTGGTTCTCCCTGGCTTTTTCGATAACGGCTTGTGCGTCGTAATCGCTGGCAACCTCAAACCCGTCGGTAAGTACAACCACGGCTCGTTTCAGAGTATCACTGGACTTTGATGTCTCGATGATCGCCATTTCAAGTGACTCTATGATATTGGTACCGCCTTCGATACTATCGAGATAGCTTTTGTCTTTTGGGATGGACTTTGCCGACTCTAGATCATAAGTAAGTGGCTGGGCGAGATATGCCGTTCCCGCGAACGGTATAAAGGCATAACTATCACCTTTTTTACTTGAGAGAACCATTTTCTTTACCAGCTTTGCCATCATAGGCCTTAGCGAACCCATAGAGCCGGAAAAATCGATCATATAGGTAATGGCGTGGTTCGGGGAATTGTTCTTTTTGATCTCTTCAACAGTATATTCCGATATGATTCGAGAATTTTCCGGGCAGTCCGATAGAGCGGAATTATTGAAATCATCAAAACTGTATCGGCTCTCGCTACCTACTTTGTCTGTAAGAAAAGGCCAGTACGTGCTTTTAGCCCTTTCAAGATCGATAGAAGGCGGGGCTAGGCCAGTGACGCTCTCGCCCAGATGGTTATAAACTTTTACACCAAGCACTACGCTGTCTGGCCAATTGGAGTGATCGATAAATGACACATCGAAAAACAGTGATGAATCAGGCGGAACGGGCGCTTTATAATTATCGATATCGAATGAGGGGTCCGTTCTTCTCAGATAATCGATACTATCCAAAAAGCCGTTGTAATCATTTTTTAACTGGCGATATGAATTGCTGAGATCATTGGTATCAGCATTGAAGATATTAAAGCGAGGTTTTTCAACTTCGCCCTTCCTATAAATTGAATCCATGCTTCGAGCAGCATCGACAGAAGTCATAACACCGCATGACTGGAATAATGCCATTATCATAGTGATGGCTATAGCTATCATAGCGATAGATACATTATCGGCTATTGGGCCGTTAGCATTGTAATATTTCAAAAAAACCTGCTTATCGTTTTTTCAGTAACTGCCATAGGCAAATATCCGTATAGAAAGCGGAAATGACAATAATTTCCCTATAAGTTTTGAAAATTAATTGATCCTCCTTAAATTTGTAATCCCTTTTGACGGGGTGTCGGAATATTGGGATGTAGCCAAGTGGTAAGGCATCTGGTTTTGGTCCAGTGTATCGTGGGTTCGAATCCTACCATCCCAACTAAGTGTTTTTGGAGTGATGTTTGAGGACAATGGCCTCTTTTAAAGTAGCCTCGGGCAGAGCGAATATAGCTCTTGCAGATAAAGTAGCGAAAGTCCTTGGCGTCAGCCTAGCGGATACTTCTATTAAAAGCTTCTCAGACGGTGAGATATGGGCTAAATACGAGGAGAATGTCCGTGGGATAGATCTTTTCATAATCCAGCCTACCTACGCTCCAGCGGAAAACATGCTGGAACTGCTAATCCTTATCGATGCGGCGAAGCGTGCCTCGGCAAAAAGAGTCACAGCTGTGATACCATATTATGGTTATGCTCGGCAGGATAGAAAAGATCAACCGAGAGTCTCCATTACAGCAAAGCTTATGGCGAATCTGCTGGAAAGGTCTGGTGCGGACAGAGTGATCACTGTCGATCTCCACTCTTCCCAGATACAGGGGTTCTTTGATGTGCCTGTTGATCACTTATATGCTTCTGGGGCTATAAACAAAGCCTTAGATAAAATGGACATGAGCAATACAGTTTTCGCAGCGCCTGATGTGGGCGGAGCAAAAACAGCCAGAGCTTATGCTAAGCGATTTAGTACTGATCTTGTATTAGTGGACAAAAGAAGGCCAAAGCACAACGAAGCGGTCGTAATGAACGTGATCGGCGAGATTGAAGGTAAGGATGTAGTTATCGTAGATGATATGATAGATACGGGAACAACTTTTATCAACTGCGCGGAAGCTTTGAAAGACAGAGGTGCAGGTAATGTTACCGGCGTATGTGTACATCCGGTATTCAGTGGCGAGGCCCTAAATAAAATAAATAACAGTTACGGTATCGATAAGATGATCGTAACGGATACCATACCGCTTAAAGGGAAATCCGATAAGATAGAAGTGGTGTCGGTTGCAGATCTGCTATCAGAGGCGATTATAAGAACGCACGATAACAGATCGATTAGTACTCTTTTCGAGATCGAGAGATAACTCGATAGAGTCAGATAAAGATTAAGATAAATAAACCTTTTTCAAGGAAATGACATGGAAGCTGTAAAGCTAACGGTTACCAAAAGAGATACTGGTAAGAAAGCGGCAAAAGCCATAAGAAACAGCGACGGAATACCTGGCGTTTTTTATAAGAACGGTGAAGAGCCTGTATCCATCACATCCAATTTCTTGGATATGCGCCCACTTATATACACTGATACAGCAAAGAAAATCGATCTGAGCATAGAAGGACAAGAAGGCGTTACAAGCTGTATAGTAAAAGACTTTCAGTTAGATCCGCTGACCGATGCTATCACTCACTTTGATCTGCTTGGCCTAACTGAGGGCAATCCGATCACAGTAGTAGTTCCTATCAAACTGAAAGGTACTGCGGTAGGTGTGAAAAACGGTGGTATCATGTCTCAGGTAATCCACAGAATCAAGCTTACTTGCTTGCCGAAGGATCTACCGGAGTTTATCGAAGTTGATGTTTCTGATCTTGCTATAGGGCAGTCTATTCAACTAGACTCTCTAAAGAAGGAAGAGTTCAGCTTCAGGATCAAGAACAACGCTCTTGTTACTCACGTTATCCCGCCAAGAGTTAAGAAAGCCAAGTAATCTGGCTTTTCGAGAATCGGTACAAACAGATTTTGAGCCTCGCATCTTTTCGATGCGGGGCTTTATTTGTTTCTCGTTTTTGTTTCTAAAGATTAATATAGTTAAATAGTTATCGATTAGTGCTGACTTACTTAAACCAACCAATTCAGCTGTATATTTATAAGAATTTAGGGTGTAGTTTTGTCATTCTTTCGCTACCCGAGCTGTTACCCGGTTTATTCTGAATATGGGAAGAACTGAACCTTTCGAACACTATACCGAAAACCTCTGAAAGTACAGAGCCATCGGTAAGATCAGCAATATTCTCGTAGGTGCGGGCAGTACCGCCTTTCATCACGATAACCCTATCGGCGAGCTCTAACGCCATATTGATATCGTGTATCACCCAGAATATGGCAAGCCCCTTTTCTGTCAGTTCCCTGACCATACTACCGAGCAATACGGAGGCTGATATATCCAAACCAGATCCGGGCTCATCGAGGAATAGGGTAAATTCGTTATTGCTTGCTATATAATGCTGAACTAGCGCTCTGGCGATCTGTATTCTTTGTTTTTCGCCACCAGAGAGAGTGTGATAGTTGTTATCGATATATTTATCTACCTTTAGCTTTCGACAGATATCCTCTATTTTAGTCTTATCTGGATTATCTGAAGGCTTAAGGGGCATCATCACTATTTGGCGGCCTGTAAATGGTATATCATCTGGATATGACTGTGACACGACCGACCTTGAATTGGCCAACGAATCAGCTTTCAGATTCTCAATACTATCACCGTGATAAGATATCTTACCTGAATACTTTTTGTTGCTGCCGCTCAATGTTTTCAAAAGCGTGGATTTTCCAGAGCCGTTACTACCTATTACGGCGGTTAGCTTGCCAGGCAGTATATCGACTGATACGTTTTTGAGTATATCTTTTGATCCCAGCGTAACGCTTAGATTATTGGCTTTAATCATATCACGCCCTTTCGCTTGAGCCCGAGAAGAAGCAGAATGAAAAAAGGCCCGCCTATGGCTGTTGTAAGTATCCCGAGAGGAATCTCGGCCGGGGGTATGATCAGTCTGCTTGCCGTATCTGCCACAAGCACTACAATCGCACCCACAAGCATCGACAGCGGTAGTGATCTGGTATGGTCGCTGCCAAACATCAAACGTGTTATATGTGGCCCTATTATGCCCGCAAAAGCTACTATTCCGGTAATGGAAGTGATTGCCGCCACACCAAGAGCTACTAGAGTAATGACACTTCTCTTAGCTTTCTGAATATCGATTCCGGAGTAGTATGCATCGTGTTCGCCAAGTTGCAGCATATTCAATTGCCTCGCATATCGCAATAAAACAAGTGAGGGAACGATACCGAGAGCGATAGCGAGAACGACTTCAGACCACCCAGAATAGGACACCGAGCCGAGTGTCCAGAATGTGATATTCCTGAGTTCCTTATCATCCGCTACTGAGACAAGCAACCCGAACGCTGCTGAGGTTATAGCCTGAACGGCTATTCCTGCCAAAAGGAGAGTAGAGATATTGGTTACGGTGTTTCTGGTAGCCAATCTATAAGTTAGTGTAATCGCGATTATCGAACCTATAAAAGCGCTCGCGGTCTGAATCCAGTCATAAGAGACCGCCTCTCCGAAAGTTATAGTATCACTCGCCGAAAAAAATCCTATACCGCTGAGTACGACTATGGAGAAAACCGCACCGAGGGCGGCACCGCCAGAGGCTCCTATCAGCGCTGGATCGGCCAGAGGGTTTCTGAAAAGGCCCTGAAGAGACATACCAGATATGGATAATACCGCCCCCGCAATGGCGGCGAGAATTGTCCTAGGCAGCCTGAGATTTATAAGAATATTCTCAGCGATGGGCTTTAACTCGCCCTGCCCTGTAAGATACAGGAATACATCACCTACAGGAAGGCTGTAAAGCCCCAGACATACCGAAGCAACAAGTGCAGCCAGCAAGATAATTGATAATATCGCCAATCTCAATGGAGTGACCTTAGTTTAGCTATTGTTGATTTGCTGACTTGTAGCTCTGTTAATTATTATCCAATCCCATAGCATACTCTATGAGACCCATCTGTTGTTGGATAACTCGCGGCCCGTAGCCGAGGAATGAGAGTTCGTCCACTTGGTGTACCCTACCTTCTTTTACAGCGAGCATCTCCCCTATTCCAGGAGTGCTTTGTAATGCTTCGATACCGCCTATACTTTTAATACCAGCTTCAGTTATTATAACGAAATCCGGATTTTTAGTAGAAGTGTATTCCGGACCTACGTTGGCCCATTCTTCCAGCTCGTGAGCTACGTTGGTAAGTCCAGCTTCGGTTATCATTGCATCGGCTGTAGTGCCATCGCCAGCAATCAAGAAAGCCTTTCCGCCTTTAACATAAACGAACATAGCAGACTTGCCACCCTGCTCTAAAAACCTATCTTTGAGTTCTAAGTACTGATCCATCTGTGCATCCATGGTAGAAATAAGCTGCTGAGCTTTATTAGGAGCTTCCAATACCTCTGCCATGTCGGAGATAACGCCTTTAGTCCATTGGATGGAATAATTATCATTGGGCTGATATAGTTTTATGCCAGCCATTTTTATCTGCTCTAAAGTAGATTCAGGGCCAGCGTCGGGCATCGCCACAACTATTTCAGGTTCTAGCCCAATAACGGATTCTGGTGTAACGGATCTCCATATACCTACTTTCGGAGTTTCCTGAGCCTCGGGTGGGTATAGGGAAGAAAAATCACTCCCTACAATCCAGTTACCCCTTCCCAGGGCATATACGATCTCCGTCAGAGTTCCGCCAAGAGACACCACGCTATGGGTATGGTCATGCTGATCGGTTAGAATCTGACTACCGGCAGGATCTGTTATAGGCTCAGAAGCAGGTTCTGCTTGTTCTTCCCCACCACAGGAGATCATAAAAAGGGTTGATGCCAATAGTATTGACTTTACGGCACAGAGTAGCTTTGAGCTTTTAAGCATTGGATAGTTCTTTTTGGTTCGTTTTAATTTCTTCGATAATCGTTCGCCATATCTCGCGTTCAGGTGTGCCTGGTTTGCGGCTTGAGAAGAATGTAACCAGTAGCTCACCTTCTGAATCATAAAGTTCCACCGAGTTGACATCACCATCAACTGTTGGTTTTACAACATGCCAGCACTCGGCTACTTTAGCCATATCTAAGTGCATGTTGAACTCGGGATCCATAATGTTTAGCCAGCCGCCCTGTGTGAAGTTCTTGTCGATTATGCCGTCATGTATCTGGATAATGCCTTTGTTGCCTATAAATACCATTAATGGCATACCTGCTTTGGATACTCTGCTAAGCAGATCAACAGAAGCTTCGTTGTGCATTTTGTAAGCGAATGATCCCTCGGCTACTTCTAGCGCTTTGGTGCGGGTGATACCATATCTCATCAGCAGCATGAAGAAGTCATGAGTGTCTTTTAGATTCTTCCATGCTTCGAGAAACTCTTCTTTCTTGCTGGGATCAAACCTATTGGGTTGAGGTTTTTTCGGCTGAAATTTAGGAGTTCCGTTAGCAGGTACAGTTTGGAACAAATCATCCCACGCCTTATTATCAGTATCATCTTTTTTGTAGAACTTCATTACTGCATCACCGTGGATATCAAATATTGCTACGCCTTCCAGCTCCCCTGTCCTGCCGTTCATCTTGAATCTATAAGCGGAATCCCATGAGCTGTAGAATATTCTTTGATCGATAATACTACCGAGAACTGTAGCCATTTTAGGCCCTTCGTGCAGATTGATCGTCTCGTACTGGCCTATTTTCTCATGCACAGCACCATCGTTTCTAACGATAGACATTACAATGCCGAGCTCCTTTAGGCGAGGTATAAGGGTACTAGGTTCCAAAGCTATAGGTAAGCTTTCATTCAAGCCCAGTCCTTTGTAGAATAGAGCCGCTTCTGGCACTTCCAAAGCTTTTGAAATATTATAAATACGTGCTTGGGGGTTTTCCGCTTTGTATTTTTCAAAGTCTGATTCTAAAGAATCCCAATTAACTGCATTTGCCGACATATTTTCAACCATGTTATTATTTATCATATACTCAAAATTAGGGATATGACTATCAAATCAAGATAGAATACTACTTTTGTAATCTTGCGTGTTTATAACGCTTTAAATAGTTCTGCGTATATCCTAAAATGACAATTTCTTTATCTAGATATAAATACTGCCCTAATGCGTTAAAGTCAATCACATTGTGGCTTCTACTAGCATTGATTAACCAAAGCGGCGAATCCAGGGATTGGAAGGATCCAAAGCCTTTGGCTGGTATAAATACGCCCAAGGACGAATACGCGCCATTTATACATAGGGACAGTTTGGTCTATTTCAGTAGAGAAGGCACAGAGAAAAAAATACTCTATTCTAATGACTCCCTGAAAAGATCTTTACAAGAATCAAAAGAAAGGTCAACCGCTTTTTCGCAAATCGAAGCTCATTATATCACCGAGTTTGGGGGCAATCTTCTAGTAGGCTCGCTTAGGGATGGCAGTAGGCAGGATTATATGAATATAGGGCTTAGCCGATTTTCTAGGAACGCATACCAAAAAGCTTATTTCATTGATTCTCTTTTATGTGACTGTTATTGCTCCCACCCTACTTATAGCAGGGCTAACCAGATACTGGCTTTTACCAGCAACCGTATAAATAATAATCCCAATGATACAGATATATGGTTGATTAACGAAAGCGGCAACCCCTCTATGGGAGGCGCTTATAATTTCGATCTGATCAATACTCCATACCGCGAGACTTCGCCGCATTTCAGCGGTGATACACTTTTTTTCGCGAGTGAGGGGCTGGGAGGGCAAGGTGGCTTGGATCTATTTTACACGATACTCGATAATGGCATCTGGAGTAGGCCTGTCCCTTTGGAGGTCAATTCGGAATATGATGAATATGATCCGTTTGTATCTGCAGATGGTACACTTTATTTCGTTTCGGAGCGGCCAGGTGGGCAAGGCGGATCTGATATATATTTCGCTAAAGCATCGATTGAAGACACCCCTACGGAAAGTATTGATCTGGAACTTAAAGGTTATGTAAGCAAGGTAACAATCAAAAGGACAGATAAATACATAAGTATACCTCTCCCTACCGAGCTGAGCAGCGACTCTCCTGAATCTGACAGTTTTGATTTATCACTCTTCGATATCGAAAATAGTAATATGCTTGTAAAAGCTATAACTGACTATGCTATTTCTGATGACAGAACTCATTTGCCGCTCAAAATCACCGCATATCTACCAAATGAGCTAGAAACTGAATCGAAGCAGAATACGAAGTATTATTTGGATAAAAGAATTACAAACCTGTATAATGAGGTATCCCTTCAGATAAGCCGAGAAGTACAATACCCTTTGAATATTAATCTGGAATCGCTTTTTGCTATTGAATATATGATTGGTGAAGCTGGAAAAAGCCGTCTTCCGAACCCAGTGATTCTTACAAAAAAAGATTTACCCCTTACATACAAAATCCGAAATTCCACGTACAGCTCTGAGCCAAGCAATCTGGCTTTCGGCTTGGAATATGAAGCTGAAAAGAATTACTCCTGGGAAATCAAAATTGCTGATTCAGATAAAAGTTTTATCGGTGCTGGCAATCGCCCACCTGAATCACCTATAGAGTATGCTATCCCAAATATTAAAAGTATTTTTGATGGCAGCAATTCAGATCTTATAATCGTTGCGAAAATCACAGATGGCAATGAGAGGCTTATAGGTAGTGATGGCTTTACTGTAACGCTTAACCGCAGAACTGACCTGATATATGATTTTGAAGAAATAGAATATGGATACAAATACCAAGTTTATCTGAGTGATGATCTCCGGAAAGAGGATATTCTGCCCTACATAAAAGATTTAATAGGCGGAAGACTTATGGCAGCCAGCTCTGTAGGCATTGTGACTAAGGAAAGTCAGCGAACAAAGCAGTATCCAGATATTATAAAGCAAGCCTTTGCGGATTCAGGTTTGAGTTCAAATATATTTATTGATACTAGAGCAAAACAAGATACATTGCAGGCAAAGTATGACTGGCTTTATAGACTGGAGATAATGATACCTAAAAGTATCAATTAATCTACAAGCAGGAATTTTCTCACTTCGTTTTGATTTACAATCAAAAAATACACTCCGTTACTCATTAAATCAAGGTTATATTCCCCGGTGAATGAATCTATTAACCTACCTTGGATATCAATTATATCGGAGCTTTCATTTTGTGATAATACTATAATATCATCTTTAGAGTAGATTAATTCTTGATATCGGTTGTTATCTTTTTCTAGCTCATTTTCTACACTAGTAGAGTAATTTTGCAGGCAGTCGATTACTCTATCTATTGATTCCTTCTTGGTTTCACCCCCAGCCATACATACTGTGCAAAGATTTATCTCACCTACTTCCCAAAAGCCTTCCCATTTCATTCCGAGTACGGTTGCTATATCAGCTCCCTGTGGCGGAGTGTTGATCATAACGCCGCTGGTAGCTGCACGCAGAAGATCAGTTTCGCTGTCCCCGTCTAAATTACTTATCGTAGCGGCGTTTAGCTGAGCTATAGCATTATCGTCATCGCTTCGAACGGCATAGGAAAAATATAGTGCTGAATCGGGCCTTGATACAGTTGCCATAGCAACGCCTGGCCTTTGCAGGTCAATCGGTAGCTCCGCCCTTGAATCTTCCACTACATTAAAATTAACATCTATTGACATGTTTTTTGCTAAATCTATATCAAGATACATACCTACCCCAGCCCCAAATAGCTGTTCGAAGTACATATTTTCCGACCATATCTTAAACTCAAGGAAACCATTGGCTGGGTCGCTTGGCAGAACGCGAGTATTAATCTGCAGATCCATACCGGCTCCGGCATTATCTGTTTTGACAACCATTTTATCCCCACCTGAAAAGCCTTCAATACTTTCAAGTTCGGACTGCCCTCTTAATCCTGTACCAGCGGTTGCTACGATGCTTCTGTCCTCTTCGAAAGCGAATAAAAAGCCATTGTATAAAAGGCTTGCAAAATTATTAAGGTAAAGCCCTTTACCGAAAAACTCATTATCTCGAGTTTCAAAGAACAAGGGCTTTGTTGTGTAGCCTATGAGTCCGTTTTCAGCTACCGATACACCTATTACGCCGTTGGTGAAGTCATAAATATTATTTGAATTGTGAATCTCGACAAGTCTCGCCTGCCTGTGATCATCAGTAGATAATACTAGATTGAGTAGGATTTTTTCATAGTTCTTATGCCTTATGATAACCTCAAAAGATAGTTCGGCTAGGGCTCCGCTGTTTATTTCACTTAGGTTATCTATGCTGTTTATTATTTGGAGCTTATCGTTTGGTTCGATGAAAGTTGTGCCGAAAACCGGCAAAAGCTCTGCTGATAGGTTGGCAGCATCCCCAAGTTCGTTTCTCACAGTAAGCACCAGCTGGTAAGGTTTATCTGTATCAGGATCGAAAACTTCATTGCCTTCCATATCTCTGTACTCATAGGTTAGCACTCTTATACCAGGTTTATCGAAAGGGTCTTCTGATACGGCACGGTAAGCGTTTACCCTCTGAGGTTCTAAATTGGCAAACTCTTGTAAGCTTTGCTCTGGATTATCCGCTGTATTTTTCAGATGGCTTTCTATCTGAAAGTTGGACAGTCCTGGATAGCGAGATTTGATTAGGCCAACAACGCCTGCTACAACTGGGGCCGAAAAGCTAGTCCCGTTTTCAGCACTAGCATAAGCGCCGTCATTAGTATGGGATATAGTAAGATTGCCAAGACCTGGAGCATATATATCCACCGCTGAACCGATATTCGTAGTATTACTTATATTGCCAAGTTCGTTCATTTGCCCTACAGCTATAACCCCTTCATATAGGCTTGGCAGCTGATTAGTATATCTGTGAATATTGTCATTTTGAAATTTCCTGTTGCCAGCCGAAGATACAATAGTCAGGTTTCTTTCATTGGCAAGGCGAGTTATATACCGGCCTATTTCGGTTTCGTTTCTTGTGCCGCCCCAACTGCAGTTAATCACATCAAAACCCATAACAGCAGCGTATATTATTGATTCATACCCAAAGCGTATAGGGCCGGTAGATGTATCCGGTGATACCCTTATAGGGAAGATGCTGGAGTTTAAACCAGTGCCAATAATGCCCGTACCGTTTCCAGGTCTGGCAGCAAAGATACCACCAACCATTGATCCGTGGGTAGCTTCGGCAAAAACATCATGATGCCCTCCCCTATCTTCATAAAAGCTGTAGCCTTGATAATCATCTATGTAGCCGTTGTTATCGTTATCGATACCATCTACTATTTCTCCATTATTGGTCCATAACCCGTCGATTACATCTTCATGGTCATAGTTTAATCCGTCGTCGGATAAGGCGATGACAATATTCTCGTCGCCTTGTTCAATTCCGGCAGCTTCGCATAGCTGGATAATATCTAATAGAGCTTGGCTGCTTGCCAAAGGGTCATCATAATCAGCACAATGTTTTTCGAATACAGGGCAGGGCTCTGCATAGGAAACATATTGGCTGTTTTTCAGGAAAATATCTATAGTTTTAAAGGTCAGCTTATCAGACCCATCTTCTGGAAAAGCTAATCTGTACGTATTAAGCAAAAATAATTCGGTTTCTGTGAAAGTCCTGTTGGTGGTGTTACCGTTAAGCTTATTTAAAGTCAACCTGGGGTTTGGAGAATTACTATTCTTAGTCTTTAGGCTATAATTATGAGATTCTTTACTGTATAGACTTAGCATACTCGGCTCAAAACCAAACTTCTCTTCAAACTCGGCAACAAATAGGTCTTTATTTTTCTCGGATTCGAAATTTACATAGAAATCTGATGCTCTGAGTTCAGATAGTAGAATACAAAATAAAGGAAGCAGTAAAAGTATTTTCATCATTGGAGATATTATGCAAGTTTACAAAGGTTCGTTTATATAAGATGGATTATAAAGCGATATGGTTACATACCGCCTTATATTATAAAGACACATTAGAAGAGAAAAAGTCTTAGCCTAGCTCTATTTTAACTCAATGAAGCTATAAAATAGAAAAGGCTTATAGATTTTTTAGGAGTGAAGCAGTTTCAATAGCTGCCGTAGCACATTCGTAACCCTTGTTGCCAGCTTTTGTACCAGCTCTTTCAATGGCCTGCTCAATAGTATCTGTGGTAAGGATACCGTTGATACACGGCACTCCTGTTTCAATGGCTATTGAATTTAAGCCAGAGGCTGAGTTGTTGGCGACAATATCAAAATGGGGGGTAGCACCTCGGATAACTGCTCCGAGTGCTATGATGGCGTCGTATTTACCGCTGACAGCCATTTTTTTGGCAACAACAGGTATTTCAAAAGCGCCTGGGCACATTACCAAGTCGATATCTTCATTATTTCCACCATGCCTGACAAATGCATCCACGGCGCCTGCCTGCAACCTGGATACGATAAAATCGTTCCATCTGGTGGCTATCAGCCCGATTTTAAGTCCTTTGGCGTTCATCTGCCCTTCGATTAATTTCATTACGAGATTCCGTTTGTGATATTCAATTTTAGCCACTGCTGAAAGAGTGGGATATTGTATTTCGGTTTATTGTATTAATTTGTGTGCCACATACGTGCACAACAAAATTAAATAATCTTAGGATGTGACCCCCTGATGGCTACTAACAACTTTTTTTCGAACAATATAATGAGTCTAATGACTAAAATTTCCTTAACTATACTTGCCTTCGTTATGCTGATGGCATGCGAAGATTCAACTGCGCAAAAAGGCGGCAGTGCAGAAATGACAACGTTCATGGATACTGTATCTTATGTAATCGGAGCTGACATTGGTAAAAATATCGGTCGTGACTCTCTTGAGATCAATACTGATATCTTCATGAAGGGTTTTGAAGACCTGAAAAACGGTGGAGAGTCAATGTTCTCTGATTCCGTACAGCAAGTAGTAATGATGCGATTCCAACAGTTTATGCAAGAAAAGCAAATGCAGCAGATGGAAGCGGCTAAAACTGGCAATCTTGTAAAAGGCCAAGAATTCTTAGCTCAAAACAAAGAAGAGCCAGGGGTAATGGTAACTGAGTCTGGCCTTCAGTACAAAGTGGTAGAAGCTGGAACTGGTGCTCAGCCTGATAATAATGACAGGGTAAAAGTACACTACACCGGTAAATTACTTGACGGAACTGTATTTGACAGTTCAGTAGAGCGCGGCGAACCTATTGAGTTTGCATTAAACGGCGTAATACCAGGCTGGACAGAAGGCCTGCAGCTTATGAAAGAAGGCGCGAAATATACACTTTACATACCTTCGGAGTTAGCGTATGGTGAGCGTGGCGCAGGTCAAAATATCGGCCCGAACGAAACACTTATCTTTGATGTAGAGCTTATCGAAGTGTTCCCTCAGTAAGCTTTTATCAGACCAGATATTTTGCAAGCCGGTTGGGTATAAAACTCAATCGGCTTTTTTTATATAGCATCCAATAGGATCTTTTCGGTTTGGTTATGGATTTCCTGTGTATCCGAGTTGTTTTTGGTTTCTATTATCGGGAGTCTCTTATTTTTAATCAGGTTAAGCACATTAGGATGCAAATAGTACTCGCTGCAGATGGCTGGAGTATTACCTAGTTCCTTGGCTACCATTTCTATAAGAATATTTTTCAGCTCTTTTTTACTCTCTTCTTTTTTTTGTATCGCAACGGGCCATAATTCAATAGCAAGCCTGTTGGCTACCCATGTGCGAAAGTACTTACTAGTAAAGCCACTCATATTTTCTGAAATAAACTCGTTTACATCGCTTGAATCTACTGGATGCCAAGTGCCGGAATGATCTTTATATCTGAAGATATGATAACCTGGCTGCTCGGCAGCTTGTTTTATATGTTGTATAAGTTCTTCGTCATCAATATCCACTTCCCTGTTTTTGTTGCTTTTACCTTTATAATTAAATATTAGATGTTCTTTATCGATTGATAAATGTTTCCGCCGAAGGCTTGTAAGGCCGTGGGTTTTGTTTTGATTGAGGTAATGTTTGTTACCAATCCTAATACCGGTTTCATCAAGTATGAGAACCAGAAGAGCCATGATATATTCCCAGGAGTAGTTTTTATCCTCAATTATTGCATGACATTTACTCCGCATAGCAGGCAATAGTTTGCCGAATCTCTTGAGCTCGGCAAACTTTTCGGCTTGGGACTGTTTTATCCAGTCCTGATGGTAGATATACTGTTTTCTGCCTTTAGGGTCAATACCGGTTGCTTGTATTTTTCCGTTACCACTGCCGCAGATCATTACTTCATCCCAAATCGGGGGGATAGCCAGATTCTGAATTCTTGATAATGCCTTTTTGTCTTCTATTTTTCTGCCGTCCTCATCCAAGTATCTGAACCCTCGTCCCCATTTTTTTCGGAGAATGCATAAATCAGATTCTTCTTTTAATGCCATTCCATACTCCCTTGCTATGATCTTTGGTATAAACGCAAAGAGGTGACATATAATTTGTTGAAACACTGGATTCCTCGGGCTGTGCCTCTAGGAATTACGGCGGGGGCATGTCTTACACTTCGACAGGCTCAGTGTGACATGTAGAAGCAATGATCCAGGGAGGGCAGGTATTTTATCAAGCTTTGTTTTTTTTACCAAGGAATTGGACTGCTCGTAGAGTATAAACCATCAGTGATGCAGTAAGGAAAATCATCCCGATCACGGAACCGTAGTCATAAGCATGGACAATTTCAAGGTATTGGAATAGGAAGATACCAGCGAGTATGTTGATTGTCAGTTTGCCGAGTATATTGGAAGGCAGGCTATAGCCTTTGAGCTTTTTCCTAAGCACAAGGCTAGCTGCGAGTATGATAAAATCCCTTACCACAACAGCGGTCACAAACCAGATAGGTGATTTCCCGCTTAGCATCAAGGCGAAAACAACCCCTAATACTACTACTTTATCTGCTACGGGGTCTATAACTTTGCCTAGCTCGGTCACTTCGTTTTTACGGCGGGCTACGTAACCGTCGGCATAATCCGACACGAAAACCAATATACCGAGTATTGCTACAAGTAAATGTTCATTTTCATATACAGCATAGGCGAGCGGAAAAGCAAGTAACAATCTGAAGACACTTATTATATTGGAGACTGCCAATTCTATACACCTACTTGTTTAACTTGAACCATTCAACTGTTTTTTCAAGTCCTTCATCGAATTCCATTTGTGGTATCCAGCCATGGGCTTTAAGTTTTGCAGGGGAGCAGCAGGCTCTTCTCTGCTCGCCTTTTTTAGCAGACCCGTGTTTTTCCTCCATATCAGAAGCGGTAATTGCTTTAAGTGCTCTAAAAATATAGTTTACGTCGGTTTCCTTGCCCGTTGTGACGTTAAAGCTTCCTGATACACCATCTTGCATAGCCTTGATATTCGCGGCCACTACATCATCTATATAGATGTAATCACGTGTTATAAGCCCGTCACCGTTTATGACGGCTTGGTCGCCTTTAATAAGCCTTTCGGTAAAGATAGCTACTACTCCTGCCTCACCGTGGGGATTCTGGCGTGGTCCATATACATTACCGTATCTGAGTGCGGCGTAATCCAGCCCAAATACCTCTCTGTAGTAATAGAGATATTTTTCGTTAACCATTTTACCAATGCCGTAAGGTGAGATGGGCCTTAGGGGGTGATCCTCGTCGCAGGGGTGGTAATCCTGTTCACCATAGACAGTGCCCCCCGACGAGGCGAATATCACTTTTTTGACACCTGACTTTTTAGCGGCCTCATATAAATTCAATGACCCAGTGATATTATTATCAGAATCATAGGTAGGATCATCAACCGACACCCTTACATTCATTTGAGCGGCAAGGTGAAAAACGATATCGAATTTTTCTTTTTCGAAAAGGGCATGTATATCTTTGCTACGAATATCAAGATTGACAAATTTCGCTTTTGGATTAAGGTTTTTCTCGAATCCGGTTACAAGGTTGTCAACAATCACAACATTGTGTCCGAGTTCGATAAGTTTGTCCGCGGTATGGGAGCCTATAAAGCCCGCCCCGCCAGTTATACAGATATTCATAAACGTTCATTTTTTGTTTCAGAAACGGTAAATCTTTGAAATATATCAACATAGATAGCAAAAAACATAGCATAGTAAACTATATTTATTAAATTTGCCAATCAGTCTGTATTTGACGGTTCAAAATTAACTACTTTCGAGTTAAATGCATTACGCAATACCCATTTCTCAAAGACTTAAAAAACTTATACGATCCCTGCACCAACGGCAGCACCGAGATCAGAACTTCCTATTCATCGCGGAGGGCGAGAAGCTATGCCAAGAATTACTACGCAGTGAGTTCATACCAGAGCTCATAGTAACGAGGGATTCTTCATCACAATCGATAATCGAGCTTACCGACCAGTTCCATGAGAAGGGCGTTCCGATATATTCAGCGCCCAAGCACCAGTTCGATCAAATGACTAATGCCAAGTCTCCTCAGTCGATATTCGCGGTAGTGAACAAAAAAGAATCCGATATGGATTTTGATAAACCTTTTATAGCACTGGACGGCCTTCAGGACCCCGGCAACGTAGGTACGATAATCCGTACGGCAGAGTGGTTCGGCATCAAACAGGTTATAGTCGGCGGCGGATCCGCTGATTACTATGGCCCTAAGGCGGTACGGTCATCTATGGGTTCTATATTTTTTAGTAAGCTCAAGTATGTCGATGATTTGGCTGGCTACCTAAAAGAGAACTTTGGTGGCATAAAGAAATACGGGGCCTGTCTTGGTTCTGAAAACCAGCTTATCAGCTTCAAACCTGAAAATAAAGAATTCGGGTTAGTTTTCGGTAGCGAAAGTAAAGGCATATCAGATGAAGTAAATGCAGTTCTGGACGATGAGTTCGAGATCAAGGGCCTTGGCCAAACTGAATCTCTAAACGTTTCCATCGCCGTAGGGATAACTTTATATTACTTTACAAATATGAACTCGTAGCTTTTTTGGCGGCTTGTTAAAAATTCTATACTGCTAACCGATGGATATCACTTTCCAACTGGTAATTCTTCTCGTTATCTCATATCTGATCGGTTCGGTACCTTCTGGTGTTATAATCAGCAGGTTGTTTTTCGGTTTTGATATCCGTACCAAAGGAAGCGGCAACATGGGTAGCACGAACGTGTTCCGCGTACTTGGCCGTAAATGGGGTATCATAGTGCAGATAGCTGATATCTTAAAGGGCGTTTTGCCAGTTATGATAGCTATTTGGCTATTTGGATCTGAAAGCATATTGTATCAGCTTCTAGCCGGCATTTCGAGCGTGACAGGGCATATATTCCCACTGTTTTCGGGTTTCAAAGGTGGTAAGGGAATAAATACACTTGCTGGAATGCTTATAGCTATATCGCCCAATGATACTCTACCGGCGCTCGGTGTTTTTCTGATAGCTTTTTTATCGACTGGTATTGTATCGCTAGGTTCCATACTGGCAGCCGTAACGATAACGGTCAGCCTGCTTGTCAGAAATTATTTAATTGATAACGGCGTGGAAGGTTTTTTGGTTCTGTTACCCTTTTTCACTGCTATCAGTGTTCTGGTTTTGATCACACACCGCAGGAATATCTCGAGACTGCTAAAAGGAAACGAGAACAGGTTCAGTTTGCCATGGCTTAAAGGAAACAAGAATGATTGATTTTGGTTCTGTAAGGAAAATAGCGGTTATAGGTATCGGTTCCTGGGGGACGGCAGTAGCAAATGAGTTTTCGAGAAACGGATATGATACCATTATCTTCACTCATGAAGATGACGTAGCCAATACAGTCAATGATAAACAAGAAAACCACAAATACCTAAGCGGTTTTGATTTATCTAAAAATCTAAAAGCTACAACTGAAAACAGTAAATTAGATGGGCGTGATGTAATTGTCAACTGTATCCCTACCCAATATATCTCACCCTACTATAGTGATCAACAAATAAGTTTGGATGGCAAATATATAGTGAACGGCTCCAAGGGTGTGGAAAACGGTAGCCTGAGATTGATCTCTTCAATCTTCAAAGAAGAGTTTGGGGTAGATGAAAGTCACTATGCACATCTGGCTGGCCCCAGCCATGCGGAGTTATTGCTTAACAAAGATCTGACCACTGTTGTGTGCTCAAGCCATAATGACGACCTATCGGAATTCATAATGAACGCACTTTCGGGCAACTATATGCGAGTTTACCACTCGGCAGATGTGACAGGGGCAGAGATCGGCGGAGCGATGAAAAATGTAATCGCGCTTGCCGCTGGCATTTTGGATGGCTTTAATTACGGGGAGAACGCTAAGGCCGCACTTATCACCCGAGGGCTCGCGGAGATTTCCCGATTAGGCGTAGCGATGGGTGCAAACCCGCTCACTTTCCAAGGGCTTACCGGTATAGGCGACCTTATTGTTACCTGTATGAGCCAGCACAGCCGCAACTGGCAGTTCGGGAACAGACTGGCCAAAGGGCAGAAGGTAGAGCAGATCAAAAATGAAATGCTGATGGTAGCCGAGGGTGTAGCAACGAGCCGATCTGCCATAGGGCTCGCTGAAAAGTATGAAGTAGAGATGCCGATATGTCATAATGTTCACAGGATCATATTTGGCGGCGAACAACCTAAAGAAGTTATCATGGATGGCATACGGGATCTGATGTCGCGAAACACTACTTCTGAGATGTGGTAAACCTTTCTGCATTATCTTTTCGTAATTTTGCGATATGAGATTAATTTTATTTTCGATATTGTTAGCCGGTTTTGGTTCTGCTTATGAATTATTTAGCCAAAAGATAATCTGGGCAGATGAGGTTGTTTCTTATTCAACCCAGTTCACAGATAAGATAGGAAGTGCCTATCAAATACTGGGCAAACCCTCCTCAACCCCAAAACAGAATATTATCAGTACTTCCTGGTATCCATCCGAGCCCAAAAGTTATGGCTTAGAGTATATAGAAGTATCTTTCCCAGCTGAAATCAAACCCGGCTCGGTTCATATCTATCAGAGCCAGAACCCAGGGGCTATCAAATTTGTTATCTATCAATCAACCGAAGGCATAAGCGATACAATCTATAAGAGTAAAGTAAATTACTTTTATCAGAGCCAGGCGGAAATCTTATCCATAGAAGTGGATACAAGTAAACTTAGCGGTGGATTATCCTCAATCCGAATAGAATCCTCAACAAACAAAGTAAACGGCTATAACGCTATTGATGCGGTCGGGATAAGTCCCTCGAAGATAGAAGCTGGATATACGATCAATAACTCTCAATTGCTTTCGGGCTTTAAGGGCGAGCTTTTAAGCGATCAAGTAAACTCCCCATATAGTGAGCTGGCACCTATAATAAGCTCTGATGGTAACAAACTGTATTTTACACGCAAGTACCACCCCTCAAACACCGGAAAAGCGAAGCTCGAGGATATCTGGGTAAGCGAACGAAATAATATAGGCCGATTTACATCGCCGAAGTTGGTCTCTGAACTGAACAACGAACATTCCAACTATGCTATCGCTTTAACCCAGGACCAAAACACTCTGTTACTCGGCAATGTTTATAATGAAGACGGGACTATGAGCCGAGGGCTATCATATTCTATGAAGTCTGGCGATAAGTGGCAATTTCCACAAGAGCTTGAGATAGTGGATTTTGTAAATAAAGCCCAGGAATCATCATTCTATATATCTTATGACGGGCTTTATCTTTTCAGTGCTATCGATGACGGTAACTCATACGGTGATATAGATATTTATGTCTCCGAGAAGCTGGATGACGGAAGATGGAGCAAGCCTGAGAATCTAGGGCCTGATATCAATACAGCTTCCAAAGAAGGCGCGCCATTTCTTACCGCCGATGGGCAGACGTTATACTTCAGCAGTGCCGGCTGGCCGGGGTATGGTAGTATGGATATATTCAGATCTTACAAAAAAGACTCATTCCATAGTTGGGCGGAGCCGCAGAATGTAGGGCCTGGTATAAATTCCGAGACATGGGATTCCTATTTTACCATACCGCTGGACGGGGTAAACGGTTATTATGTATCAATG
Source organism: uncultured Hyphomicrobiales bacterium (assembly GCA_964462685.1). Lineage (GTDB taxonomy): Bacteria > Bacteroidota > Ignavibacteria > Kapaibacteriales > UBA2268 > CAYWYR01. The sequence continues at coordinate 76,487 of CAYWYR010000011.1, read as the reverse complement.
AAAAGCGGCTACGGTAAAGAAGACATCTTTAGAGTAGCTATCCCTGAAGGGGTAATGAAACAAGAAGTTGTCCAGGTTAGTGGTGTGGTAACGGACTCTGAAGAGAGCTCGCCTGTAGCCGCCACCGTGATCTATGAAGATATTTCTACTGGGGAAAAAATGGGGGTGGCCAATACTAACTCTGAAAGCGGTGAATACTCTGTGGTACTACTCCCCAACAGAACTTACGGTATAAGGGCTGAGGCTAATGGATACTTCCCTATAAACAAGAATCTCGAGATCGGGATTATAGACAGTATTTTAATCACCGAAGGCAAGACTATTGATTTAAAACTAGTAAAGATCAAGAAAGGCGCTACGATTACTTTAAACAATATCTTTTTCGATTTCGGAGAAAGCAAGCTTTTGAAGACTTCGGCTTTAGAACTTACAAGAGTAGCGGATTTTTTGAAAAACAACAAAGAGATAAACATTAAAGTAATCGGCCATACCGACAACGTAGGCACTGATACACGAAATAAAGTCGTATCAGAAGAAAGAGCCGAAGCCGTTAAGAGCTTTCTGGTAAATAAAGGGATAACCGATGACCGTATCCTAGCTATAGGCATGGGTAAAGATTCACCAGTATCTGGTAACGATACGCCAGAAGGCAGAGCAATGAACAGAAGAGTTGAGTTTGTTATAGAATAAAACATATATCAAGAAGAGATTTTTGCGGTTAAGGTAATTATGCCTATATTTGAAGTCATCTAAAAATCCCAAGTTGGATAAGTTACTTGGGTGTTCAAACCACGTTTTTAGGAAATTAAGATGACTAGAAAGTACGAGACCACGTACATAATCAATGCAGCACTTGAAGACGCTGAAATTGAGCAGATACACGATAAAATCAGCACTTATCTAAAAGATAACGGAGCTGAGATACTTGAGACCAATAAATGGGGTCGCAAGAGACTTGCTTACCCTATCAATAAAAAATTCAACGGTTTCTATACACACCTGATTTTTACTGCAGACCCTGCAAAAATACCAGACTTCGAAAGATTTTTGGTACTTGACGAATCTATAATGCGTCACCTTACGCTTCAGCTGAGCGATCAGATGATTCAGTACAGGAAAGAGCGTGAGATCAAGAAAGCAGAAGCGGAAGCCGCCAGAGAAGAAGAAGAAAAAGAATTTAACTAAAAACCCCCTATATCCTTACAAGAGACTTTAAAATGGAAATCATTCTAAGACAAGAAGTAGAGAACCTCGGCGATATGGGCGAGGTAGTAAAAGTTAAGGACGGATATGCCAGGAATTACCTGATACCCAAAGGTATGGCATATTTTGCGTCCGAATCAGCACTTAAAAAGCTGGAAAGAGAAAAAGTTCATTATGAAAAGAAGATGGCTGAGCAAAAAGCCGCGGCTGAAGAAGTTGCTTCTAAATTCGATGATCTTCAAGTGACTATAGCAATGAAAGTCGGTGAAGAAGGCAGGCTGTTCGGCTCGGTTACACCGCAGATGATAGCTCAAGAGCTTTCAATAATGGGACACGATATCGACAGAAAAGATATCACTATACCAGATGCTATCAAATCTCTCGGTATTTTTGAGGTATTGGTGAAGCTGCACCGTGATGTTACAACTAAACTAAAGGTTTGGGTAATCAGTAACGAAGATTAATTCATTCCTTCTTTCGATAATCAGGATTACAAAACCTATTGCCACCAGCGATAGGTTTTTTTATTTTCTACCTATCTTTTCGGATTCTACTACATATACATTATCTGCATTATCGGTCATCTGAAAGGCATGGGTTGCCATTATGGTCGTAACCTCTTTCTCTTTAGAAAGGGATAACAGTAGATCGAGTATGATCTTACTGTTCTCTTTATCTAAATTACCTGTTGGCTCATCGGCTAATACCAACCCAGGATTGTTAATCAATGCTCTACAGATGGCTGCTCGCTGGGCTTCCCCACCAGAGATCTGATTAGGATATTTGTCCTTTAGTTCTGTTATACCGCAAACATTCAACAGTTTGTTAGCCTCATCGATATAATCAGGTTTACTTGTACCTTTGATCATAGCGGGTAAATAAATATTCTCCGCTACAGTGAACTCAGGCAGAAGGTTATGGGACTGAAATATGAAACCTATATTGAGGTTGCGGAATTCCGAAGGTTTACTTATGCCGCTCAACCGCGTTTCCATACCACCATAAATGATTTCGCCTGAGTCAGGTGTATCAACAGTACCTAATATATTGAGGAGTGTACTTTTACCAGAGCCAGATGCGCCTATGATAAAGCTTACCTCCCCTTCAGGTATATTAGCTGATGCTGAGCTGAAAACAGTCTGTGACTTTCCATCCTTAGTGTTATATGTCTTCGATATGTTTTGGAGTTGTATCATATAAAAAAGCCCAGCTCATCTCTGGGCTAGGCTTAATTAAAAAGTTATTTGATGATATCAGCTTTGTTGTTTGTCTTCGTCTTGGCCGTCATCGTTTTTCTCATTGTTTTCAGGTGTAGGATCAGCAGGAGCATCTTCTTCTACATCATTGGCAGCTATTACTTCTTTGAAATCTGACTCGTTCGAAGTACCAACGGGCTCAACCGAATCAACTTCAGGAGTTTCTACTTCAGTAACTTCACCTTCTGTCTCACCAGTAACATTATCTATAACTTCACTTGAATCAACGTCAGATGATTCTGCCGTGTCAACGGCATCAGAAGTAATACCTGTAGTATCTGTGGGGTTATCACTTACCGCAGCTGAATCTACCTTGTTGGCTTCGCTAGCGGAATTGTCTTTGGAATCTGTCGTATCTGACATAGACGCAGGTGTTACAACATTGTCATCAGGTGCTGAGTTATCTACTTGTGTTTTTTTTCCGGTAGATGGCTTGTTGAACTTCTTGCGTTTGAATGAACTTTCTTGTTCCATATTCCAGTCAACAAGTTCAATAAGAGCTGTCTCGGCTCCATCACCTCTTCTACGGCCGGTTTTTACGACTCGAGTGTAACCACCGTTTCTATCCATTACCGCTGGTGCGATCTCATCGAACAGTAGCTCAAGTACATGTTTTTTCTTAATGTTCTTATAAACCTCACGACGGCTGTGAACATCGATACTTGAACCTTCTGGCAGTTTGCCTTGCTGTTCTCTGGATAAAGCTTTTTTAGCTCTTGTTATTATCTTTTCTGAGTAAGGCCTTAACTCTTTTGCTTTGGCAAGAGTTGTATGAACTCTTTTGTGTTCAAAAAGCTCAGAAGCAAGCGTACGCATTAAGGCTTTCTTGTGGCTGGAGGTTCTACCTAATTTCCTGCCGACTTTTCTGTGTCTCATCTATTTTTTGGGATGCCTTCTGACCGGTGTTCTGTATGGTTACGGAATCAGAAGTGATTATAAATTTACTTATTACTGTAGGTAAGGTGCCGTAGGTTTATCATCTTTAAGATAATAATCTACGTTCATACCGAATTCGAGACCTGACTGCTGTACTATATCACCGATTTCTGTAAGAGATTTCTTACCAAAATTCCTGAATTTCAACAGCTCGCTCTCTTCAAGTTTAACAAGCTCGCCCATAGTGCGAATTTCCGCAGCTTTGAGGCAGTTGTGGGCTCTTACGGAGAGTTCAAGTTCCTCTACAGGGGTTACAAGTATTTTTTTAATTCTTTGTCTTTCAACTTCTTTCTGAGAATCCTCTGGAGAAGTTTCAGCCTCTTTAGAGATCGTAGTAGCTTCTGCTACACTATAGAACAACTTAAAGTGTTCGTTCAATATTTTAGAAGCAAAGTGAACAGACTCTCTTACGCCTACGGTTCCGTCTGTTTGAATTTCTAGAACCAGCTTTTCGTAGTCGGTTTTTTGCCCTACACGGAAAGGCTCAACTTTGTAAATTACATTCTTAATCGGCGTAAAGATAGTATCGATCGGTAGCATTCCAACGGGGAAGTCAGTGATCTGATGCTCCTCTGAAGGTACATAACCTTTACCGTCGCCTAATCTAAGCTCAACTTCGAACTCAACGTCTTCGGTTATCTCAGCTATATGCTGATCGGGATTCATTACTTCAACACCGCTTGATGCTTCGTTAATATCAGCTGCGGTGAAAGTCTTTGGGCCTTTAACTGTAAAAGCTACTCTATTGCTTTCTTTATCTGTCTGGCGAAGTCTTACTTGCTTTAAATTTAAGATAATAGAAGCAACATCTTCAACAACACCAGATATAGTTTGGAACTCGTGCAATACATCAGAGATCTTAACACCGATGATAGCGGATCCGGGGATCGATGAAAGCAGAACCCTTCTCATCGCGTTACCGAGAGTTACCCCGTAACCTTGCTCAAGAGGCTGCAAAGTATAACGCCCGTAGTTAGTTTCAGAACCCTTTTCTACGTTTACCTTTTCAGGCATTTGGATTTGGGTGTTCATAGATATTGGGACCTATATTTGGTTGTTTTAAACTCTTCTTCTTTTCGGAGGGCGGCATCCGTTGTGTGGTATAGGAGTACGATCCAAGATGGAATTAACTTCTAAACCAGCAACTGTAAGTGCTCTTATAGCAGCATCTCTACCTGACCCAGGACCTTTTACAACAACGTCCACTTTTCTCAGACCCATATCAAAAGCTTCTTTACCAGCTTTCTCTGCCGCAATCTGAGCTGCGTAAGGTGTAGATTTTTTTGACCCTTTAAAGCCGTTCTTACCGGATGATGACCATGACAGCGTATTGCCATAGGTATCGCTTACGGTAACAATAACGTTATTGAACGTAGCCTTAACAAAAGCTTTACCGTGAACGTCCGAGACGCTTTTCTTTTTTATTCTTTTCTTTGCCACGATTAGTCCGTTAGCTTTTGAATGGTTAAATTACTTAGTTACTTTCTTCTTACCTGCGATAGTCTTACGTTTACCTTTTCTCGTACGAGCGTTGGTACGTGTTCTCTGACCTCTTGCAGGAAGACCTCTTCTATGGCGAAGCCCTCTGTAGCAGGCTATATCCATAAGTCTTTTGATATTCATAGATACAGAGGAACGAAGTTCACCCTCTACAGTCAGATCATCAATCTGCGAACGTAGAGTTGCTACTTCATCATCTGTCCATTCGTTAACACGCTTGGTTCTATCGATACCTGTGTTGTCGAAAATTTTTTCGGATGTAGTATCACCTATACCGAAGATATAGGTAAGAGCTACGATACCTCTTTTATTTTTAGGTAGGTCAACGCCTGCGATACGTGCCAAATCTAAATCTCCGTTTGATTAACCCTGACGCTGTTTATTGCGGGGGTTTTTCTTGTTGATAACATATACACGGCCTTTGCGACGTACTATCTTGTCCTCAGGCGATCTTTTCTTTACAGAAGCTTGTACTTTCATTTCTTCTAGCCGATTTATTTATACCGGTAAACGATTCTACCTTTGCTTAGATCATAAGGGGACATTTCTACTGTAACCTTATCACCTTGGAGAATCTTGATATAGTTCATTCTCATCTTACCCGAAATATGGGCAAGTATCTTGTGTTCGTTTTCTAATTTCACAATAAACTGTGTATTTGGTAGAGTTTCCTCTATTACACCGTCTACTTTTATGATATTTTTTTGAGCCATTAAGGATTTACGTTCTATAATTAGTTTTTGTTTCCGTTCTGCTCATTTTACATGTTCGGAGCGCCTACTCGGCCTCTGATCTTACCGGTTTTCATAAAGCCATCATAATGTCTCATCATCAGGTGAGATTCGATTTGCTGTAGCGTATCCAAAGCTACACCGATTATGATAAGCAACGAAGTTCCACCGAAGAACGGTGCAAAGTAAGGGTTTACGTTAAGTATAGGCGAAATGATTGAGGGTAGAATCGCTACAAGACCTAAAAATATCGATCCAGGCAAAGTAATACGCGTCAAAATCTTATCGATATACTCTTTTGTTGGCGCGCCCGGCCTAACACCAGGAATGAAACCACCTTGCTTCTTCATGTTATCAGCGATATCTTTTGGATTAAAGATAATAGCTGTGTAGAAATATGTGAAGAAGACAACTAAAAGGAACATTGTTATAGCATATACTGCCGAATCATAAGCGAACCATTCCGCAAAGGAAGCCATACCATCACTGTCGCTAAAGAAGCCAGCTAATGTCTGAGGTACGAACATCAATGCCTGTGCAAAAATGATAGGCATCACACCTGCAGTATTTACTCTTAAAGGGATATAATTCGTTTGCCCGCCATATACTTTGCGACCGATCTGGCGCTTAGCATACTGAACTGGTATCCTTCTGGCACCCTGAGTTACCAGTATCACTGCTGCGATTACTGCTATCAATGCACCGAACACAACAAGTTCTTTCAGAATAGGTTGCAGTATGTTATCCGCGCCTTGGAATGCCGTAGTAAATTCAGCCATTGCCGCAGAAGGTAGTGCCGCTATGATACCAATGAATATTATCAGGGAAATACCGTTTCCGATACCGCGCTCCGTAATCTGCTCACCTAACCACATAAGCAATACAGTACCTGAAGTCATCAGGAAGATCGCAGTAATGTAGAATAAAAAAGAAGGCTCGGTAACAATCGGCAAACCGCCGATCTCTGTACCGGCTATTTGCTGTGATATGAATATCGATTGCAAACCCGCTATTATTACCGTTGCTACACGTGAATACTGATTTAGCTTTCGACGTCCGTCTTCGCCCTCACGCTGTAATTTCTGGATCTGTGGCATCACTATACCAGCAAGCTGGAATATGATAGTGGCGGTGATATAAGGCATTATACCTAACGCAAAAATAGCAGCGTTTGAAAGTGCGCCGCCAACAAAAATATCGAAGAAACCTAAAAGACCGTCATTTCCTGATGCAGCTGGATCAGCGTTCATTATCAGATCCAGATCAACACCTGGAACCGATATATGAGCGCCTATTCTTACTACAAGCAGAACAAGCAGGGTAAACATTATCCTGCTTTTTAGTTCCGGTATCTTGAAGATATTCTGAAAAGTATTTGTAAAATTAGCCATTGACGTTAACCGTTCCCCCAGCTGCTTCGATTTTTTCCTTTGCCGAACCAGTAAATTTATCGGCAGTGATATTCAGTGCTGAAGATATTTCTCCGTCACCTAGAATCTTGACAGGGGATTTAGAGTTTCTTACGAGCCCAAGATCTAAAAGATGTTGTAAGGTAACATCAGTGCCTTGGAGTTTGTTCTCATCTATAGATTTTTGAAGATCACCTACATTGACTACAGTGTACTCTTTTCGATTTATGTTCTTAAATCCGAATTTAGGTACTCTTCTGTTAAGTGGCATTTGGCCACCTTCAAAATACATAGCTATAGTAGCACCTGATCTTGACTTCTGACCTTTGTGACCTCGGGTAGAAGTTCCGCCATGTCCAGAACCCGGTCCACGGCCAATTCTTTTCTTGGATTGTTTTGATCCGGATGCCGGCTGAATATTTCCAACGTGTTTCATATCTTATACTTTTTTGCTTCGCTAGTAAAAATACCGCCCTTAGGCTTCCGTGACTTCTACGAGGTGTTTAACAACTTCTATCATTCCGCGAGTCTGCTGATTATCTGGAAGGATATTAGTATGATTTGGCCTACCGAGACCAAGAGCCTTTATGGTTCTCTTTTGTTTCTCGGGAGTTTTTATTATACTTTTTCTTTGAGTGACTTTTAGCTGTTTCATTTTTTCTCTATCGGCCTATTATTATCCGAAAAGTACTTTTTCTGGAGAAATGCCGCGGCGTATGGCCACTTGGTTGATATCTTCGAGTTCGGTTAAACCTTGGATCGCAGCTTTAACCGTGTTGTGAGGGTTTGAAGAACCCATTGATTTTGTAAGTACATCCTGCACACCACAAAGTTCTAGCACGGCACGAACTCCACCTGCGGCAATAACACCAGTACCTGGCGTTGCAGGGCGCAGTAATACTTTTGCCGCTCCGTACCTACCGACTACATTGTGGGGTATTGTATTTTTGTAAAGGCTTACCCGTACTATATTCTTCTTGGCTGCATCTGTAGCTTTTGACACTGCGTCAACTACTTCGCCTGCTTTACCTAGGCCGTAGCCTACATGGCCGTTACCATCGCCTACCACTACGATCGCCGAAAAGTTAAATCTACGACCACCTTTCACTACTTTCGCAGTACGGCCTACATATACCAACTTGTCTTTTAGATCAAGATCTGCTGCTTTTACGCTCAATTTGATTGACTCCGAAAGGTTGTTTTAGAATTTAAGTCCAGCTTCTCGAGCGGCATCAGCCATCTCTTTGATTCTGCCGTGATATAATAGGCCGTTTCTATCAAAAACGACGCTATCTATGTTTTTTTGATTAGCACGCTCTGCTAATGCTTTTCCAATAGCTTTTGCTTTTTCGGTTTTATTACCGGAAACGCTTGATTTTAGATCTTTGTCTATATCAGAAGCTTGGGCAAGCGTCACACCGTTTACATCATCTATGATTTGCACATAGATATGTTTGTTTGTGCGGCTGACAGTAAGGCGAGGTTTTTGCGGGGTACCTTTGATCTTACCCCTAACTCGCTTCTTTCTGCGCTCTAATCTTTTTGCTAATACTCTCTGTAGGCTCATTGTAGAAAACCTGTACTTTAAAACTTCTTATTTACCAGCCGTTTTACCAGCTTTTCTTCTTATTTGCTCGCCTTCAAAAATGATTCCTTTACCTTTGTAAGGCTCAGGTTTTCTGAGTACGCGAATTTTGTAACTAACCTCTCCGACAAGTTGTTTATCCGCACCAGAGACTTTTATGGAAGTCTGTGAAGGGGTTTCGAACTTTATACCGTCAGGAGGAATTACCAATACCTGATGTGAATAGCCGAGGGTAAGCAGAAGTTTTTGACCCTTCAGCTCCGCCCTATAACCAACACCGTTGATATTCATTGTTTTGGAGAACCCGCTGTTTACGCCTTCTATTGCGTTTGCCGCGAGAGATCTCGTAAGTCCGTGAAGGGATTTGAATCTCTTCGTTTCTTCCGCACGGGAGAAATTAAGTTCGTTACCGTTCTGCTCCGCAGTTATACCCTCGGGTATGGAAACGCTCAACTCGCCGTTTGGACCTTTCGCGCTCAAAGTATTCTCAGATATAGTGAGGTTTACTTTTTCCGGAACGCTTATTACTTTTTTTCCGATTCTAGACACTTTTTAGGCTCCGTTTAGATTACCACACGGTACAGATTACTTCGCCGCCGACATTTTCTTTCTTCGCCGACTTACCACTCATAACACCTTTTGATGTAGATAGAATAGCTATACCGAGTCCGTTCCTCACCTGAGGTATTTCCTCTGTATTCGCGTACATTCTTCTACCAGGCTTGCTTATTCTTTTGATCTCGTTGAAGGAAGGCTGCTTCTTGTAGTATCTAATCGCTACTTTGATCTCGCCTTGCGGTCCTTCCATGACTTCTTCATAGTCTTCGATGAAGCCTTGATCTTTAAGTATCTTAGCTATCTCTACTTTCATTTTTGAACGTGGAGAGCTAACATACTTATGCCCAGCTGTGGCTGCGTTGCGTATCCTCGTAAGGAAATCGCCTATTTGATCTGATACAATTGCCATGATTCTTTATCTTTTGTAGTTGTTTCGATTACCAGCTGGACTTTCTTATTCCAGGTATCTTACCTTCTGAGGCAAGCTGTCTGAATACGTTACGGCAAAGACCGTACTTACGGTAAACGCCTCTTCCACGTCCTGTCAGATTACATCTGCTCACAACCCGTGTAGGAGAGCTGTTTCTCGGTAGCTTCTGAAGCTCTAGATACAGACCTTCGTCCTTCAACTGCTGTCTTTTCTCTGCGTATCTATCAACTAGTTTCTTTCTTTTGGCGTTTCTTGCCACTACTGCTGTTCTTGCCATTATCAGTTCTTCCTTTTGAATGGGAACCCGAATTCCTCAAGAAGAGCTTTCGCCTGCTCATCGTTCGGGGCCGATGTTACGAATGTGATGTTCATCCCGTTGATCCTGTCGATTTTATCCACTTCAAGTTCAGGGAATATTATCTGTTCCTTTATACCGAGGTTATAGTTCCCTCTACCATCAAAGCTCTTATCTGTAAAACCTCTGAAGTCACGAATACGAGGCGATGTGATATTGATAAACCTGTCGAGAAACTCGAACATGTGAGTTTTTCTCAAAGTCACCATAGTACCTATCGGTACGCCCTGACGTAACTTAAAGTTTGATATCGCTTTTTTAGCCTGTTTGATCACCGGTCTCTGACCGGTAATCAGCTCCAGCTCGTTAACGGCGTTAAGCAGAAGTTTCTGATCTTGAGTAGCATCCCCAACACCTATGTTTATAGTGATCTTCTGTAGCTTCGGAACCTGCATAGGGTTTTTCAACTCAAAACGCTTCATCAGCGCAGGTACTACCTTTTCACTGTAAAACTCACGAAGTCTCGGTGCCGGTACATTTACCAGGGCTTCATCTTGCATTCTCTCACCCTGAGGTACGAAAATGTTCTTTTTACCGGTTGCTTGTTGTGCTTTAGCCATTTTTCTATCTAGTTAAAGTTGCCACGAGGCAGACTTAAATTTTTTGTACATTTGAGTAGTGAATCGAGCTTGCGGTTTCCATAATCCCGCCGTCGGGATTTGCCTGCGAAGGACGCATGTGTTTTTTTCTGATGTTGATACCGTCAACCAGTATGCGCATCTTCTCTGGATATACTTCCAGTACACGGCCCGTTTTACCTCTGTCACTTCCTGCGATGATTTTTACTTCATCATCTTTTTTGATCTTCAATTTCATCTTACAATACCTCCGGAGCTAGCGATACTATTTTCATATAAGACCTGTCCCTAAGCTCTCTGGCTACCGGACCGAAGATACGAGTACCTCTCGGTTCTCCCTTTTGGTTCAGTATAACAGCCGCGTTATCATCAAACCTGATGTAGGAACCGTCAGTTCTTCTGATCTCTTTTGCCGTTCTTACAACGACAGCGGTATGAACCTCACCTTTTTTAACACCACCGTTAGGCAGGGCTGCTTTAACTGAGACTACGATCTTATCGCCAACACTGGCATATTTTTTTCCGTGCCCGCCCAGCACTCTGATACATCTTACTCTCTTTGCGCCTGAATTATCGGCTACCGAGAGATTTGTTTCTTCCATTACCATCGGAATTGCCCTTGGTTGAAATTATTTAGCTCGTTCAACTACCTCTACCAGGTTCCATCTCTTTTTCTTAGAGAGTGGACGGTGCTCTATGATCTTGACTGTATCGCCTTCTTTACAGTCATTGGTCTCATCGTGGCACATTACCTTGGAGGTCTGCTTATAATATTTTTTATACAGCGGATGCTTAACCTGACGCACGATGGCCACAGATATAGTCTTGTCCGCTTTGTTGGAAGTTACCTTACCAACCATAGTTCTTTTATTCGTAGTAGTCTCGGACATACTTCCTCAGCTTAGTTGCTTTTTTTCTTGTCGTTCAGCACGGTCTTCATTCTCGCTATATCTTTTTTGATGATATTTAGATAAGAAGTATCGTGCAACTGCTTAAGAGAATTCTGAAAACGCTGTTTAGTTAGCGTTTCTTCCGCATCTGTGATCTGCTCTTGCAGTTCATCTACAGTCAGGTCTCTGAATGTACTCGCTTTTCGTGCTTTCATTACTGCATCAAGTCAATACGTTTCACAAATTTTGTTTTGATCGGTAGTTTGTGTGATGCCAGACGCAGCGCTTCGGTTGCTCTTTCTTCACTCACACCGTCGATCTCAAACATTACGCGGCCCGGTTTTACTACTGCCACCCAGCCCTCATGTCCACCTTTACCTTTACCCATTCTCGTTTCGAGCGGTTTTTTGGTATATGGTTTATCAGGGAAAATCCTGATCCAGACTTTACCGTCCCTTCTAAGATATCTGTTGATAGCTATACGGGCTGACTCTATCTGTCTATTAGTAATCCAAGCATCACCAAGTGCTTTTAGGCCAAAGGAACCAAAATCAACAGTTGAACCTCTGTAAGCTTTTCCGCTTCTGCGGCCCCTATGGGCTTTTCTATGCTTTACTCTTTTTGGACTTAACATAATTAAAGTCTTCTGTTATTGGTTTCCGATTATTTCGCCTTTACAAATCCATACTTTCACACCGATCAGACCATAGATAGTGTAGGCAGTCGCCGTACCATAATCTATATCTGCCCTTAATGTATGAAGAGGGATCCTTCCTTCTTTGTACTGCTCGGTACGCGCCATTTCGGCTCCACCAAGTCTGCCAGCTGCCATTACTTTAATACCAAGTGCCCCCATTCTCATAGTGGATGATACCGCTTGTTTCAGTGCTCTCCTGAATGATATACGTCCTTCGAGCTGTTGAGCAATATTATCTGCTACAAGTAGAGCGTCAAGTTCTGGTCTTTTTATTTCACTTATCAAGATTTTTATATTGGACTTGGTAAGTTTTTTCAGTTCTTCTTCTAGCTGAGTTATATCTTTTCCACTTCTACCGATTATTACACCAGGTCTTGAAGTATTTATAGTTATTCTCAACTGCTTTGCAGTACGTTCGATTATGATTCTACCTATACCAGCTTTTTTCTTTCTGGTGCGGATATAATTCCTAACCTTCATGTCCTCAGCGATTTTTGCTGAGATATTGCCAGAACCAAACCAGTTGGCATCCCATGACCGGTTTATTCCTAATCTAAGCCCTATCGGGTTTACTTTCTGTCCCAAAGTCTTTCCTCGAATTAGTTTTTGGTTCCGACAACTACTGTCAAATGGTTGGAACGCTTTCTTATTCTAAACGCTCTACCTTGTGGTGCTGGAAGTATTCTCCGCATGGTCGGCCCAGGATCGGAATGTATGACTTTCACATACACTTCATCAGGGTTAACCCTTTCACCACTATCCATATTCTTGTATTGGAGGTTGCTGTAAGCGGACTGAACCACTCTAGTAGCTTCCTCTGCTGCCATATTTGGCAGGAATTTCAGGATATTGAACGCGTCTTCTACTCTTTTCCCACGAATCTGGTCTATGACCAATCTCATTTTACGAGGGGAGCAGCGTATATATTTTTTTAAGGCTCTTGCTTCCATTTCGATATACCTTATTTACCGCCTTTTCGGGCTTCTTTACGGTGTCCCGCGTGACCGCGGTAATTTCTTGTCGGAGCGAACTCGCCCAGTTTGTGCCCTACCATGTTTTCTGTTACGAAAACCGGTATGAAACTTTTGCCGTTATGTACGGCTATTGTATGGCCAACGAACTCAGGAAGTATAGTTGAAGCCCTTGACCAGGTCTTAACTACTTTCTTCTCGTTTGCTTCGTTCATTTTTTCGATTCTATCAAATAGCCTTAAGCTGACGAAGAATCCTTTTTTTAGTGATCTTGACATATTACGTTGGCTTACTTTTTAGATTTACGTGATCTCACGATCATCTTGTTACTAGCTTTCTTATTCTTTCTCGTCTTCAGACCCTTAGCGTATTTACCCCAAGGCGATCTCGGGTGCTGACGGCCACCACCTGATTTTGAAGTACCTTCACCACCACCCATCGGGTGATCGACCGGGTTCATCGCCATACCGCGAGTCTGAGGTCTGATACCTTTCCATCTGTTCCTACCGGCTTTACCGAGCAAAACGTTTTCATGATCGATGTTAGAAACCTGACCCAGTGTTGCATAGCATTCTTTCGGCACCATTCTCATTTCACCTGAAGGCATTTTGAGGGTGGCGTATCTGCTTTCAACTGCTACCAGTTGGCAGGACGCACCAGCAGATCTGGCCATTTGTCCGCCTTTACCAGGCTTAAGTTCAATATTGTGAACGTTAAGGCCTAAAGGTATTTTCTCTAACGGCAACGCGTTACCATCTTTATACTCGGCATTTGGGCTCGTGACAATCTTAGCACCGACCTGCAACTTGTGAGGTGCGAGTATATAACGTTTTTCACCGTTTTCGTACTGCACCAAAGCTATACGAGCTGAACGGTTTGGATCGTATTCAATAGTAAGAACTTCTGCTGGGATATCTTTCAGATTTCTTTTGAAATCTATCTTACGGTACATTCTTTTGTGCCCGCCACCTCTGTGGCGAGAAGTAATCCTACCGGTATTATTTCTACCGCCGGACTTCTTGATAGGCTCTAGAAGAGGTTTGTAAGGTTTATCCGTCGTTATCTCATCGAAAGCCGCTACTGAGTAGAAGCGTGTACCGGGCGTAATTGGTTTTAGTATTCTAATAGCCATTATTCTTCTCCTCCGGATACCAGTTCGATTGACTGACCTTCTGCCAAAGTGACATAAGCTCTTTTTCTATCAGCGAACTTGCCTCTCATCATTCCTTTTCGAGTCATACGAGTCTTATGTTTTCCTTTACGGATAGCAGTTCTTACACTCCTAACATTGACATCGAACATCTCTTCTACAGCTTTCTTGATCTGTATCTTATTTGAATCCATAGTTACTTCGAACATGTACTGGCCCATTTCTGCGAGCTTCATACCTTTCTCTGTAATTATTGGTTTTCTTATGACCTGAATCATTTTTTTGTACCGTATTGAATTAGTTCTTCAGGACTTCTTCTAAATTTGCGACAGCGTCTTTTACGAACAATACTTTGCTATGAGACATGATATCGTAAGTAGATGCTTCTGTCGAAGGCGTAAGTTTGATGCCTTTTATATTTCTGGATGATTTGTATGCGTTGGTATCACTATCGGAAACCAGTACTAATACTTTTGTATCATTCAGATTCAGTTTTTTCAGAACAGAGTAGAATTCTTTTGTCTTTGGAGTATCAAAAGCCAGAGAATCTATAACCATCAGGTTGTTCTCTTGAGCTCTTAAACTCAAAGCCGACTTTCTACCAAGTCTGTTCATTTTTTTTGGTAGCTTGAGATTATACTCATGTGGTTTTGGCCCGTGTATCGTACCACCGCCAATCCATATCGGAGATCTTGTGGAACCGGCACGTGCCGTGCCTCTACCTTTTTGTTTCCATGGCTTTCTGCCGCCACCTGAAACCTCGTGTCTCACTTTTGTTTTGTGAGTACCTTGTCTTTTTCTGGCAAGATGTGTAACTATAGAAAGGTGTATCGCATGTTCGTTTGGCTCGATAGCAAACACGTCATCGCTCAGCTCAACCTGTCCTGATACGTTTCCATCTTTTGTATATAGATCTATCTGCATTCTTTTAGCCTTAGAGCTTTACGATTTCTAGCACTGTGTTAGCAGCACCTGGTACACTTCCCTGCACCAATATCAAATTTTTATCTTCAATTATATCGACTATCATTAGATTCCGCACTGTCGTACGTTTTCCGCCCATTCTGCCGGCCATCCGGATACCTTTGAATACGCGAGATGAATCTGACGACTGGCCGATTGAACCCGGGTGACGCTGACGGTCTGACTGGCCGTGAGTAGTCATACCCACACCGCCGAAGTTGTGTCTTTTCATCACACCCTGAAATCCGCGCCCCTTGGACTTACCGGAAATCTTAAGTTTGTCACCGACTTCAAACTGCTCAATTGTCAGTTCGCTTCCTGTCTCAACATCAGTATCAAAGTCTCTGAACTCTCTGAGATGATAGTGAGGCGAGACACCTGCTTTTCTGAACTGACCCATATCAGGCATATTTGTCGTTCTTTCTGGTTTTGCACCGTAAGCGATCTGTACTGAACGGTAACCGTCGGTATCGTCACTTTTCTTAGTGATAACAGGGCACGGGCCAGCTTGTATCACAGTGCAAGGAATTTGCCGGCCATCATTTGTATAATAGCTGGTCATCCCTACTTTTTTTCCTAAAATCGCGGCTTGCATTTCGTTTCCTTAAACTTTTACTTCTACATCCACACCGGCTGGAAGTTCCAGTTTCATCAGCGAGTCGATGGTTTTCTGAGAAGAACTAAATATGTCGATCAGTCTCTTGTGAACGCGTGTCTCGAACTGCTCTCTTGACTTTTTGTCAACGTGAGGTGAGCGGTTCACCGTATAGACTGTCTTGTCGGTAGGCAGTGGTATCGGTCCTGACACCACTGCTCCCGTCTGCTTCACAGTTTTGACTATACGTTCGCTCGATTTGTCGATCAGATTATGATCATACGATTTGAGCTTGATTCTTATTTTCTGTGTAGCCAATTTATTCCTCGATAGCTATTAGCTTAATTGATGATCTTAGTTACGATACCTGCACCTACTGTTCTACCACCCTCACGGATTGCGAAACGTAGTCCTTCGTCCATCGCTATCGGAGCGATTAGCTCTATCGAAGCGTTGTCCAGGTTATCACCAGGCATTACCATCTCTGTTCCTTCTGGAAGATCCATTGATCCTGTTACGTCAGTTGTTCTGAAGTAGAACTGTGGACGATATCCAGTAAAGAAAGGTGTGTGTCTGCCGCCTTCTTCTTTCTTAAGTACGTAGATCTGTGCGTTGAACTTGTCGTGAGGATGTATCGTGCCAGGAGCAGATATTACCATACCTCTTTGTATCTCGTTCTTGTCAACACCCCTTAGGAGCAGGCCAACGTTATCGCCGGCGAAACCTTCGTCAAGAAGTTTTCTGAACATCTCGATACCAGTACAAGTAGTTTTTTTCTGCAGACCAAAACCTACGATCTCAACTTCTGTGTTTACAAATACTTTACCTCTTTCGATACGGCCAGTAGCTACCGTACCGCGACCTGTTATTGAGAATACGTCCTCAACAGGCATTAGGAAAGGTTTTTCTGTATCACGCTCAGGAGTCGGGATGTATTCATCCACGTTATCCATAAGCTCATATATTGATTGTAGTCTTTCATCATCAGCACCAACACCTTCCGTAGAAGCTGCTTCAAGCGCTTTAAGAGCAGAACCTTTGATGATTGGGATATCATCTCCAGGGAACTCATAAGATGAAAGAAGTTCTCTTACTTCCATTTCAACAAGCTCAGCCAGTTCTTCGTCAGCGATATCGATCTTGTTCATGAAGACAACGATACGAGGCACACCTACCTGGCGAGCCAGAAGGATATGCTCACGAGTCTGAGGCATAGGGCCGTCAGTCGCTGCAACTACAAGTATCGCACCGTCCATCTGGGCTGCACCTGTGATCATATTTTTTACGTAATCCGCGTGACCTGGGCAGTCAACGTGAGCATAGTGTCTGTTTTCAGTCTCATACTCAACGTGTGCCGTAGCGATAGTTATACCACGAGCTTTTTCTTCCGGCGCGTTGTCGATTGAATCGAACGAGCGTGCCTGAGAAGTACCTTTCACTGCAAGCGCACCAGAGATGGCAGCTGTAAGTGTAGTTTTACCGTGGTCAACGTGGCCGATTGTTCCAACGTTCACGTGGGGTTTCGACCGGTCAAATTTCTCTTTAGCCATTTTATAGCTCCAAGAATTTAATTAATTAACAAACAAATCAACGATTTTCTATTCTTTCATAGTGGGAGAATGTCATACTATATGACGCTCTTCCCTGTGACATAGACCTTAAAGCTGTTACATATCCGAACATCCGTGAAAGCGGTACTCCCGCTGTCACTACCTGTAACCCAGATTTTTGATCTACTGTCTCTATTTTTCCGTTTCGAGAATTCAAGTCCGAGATAATATCACCCAGAAATTCTTCTGGTAGAGTTACCTCAACTTTGAAGTAAGGTTCGAAAAGTTCCGTTCCTATACTCCTGATAGCATCACTTACCGCCCTACCGGCTGCTATCTTTGTGCCTAATTCAGTGGTCTTATCCGGTACATAGCCAATAGATCTGATACTCAGGCGAGTATCGATCAAAGGGTAGCCATTGGTCCCGATCTGGAGTGAATCCTTAGCACCGCTCACTGCAGCATCCGTTACTGAGCGAGGCACGGACTTTTCAGCTTTGACAAGTTGGGCGGCGTCGGAATCGCTGTCTTCTGGACCGATTGATACGGTCACTTCCCCAAACTGTGTCTTGCCGCTGATAGTTTCCTCAAATACGGCTGATTTTTCAATTTCACCGAGAACTTTTTCTCGGTATGCGACTTGTGGTTTACCCACTCTTACAGGCAATTTGAACTCTCTGTCCAACCTGTCCTTGATTATCTCAAGGTGGAGCTCGCCAACTCCGCTTATTAATATCTGACCGCTTTCTTCATCATTTTCAAATCTGAAAGTCGGGTCTTCATCAACAAATTTTTCTAATACATCTAAGAGCTTTTTTCTGTCAAAAAGCGTTTTTGCTTCTACAGACTGTTTTATAACAGGCTCTAAGAAATTTATCTTTTCATAGATAATAGGATTTTTGTCATCAGAAAGCGTTTCACCTGTTCTTGTCATTCTTAGTGACGGGAGTGCGACTATATCGCCTGCTCCTGCTTTCTGAATTTCTTCCCTTTTATTGGAAGTCATCCGTACTATCTTATTAACTCTCTCTCTTTTTCCTATGGAAGTGTTCATTACTGAATCTCCAACTTCCAATACGCCGCTGTAAATCCTTACATACACAAGCTTTCCTACAAAAAGATCAGTCTGTACTTTAAAAGCTAGTCCAGAAAAAGGCTCTTCATAAACAGACTTTCTTATCTCTTTATGTTCGGTATCAGGCTTGAACCCTTCATACTCGGAAATATCACTCGGTGACGGCAAGTATGATACAACGGCATCAAGTATCGGTTGAATGCCAATATTCTTTAATGCTGAACCGCACAATACTGGCACCATAGTTCCAGCTAGCGTAGCTTTTCTTATAAGTATGTCAAGATCACTTGCAGTTGGCTCTTCACCTTCCAGATATGCAAGCATCATATCTTCATCTTGTTCTATAACGGAATCGATAAGCTTTGTTCTGAATTCTATTGCTTTGTCATTGAATTCCGTAGGCATTTCTATTTCTTTATAGATCTTTCCGAAATCCTCCGTGTCGAATTCATAGGCTTTCATCGATCTCAGGTCAATAACACCACGGAAATCAGACTCGGCACCTATCGGAAGTTCGACTGGTACTGCATTTGCTCCAAATCTATCAACTATGGACTGTAATGCTGCGTAAAAATCAGCCCCTGCTCTATCCATTTTGTTGATAAACACTAGTCTTGGCACATTGTACTCATCAGCCTGTCTCCATACTGTTTCTGTTTGTGGCTCTACGCCACTTACAGCATCAAGTACTGCTACAGCTCCATCCAATACACGTAATGATCTCTGAACTTCTGCTGTAAAATCAACGTGCCCAGGAGTATCGATTATATTGATGTGATGATCTTTCCACTTGAGGGGTGTAGCTGCTGCGGTTATAGTTATACCTCGTTCTCGCTCTTGCTCCATATAATCCATGAAAGCACTGCCTTCATGAACTTCGCCCATTCTGTGAAGGAATCCTGAATAAAACAGCATTCTTTCGGTAGTGGTTGTCTTGCCAGCGTCGATGTGTGCCATTATACCAATGTTGCGTATAATGTCTATATCGATTAGCTGTGACATAATATCAGAGAGTTAAATTTTCAAAGAACTGTAATGCTTTTACCACCTAAAGTGGGCAAACGCTTTGTTGGCCTCTGCCATTCTGTGCGTATCGTCTTTCTTCTTAACTGCTGAACCTTCGCCTTTATAGGCGGCCATCAGTTCGTTAGCCAGTTTTTGGCTCATAGTTTTTTCTCTTCTCGAAGAAGAGTAAGTCTTGATCCAGCGAGTAGCCAGAGCGATTCTTCTTTCTTCTCTTACTTCCTGAGGCACTTGATAAGTTGCACCACCAACACGGCGAGACTTTACTTCAAGTACAGGCGCTACATTGCTAAGAGCTTTTTTGAAAACTTCCAGCGGATCTTCACCAGTCTTTTCTTGTATGATGTCGAAAGCGCCGTAAACAAGAGCACGCGCGGTGTTCTTTTTACCGTCCATCATAATATTGTTGATGAACTTCGCAAGTGTGAAATCATTATACTTTGGATCAGGGAGTATGTGTCTTTTTAATGCTTTTTTCTTTCTCATCTTACTTCAGCTTTTGTAGCGTTAATTCTCTTGATAATGCAGCTTGTTACTTAGTGGCTTTTTTCTTCTTAGCGCCATACTTCGATTTACCTTGCACGCGGTTTGCAACACCTTGAGTATCAGCTACTCCGCGAATTACGTGGTATTTCACACCAGGCAAATCTTTTACTCTACCGCCACGAACATAAACAAGAGAGTGCTCTTGAAGGTTATGGCCTTCACCGGGGATATACGCCGAAACCTCGATACCAGAAGTAAGCCTTACACGAGCAACTTTCCTAAGTGCCGAGTTCGGCTTCTTAGGTGTTGTAGTGTAAACACGAGTACAAACGCCTTTTCTCTGAGGGCAGTTCTTAAGGGCAAGAGATTTAGATTTCTTAACCTGCTTCTTGCGTCCTTTTCTTACTAGTTGGCTTATTGTTGGCATATCTTCTTTTTGTTCTGTTCTGTATCAAAAGAGCTTACAAATATATGGATGGGATTTGACATTTGCAAGCTTATTGTAAAATAATTGCGAAATTCTTTTCTGCCAACCATAACAGTCCGCTATAACGCTTGATTTACTTTAAGGTTACCAGATTCCGTTATTTTTTCACAAAGTTTTTTGAAGCAACCTTACCTTCTGCCGTTATCATATATATCATGTATGCACCAGGGTTCAAATGCTCAATGTTTATAGTACTTTCAGAGCCTTTCGATATAAACTTTCCTGATGTATCATATATTGAGTAGCTTATGAAATTTTCTCCCCCTTCTAAATTTATTTTGTTCAGAGCGGGTTTTGGATAGATCGTGATTTCGTGAGTAGTCCGTTCAGATTCTTTTATTCCAGTAAGAGACAACTCACATTTGTTATTTTGAAGATAGGGGTATCCGTCATTTATAGCGGGATCAATAGCCCATGTTTTATAGAAACCCCAGGTGGTGAACGTATTCTCGTTTTTTAGCTCATTGGAGTTTCTTGCCCATTCGTGCTTGGTTGTTAGGCCATTCATTAATCTGTCTTCGTTATAATAGCAGAACAAAATGCCAGAGAAACCTGCATTTGAAATATAAAAATTGAGATTTGTTCTTTGATTATTCCATACTTCACCAGTATGATACGAATTTCTTATACTTCCATCACTCATTATACCTACTATTGTGCCGAATTTTGCGTTTTCGTCTGTGCAGTTTATTTTGGTGTAGCAATCACTTACTGGCCGCTCACTAAATTGATAGCCGATCAGCCCACCGCAATAACTAGTGATATCATAAATGTCACCTAATGCATAGGATTGAATTATAGCACCTTGATTCTCACCTACTAGTCCACCTGTAATTCCATTTCCATAAAATTTTATATCAACTGAACACCCATAAATCGAATCGGTATTTGTTTCTACTATCCCGCCTTTTTTGTTAGAGGTGATACTTCCTTGTGCGCTACATTCAATAATACGGTAATTATTATCGGCAGCTATCCCGCCAGCGACAGAGGAATTCACATCATCTTCTTCTATAACAATATCACCGATAAAATCAGATTGATATATCACCCCGGAATTAGATAGAGCCAATCCTCCGGCTGCTCTGCTTGCTGAAAGCCTGCCACTGAAGGTACAGTTATCTATAAGCGCCGTGGAATCTACTCGGGTTGATATTCCAGCAGCGTAGCCACTACCTCCGAAGTCACAATTTTCGAGATTAAGGTATAAGACCTGACCCTGCAGGATATTTATAAATGTTGATCCATACCGGTTTGAATTATATATATAAAGATTTGATATGGTATGCCTTTGGCCATGAAATAATCCTGTGAATGGTTTAATATCATTCCAATTATCATTATACCCAATCGGAATAAACCCTTTACCATCATTCCAGTTTTTTGAATCACTTGCATCGATATCATTATCCAGTTCATAGTCTCTCGCAAGATCGGCATAAGGGCTCTCAGATAGCCATTTCAGATGCTCTAGCCTTGTTATGTTGAGTCTGCCGTCGTTATCCAGATCAATAGGTACATGAGGCTCAGTTTGTGCAAATGAATATGCTACACTTAAGCATAGTGCTATGATCAGTAATAAATTCTCATGGATTCCCCTTTTCTGTATAGATGATATTTGAATAACAATTCTTAGTGAGAAAAAGTAACAGATAAAAACAAAAAAAAGCCCATCAAAATGAATTGACGGGCTTTCGATAGTCATATATTTTGATAGATTATCTAACTGTGCTGCCTTGTATAACTGTACCTACTGTTTCGCCTACACGTGAAGTACCTGTTAATTCTGAATCACTCATACTGTTTTCGATAGTTGCTTCGTTACGGCCAGCAACGCCGCCAACGCCAGCTTTACCTTCAACACGCCCTTCGGACATCGCGTTAGATATCATGCCTGTGTTAAGGCCGACAACGCCACCAACTGATGAACGGCCTGTTACTGTGCCATCGAAGTCAACATCTTCGATTGTGCCGGCATTCCAACCTGCGATCGGGCCGGCAGCAGTATGCCCGCGAAGATTACCAGTAACCTCTACATTCCGGATAGTACCAAGATTTGCACCTGCAACGATACCAGAACCGAAACCGCCTTCGATATCAGCGTCTTTTATAGAGAAGTTCTCTACTGTACCTGCTAAAACACCGAACATACCAGTGTTTTTACCGCCGTTTTCTATTGCAAGGTTTGTAATCGTGAATCCGTTACCGTTGAATGTTCCTGAGAAAGGATTATTCTCATCACCGATTGGCATGAAGCCCATACCGCCGTTCCATACATTTGCAGTCGAAAGATTTACATCAGTATAAAGTTCTACTCCAGTACCTGCAGGTAATGCATTAAAATTTTCGTTTGCAAATTGCAAATCAAAGAACGATGCTATGTCCAAAAGACCATTTCCATCGTTATCAACTGGCGCAACAGGGGTAGTTGGAGTTCTATCGTCATTTAGAAATACTGGAAAACCACTGTTTACACCTGAGAATATAGCCCAAGTATTAGCAAAATCCCAATTCATGAAATTCCCTATCTGTCTAAGCTCAACTGAAGTCCTTCCTTCACCGATAGCTGATATCATCTGACCTGTAGATTCGGTGCTGTAGAAAGAATTTGAGGCAGTGCCACCACCGTTTCCTACAAGACCTCCTGCAACTCCGCCCATAGACATAACCAAACCTGAAGCATAACTGTTTGTTATCATTCCTGAGCCGTTATTCCCTACCAAACCACCTATGTTATCATCTCCGCTCACGTCTGATGTTGAATAGGTGTTTCGAATCATAGATCCAGAGAAATTTCCAACTAAACCGCCGATATTTGATACACCGTCAACTGAACCTTCAGAGTTTGAATTACTGATAGTTGAATTACCGTTACCTAAAATACCACCAGCATTAGTTGTGGCACTTACACTCCCACTAAAATATGCTTCGGTTGTAGAACCTTGAGCACCAAAACCAATAATACCCCCAATATTCATCAAACCAGATACATCAGAAGAACTTGACACATCAGATACAGAACTCATATCTGCATTACCAATAAGACCGCCGATATTATTGTTACCAGTTACCGAACCACTACTTTCACCCATTGAAATCGTAGAGTTATTGTTTAGCCATCCTATCAGACCGCCTACGTTGTCATTACCAGAAACGTCAGAATCAGATTCTACATCGTTAACTATACCATCGTCATCACTTGCTCCTATTAATCCTCCCACAAAATCTCCAGCACCAGTTACGTTGCCATTAGATTCTGATCCACTAACTGTTGAACCTTGGAAATTATACCCTACAAGGCCACCAACGTAATCTGACTGTCCAGTTACAGAACCACCAGCTTCAGAATTTGTTATTATAGATTCGTTGTTATTGTACCCAACCAATCCGCCAATTCCAGTTGATGAACCATTAACGTCAGCAAATGAAAAACTTTCGTCTACAATTGATCCTTCTTCATTCCAACCTAGAAGGCCTCCTACACTATTAGTACCGTCAACGGTACCATCTGACTCGGAGTCATTTATCTCGGATCTAACTGAACGACCGACAAGACCGCCAACATTGTTTACACCATCGATATCAACTGAAAATGCTAAAGAACTAATTACTTCTGAATCTTCCATAAGGCCTACTAAGCCACCGGTATTTCCACTATTAGAAAGATTTGTTGATACAGTTACTTCGCTAATAGCTTCGTTTACGGTAGTTCCATTCACAGCAAATCCAATTAATCCGCCAATAGAAAAATCACCTGAAACTGAACCTTCTACGATGACTTGACTGATTTCAACACCATCAGCATAGCCTATTGCTATCCCGACATTATTTTTACCTGCAATGTTTGCACCTGAAAGTGTCAAATTAAAAACTGTAGCGGCAGAAGCGTTTCCGAACATAGCTACAAAATCTTCTGTAGGTCTGTTGATTGTAAGACCAGATATAGTATTACCCATACCATCAAAAGTACCAGTAAAAGCAACTGCTGAATTACCTATCGGCCTGAATCCCATACCACCATTTAGTGCAGAACTTGCCGAAGCGTCAATATCCCCGTCCAATTCGTATTCTAAAGCCCAACGCTCCGCATCGACGCCAGCGTCGCTAATCCAGATAAGGTGATCAACAGTTGATACATTAAGTAATCCGTTACCATCGTCATCGGTTGGTTCAACTTGCGACATAGCTGCGGAACCAGCAAAGAAACTGGCTGCCATAAGTAGGAGTAGTTTATTCATAAGAATATTTATTAATGTTAATGATTTGTTTAGACTATGTTAATTTACAATATAAGCAAAAAAGGAAAGATATTATAATCTTTTATATAGAGAAATAGTACCAAATGCATTGCTAAACGCATATCTTTCTGCTATATATTAATATATTTATGAATTATCTACTTCTCAATACATATTTCTATACAATTACATACTAATTTGGTGTTTTTATGAGGCCATTGCTTAAATTATTAAACAGACATTATCTTTACATATCTGTCAGGAAGAATACACAACTCATGACTGATATAATAATCTAAAGCATGAACTATAGGATGTGGTAATCAAATTAGATAATTACTGCTATGCTATATAATAAGCAGCTTCCATGTAGAGTGATTTGGCAGATGAGGATTTATTATCTGAATAGAGTTCTTTCAGCACGCCGCCAACAGATACTCTGCCAGTTGGTAATTCGGGTTTACCTTTAGGGTATGCGAGCACTAAAGTTTGATCCGATTCTTTGCTTTGAATTGGGTAAACGATATATTGATCGGTAATGGGAGACATCATATAAGTAGGAACACTTCCTATCATAACCGGAACTATTATAAAACCTGGCGAATCAGACTTAGAAAACATCCCACTTACTTCACCACTAATAATTGCCGTTTGGGACTTAGCTCCAATTTCTTGTACTTTATCTAAGGAGAGCTTAGCTGGTATATTTTCTAAATAGTATTTATGGAGCTTATCATCTAGATGGCTCAGAACATTCTCCCTTGCGCTTTGGCCAAGTTCGGAGAGAGACATTTCCAGGTAGAGCATCATTTTATCATGATCGGAAAAAACGCCGCCTGTTCTTGCTAATTCAGACTTAGATATAACTCCATCTTCAGCTTTAGTAAATAGGTTATAAAATCGACCTCCGTTATCCAATGCCTTTATTGCATCTACAGAACTATAAAAGGGAGTGATATTATTCATTTGATTCTCGCAGGATAGGCTACATATTTATAGTATAGTCATTAATGCCATCTTCTAGCTTGAGAGAGATGGGGTTGTCGTGATCGCCGTCTATAACTATATTAACTGAGTTCGTAAAGGATATAGTGTAGATTAATCTGCCTGTTTTATCTTTTACTGGTAAACTATACCCGCTAAGTAAACTAATCATAGGGATATAGGTACTGTTTATACTGTTATTATTTATAGTGGTGATATCAAGATTCATTTTCGTTGGAAAATTGCTTGTAATGCTATTTCCATAGTATAATACCCCGCGGGTTTGGGTTTGCCCAGGTATATCAAAATCATACTTAATAAAGCTTTCCCTTCTGAATACTTCCATAGAATTATAACTGAAAAGTAAACTATGCCCACCCCTATGCAACTCTTGACTTTCGTATTCAACAGTAATTGCCGAGTCAAGTGTTGATTGCATTCTGATATCGACCGTTCCTGTTTCAAGGACATCAAAGTCAAATGTGAATTCATCAACGGAAGGGTTGGGGTAAAAGGTAGGGATTCTATTATTTAAATATGTAGAATTGGACACCCATAGGGTATCATATTCTACCGTAATACTATCGTATCGGTAAGGCTCTCCAATACTATCAAGTACAGATATCCGTATCATTCCCTCCGGCACTTCACCTTCAACTTGGTTATCAAGCGGGGCAGTAGTATCATCACCGCAAGATGTGATAAAAGAAAATACAAGAATAGAAATAAGAAGACATAAGATAATTGAAGACTTTTGCATTTGCATTTTCCGATGAAGAGAATAATTATTTCATTAATATACTGAATATCCCGTTATTTGAAGACTGATGATATTACATGCTACAGATAGAACTATATGTTTAACATATATTCCAATATAGGCCGGCAACGGCTTTCGCAAGCTGGATAGAAAGACTTGTGCAACTTATCATTCTTTGGCAACCCCCACCAGAACTCAGCTATCGCTATTGGATTCAAGCTATTGACTATTGCATACTCTAAAAGCTTAGGTGCAGCACACTCGCCCGAGGCAGAGGGCGGCATTTTCCGGGGGTGATCTTGGAATATATCTATAAGGTTCTTGCTTTCGCCGCTTATATTATGAAATCGATAGTTTTCGAAAAGTCTTTGTTGTAGTGCAACCGAACTGTCACGTCTTTCCTTTTCAAGCCTGGATATTTTATCTGGATCATTTTCAGTTTTGATCTGCTTACCTATGTCTGTAAGCCCAGACATACCTTTGTTTATGAAGTAACCATCGGTGGAATCATCAAATACCGATGGAATAAAAGCCGGAACAGTAATATCCCTCGTAAGCCTTCCGGATACTGTAGCCAGATAGTATAAATCCCCGGCAGCATCTCTTACGACCAGCACGCCGAACATCTTACCTTTCTGAGTGCTGAAATCATACCCCCACTGGGCACTTTCATCAAGGATATACTGCTGGAAATCCTCGGCGGCTGTTTTTGCCAATGCAGGAACATCGCTAGAGAAGGGATCGTTGAGATCCTTCGGTATAGGAATATCAGATACATCGGATTTGAATGGGATGGTCATTTGGTGGGGGTGGATCTCATTTTTTTATTTTTTTAGTTAGCTATGCTGGGATTATAAACTATATCGTTCTTATCCCAAACCTCATTTATCGTCAATCCTGGTTCAGATATTAGCTCCCGGTTCTCCCACACTCGCTCTTTTTCATTGAAATAAATTCTATGTTTGATAATTGTTCCGTTTAAATAACTGACTGACTACAACTGGTGGCAATAAAGAAAGCGGTGATAGATAAAAATGCTATATAGTTGTGCTTCATTATAACCTTCTGAAAAACATCTACTTTTGAATAGCAAACATACCGTAGTGACTTTTGCCATGATTATTGATATTAATCATATAAACCCCTTCCGGTAATGTGCTAATATCTATATCCTGCCCTTGCGCTTCGAATGCCATCAGCGTTATGCCGTTGGTACCGGTAATGGTTATAATTGAGCCCGGCGACAGAGCTGTATTTATATTGATTATATTATTTGCGGGGTTCGGATATACGGTTAATTGATTCGGGGACGCGGTATGATTTTTCTCGCTAACAGATGATATGGGTTGAACACCCCTTAGATAAGGGTATCCGTCATTTACATCTGGATCGATCGCCCAAACCTCTTCAAAATCCCAACCGACATAATTTGACTGGGTTTTCATTTCGGCTGTGGTGCGTGCCTGCCCAGTTGCTGACTTCGCTATATTGGTTGTCTGGAAATCCCAATAATTATCAATAAAGACTTCATCTGTAAAATTTGGAACAAAAAGAGCAGCTATGCCACCACCGTTAGTTATATGATCTATTTCTCCAGCAAAATAGCAGAAATATAAACCCCAGTCATCGCTAGACTCACCGACAACACCCCCGACAATATCGTTGCCTGTTATTGATGATCTTGAATAACAGTTATAGATCTCCCCAGTACTTGAAGCCCCGGCTATACCGCCTACATATTCTACTCCTAAAATACTTCCTGATGATGCACATTTAGATATTTCCGACCCCCCACCATCGAATTTTCCGACTATGCCGCCTACATATCTAACACCGGTGATTTCAGCATCTGACTGGCAGTTCGACATATCCACGATATTCCAGAAATTACCAGCTATTCCTCCGACTTCATCTATACCAACTATTTTACCTGAAAAGTTACATCTATCTACAGTAATTCCGTTCTCTATCTCACCAGCAATACCCCCAACATATTTAATACCTGTAATAGAACCATGTATATCAATATCTGATGTATTTGTAGTACTGATTTGCCCAGCAAGCCCGCCGACCATAATACGGCCTGTAATATCTATATTTTTAAATTTGATGTCTTTAAGTTCGTTAGAATTAATCCTTCTTAGGAAACCTACAAACTCTTCTGTAGGCCTGTTTATATATAAATTAGATATCGTGTACCTATTGCCGTTAATCTGATAAAAATTCCATCCACCAGGATCAGGACCGATAGGCAGCCAACCCATAGCGCTGTCTGGTGTTACAGAAGTTTTATCATGATCGCCTACGTTCCAAAAGCGTGTTTCGCTGGCGTCTATATCATTATCTAGCTCAAAATCTGTACTGCCATTATCAACTTCACTCAGCCAGCGTAGATGTGCAAGTGTAGATATATTCAGATATCCATCTGAATCAGTATCGGTGGGTTCCACGGGTTGGGTTTCAGCTATCAGCACACTTGAAATTAGCAGAAAAGCTAAAATTTGTAATATTCGAGTGTTCTTCATTTTTATCGTAATCTTTGTGTATACCTAATTATACCATATAAGTGTAGTGTATGCACAAAAAAAGCCCCGCTACAGTTTTGTAGTGGGGCTTAGTATTTTAGAGTGTCTAAACCTTCGACAGGCTCAATGTGACACTCAGGATGTAGAGATACTTACTGCTTACCGGTCCGGTGGCCCGGGTCTACAGTTGTATCAGTATGCTTTACTTCTCAGCGGCTTTTTGAGCTTCGTATTCTTTGATGATCTCTTCTTGGATCATTTTAGGCATCTGGGCATACTTTGCGAACTCCATAGAGAACTCGCCTTTACCCTGTGTTGCCGAACGAAGATCAGTTGAGTACCCAAACATCTCTTTCAGAGGTATCTCTGCTTCCACAACTACATAGCCGTTATCCGAGCTTGTATTTATGATGATACCGCGGCGCTGGTTAAGCTGGCCGATTACAACACCCTGGAATTCCTCAGGTGCGGAAGTCTCAAGTTTCATCACTGGCTCCAAGAGTACTGGTTTCAGCTTTTGGATATTCTCACGTAGTGCAGCTTTTGCGGCGAGCTTAAACGCCATATCAGATGAATCGACTGCGTGTGTCGATCCGTCATTAAGAGTAGCTTTTATACCAACGATAGGTTGGCCGATAAGCACACCTTCCTGCATCTGCTCTTGGAATCCTTTGTCAACTGCCGGGATATATTCCTTAGGAATTGAACCACCAACGATCTTGTTCTCGAATTCGTAAACTGTATCGCCTTCTGCCGGCATAGGCTCAAACAGACCCGCCACACGACCGAACTGACCTGAACCACCTGATTGTTTCTTGTGGGTATAATCAAATTCAGAAGCCTGAGTAATGGTCTCACGGTATGCTACTTTTGGCTCACCAACCACTACTTCAGTTTTGTATTCACGCTTGATACGCTCAACATAAACCTCGAGGTGAAGCTCACCCATACCTTTAATTATCGTATCGCCTGTCTCTTCATCCCTTGCAACCTGGAAAGTCGGATCTTCTTTAGTGAAACGGTTGAGTGCTTTGGAGAAATTTATCTGACCTGATTTATCCTTAGGCTTTACTGTAAGCTCGATTACTGGGGTAGGTATGAACATCGAAGTCATCGCCCAGTTTAATCTACCATCGGTAAATGTATCACCGGAGGCACAATCGATACCGAACAGTGCTACGATATCACCCGCTCCAGCTTCATCGATCTCGTGCATCTCATCGGAGTGCATTCGGACAAGACGAGGAACTTTGGTCTTTTTATTGTTCGATGTATTGAATATATTCTCGCCTTTCTTGATAATACCTTGATAGATGCGCATATAAGTAAGCTGGCCGTATTTGCCATCTTCCAGTTTAAATGCGAGAGCTACCAGCGGTTCTTCGCTGCTTACTTTCAGAGGAACTTCAGCTTCATCGTTATCTAGATCAAGAGCGTTGTTGACTACCTCGGTAGGGTCTGGAAGGAAATCGGTAACACCGTTTAGAAGTGGCTGAACGCCTTTGTTCTTCATAGCCGAGCCGCAGAAAACCGGCGTGATCTGAAGGTTAAGAGTCTCGCGGCGGATAATAGGGAGAAGCTCAGCTTCTGATATTTCTTCACCTTCAAGGAATTTCATTGCGATATCATCATCATAATCAGAAATCGTCTCGATTGTAAGGTTTCTGTACTCTCTTGCTTGATCTACGTACTCTGCTGGTATCTCCGCTTCTTCAGGCTCAGTACCCTCTACACCTTTAAAGTAGATTGCTTTCATTTTCAGAACGTCGATCACACCTTCGAACTTGTCTTCAAGGCCGATTGGTATAGTGATAAAGCATGTCTTATGGAATAATTTTTCACGTAACTGTGCAGCTACTTTGAAAGGATTGGCTCCGGCACGGTCCAGTTTATTGATAAACGCGATACGAGGTACGTTATATCTTCTCATCTGGCGCTCTACGGTGATAGACTGTGACTGAACGCCGGCAACGCCGCATAATACGAGTATAGCACCATCGAGAACACGAAGTGAACGCTCAACCTCTACTGTAAAGTCAATGTGGCCAGGTGTATCAATGATATTGATATTATAATCGCCCCAAGTAGTGTAAGTGGCAGCGGACTGGATAGTGATACCTTTCTCTTTCTCCAGTTCCATAGAATCCATCTTGGCACCAGCACCGTCTTTTCCGCGTACTTCGTGGATAGCGTGTATCTTACCGGTATAGAACAGGATCCTTTCCGATAGTGTTGTCTTACCGGAATCGATATGGGCTGCTATACCGATATTCCGTATCTTTGATAATTCAAGCATTTTGGTTGAACCGTTGGATTAAGTAGTGAAATGTTTTTATATTCTGATTCGTCGGGATAGTAATGTGAGCGTAATGGAAACAAAACGCGTTTCTACACTTTCCACAATCCCGAAATTCGACATTTATACAGACAATAGCAAACGTAATAAAATCTATTATTGTTTCGGTTGTATCACGCTCGCCGTTAGTAGTACTTGGACTTTATCTGATAGTCTCAGAATGGATAGATAAACGATCAAGATAGAGTCTATACTTACCGATAAGAACAATAATATCGAACTGGAAAATACTTTAGCTAATTTGTACGTATTAAAGTGTTACGATGCGAAATAAAGCAATCCAGTTATAGAAAACAGGGCATTTTATATCAATACCAATATCAAAATAGAAAACTCTTACGCCAAAAAAGCAGGACTTAGCGGTCTATTTTTGTTGATAGGTACGTTCTTACTAGCTTATTCACATTCAAGCTCTGCCGCCAATACAAATAGATCGGCTGGTAAAGGAGCGATAATGTCATTACTGCTGCATGATATTGATACGTATGAAAACGGGGTGCTGAAATCGGATATCGAACCCGATATTACCCTCAGAGATTATCTGATAGATCTTGGCCACCCGGTCTTTGGTTTTAAGGCTGGCCTAGGTTTCAGCCGGCACGGTATTGAAGATAGTACCTACTCAATAGGTTTTATGGTACAGTTATCCGAAAGTGGGCTTTCCGAAGAACAGATAATCGAATACAAACAAGTATTAGGATACCCTGTTCTGATCAATCCACTCGGTAGCTCTGCAAGGTTTGCCAGTGTTAAAATCCATCCGCTTTTTCTCAAGAGATTCTTATCTTCCGGACTTGTAGATTTTGCTGAGGCTGATACAAAAGTGGGCCTTGCCTTGGAAGAGGCACGGGAACAGTCCTTCCATGAGCAAGTAGTACAAGGGGTACAGCTACTGACTCCTTATTTGGGGACAGATGTTGTTTTCGGTCTAGTCGACGTGGGGATGGACTTTCGGCACAATACTTTTAAAGACGCCGACGGTAACAGCAGGGTAATCGGTGCTTGGTTACAAGCCGGTATCACAAAACAAAATTCTTACGGATACGGTTCAATATTTGACCAGGGTCAGATGAATAATCTGACTTTTGATATTCGTGACGAATCTCACTCTACTCATGTTGCTGGTATCGGTGCGGGCCGGGGTAATGGTTTAGGGAGTCGCTATATGGGTGTTGCCCCTGACGCCGATATTATCAGTGTATCGAATGCCGCCCTACCAGGATCTTTTCAATCAACTGGTCAGTCCACCGTGGCGGATGGGGTTGATTTTATTTTTGACCGTGCGGATAATTTGGATAAACCAGCAGTTGCAAATCTGTCGCTGGCATCAAATATCGGCCCCCATGATGGAGAAGCGATTTTTGACCTTGCGATAAACGATCTGCAGGGTTTGGGTAAAATAGTGGTAACAGCTTCTGGTAATGACGGCGGCACCCCACTTCATATAGGAAGGAGCATTCTGCCAAATGATACTATCAGGACTTTCGTTAACCAAAACAATACATTCCGCATAGGTTTTATTGATATCTGGGCAGAAGCAAAGCAAGATATCTGCATACGATTAGGTATAGCTGGTTCAAATGGTGTAATCAGTTGGGATAACGTACTCTATTGCACAAGTAATCCGGTAACAACTAATGGAAGAATAAACAATTGGTTTGATTATAATGTAGTTACTGTAGAGAAAGAGTTTAACGGTAAATCAAGAATATTCATCCGATCGGAAGACACAGGAGCCGATGTATTATGCATAGAAGTTACATCACCCACAGGTGCGGATGTTCACTTATGGAACTGCGGAGCCGGCGGAAGCCGGGGTGAGGAATTCGTTTCAAGAAACTACCCAGGTTTTATCCAAGGCGATGATAGATTTATTATCGGTGAAATTGGAGGTAACAATCCAAATATTATAACTGCTGGTGCATATACCAGCTCTTATAATTTTCAGGATAGCGAGGGGAACTTCCGACAGATAGCCAATACTACAGATAATTTCAGACTGGCGGCTTTTTCATCCAGAGGCCCTAACGTAAACGGTGTGATAAAACCTGATCTAACCGCGCCTGGTAATATTATAATTAGCTCAATAAACGATAGTGATATCAACTACTCATCTCGTGGCAATCTGGAGGATTATCTTGTAGTAGAAGGCAGCGACAGCAATTTCAACTCTCCTTATGCTGCCCAGAGCGGTACTTCTATGAGTAGCCCGATGGTAGCTGGCGCTGTAGTATTGATGTTAGAGGCCAATCCATATCTATCGAACACTGAGGCCATTGAGATTCTCAAGGAAACAGCCTATACTGATGTTTATACAGGCCAGTTACCTGTGGGTGGAAATAATTTCTGGGGTTCTGGCAAGCTGAACATATTCGGTGCGGTACAGCGTGCCGAAGCGCTTTTTATCCGGTCAAACCCTAATTCAAGTATCAAGATACTGTCGAATCCGATATCTGACGAAACACTACGCCTTGCTTTTGAGGACAATACAGTGGGCCAATATGAGATAACATTATACGACACCAGTGGTAGGCTTGTACAGTCCTGGGAAAGAGAACTAGTGGCAAGCGAAAGCCCGATAATAGAATTAGGTTTACAGACAGTATCCACTGGGTATTATATTGTAGTAGTGTCGAATCCCTTCAATTCCATAACTTCACCAATTATCATATACTGATATGTCATACATTTACGGCCGTAATTCGGTCATCGAATCGTTAAAGTCCTCAACCCCACCCCAAAAAATATTTATCAGTTTCAATAGCCAGGGAAGCTCTGTAAATACAATCTATAAATTGGCCCAGGAAAGAAAGGTACAGACAGTTAAATGGGATAGAGGTAAGTTCGGCGCTCTGGAACGAGATATCGGTATCAATGCTAAATCATCACAGGGTGTTATAGCACTTGGTAAAATAGGCAATACAATGATACCGGAAGAGCTTATAGCCAATGCTCTGGAAAGCGAGCACCCCTTGATCGTGGTGCTTGATGAAATCAAGGACGTTCATAATCTCGGCGCAATCGCCAGAACTGCGGCGGCCCTGGGCAGCCAGGGGATTATCGTACCGGAAAGGAACTCCGCCCCCGTAAGCCCTGCAACGGTCAAGATTTCAGCCGGCGTTCTGAATACGTTCCCAGTGGCATCTTCTACCAATATGAAACAGACACTGGATTATGCTAAGGCCGAGGGTTTCGAGGTAATCGGAACGGATATGGAAGAGTCTGATATCTATTATAAAAAAGAGTATAAAAAGCCTTTGATTCTTGTTATCGGGAGTGAGGAGAAGGGTATACATCCCAGCGTGAGAACGAGATGTGATGGTTTCGTATCAATACCAATGAACTCAACTGTTGAATCATTCAACGCATCGGTGGCAGCCGGTATCATACTATCGGAAATAGCAAGGCAAAGAAATAATCAATAATTCCGCACTTGTTGTACTTATTAATCTTACTATATTAAAAAAGCGGGTTTATGGCTAAGCCGATTAAACTGACCTTTTTATGGCATTTTCATCAACCTTATTATGAGTTTCAGGGGGAGATGGTATTGCCTTGGGCCAGACTACATGCTGTTAAGGACTATTTAGATATACCAAAGATTTTTACGGGTTACCCCAAGGTAAAGCATACCATAAACCTTACCCCTACCCTTTATGATCAGTTAGCTATGTATGCTGATGGACTTGCCACAGACAAGGCTATGAGGCTATCCAGAAAGAACGCAGAAGAACTGGAGGGTTATGATAAAGATTATATTTTAGATAATTTTTTCACTATTAACGAACATAATTTACTCAGGCCTCATCATTATTATTCTATTTTATTTGATAAAAAGAATAGAGGTGAAGATTTTAGTCTGAATGATTTCCGGGATTTACAGGTATGGTATAACCTAGCTTGGTTAGGTAACGTCTCCCGTGAAGAGCCATATATTCAGTATCTATTCCGTAAAGGTATTGGTTTTACAGAGGTTGAAAAGAATAATCTACTTGATTATCATTTAAAGATAATATCAGATCTGCCTAAGGAGATGAAAAGATTACGCTCGTTCGGGAATATCAGATATTCATTCACCCCTTATCATCATCCTATATTACCACTACTGGATTCCAAGGGTAAAGATTATACACAGGTAAATTATCCCTTGGAGAGTTCAGCAGATAAACAGTTGGATGACGGAATTGACTTCTATAAAGATTTTACAAGTGAAGAACCTATTGGGTCTTGGCCGAGCGAAGGCTCCATATCGGCCAATATTTTGGCTAAGTATGCCTATAAAGGTATAAAATGGGTAGCTACCGATGAATCTGTATTACACGCATCAGATACCAATACCGATGATGATATAGTCAAGTTCTTCCCCCAGAGAATATCAACTGAAAATGGCAGTATAAGTATATTCTTCAGAGATATTTTCCTTTCTGATAACATCGGCTTTAAATATATGAACTGGAAGGCGGAAGACGCCGCAAAGGATTTTGTAGGCCATATAGGCTCAATTAGAAACGCGGTTATCGAACGCTTAGGCGAAGAGGCCTTAGATAGCGCCTGTGTGAATATTATCTTGGATGGAGAGAACTGTTGGGAGTTTTATCACAACAACGGATTTGATTTCTTGCATTCTTTATTAAAAGAGATATCGGAATGTGATTTTATCGATTCTTCGTTTCACGATGAAATATATCATAATTCGAGGCGGGATATTATTGCTCTTAAGCCAGGATCATGGATTAACGCGAGTTTTTCTATCTGGGACGGGGATAAAGAAGATTTAAAGGCATGGGATTATTTATCTACAGCAGCCACAGAAGTAAACAAGAACAAAAGCCATAAAAATCATAGTAAAGCAAGCAAACTTATCGATATATGCGAAGGAAGTGATTGGTTTTGGTGGTTCGGCCCTGAACATAGAGCTCCAGACAGGCTCAAGTTTGACAGTCTTTTTCGAGACAATCTGAAGCTTGCTTACCAACTTTTAGATTTAGATATTCCTGAATACCTAGAACAACCGATAATGGAAGAAATGTTTAAGGGTATCAGTATTAGCGATTATGATGAGATAAAGCAATATCTCGGCATTGAATTCAGCGTTTTATATAGTGGCGGTGAAAGTGCGATGCACAGTGCGGGCAACAAGCCCATTATAATAGCTGCTTCGGCAACTGACCTATATATAGAGTTTACTGGTTTAATAGAAGATAAAACCGATATCTTAATAAATAATCTACAAGTCGATCTATCTACGGTGAATATTGAGGGCAATGTAATTTCAATCAATAATATTTATAGTACTCAAAAATTGGAGTCTATAACTATAAACAGCCTAAACTACCCTTTATCAGCAAAATAGAGCTTAAAATACTTATTGATATCACTATAAGTAAAGCCACGTGAAATTAAGTATTTAGTAACTTTATCTTTTTCCACAAGAGACTTCGTAAAGCGAGAGGAATATTTTTTCTCTATCAAATCCAGCATACGCTGCCATTCCATTTCATCAGTAATGTTATTTGCTGCCTTAACTGCTGTTTCTCTATCAATCCCCCTTTTTATCAGTTCTTTAACCGCCATATTTTTTCCCATAGGCTTTTTAAGATAAAGGTCATTAATGTAATTTTTAGCATATTCGGCATCATTTATTAAGTTATATTCATATAAAAAGTTAATGATTACGTATATTTCTTCTTCATTTGCTCCTTCTTTTGCTAAATATTCACTAATTTGTTTTTCAGTTCTAGGTTTGTATGATATATAATTATGTACTTTGCGTTTTAATCTGGCGTGTTCGGATTTATTTTTAAGGTCCGCAAACTCGGAATCAGAAAGCTCTTGGCCATCATGAATATTAAACTCGATAGCCAAATCTAAATGCATTTTAACCGTTTCATCAGAGAGCTCAGCATAAACATACTTTCTATCTCGGCTTGGATAACTCTTTAAGATTATTGGCAAAACAGACGTTCGATTTTGAATGATAAGAATATATACCTGATAGCTGACAGTCAGCATTTGATATCACGATTTAAAAGCTATATCAGTTCCAAAGACAGCGGGTATTCGCTCAAGGTAAACGATTATCCTGAGGGATCGGGGCATGGCGTATTCTTCATCGAGTATATGGCGATCAGCGGTAGAAAAGACGGCTTTTTAGACAATATAAGCTGTAATAACAAAGTACTTATTCTTCCAGAGGGTAATACCGATCTCGATGATATCTCGAAATCTATAAGTGATTATCAAGATATCCTAAGATATGATTTTTTGGATATAGAGATAGATCATGTTCTGAACAAGATGAACTTCCATCCATTCCCGAAAAACCTATTCGAGAATCTTACCGACGCTTCCGGCGATGGCATTTTGTTATTGGATAAAAATAATATACCGGTTTATTTTAATAAAAGTCTCAAGAAAGTATCTAATTGTTTTTATCCGGATATTTCCCTTTATTCGGAATTATCTTTAAATAATGAACATGCGGATATTGATGTACTAAGAAATATTCTCAATAGCAATAAAGGATCGCGGGAATTTACGTGCCTTACAGAAGATTCCAAAAAACATTTACTGATCAATATCAAGATCATTAAGTCTGATGCCAACTGTTCCGGCTACAAGAAAGTCATAGTAGAAGATATAACCGAAAGTAAAGAGTACCGAGATAAGCTTAAAGAAAATATCAGGTTGCTG
This sequence comes from uncultured Hyphomicrobiales bacterium, assembly GCA_964462685.1. Taxonomy (GTDB): domain Bacteria; phylum Bacteroidota; class Ignavibacteria; order Kapaibacteriales; family UBA2268; genus CAYWYR01. The sequence goes on along the minus strand of CAYWYR010000011.1, from coordinate 38,503 downwards.
GATAAAATATCCAAGACACTGCCGTTCGTAATTTATCTCTACGATATTGAAAAAAATCAGAAGACCTTAGTAAATACAGAGCCTTTTACTGAATGGGGAATCCATATAGAAGATTCTGAGATAGACAAATGGGTGAAGACACGTATTCATCCAGATGATAAGGAAAGGGTTCAGAATCATTATAATCAACTTTTCAATTGGTCTTCTGACAGGACTTATACGATTGAAACAAGGTTTCGAAAAGATGATGGTGACTATATTTGGATAAGAACGATCGATATACCGTTTACACTTGAAGACGGTAAAGAAAACGGGATTTTGCTTGGTTCAATACAGAATGTTACAGATCAGGTCAAAGCCGAAAAGATTATCCGCGACAGTAAAGAACGCTTAGAGTTGGCTACCAAAGAAGCTAATATCGGCATATTCGAATGGAACTTCCAGGATAACAATCTTATTTGGAATGATTCAATGTATAAGCTTTACGAAGTTGACAAGAATAGTTTTAAGCCTACTTACCGTAGCTGGTTGAGAAGAATAAGGGAAGACCAACAAGAGTATATTACCGAAATGCGTAAGCTGGTAACGGAAAAAGACGGCAGGTACAATCAGATTCTCAAAATCAAAACCGCACAAGGTATCAAGTATCTACAGCCTGCTGTAAAGCTCATCAAAGACAGTAACGGCAAACCTGTGAAGCTTATCGGTGTCAACTTTGATGTTACTGAAACAACTCTACAAAAAGAAGAGCTAGACAGCCATAGAAATTATCTGCAAACTCTGGTTCACTCCAAAACTAAAGAGCTAAAGGAAGAAATCTCTTTAAGGACTTTAGCAGAAGCTGAGCTGGAAAAAGCCCTTGACAGGCAGGTAGATTTCAATAAGAATAAAAACAGATTCGTGCAGATGATATCTCACGAATTCAGAACCCCGCTTACCCAGATAACAACGTCTATTGATCTCTTGGATCTGATCACCAAGAGTTTTGACTCAGAAGGCAAAAGCGAAAAATATATCGGAGTAGTAAAAGGCGGTATCGAACAGATGACCGATATTCTCTCGATCACCTCACGGTTCTTCTACTTGCAGGAACAATTGATCTATCCTGAAATAGATAGATTTGATTTTATCAATAATATGGAGCGCTCCATAAAGTATTTAGAGGACAGCGGAAAAATACAAAAAGGTATTGTAGCTTTCTCTCATTCTTTAAATGATCGATATTTCTATTCTTCGGCTGAGTCTTTATATTCCGCATTTAATCAGATTATTGAGAACGCTGCGAAGTATTCACCTGCAGATAGCCATATACTTATTGTAGCTACCGATTTTGATGATGGTATTAAAGTCAGTATCCAGGATTTTGGCGAAGGTATTAAACAAAATGATATGCCTTTCATCACTGAACTGTTCCGTAGAGGAGAAGATCAACAGAATGTCGGGAAAAACAGGGGCTTGGGTGTTGGGTTACCGATAGCCAAAATGACATTTGAGGCCTTGCAGGGCACGATGAAGATAGAATCAATATATGGCGAGGGCACTATAGTTACAGTAACTCTTCCAAACAAACCAGATATCTACAGATCGAAGAATAAAAACTAAAAACCCCGTTTCGGAATGAAACAGGGTTGTAGGTAAATGCTATTTTTGAGAATAGCTTTTAGTCGTTATTGTTGCGATCGCCGCCGCGATTGTCACGGTCGCCACCTCGGTTATCTCTGTTATCTCTTCTGTCACCGCCACGGTTATCTCTGCCGCCGCCACGGCTATCTCTGCCGCCGCCTCGTCTGTCACCTCCGCCACGGTTGTCCCTTCTCGGTGGGCGTTCCTCCCAACCTTCAGGTTTTTCCATTAAAGCACGGCGGCTTAATCTGAACTTACCGTCGCGAACCTCAAGAAGTTTGACTTCAATCTCATCGCCTTTGGTCAATACGTCTTCAACGTTCTCTGTTCTTTCATAAGCAATTTCAGAGATGTGGAGGAGACCTTTTGTCTTAGGCATAAATTCAACAAAAGCACCTAAACCTTCGCGTATCTCAACGATTTTACCGGTATATACTTCGCCGGCCTCAGGTTTTTTGATAAGCTGTTCAATAATTGCTATAGCCTGGTCGGTAGCTTCTTTGGAAGCAGAGGATATCAATACCACACCTTCATCATCGATATTGATTTCGCAACCGGTATCTTTGGTGATAGATCTTATAGTCTCGCCGCCTGATCCGATGATAGCACCGATAGTATCTACAGGTACTTTAATGGAAGTAAACCTAGGTGCATATTCTGAAAGATCGTCAGCAGGCTCAGATAGAACCTCGTTCATCTTACTTAAGATATGCAGGCGGCCTTCTTTTGCTTGTGCGAGAGCGTTTTTCATAAGCTCAATGGATAATCCTTCGATCTTGATATCCATCTGGCATGCTGTTATACCATCTTCGGTACCAGCAACCTTAAAGTCCATATCGCCTAAGAAATCCTCATCGCCCAGTATGTCAGAAAGGATGGCAGTTCTCTCGCCTTCCATTATCAGTCCCATCGCGATACCAGCGACAGGTTTTTTAAGTGGTACACCTGCATTCATCATCGATAGAGATCCTGCACAAACAGTAGCCATTGATGACGAACCGTTGGATTCCAAAATGTCTGAGATTACGCGAATCGTATATGGGAATTCCTCTGCGGTAGGCATCATCATCTTAAGAGAGCGTTCCGCAAGGTTACCGTGGCCGATTTCGCGGCGGCTTGTTCCACCGAATCTTCCGGTTTCCCCAACTGAGAATGGAGGGAAGTTATAATGCAGGTAGAAATTCGAAGTGTAGAAAGGCAGCAGCCCATCAATCATCTGCTCATCTTTAGATGTACCTAAGGTAGCGGTAGTAAGAGACTGAGTCTCGCCCCTGGTGAAGAGAGCTGAACCATGTGCACGTGGAAGTACACTTACCTCAACATCAATAGGTCTGATATCAGAAAGCCCTCTACCGTCAAGTCTTATACTGTCGGTGAGGATCATTTCGCGCATAGCTTCTTTTTCTAACTTGCCGAAAACTTTTCCGGAATACATTTCAAGATCATCAGCATACTCTTCGCTATCGGAGAACTTGCCTTGAAGGGCTTCAAGTGATTTTTCTTTCAGCTCGGATCTTTTTTCGTTTCTTTCGTTCTTAGTGGACTGCGAGCGGACATAAGTATTCAGCTCATCTGAAATAGCCGATCTAACAGTATCGATCAGTTCCGCCGGGATCTCATTGTCTGTTGTCGCAGCTTTCTCTTTATCACCTACCGCTTCCATAAGTTTTCTTTGGAGAGCGTTTAGTTCTTTAATCGCAGCATGTGCAAAGTCAAGAGCATCCACGAATTCGTCTTCGCTCATTTCTTTTGCTTCGCCCTCTACCATAGTTATAGAAGCCTCTGTACCGGCAACCATAATATCAATATCGGACTCTTCAAGTTGTTCAAAAGTCGGATTAGCTACAAACTCACCATCGATCTTACCGACCCTTACTTCACTCATCGGGCCGTTGAACGGTATATCAGAGATCATGATGGCAGCAGAAGCACCTACTGCAGCAAGGTTTTGAGGATCATTTTCATTATCCGCTGAAAATACCTGAGCGACTATCTGAGTGTCTCGGTACCAGTTTTTAGGGAACATAGGTCTGCACGGCCTATCGATAAGACGTGCTGTCAGAATTTCTTTCTCCGACGGCCTTCCCTCTCTTTTCAAAAAACCGCCCGGTATCTTACCCGCGGCAGACATTTTTTCTCTATACTCAACTGTAAGCGGCAGAAAGTCGATACCTTCTTTTTCAGCTCCAGAAGTTATAGTAACAAGTACCATAGTATCGCCACAGCGAACCATTACGGCACCATTTGCGAATTTTGCCAATTTTCCAGTTTCCAGGGAATACTCTTTCCCTTGAAAGTCGATCGAAACTGTTTTTTTTCCCATTGTTTCTCTTGTATTAATAATATTACTTCTTCTCTACAACATCATTGCTCGCAGCCTCGGGAAGAGGTTAGCGGCTTTTACGACTAGTATTTTTATTTACCGTCGTTTCTATACTACAATCTAACTAAAGAGAGCTAAGCAAAAAAAAAGGTCGATACCCATAATAATACGGGATCAACCTTATTTTCAATTTTATCGTGTCTCTGATAAGATATTCAAACTCAAAAGCAATAGAATTACTTTCTGAGTCCAAGATCAGCGATAATTTTTCTGTAGCGTTCGATTTGGTTATTCTGAAGGTATGTAAGCAGTTTACGGCGCTTAGATACCAGCATTATCAAGCCACGGCGGCTGTGATTATCTTTCGGGAACTGCTCTAAATGGCCTGTAAGGTGCTTGATTCTCTGAGTGAAAATCGCGATCTGCACTTCTGATTTGCCAGAATCTTTATCTGTTCCACCAAATTTTTCTACTAACTCTGCTGTTTTTTCTTTCGTAATCATAACTAGATTTTCAGTACTTAACTGTTTTGTATATCAATATAGTCAGCAAAATTAATGTATTCACTGATACTATCCAAATCTTTTAATGATTTTCTTGCTTCTTCGATATCTTGTTTAATCTGTGATATGATTTGGTTAGCCCCATTGAACTTCTTTTCTTCACGAACAAAGGTATGAAACACAACCCTAACCTGCCTGCCATATAAGTCTAAAGTGCTACCTGGTATATGTACTTCAACTGTTTTCTGGCTGTCATCCCTAAAGGTTGGGCGGTGGCCTATATTACAGACACCCGCATACCATCTATCATCAACTACTAGCGATACCGCATAAACTCCGTTGCCTGGCAGAAGTTTTAGAGGTTCGTCAGGCTCTACGTTAGCAGTGGGGAATCCGATTGTTCTGCCTCGCTTATCCCCTTCCACTACCTTACCTATAACAAAATAGTCGTAGCCGAGCATTTGGTTGGCAGCCTGTATCTCGCTGTTTTTCAAGGCGTTCCTGATCTTGGTGCTTGATACAACTATATCCCCGACACTTTTCGCACCGAATCTCTCTATATCAAAACTGTTTTCAGAAGCCAGTTTATTCAGCAGCTCCACATCACCTTCCCTATCTTTTCCAAAAGCATGGTCATAACCGACAACAAGCTTACTAAAACCTACGTCGCCGTATAGATTTTCCATAACAAATTCATCGGCTGGAGTTCGGGATAGTTCTTTATCAAACCTCATTATATATAGGATATCGATCCCGCTTTTCCTGAAAAGCATGATTCTTTCAGAAAGCGAGCTGAGCAGTTCTAGCCCATCCGCTTTGCTGAGAACTACCCTTGGGTGAGGGTGCAGTGTTATCGCTACAGATTTCCCGTTACTTTTGCGGGCAGACTCTACCACATAATCAATCATAGCGGAATGCCCTAAGTGTATCCCGTCAAAAGTGCCAAGAGTCAGAACATAATCACTTGATCTGACTATCTCGGTTTTATCTACCCATATCTGCATTATCGCCTTTGTATTGATTTGATTTCTTCATGTAAGCAGTTCATAGCTAAGATGCTTATGTTTTTCTATTATCTATCAGCTCGTCTATATCTTTATCCTTCCAGCATTCGTCCACATCATAGCCGCTGTTAACTGTTCGCCGCAGTGATGTCATATATGCGCCAGTACCTAATACCTCCCCTATCTCCCTAACGATTGATCTTATGTAAGTACCCTTTCCGCATACTATTTCAAAATTTATCAACGGATATTCCGTACGGCTTACCTTATCAAGATTTCCTCTATATTCAGGTAAAGTCATGTCTGCGATATCTGAAACAGGGATTAGCTTAGGCGGGCTGAACCCGGCCGAGCTAATATTCACTATAGTTTTGGGCGGATCAAAATCCTCGCCTTGCCGGGCAAGCTTATACATACGCTTACCTTTTATACGCCTAGCGGAATATTTTGGTATAGTCTGCTCTACGGTTCCAGTATATTTAGCTGGCATTTCAGTGAATCGCTCAGTTAGATATCCGATATCTGGAAGCTCTGCTTCGTTTTCATTTATCGGCCCTTCCGCATCATCTGTCTCAGAAATAAGCCCCAGCACAAGACTGCCCCGGTAGGTCTTATCCGAATCCATAATAGAGTCTATATGCTTTGTGGCTTTTCTGCCTATAGCTATCACCACCACGCCAGTAGCAAGGGGGTCAAGAGTGCCGGCATGGCCTACTTTCTTCATACCGAATGCTTTGCGGCATTTAGCAACGAGCGAAAAAGAACTGTTTCCCAGCGATTTATCGAGTGGGAGTATCATCCCCCTCTCCTCGGCAATCTTTCTTGCCTCTTCCCTTTGGGGCAGGATAATATCTTTAGTTAACACTAAAGGCTTGGCTTGGTCAATTGGTTGCATTGCTGAAGCAAAGGAATAAATTATCTTCTGTCACTGAGTTTTTTATTCAGATAATCGAAGTCCAGATCTTTGTTTTTATCTGGATTATCTTTGATATCACTAATTACTTTTTCGATATGGTTTACTTTATCTAAAGAGTCATCCACATAGAATTTCAGTACTGGCAATGATCTGAGCCGAAGGTGATCGTTCAGAAAAAGCCTAAGGCTTAGTTCATTCTTCTCTAATACCGATATGAACTCCAAAGGTGTTTTTTCCCCGCCGAATGCAGTCAAATAAACATAAGCGTGCTGGAGATCTTTTGATACTTTAACATCGGTTATAGTTACAAGCCCCGCCTTATGTTCGTTTGCGAGTACATTAATTTCCCTCGGAAGGGATTTCCTGATTACTGAGCCGACTCTTTCAGTTCTGATTGACATATCTATTTTCTCCGCTTTTATCATAATCTACAGTGGCTTTCGGGAATATCAAAAACCACTTATCAAAGAAAATCCTGATTCAGGCTTTTAGTGCCCAGAACCAGGATTTCTATCTATTTCTCAGGTCGCTGAGCGAGCCCTGGGACATATTATTTTGACTGGCTGAGGGTTCTTTTCACCTCTACCATTTCAAATGCCTCGATTACATCTTCTTCGTTGATATCATTATATCCATCGAGGAAGATACCGCACTCAAAACCTTCACGTACTTCTTTCACGTCGTCTTTCTCACGTTTGAGGGTCTGGATACCGCCTTCCCAGATTTTGATACCGTCTCTCATCAGACGGACTTTATCATTACGTTGGATTTTGCCTTCCAACACGTAACATCCCGCGATATTACCCATACGGCTGATACGGTATATCAACCTTATCTCTGCCCTACCTTTGATATTCTCTTCAAGATCAGGTGCGAGAAGTCCTTCAAGAGCATTCTCAATATCTTCTACCACTGCGTAGATAATATCATACTCTCTGATCTCTACTTTCTCGATATCGGCCAAGGCTTTGGCTTTAGGAGATGGAGACTGGTGGAAGCCTATTATCACGGCATCCGAAGCCATCGCCAATTGCACGTCTGATTCCGAAATAGCACCTACACCACGGTGAATGATATTTACTTTTACCTCCTGCGTTGAAAGCTTGAGGAGTGAATCTGAAAGTGCCTCTATCGAACCGGACACATCACCTTTAAGTATAAGGTTAAGTGTCTGTACCCCGCCGAGAGCGATCTGGGTGGCGATATCGTCGAGTGTAACGTGGCGTTTTTGGCGAAGCTCCTGCTCACGCTTAAGCTGCTGCCTTTGCTGAGCTACATTTTTTGCCTCGCTGTCTGATTTCATCGCGATAAGGATATCACCTGTATCAGGTGTGGCATCAAAACCGATAATCCTTACAGGAACCGATGGCCCAGCTTTGTCTATCCTGTGCTCTCTTTCATCGAACATCGCACGGATACGGCCGTTGGTTGCACCAGCTATGAAAGGCTGCCCTACCTCGAGCGTACCTTTTTGCATAACAACTGTCGCTACCGATCCAAGCCCCTTATCCATGTGCGCCTCTACAACAGTGGCACGGGCAAGCCTGTCTGGATTCGCTTTAAGATCGAGCAGTTCAGCTTCTAGCAATATTGATTCAAGTAGCTGATCGATATTTGTACCGAACTTGGCTGATATTGGAACAGCTTGATACTTACCGCCCCAGTCCTCTACTAGAACGTCATGTTCTGCAAGTTGCTGCTTTATTTTCTCTATATTTGACTCAGTCTTATCAACCTTGTTGATAGCCACTACCATAGGTACTTCAGCTGCTTTCGCATGGCTTATTGCCTCAAGTGTCTGTGGCATGACAGAATCGTCGGCGGCTACCACTAGTACTACGATATCGGTAACCTCCGCACCCCTTGCACGCATGGCCGTAAAGGCTTCGTGGCCTGGAGTATCGAGGAAAGTTATCTTCTTACCTTGGTGATCTACCATGTATGCACCGATGTGCTGGGTGATACCACCCGCCTCACCTGCGACTACACTTGCTTCCCTTATATAATCGAGGAGTGATGTTTTACCGTGATCGACGTGTCCCATTATAGTAACGATAGGAGATCTGGACTGCAGATCTTCTTCCGCGTCTTCTTCATCCTCTATCTGGGTAAACTGTACTTCCTCAATGAATTCTACTTCAAATTCATAATCAGTGGCGATCAGTTCTATGGTTTCTTTGTCAAGCCTTTGGTTTATCGTTACCATACGGCCGAGCATCATACACTTGGCTATAACATCTGTAACGGAAACGTTCATTAGATTTGCAAGGTCACTTGTGGTTACAAACTCAGTGAGCTCAAGTGTTTTTGCATCTATCTCTCTCTGTTCCTGTTCCTGCAGCTCTTTTTCTTCTCTTTTCTGAGCCTTACGTTTTTTGTAGGACTGTTTCCCGCCGCCATCATACCCTGATAGGGTTTGTTTGATAGCACGGTTTACTTCTTTCTGGCTTATCTGATCACGAATCGACTTGCCGCGTTTCTTCTTACGTCTTTCCGCTTCGGACTCACGCCCTCCGGCCCCTCTCGGTGGAGCAGCGGCGTTTCTGAACTGCGGCTGGCCACCGCCACCTTGGTTAGGAGCGGAATCTCTACCTCCAGTCCTTTCGCGAGGCGTTCTATCGCCTTCTTTGGCTACAGTCCTAGGCGCCCCAGGCCTTCCAGCTCCTGGCCCGCGGCCCTTAGCCCCTCCTTCCTTACCTTTCTTGATCTCTTTACTGACATCGATACCTTTGCGGCTTCTTTTCCTTTTCCTTGGTTCTTCTGTTTTGAGCTCTATCTTACCCATTACCTTGAGGCCTTTGAGCTTATTTTCAGCTGATGGGGCATCTGTATCTGGTTCGGTCTCTACCGGGCGAGGAGAAGAGGCTTCAATTTTCGTGACATTGTTAGGATCATCCTTACCGCTGTAAGTTCTTTTGATCTCTATATCAGAAGCACGTTTTCTTTTAGGCTTTTCTTGTTTTGCTTTTCTCTCAGATCCTTTTGCCGCGGGTCTAGCTTTTGCCTTATTATCTCTTGAGGCAGGTTTAGGCGTTTCTGAGACCTTAGGCTTATCGGAACTAACTGTGGTTTCTTTTTTCTTAGGTTTAGGTGCAGTTGGTGATATAGAAGAAAGATCTATAACTTCACCTGCTTTTGGCTCGGCTTTTCCAGTGCTAGATGATGAAGAATCACCGCCGGAATCTGAACTTGTATCAGATTTAGTTTCTTCTATGGGTTCTGCAGATTTAGCCAGCGGAGCTGATGTTTCAACACTTACAGAAACTTCTCCGGGTTGGTCCTCTTTTGGAGAACTATCTAAAATTTCCGATTTAGTTTCTACTTCAGAGGTTTTCGCTTCATCAGCTGCTTTTACGGAAGTGTCTGATTTGATGTTTTCTTTCAGAGTACTTTCTTGAGACTGCTGCTCACCTTCCGGCGTTTCAGCTTTTACATCAGATTTTTCGCTCTGTGCTGTTTTAGTTTGGACAGTAGATGCGGGTATCGTCTTTTCTGAAGATTCCTCGGTTTGGGAATCATGCAGATTGTTCTCAGTAGATACTTCTTCAGATTTATCGGGTTGAGATTCCGCAGATGTTTCTACCTTTTCTTCTAGCTTATCATCTTGTTGTACAACAGCAGGTGATGAAGGCTCACCGGTGGATTCAGGCGTTTCGGCTTCCTGCTTAGCGGCAGCCGATTTTTCAGGGGGCTCACTGTCTGAGGTGGATTCTTGTGTTTCCGCTTTCGCAGATGGCTGAGTCTCATCAGAGGACTTTTTAGTTTCCTTATGTTTCTGGATCTTGGTTCTCTGAACCTCAGCTGCTCGCTTTTCTTTTTTGAACTTATCATAGACCGCATCTTGCATATCTGGCGTCAGCGACGCTGTCGATTTGTTCTCAATATCGAAGCCCTTCCCTTTGAGGAAGTCCACAATCGTGTCTTTTCCGATATTGATTTCGGAAGCGATTTTAAAAAGTCTTATTTTCTTTCCGGCCATATAAAAAAAGTAACCTTGTTATACCAGTAATCTGACTGGCTGCTGAGATGGGATTACATCATCATAATCCCCTCCCGATTAAAATCAAAATTCTATCGAAAACCTTAGGAAGCAGTTTCATCTTCGCCAGAGTTTTCTTTTTCTGTTTCAGCTGTCTGGGCAACAGCTTCTGTAGTCTTTTCAGTAGAAGCGGTAGTTGTAGCGTTTTCCAATGTATCGTCTGATTTGCTTTCAACTTCAGCTACAGACTCTTTCTCACTTTCTTGCTCATCTTTCTCACTTTCTTGCTCTTTATCGTCAATAATCGTATTGACATCAGCCAAGGTACCAGCATCAGCAGCCTCTTTTGCAAGCTTTGCACTTCTTTCGATCCTCTCGACCATATCTGGTTCTTCGTTTTCGTCAAATTCAATGAGAATAATGTCTCGAAGCTCAATCAGAAGCTCTTTAGTGATTCCAGGCACCATGATCAGTTTTTCAACTGGTGTATCTAGGAACTCTCTAGCTGTTTCTATTCCGAGGTCTTCAAGCCTGATAAGGAGCTCATGGCCAAGTTCAGCTGAGAACTCTGTAAGATCGATATCTTCTCCACCCTCTTTAATCAGGGTTACATTATAGCCTGTAAGTTTAGAAGCAAGCCTGACATTTTGGCCGTTCTTACCTATTGCGAGTGATACCTGGTCTTCAGGTACTACAACGTTAGCTACTCTTTCTTCTTCATCGATCTCGATATCTTTTACTTTTGCCGGGGCGAGAGCTTTTCTTACGAACTCTACTGAATCTTCTGTGAATTGGATTAGATCAATATTTTCGTTGTTTAGCTCTCGAACTATAGAATGTATCCTAATCCCTTTCATACCAACGCATGCACCCACTGGATCAACTCTTTCATCATAGCTGATAACAGCTACTTTGGACCGCTCCCCAGGATCGCGGGCTATTGATTTGATCTGTATTATGCCGTCATAAATCTCAGGTATCTCAACTTCGAAAAGTTTTGCCAGATACTGTTCGGAAGCTCTTGACAGTATGATGTCTGGATGCGAACCAGGTCCATTTCGCCTTACTTCCTTGATTATCGCTTTGATAGTCTGGTTTTTCTTGAACCTGTAAGGCTCATTCGGTATCTGCTCTTCTCTGGGTAGCCTGGTCTCGACTTTATCGTGCATCACCAGTATGTCGTGTCTTCTGACCTGGTGAATCTCACCGATTATGACTTCGCCTACCTTGTTGATATACTCGTTGTATATATTGTCTTTTTCAATCTCGCGTATTCTCTGGTTCAGATTCTGAGAAGCAAGGGATATAAGTCTGCGGCCAAAGCTATCGGCGATATTGTCGAGAGTGATCTCTTCGATGTATTCATCGCCGACTTCGTATTCTTCTTCTGGGTCGCCGTACATCTGTGCTTCTTTCAGAGAGACCTCAAGCTCAGGGTCTTCAACCTCTTCAACGATATCGCGCATCATATAGATCTCGATATCGCCTTTGTCCATATTGACAATGATATCGAAGTTCGCTTCCATACCGTATTTTTTCCGGACAATCATAGATAAGGTCTCTTCTAGAACACCTTGTAACAAATCTTTGTCGATATTCTTGTGACCGGCCATCTCCGCGAATGCGTCGATGATCATTTTTTTATCTATTTGCGGTTTCGCTTTTCTGCGACGAGCCATAGGAGTCAGATTTAGTACCCGTCCACTTAATGGAAACAGACAGGATTTTATATGAACAACAAAACAGTACTGTTTTAAAAATATGATACTTGTCAAATCAGATATATGAATACAACAAGGAATCACACAGAGTAAAACAGAACAAAAAATGGGCTTAAATAAGCCCATACATCATTTTCAGAATTCAAAAATAAGAAAACAATACCTTATTTTCTAATTTTGGTACGCTTGTACCATATTGCAACGATATAAACTGTAATACGTTCTATGTTGATGCACTTTTCTTCTCAAAGTAATTAAACTCACTCATCAAATCACAAAAAAGGCATTAAATGGCATTCGAAGGATTAGATTATTTAGAGCTCGATTCCCTGTATAGTGAAGAAGAGCTTATGGTAAGGGATTCTGTCAGAGACTTTACGGAGTCTGAGATTGTCCCTATTATCGAACAGCATTATCAAGATGCCACTCAGCCTGAAGGTATCGCGGAAAAATTAGCAGGGCTCGGTATTTTCGGTATAAAGACTTCGCCAGATTATGGTGGGGCGGGTGCGAATTACACTACTTATGGCCTTGCAATGCAGGAGTTGGAGCGCGGGGATTCCGGCGTGCGTTCGTTCGCATCGGTCCAGAACTCACTTGTAATGTTCCCAATTGAGGCTTACGGTACTGAAGCCATCAAAAAGAAATGGCTGCCCAAAATGTGTGAAGGTAAAGCGATCGGTTGCTTTGGCCTGACCGAACCTGACCATGGCTCGAACCCGGGTGGGATGCTGACCAATGCAAAAAAAACTGGTTCCGGCTATTTGATCAATGGCGCTAAGATGTGGATCACTAACGGTTCAATTGCTGATGTGGCAGTAGTGTGGGCTAAGTTTGAGGGAAGGACTGCCGGGTTTGTGGTTGAAAAAGGAATGAAAGGCTTTTCAGCTCCGGTAATGAAAAACAAGCACTCGCTTAGGGCTTCTATTACCTCGGAGTTGGTTTTTGAAGATGTAGAGGTACCGGAAGAGAACAGGCTTGATATCAATGGGTTAAGGGGGCCTCTATCCTGCTTATCTCAAGCTAGGTTTGGTATTTCATACGGCGCTTTAGGGGCTGCGATGCAGATGTATGATTCTTCGCTGAAATATACAAAAAGCCGTATCCAGTTTGATAAGCCCATCGCGGGTTTCCAGATGGTGCAAGATAAACTTGTATGGATGCTAAACGAAATAAGTAAAGGCCAGCTTTTGGCTTGGAGAGTCGGAAGACTTTTTGAGGAGGGCAAAGCGAGACCAGAACATATTTCTATGGCCAAGAGAAACAATGTCAAAATCGCTCTCGAGGCGGCTAGGAAAGCAAGAGAGCTTCACGGAGCAAACGGCATTCTCAGCGAATACCCGATTATGAGACATGCGAACAACTTGGAATCGGTATATACTTATGAGGGCACGCATGATATCCACACGTTGATATTAGGTGCTGATATAACCGGGATACAGGCTTTTAAGTAGACAGGAATATTAAAAATAATCTTAATAGCAGAAAAAAACACCACTGCAGGTTTTGTAGTGGTGTTTTTTTTAGGATATTACTTACTTAGTTCATATATGAAGCTATGAAAACTGATTCGCAATTTTACATGGCTTTCATTTTTGAAGATTCTGAATCGCTGAAATTCGCTTCCACGAACCGGTAGCCAAGCCCGCGAATAGACTGTATTTCAGGGCCGCCGGTATTCAGCTCCAACTTTGACCTAAGTCGCTTTACGTATACATCTATGATATTGCTGCTGTTATTGGCTCCCTCTCCCCATACAGCCTGGGATATCTCAATACGAGTAAGGATTTTGTTCTGGCTTCTCATCAGTATTTCCAGAAGGTCGTATTCTTTTCCAGTAAGCTGAATGCTTCTGCCGTTCCGCTGTGCCACATGGCTAACTGTATCCAGCATTATATCGCCAAGATAGAGTTTGGTGCTGTCAGCAGGCGATTTTCGCCTAAGTACCGCCCTTAGCCTTGCGGCAAGCTCTTCAAACTCGAAAGGTTTGGTGATAAAGTCATCCGCACCGAGATCCAGACCGTTGATACGATCTTGAAGTTCGTTTCTCGCGGTAAGAAGAAGTATCGCTACTTCCTTGTTCGTGGAGGTGATTTTGTCTAAAACGCTGAATCCGTTCAGCCCTGGTAGCATTAGGTCAAGTATTATCGCATCATGCGAATTACCTAGTGCCTTGTTCAATCCTTGAAGCCCGTCAAAGGCCAAGTCTACTTCGTAACCTTCTTTTTCGAGACCGTTTTTCAGTAGTTTGGCCAGCTTGTGTTCATCTTCGATTATTAAGAGCTTCACATCGCTACCAATTGATTAATTCATTATGATTTATTCATTTATATATAAATATAGGATAAATCTCTGTAATACCAATATCAGATGTCAATTTTACGTAATAAAGACCGTTTTTGGCCAAATTACCCTCATAAGTGATACCGTCCCATCTATCACAATATGCTATACCGTCGTTTCGGATAGCTCGAGAAACCGGCATCGCTACCTTCCTGTCGTTCTGATCGAATATCTCTATTGTTACCACAGCAGTTTCCGGAACAGAGTAAACGATACTGGCCATGCCTTGGTAAGGGTCGAAAGGATTAGGTGCTACAGCCTGGATGAATGTAGGCCGTGCATTTCCGAGGGTAGTATCAAAGGCTATGCAGCCGTCCATAGTTGAAACCCTGATATCTACGGACTCAGGTACATCAAGGGGCACATGCCAAACGAAAGACCCATCGGTAACACCGGCCGTACCAACTTGTGAATAACCTGTTCCAGCCGATACAAGTACCGCTAAGGAGTCTGACGCATCTGAAAATCCTGTATAGTTCCAGGTAATCTTTTTTGATGGGCAAGCATCTAAGGCAGTATCAACTGCTACGGGTGCGTACTGAGGCCTAAGATTTATCGTCTGCGGCAACGATTCAAATCTGAACCCTCCGCGTGAGCTAATGCTTCTTATCAGCACCTCTTCCTCCATTATCTGATCAGTTAAATCAAATAATGGCAGGCATGGTAGTTGGCCGACAAAAGTATATTCAGTCATTCCAGGATCGACAGGACTAATGCCTGCCGAATACCACTCGGTTCCGTCCGCACTGATCTCAGCACCAAGCGAATCGATGCAGAGCGCAGGGGAGGTAATGAGAATCTGTTCCCCAATTCTATAATAATCTCCGTTCTCGCCTGTTTCGGCCGACTGGCTCAGAGTGTAGTCAGATCCTGAGGACTGAATATTTACCAAACCAGAAAGAGCGCTTATTTTATCGGGTGCCGATGGCGAAAAGATTATGAAATTACCGTTTTTACCGGATATCAATGTATCTATCAAGTAAGGGTAGATAACGTTTTCCGTCGGATTCGGAATATCGGTGGCTAGCATAAACGTATCTATCGGTAGTCCTGCCTGGTCTGTCTCGATAAAACCGAGGTCCAGGGCGGCGCTTGACTGGATAATATTTCTCCATTCGATATCAACCGAATCTCCAACACAGATCGAGGTTACATCGGTAGGGGGAGGAGACACAAAGCTGAGCACAGAGGAAAGCGGTGCCCCTATTACATAAGTTCGCTCGAAAGTCGTTACGATGATATCGTTTTTACCGTCGCCGTCCATATCAGAGATAGAAGCGTGAGATATAGTTTCGCCTTCAAAGTCTCTTATTAGCAGTGTATCAAGCCTATGCCCCCTTCTGAATCCTAGATCGTTGTAATCTTTAGCTCTCAATACCATGATCCGGGAATTATCTGCCATCAGTATTTCTTCTTTCCCGTCAGGTTCGGCATCCAGATCATTGACCGCAGCTACCCAACCGCTTATCTGCTGGGTAAACACGGTATCGAATGCGAAGAGTGTAGTATTGGGTGGAGATGGCTTCGGCACATCGCCAGCAAGATTGAGTCTCAGTACCATAAGTTTACTGCTTGGGAATGCGGCATCTTTTGTTGATTGTGTTACGATGATCTCATCACCAGGATTGTTTGGGAAAAAAGGGAGCTGCTCATTGGCAGCATCGCCATCTATATTTCCGGCAGCAACCGACCAGCCGTGGTTTTCTCCGCCCACTATCGGCGGGCCTTCGGATCCGTTCAGATTGCCTGTCGCGTAATCATCACCCTGAAAATCAAATAACTGAAGTCTTGATTGTCCGTTGGAGCCTCGAAGGCCTGTGTATTGTTCCGCCATTAATATAAAATCGCCGAAACCGCCACTCAGAGGGTCATACAATCTTACCCAGTAATTCTCCATCATAGGGCGGGTACCGCCTGTATAGCTTCCATCCACGAAAATACCGTCAACACCTAGGCCAGCGGAGTTTATATCAGTACCTGACAGATTGAAACCCATAACACTTGGTACATTGCCAACTGTAAAATTCGTCAGATTATTGTTTAACTGGAAATCAAATCCAGGTGTGGGATAACTGGGAAGTAATGTGATTATACTACCGGCAATATCTGCTGTGGAGACATTCCCTTTGTTTACCTGTGGAAGAAACTCCCCGCGGTTAACATTTGCTTTATCTCCGATATCAGAAAAGGGGTAGTTATCGAATTCACGGTTGGCATCGAACTGAGTAAAGCCGCGTAAATAGATCGCTTCAGGAAGTATCTGTCCGCTCATTGTTTCATCCACGTTTGGCCTGTTAGAGTTGATAGTGGCATAAATGGAAATATTCCCGCCGTTCTGCCTTCCGAACACAGGTTTGATACTGGCATGAACGTTCGGGGCGTATCTACGCATATCAATAGCCATGCGCTGCAGTACTTTTACAGTAGAGTCACTGTGATCATATCCCGCAAGGTATGAAAAAGCAAGAGAATCGGGAGATGTGTTTTCTATAGTTTCAAGCCCTAGAACAACTGGGTTTCTGTTATCATCGGACAGGCCGGACTGCAACGTATCGATAAGCACTGACACTCTATCGATGAATGCCGCCTCTATGGGATCGCCTACTACCCTACCACCACCGTCAACTATCACCACCTGGTTATTTATGACGGCTGTCATCTCGTTAGGTGCGAATGGAAAATCATTAAACAAGCGTTGGTTGTTAATAATATTACCGATCAGTGGTGCAACATCGCCACTAATAGCTTCTGTTGACCATTTTACTATCATAGAATCGACAGCCTGCGGTGCTGAGGGATGTTCTACTTTTTTAACATTAGCGGCATTACCGGCAGGATACATCCAATTCGCTGGGCTTGATTGGTATATCTGGGAATCAGCCAATACTGGACTCAACAAAAAGCACAAAACACTTATCAGTAAAGCTGGACAGACAGAATCTCTTTTTTGGCGAGAGTTTGGCGCAGCATATAAATCTTTCGCAACAATCGCTTTAATATCTGATTCCGATATTTGACAATCAATAGTATTCATGTTAATTTCCGATATAAACATAGTCCATGTATTCTGTTTCTATCAGAAACCATACCATTTTGTCTTATAAAGATCCATACTTTCTTTCTAAAGCTATTACCCATATGTTTACATACTTGAAAACATTATCGATAATTGTGGTTATACTGCTGTTTGCTTTATCAAGTTTGCGGGCTGACCCGCAAAGAGATATTGTTTATTCGAATATAATTTTTGAGAAAGTATTTTTCAATATTTTCGGGTATGATTATGACAGGGAGGTATTGAACGCAGAACCTACCTTAGATTATCAGCCTACCAAAAAGGACAGAATGCTATCTGGCCCTAACTCTATACTTATTTACTCTCATGAGGACGAGTGGTGGGTTGACAGTATCGATAATGGTGTCAGAATCAATCTATCATTTGGAAGAGGGAAAGGCTTTTTCTGGCTTTCCCCAGAAAAACTTTCAAAATCGATACAGTTCAATTTAGATACACTTGGCAGGCTTGTTCCTGAACTAATGAAGAAGACAAACCAAGGCTTTGCAGATTGGCAACCCAGACTTGAGGTATTGGAGAGACAGGTTCAGAAAACACTCAGGCCGATCAAAAAGAAAAGGTTCGCTGTATATGATGATCTGTTAAAACATTTTATAGAAGATTTCGGGCTTTGGAATTTTCAGGATTTTGAAAGCTGGAAAAGTATAGAGTTCCCTGAAATCGTAATAGACACCGAGTTGGCAGCTACCGATACTACTGGTTTAGCTAGCGAAAGACTGAATGAAGCCTTCGAGCGATATCTTGAGTATGCGGCCGGCAACCAAATCAGTACTATTTTGTTTGTAAGATATCAACCATTGAATGAAATGAAGCTCAAAGCTGCTCGTTCCGGTATTAGATTGATAAAAATTGATCTTTATGATGAGAGTACATCAAAAATATCGTACGAACAATTTATATTGAATCTATCGAAAAAACTAAAGCTGAATTTGTAATAAAATATAGAAATAAAATGAGATCGCTTCTTATCGCTCACTTAGCTGTTTTGGTCAGCTGTTTACAAGCTATAGATGTATCCGCACAGATAACTGATATAACTTTCGCATCCCAGGATGGTACACAAATAAGTGGCACCCATTCCAGGCCCGTTGACTGCAACAACTGCCCAATGGTACTTATTATCGGGGATGAATCAGACAGAGACGGCACTATAGAAGGCGGTGAGCAGCTATTCGGTGATTGTTTTTATCCTCAGGTGGATGAACCTATCAAACCATTTGAACAGCTTTCACAATATATGCTGACAAGGAATGTTCAGGTTATCAGATATGATAGCCGTATAACCGACAGCAGCATAGATACAGATTTGGCTACCTACAGTTATGAGAGTGTAATGGAGGATGCAAAAGCGGCAGCAAGTTATGCTAAAAGCCTTGGCGATGAGAATATGCCTTTTTATGTTCTTACCCATAATGACGGTATAATCGCTGGTGCTGAAGTAGCAAACGAATACGATGCTATTTCACTTGTAGCTATATCCCCGAAGCTTAGCCGAGCAGATTCGACTGCTGGCGACTTTTTGCTTGCACATTTCGATGAGTGTGAAAACCAGAGACAGCTTGGATTGATTTTCAGAAATATCACACTTCAGCAACTTGATTCAGTTTATAATGGTTTTATTACAGAAGGGCCTTTAGCAACTGATGAAACAGCTTTTCTGTATAATCAATATCCAACATATTGGGTATCCAAAATTGACGCATCATTAGCTTTGGAAAATGAACTTAATAGTTTTGAAGGTAGATTTATGGCTCTATACGGTACAAGAGACGCAACTGTAGTAGCCAGTGATATAGATAGGCTAGATGAATCCACTACTTTACCTGCAGAAGAATTTGAAATTTACGAACCAAATAATGCCACAAATATCATTACAGATCCGAACAATCCGCAGATAATTGTACCTGTGGCCAGAAGGATAGTCGATTTCATGCTTGGCCCGTTATCTGTTGAGGAGCTGCCCAGCGATATGATTTCCGATAGAGGAGACAGCTTTGAGATAAAAGACACCAATAATGGTATTGAACTATCTATAATTGATGTATCCGGCAGGTTACTTAATAGATCAAACGGCCGTCTGATTGAAAAGCCATCCCACAACGGTTTTTATATATTGATAGTAAAATCTGGTGATAAAGTATATTCTAAGAAATTTACGGTCAGCATGTAGGTAATCACCTTTTCTTAAAATGAAAATTACTATAAAAGCTGTTGCAAGAGATTGTATCAGCTTTTTTTATAAATGGATTTATTTTTTCTTTTCTTTGGTTTTTCGCTCGTTTTCCTTTTTGCTTTCTTCGACTTCTAGAATAAGCTGCTCTTGAAAGTCGGAGGGTTGCGTACTTTGTTTGGTATTACTTTTCTGGCTCTCAGTATCTTTTTTCTGATCTTCAAGCTGATCTTCAGGCAATTCCTCTTTTGCTTCTTCCTTAGCTTTCTTTTTAGCTTCCTCTTCCGCCGCCTTCTTTTTGGCCTTTTCCTCCCTTAACTTGTTATAATCTATGGAAGGGATGATATTGACGCCTTCCCTAAGTGTGCCCCTGGCATATAGGGAATCAAGGGCGTTTTCGTAGCGCGGTCTGTCTTCTTTGGATATAATACCACGTGATGGTTTTGGTACTTGCTCTATAGGGATAAAAGGAAGATAGTAATTTTCGGGATCATCAGGCATATCTGTGATTTTGAACTTATTCGACTTCAAATCAACCCATGGCCCGTAGTTTTTTCGATTGAAATCAAAAGCATCTATTATAAGTACAAGTGTACCTGTAAAAGGTATCGGAGCTTGGTTTTCGTAATCAGCCTGCTCCCCCCAATTAAAAAGCCATTCAGCATCCTCCCTGAACTGACGGACACAGGAGTGCGAGACAGGCCTGCCTGGCATTGCAAACTGATGGAAAGCATTCCCAGCTAATCTATGAAAATTGAAGTTGAACGGCAGTTCCCATTCGGAATTGACAGAGGAGATACGTTTTCTAGCTTTCCAGTTCAGAGCATATCTACCTGGATAGGTCTGGGTTTTTTCTTTTCCAGTATTGGCGGCTGAAAAACGTACAAGTACACCGTTTTCATACGCTCCGTAGCACTGATACTCATTAGATACGATAATTAACTTATCAAGACTTTCCGCTGAAGGGTAAAAATGCGGCAAAACGGAATACGCTCGTACATCTTCCACTACGGAATCTGGAAGTATTACACTGTCCCCTATTCCAATATATCTGAATTCGCACCGGTTCATTGTTATAAGTGCATAATATGCGTTCTCGTCCTTGGATTTGCCGAAATTATCCCTGATATACCTGAGCACACTATCATTTTCGACATAAACCTTTCGGTAGCCAATATCAGGGAATCTATCGCTGTAATAATTTTTAAGGCTATCTACACGATTAGCTTCTAACTCTTCTTCAGTTGGCGGCGGCGGTGAACTGTTTTCTATTGGGTCATTTTTTTCTTCCACTTTATCATCTCCACAAGAAATCACAAATAGAAGTGAAAGTCCTATCATTATAAAAACCGCGTATCGCGAAGCCAAAACCTTATGTTGGAACAATGCCATATAATCCTGTATTAAAGAACAAAAATAAGTTAAACCAAATGAATTTAATCATAAGAGACGTATTAAAAGTTTACAACTTTTGCAGGATACATAAATTTGTGTGATCTATGAGTTACTTTTGTATTAATACCTTTTTTATAAACAAAGATGATCTCCTTTTAGTTGAACAGAAAAAAAATCCTATTTCTCGGCCCCCGCTGGCCATACCCAGTAGTGGGGGGGGATCGTGTTAAGCCATATAATCTTCTCAGATATCTTGGCAGTGCACATGAAGTGCATTTTGTATCGCTTGTACAAGGCGAACGCGACGAAGAAGAGCTGGACGCGATTAGGAAGCTTGGCATATTTGTATATCCCATACCTCTAAACCCTACCGTGCAGTCCTACAAAGTATTGCTGGGGGCGATTAAAGGGCTACCGCTTGAGATTTCATATTACGATAGCCGCACGATGCACAAAATCGTGGATAGGCTTATCAGCAAACATACTTTCCATTTAGCCATGGGATTCTTTATGAGAACAGCTGAGTATCTGAAAGATGTCGATACCCGCAAGCTAAGGCGGGTAATGATAGCGGAAGATTACAGAAGCGTATATATGGAAAGATCATTCAACGATGCCACTAATACCGTACAGAAAATGGCAAGGTGGTGGGAACAGAAGACTTTGCCCAAATATGAACCCAATACCCTGAATAAATTCGATGCAGTGACATTTGTATCGGATGATGATTGCCGCTATGCGGCAGAATCAGGAGTAACCGCACCTATAGAGCTACTTACTAACGGTACAGATACAAGTTTTTTCAAACCCGAGGGAAAGCGGATACATACCGATTTTGAAAAAGAGAAGACTGTGATCTTCACATCTAAATTCGATGTCTATGCCAATGAACTTATGGTGGAGAAGATTATAGGGGATGTAATGCCCAGAATATGGGAATTGCATCCTGAATGCAAGCTTATACTCGCTGGTGCAAATCCAGGGAAAGATATTCTCGCTTTAAGATCTGATAAGGTGCAGGTGATGGCAGATGTTGATAATATGGCAGATATACTAAGAGCCGCTTCCATATTCTTGCATCCACATAGTGGAGGGTCAGGAATACAAAACAAGTTAATCGAGGCTATGGCCTGCGGCTTGGCGGTTGTGACCACTCCCACTGGAAATCAGGGCATTAACGGAAAAAGCGGAGAGAATCTATTAATTGGCGAGGACAGTGAAGAATTGGCACTACATGTCTCATCTCTGCTTAATGGCACAATAAAGGCTGAACAGATTGGAAGATCAGCAAGAAAACATATTATCGATAATCTATCTTGGGAACGGGTTTTCACTGACTTAGAGATGATAATTCAAAAATACGGCAGATAAAAAAAGTTTTATACATTGAATAAGAACACACAAAAGCAGGCACCTAACTTAGTAGGCAATGGCGAAAAGAAGCAACAGATCCAGAGAACAGACAAAGAGCTGTTAGTCGAACTGATCAAAATCGCCAAACCTTTTAAGAAATACTTTATACTCTCATTATTTCTGAATGCTGGGTTTGCCATACTTTCAGCCGCTTCGATCGCTGTAATACAGCCAGTGCTTCAGGTAATATTCCCAGATAGCGGCACGGGGGCTAACGAGGCCACTAACACAGCTACGGAACCGAGTTTTTTCACAGGTGTTAAAGATACTATTTTCGGTAGTCTCAGGGAACTTGTTCAAGATCCTGATCCTATTGGTATGCTTCTCAATATAAGTATGCTTATAGTATTTCTATTCTTATTTAAGAATATTTTCAGATACTTCAACTCCCTCAATGGTGTAAAGCTCGAAGAAGGTATAATCAAATCTGTTCGCGATAAGCTTTTCGCTAAATATACAACCCTATCGATAAGCTACTTCCAGAAGAACAAACAAGGGGATATCGTATCGACTGTGACAAATGACGTTACCCAGTTGAACTCCGCTACCGTACGCGCATTCAATGTAGTATTTAGGGAGCTGATACAGGTTGTGATCTTTTTACTGATGTTATTGGCGCTTTCACCTCAGCTTACACTTGTATCCTTTGCGGCGAGCGGTGGCGGGCTTATTTTAATCAGGGTTGCCAAAAAATACCTGAAAAGATATAGCAGCCGTATGCAGCAGGCAATGGCAAACTTTACTTCCACCCTATCGGAATCTGTAGCCGGTATCAAACTGATAAAAGCGTATAACGCTCAGAAAGTATCTGGTGGCAAGTTTGAAGAAGAAACGAATTATTATGTCAGCTCCTCATTGAAACACAGAAAAGTAGTAGCACTTATTCCCTCTGTTTACGAAATGATAGCGATTTTCGCTTTATGCTTTGTACTCTATATGGGCGGTAGCAAAGTGCTTGTAGAAGGTACTATGTCGTCGTCTGATCTTCTTACATTCCTATTTCTGCTTTTTTCGATAATGGCACCGCTAACTATATTGATTAATAATATAGCGGAAATGCAGCGCGGGCTTGTTGCAACAGAAAGAGTTATGAAGGTGCTTGATCTGGAACCTAATATATCTGACGGTGATAAGGAACTGAAGGGATTTGACAGTTCAATTGATATCAACAATCTTAGTTTCGCTTATGAAACAGGTACGGATGTATTGAAAGATATATCACTATCACTTAAAAAAGGCGAAAAGATCGCTTTTGTAGGTTCAAGCGGTAGCGGTAAATCCACTATGCTCGATCTTATTTTACGCTTCTATGACCCCTATATCGGTAGCATCAATATTGACGGGCATAATATAAAAGACTTAGAGCTTGAAAGCTATTTAAAGCATTTCGGTGTGGTGTCACAGGAAAACATATTATTTAATGATAATGTAAGGAATAATGTTTTATTCGGCGCCTCTCACATTAGTGATGAAGAGATATGGAAAGCACTGAAAATAGCAAATGCTTATGAGTTCGTAAATAGATTGCCAGATGGGCTCGATACACTGCTTGGCGAGCGGGGAACTACCATATCGGGCGGGGAAAGACAAAGGCTCGCAATCGCCCGGGCTATTATTCGGAAACCAGAGATTCTTGTTTTTGATGAAGCTACCTCCGCTCTGGACGCTGAAAGCGAACATATTGTTCAGTCTGCGATAAATGATTCATTGGCCGGCCGCACAGCGATAATAGTAGCTCATCGCCTTGCTACTATTACATCGTGTGACCGCATATATGTATTCGACAAAGGCGAGATAGTAGAGAAAGGTACCCATGGCGAACTTATAGAAGGCCAAGGAATCTATAGAACACTTTATGATATGCAAAGCTTAGATAAAGAAGCAAGCTAAATATCTGATTATATCATTTGGTGATTATATTCACCAAATAGCATTCCTTTTGGTGAATACGATCACCAAAAAGCATCACTTTCGGTGATTATGATCACTGAAAATTTAAATTATTGATTATCTATATAAGGAAACTTCTGAAATTTTCTTTAGTGATAACTTCAGCTTCCACACCATAAGACTCACGGAAGGAACTTGGTGTTTTATATCGCTGAGGTTTTATCTTAAACTCATAGGCTGTAAGTTTGCTATCTTTCTTTTCGATATAATCTATTTCCTGCCGAGTTTTGGTTCGCCAAAAATTTGATTTTGCATACGTGAGGTTATTATTTATATACTTCATCCTTTCGGAAATTAGAAAGTTCTCCCATATCATCCCTTTATCTTGTCTTGAACCAAAGGGATCGAACTCCCCGATCGCTGCATTTCTGATACCGAGATCATAGAAGTATATTTTTCGTTTTGTTTTAAGCTCATTCCTCTTGTTGTTACTGAATGTCCTTAGTTTGAAAACAACAAATCCCTTCTCCAATATCTCGATATACTTATTGACTGTATTTTTATCTACACCTAATAGCTGGGCAAGCTCATTATAGCTTACTTCATTTCCTATCTGCAATGCGAGTGCCTTAACGAGGTCCTGCAAAAGTTCAGGCTTGCGTAGTTCAGATAGGGTCAGGATATCTTTGAACAGATAACTGTCATATAGGTTTTCAAGTATTTCCCTTTCTTCACCCGGATGCTTTACAACCTCAGGATACATACCATATACAAGCCTATTATCAAGCGAATCAAGAGCTTCTAGCATCCCTAAATTATTTTCTAGCTCCGCCCAAGAGAGAGGATATAGATTATACTCCCACTTACGGCCTGTAAGCGGTTCATTTATCTGTGATGAGAGATCTAGTGCGGAACTGCCAGATACGATTATATCGATTCCTTGCATCGTATCAATTATAATCTTGAGGGTAAGCCCGATATTAGGTATTCTCTGGGCTTCATCAATAAATAGGATTTTGTGTTTACCGAGTATGGATTTAATATCAGATGGTGTGACATTAGCAAGATTATCACGAACCGTACTGCTATCGCCATTTAAGAATAAGTAGTCCCTTCCTTCCAATATCCCTTTTATAAAAGTGGATTTACCGACCTGCCGAGCGCCAAGTATAATCACGGCTTTACCAGAACCGAAGCGTCTTAGAACCCTTTCTTTTATATGTCTATCGTAGTGCATATACGAATATATGCTTTTCTGTGAATATAATCACCAAATAGCATGTCTTTTGGTGATTATGATCACCATACTATGCCGCCCCTTTTTGCCCGTCGATTTTTACCGATACTACCTGTGAGAGTCCTTTTTCTTGTTGGGTAACGCCATAAAGGTTATCAGCCGCTTCCATAGTTTTTTTGTTGTGGGTAACGATAAGAAATTGTGTCTGCTTGGAAAACCTTCTCAGAAGGGAAACAAACCGGCCAATATTTGCATCATCGAGTGGGGCGTCCACTTCATCAAGGATACAGAATGGGCTAGGCTTAACCATATAAATGGCAAAAAGCAGAGAGATTGCTGTTAGAGTTTTCTCACCACCTGACAACATTTCTATAGAATGCGGCTTTTTGCCTGGCGGCTTCGCAGTTATCTGTATGTCGGATTCCAGCGGGTTTTCCCCTACCAACTCCAGATCTGCTTCGGCATCGCCATCAAACAGTGAATTGAAAAGCTCCCTAAAGTTTTGCCGAATCTTATCAAAAGTCTCAATAAACAACTTTTCGGCTGTCTCGTTTATTTCTTCAATAGTATTCTGTAGGGTTTTTTCGGATTCGGTTAGATCGGCTATCTGTGCCACCATAAAAGTATGGCGTTCTTTAGTCTCTTCGTATTCTTCTAGCGCCATAAAGTTCACCGAGCCGATATTCTGTAGTTTTTGTTTTAGATCGGCTACTCTATTTCTGCTTTCTTCAAGCTGCAAGGTTTCATCGCTGAGCTCTACTTTCTCGAGATCAGTCTCATGGGTTTCCTGAGCCCTTTCTTTTAGATTAGAAATCCTGAGATTAATCTCGTTTATTTCGAGATCTTTTTTGTGAAGGTTTTCCTTTGCAGATTCCGACAACTTGCGGGTATTTCTGAGAGCCGACTCTTCTTGCTGGAACTGCGAGCGGACATCTTTTTCTACTTCTTTTAGCTGATCTAAAATATTCTCAGTTTCTGATAGCTCAATTCTTTTCTCTTCTGCTGCTGATCTGGCAAATTCTATATCCCTCGCATATCTGACAGCCATATCCCTAAGCTCGGATATTTCGCTGGAACCGTTCTTGATCCTATTATCAATATCACCTAAACTCCTCTGGAGTCTTTTCTTGTCTTTATCAGCCTGATCTATCTCGCTTTTCAGCTTTACGAACTGGAGCTCGCTTTCCCTTAACTCCCGTGATACCTCATCAAGATTTTTGGCTCTATCATCTGATTCGGATCTGGCGATATCCAATTCATCAGATTTTGCTGAGATAGCCTTATCTATATCTTTTAATATGGTTTTTATTTCTTCTATTTCGGCAATGCTTTCTTGCTTTTCAGATTTATTTTTTTCTATTGATTCTTTGAGAAGCTCTATTCGAGAACCTATACCTTCCTTTTTGATTTTCAGCTGAGATACAAGATTCTCGCTGTTTCTTTTTTCACGTTCAAGCTTTTGAGTTTTTTCTCTAAGCATGTTTAGGTCAATCTTGTCTCGCAGTTCGATAAGTTCATTTAATCCAGTATTTAGATTATCTAGCTCCGCTTCCAGTGTTCGGAGCTTTTCATTGGCTTCATTGATCTTTTCCTGCTTACCGATCATCATACTTTCTGAACTAAGCTTGGAGCCTCCCCTTACCCTACCTATACCTGAATAGAGAGTTCCATCGAGAGTGACAACAACTATATCTTTATCCTCTGCAACCAGTTTTTTAGCTTCACTATCAGTTTTGGCGATATAGGCTTGCCTGAAAACCGCTTTAATAAAGTACTCTATTTCTTGCGGCATCCGAATGATATCCAAAACACTAAGGCTGCCATTGGGCTTTGGCTTAGGATTACCGTTAGTCGATGGCTTTTTTATTAAAAAGTTAGCCTTTCCTTTATCTTTATCATTTAAAAGAGAAATTGCCCGTTCGGCGTCATCTATATCATCTACTACAAAATAAGTAGATACATCATTAAGTAATGCCCCAATTGCTACCCTATACTTTTCATCCACCGCTACAAGCTCAGCCAACTGGGTATTACTGCCTCCCCAGCCGCTTTTTCTCAAAAACTCACTTACACTGCCCGAGTCGTGTAAGGAATTATAGAAGCTGAGTGTTGATTTTTGATTTGAGATCTCAGATCTTATAGATGAAATATCGGAGTTCTTAGCGTCTATTCCTTCTTTAAGATCATCGCGTTCTGTCTGGGCAGCTTCAAAGTCTTTCTTAGCTGTATCAAGTGACTTTGTATACTCTTCTGCTTCTTTAATTACATTTTTAATCTGGCTATCAAGCTCTAAAGCTGAGGTATCGAATGCTTGTAGCTGATTATCAGAATTGCGGTCTCGGTTTTCAATATCTGCGACTCTTCTTTCCAAACGCGAGATTACCTGAAGATTACTTTGCTTTTGGCTTTGCAATGCCCCCAGTTCCGCAGCTATAGAGTTTGCCTTTGTGCGTGCTTCATCAAGTGTCTTTTTGGCTAGTCTTTCTGCTTCTTGCGATTTGGATTTGCTCGCCTCCATCTTTTCTATATCACTGCTATATCTTTCAAGTCTAGCATTAGCACCTTCAAGGCTTCTAATGGCGTTCTCGCGGATATTGGAGGAATTCTCAATATCTGACTCAATTCTGGCAATGTTTTTATCGGCACTTTCGCTTTGTTGGCTAGCTACGGCTAAGTTCTTTTCTTCAGAAGCGATCTCCTGTAGCAACTGCTCGCGCCTTCCACGAGTTTCAGCAAGTTCTACTTGTGTTTTTTCAAGCTTATCTTTAAAATCTGTTAATGCGTTTTCCTGGTCTGTAAGGAGAAATTCATACTTATTAGCCTCTTTCCTCAAATCTGACAACTCTTCATCTATGCTTTTGGCTTTTTCAATATACACCCTAAGATCTTCGGCCATAACCTGTAGCTCGATACTTTTGAGTTCGGTTACATATTCATTATATCTTCTGGTTTTACTCGCTTGGCGCTGAAGTGAGTTAACCTGTTTACCAACTTCTGTTTCAATATCGGCAAGCCTTTCCAGATCTTGCTGTACACTGTTCAGCTTTCTAGTGGCTTCTTTTCTGCGGTTCTTATATCTTACTACTCCCGCCGCTTCTTCCAGTAGTTGCCTTCGTTCTTCTGCTTTACCCGATAAGATTGCCTCCACCATTTTAAGCTCGATAACCGAGTATGAGTTAGCCCCCATACCGGTATCCATAAAAAGATTATGAATATCTTTAAGTCGGCTTCTTTGGCCGTTGATGAGATAATTGGAGTTACCGTCCCTGAATAGTCTTCGGGTAATCTCAACTTCCTGATATTCGGTAGGTAGGATATTACGATTGTTCTGAATAGTCATAACAACCTCTGCCATTCCGAGTGGGCGGCGCTTGGAATTACCGTTGAAGATAACGTTTTCCATAATATCGGATCTCATAACGGAGCTGCGTTGCTCCCCCAACACCCATCTTATACCATCTACGATATTGGTTTTCCCACAACCATTAGGCCCTACGATACAAGTAAGCCCATCGGTAAATTTGAGTTTTGTCTTTTTGCCAAATGATTTGAATCCGAAGATCTCAAGGTCAGATAGATACATAAGTAATGTTGTTAGCTATTGCGGTACTTCAGCTTTTGCAGAATGTGCAAGCAACAAAGATAAGAAGATGAGATGGAAAGCTATTGAATAGAGTTAAATGTTGGCTTAAAATTCGGAAAGTCTAAGAATCAATCCAAGACTGATATTATATTGGCGGATAAACCTTGTTTCTGAATAATCATCACAAAAAACCAAACAATTATTAGCAGAGAATATATTTTCTCTGTCTTCAAGAATATTAGCATAAGTGAATCCCAACTCACCTTGTAATTTTATGCTAATATAATCTGTAATCGGGAATATACTACCAGCCCTGGCAATGAGGTCAGTACCTATAAACACTGTTGGGGCTTTACTTACATGACTACCAAACAGATTCAAACCAGAGTTTCGGGTATTGTTTGCCTCATCGATTGGCTCGTAATAGTCAAGATATTCATCTCTAGATTCATAAGTAATGTTATTGTATGATAAACCTAACCTACCACCGATATATAAATACTTGAGAACTGACAAATCCACACCAGCACTAATGCCGTAAGAATCATATACAATATTATCAAAGGAGTTGAAATGTGTGATATTCTGTTGATAGGTAAAGTTGAGGTTAGTGGATAATATCTTATCCCCTGTATGATTTAATAGCAGACCGAGATTCAAAATTGGATTTCCTGACTGATTCATGCCAATGCTTCCTTCAACATAAATGTTCTGAGTATCAGAATCCAGAATAGAGGAATGTAATTTTGAGAAGGAAAACAAGACAGCTGAAAGTATTATTAAATATCGCAAGTAATTCAGCCCTCATTATATTTCAAAAAAGAATTTTCAACTGTACATATTATATAAAAACTGGAAGAAATAAAAATGTGCTCCCAAGCAACAATTTTTACAACTGATCAATGATAAGTACAACTCCAAGGTTTACACTCGCTGTATTGCATAGATTGATACCTGTGAAGATCCCACTAGAAAACGGAACGAAAAAAAAATCTGTTACTCCAACACTTCCCCTATTGATATTTTCCGCAATGCCACCTAACTGGCCTTGGGCCTTAAAGGCTAAGTTGTCTGTAATCGGGAATAAAAGCCCAATATTTGCGCTTGCAGCATATCCGAAAAAGTTCACCGGGGCATCCATGCCAATAGTTCCATTTGCTTCTTCAAAAGCTATGAAAGCATTTTTGGTATCCTGTGGAACCCATTTGAAATTCACACCTAATCGGCCACCAATATAAAATCCCTTGAAAAAGAAATAGCAATACTGAAAGTGCTTTTATATAAAAGCTGGTAAAATTTGAAATGCTTCGATTATTAAAATATTATATATAAAGGTTTATTTCTTTTCGGCCCATATCTGGCAGAGCTCGATAATTGTGTCCACCGCCAGTTGTAATGCATCAATAGATACCCATTCTGTAACAGAGTGGAAGTTCTGGCCACCTGTAAAAATATTCGGGCATGGAAGGCCCATTTCGGTAAGCCTAGAACCATCGGTTCCTCCCCTTATGGGTTCCCAGTATGGATCTGCTCCAGCTTTCTGTGCTGCTTCGAACATGTAATCCAAACCTTTTGTATCATCCTTCAGCCATTCGAACATATTGCGGTACTGCTTAGTGTATTCGATCTGAATGGTAGCATTCGGGAATTCCTTTCTTGCTTTATTTGCTGCTGCTTCTAGATAAACAGACATTTGCTTCAGGTCATCCCCATTAAAAGCACGCAATAGAAACATTGATTCAGCAGCTTTAACCTCTCCTTTAATATTGTGCGGATGTAAATATGGCTGATGCCCTTCAGTATGCTCAGGACTGATTTTCTTGGGTAGATTATCTATTAGGCATGATAATACGCGAACAGCGTTTATCATAATATCTTTTGCTGAACCTGGATGGATTTCCCGCCCTGTGACTTTTACCATTGCCATATCGGCGGAGAATGTCTCGCGATTGAGTTGGCCCGGCATCTCTCCATCAATAGTATAAGCATATTCAGCACCGAACTTTTGAATATCGAACTTGTTAGCGCCACGGCCGATTTCTTCGTCGGGCGTGAATCCGATTTTTATATCGCCGTGTTTTATTTCAGGATGATTCACAAAATATTCCGCGGCAGTCATAATTGCTGAAACACCCGATTTATCATCTGAGCTAAGAAGTGTTGTACCATCGGTATGCACAATAGTATGGCCAATGCAGTCTTTGAGAGCTTTATTCTCGCTCTCTTTAATTACTATACCGTTTGGTAAAGTAATATCCCCACCTTGGTAGTTTTCCAGCACCTGGGGGTTCACGTTGGTCGCGGGCACGTCGGGTGATGTGTCCATGTGTGCAACAAACCCGATTGTAGGTACTGAACCCTCTATATTACTTTGTATAGTAGCCATCACATAACAGTTATCATCTACATGTGCATCATCTATGCCCATACCTTTCAGTTCTTTTACGAGCAACCTGGCTAAATCGAACTGCTTTTGGGTTGATGGGGTTGTATCGCTATTAGGATCGGCTTGCGTATCTATCTGTACATATCTTATCAGGCGGTCAATTACTTTTTCCATGAGAATATTGGCTAGATGATTGGTGAGTCAGAATTTAGCTATTTGAAGGTCGGGTAAGTCGTAAAAGTCCTTATCATTGGTAACTAGCTGCAAGTTATTATATATGCTAGTTGCGGCAATAACTGCTTCTGGAACTTTTAGGTTACTATTTCTTTTAAGTCTTATAGCAATATCTAATATTGCATCGCTTAAATGCAAGATTTCAATTTGAGAAAGGAAATTACTGATATTATTAAACTCACTCTCTGTTATCTTATTCCAACCTAAAAGTTCAAGTTTTACAATTGATGATGTTTTAAAGTTTCCGCTTCTTACAATGGATTCAATTTTTTCATGTTTTAGCATATCATTAAGAAACAGGATGATTATATTTGTATCAAAGAGGTAATCTATCATCGGAGCCTTTCCTTGATTCTTCTATATATCCTAAAAATTCTTCTATCCTTTTATCATTCATTTTTAAAATGCCTTGAAATTCAGATAAGTCTTGTGGTTTATTAATTATCTTAATCATTTTATTCCTGTCCATCTCAAGAATAAGATTCTTTACTTCTTCACTTTCAACATTTATTGTCATTATGGACATTTTAACACCTCCATGGTTTTGTATAAATATAAAACTAATAGACACATATATAGTTTCAAAACTGTTCAAGCACTCTTACATCATTCTCGTATAAAAGCCTGATATCTTCAAGACCGCTACGCAGCATCGCTATACGCTCAATGCCGAAACCAAAGGCGTAACCTGTATATTTATCAGGATCGATACCACCGGCTGACAATACATTGGGATGAACCATACCGCAACCTACAACCTCCATCCACTTTTTACCGCCATCCATAGTTACATCAAGCTCAGCAGATGGTTCGGTGAAGGGGAAGAAAGATGGCCTGAATCTGAATTTCGCTTTATCGCCGTACATCTTCTTGGCGAACGTAAGCATAGTTCCTTTTAATTCGGCAAAAGTAACACCTTCGTTGATATAGAGACCTTCCATCTGGTGGAATTCAGCTAGGTGAGTAGAATCAAGTGCTTCATTCCTATAAACACGACCCGGCATAATAGACCTGATTGGTGGCTTTTTATTCTCCATCATCCGTATCTGTACAGGGGATGTGTGAGTTCTAAGAACCAGCTCCCTATCTTGACCGGGAATACTGTCCTTTACGAAGAAGGTATCCTGCATATCGCGGGCGGGGTGGTTAGGCGGGAAGTTCAGGGCATCAAAATTGTGATATCCATCTTCTATCTCTGGCCCTTCCGCTACAGAAAAGCCAAGCTTTATGAATATATCTGTCATCTCATCAATAATCTGCCTAACAATATGCTTTGTACCTTTAATAGGTTTTCTGCCAGGCAGAGTTAGATCAATAGATGGATGTTCAGATTCTTTGCTTTCTAAAAGCTGCTTCTTTTCAGAATATAAGGTTTCACTGTAACGCTTGAGTTCGTTAACAGGCCTGCCGAATTCTTTTTTACCCTCAGATGGTAGTTTTTTGAACTCTTCAAGTAGTTGGGTCACTTTCCCTTTTTTTACTAAAAACTCCAGCCTGAATTGTTCTAAAGTTTCTTCGCTATCTACTTTATTTATTGAGATATCAAGTTCATCTTTCAAAGAATCTATTCTACCGTTCAGATTATCCATATCGATACATTTGTTGATTACTTTATTTTCAAAATTAACGAATACAAATCAAAGGGATAGCTTTGGGAAAACAATGCGGGCTTTCACTTAACTATTCCTGTGTAAAGGTAAGCTACTCCGAATGATTTTTTATCATAGAATAGTTCAGAAAATCTATCTGTTGATTTCATGATATTCTTGAAAGCATCACCGTAAGGGAATGCTGCCGCTGATTCCGGTAGATACCTGTAGGCAGATTTGTTTCGGGCAATCAGCCCGCCCACTACTGGCAGTACAGTTTTGTAGATACCCCTATATATAGCCCCAGTTATTCCTTCGGGTTGCCCCGTTTCCAGAACAATAACCGATCCCCCAGTCTTTACGACCCTACCCATTTCCGAGATTACCCGGGCAGGGTCATCTACGTTGCGTATCCCGAAAGATATCGTCGCAGCATCGAATGTACTATCTGGATAAGGGATATTCATGATATCCTGAACAGAAAACTCGATACTTTTCCCGTCGTGCCTTTCTTGAGCGTATTCTATCATCTTAGGGGAGAAATCCAAAGCTATAGCTGATCCGTTCGGATCAGCTAATAATATAGCCTCAGCGATATCACCAGTTCCGGTAGCGCAATCTATATAGTAACCGTCGCTACCATTTGCTGCGGCTTTTGCTTTTGCAGCTACCTGCTTTTTCCACAGTCGATGGGTTCCGAAAGAGAGAATATCATTAAGCAGGTCATACTTACCTGATATATCATCGAACATCAACCTTATCTTTTCCGACATTACACACCGCTTGAGTTTACGTTTGATTACAAAATTAATATATGCATTATCAATTATGAATATTAGATAGAATATTGACGCAAGATTTACGACTAATCTTTTAACAGTAAGCAATAAATAAGAAAGTACAATAGAGGTTGATTTAATGGAAAAGATAATACACAGAGAGGAAACAAGGGGCAAGAATCATTTGGGTTGGTTGGAAGCACGGCACTCTTTCAGCTTCGGGCATTGGCATTCCCCCGATAGAAACGGTTTTGGACAGCTGCTTGTACTCAACGATGATATTATAGCACCGGAAAGCGGTTTCGGAACTCATCCCCATAAAGATATGGAGATAATCACAATACCCTTATCCGGGAAACTGACACATAAAGACTCTATGGGCGCCGAAGGTACTATCGATAGCTCGATGGTGCAGGTGATGAGTGCTGGTACAGGCGTGTTTCATTCCGAAACGAATGAAGACGACACTGAACCTGTTAGCCTATTGCAGATTTGGATAAAGCCAAAAGAGTACGGTATCAAACCGCGATATGATGAAAAAGAGTTTGATCCCGATCAAAGATTGAACAAGATCCAGCAGTTAGTTGGGCCTGATAGTGATTCCTTAAGTATAAATCAGGATGCTGCGATAAGTATCACAGATATTGAAGAAGGAAGGTCAATCGAGTATAATAATCTATTTCGAGGAAATGGAGTTTACGCATTTGTGATTGAGGGCAGAGTAAATACTGATGGCGAGAGGTTGTTATCGAAAGATGCTATCGGAGTATCTGGGGTAGATCACTTCTCGGTTACCGCTGAGATAGACTCACAGGTTCTATTTATCGAAGTTCCTATGGATTAAATTTATTTGTAATTGATAAACTGATAACGGGATTATTTTGAAAAAAGCAGTTGTTTTGATGTCTGGCGGGATGGATTCCGCTGTTACGGCATCGATAATAAGAGAACACGGCTATGATTTGGCTGCTATTTTTTTAGATTATGGACAAAGAACCTTAGAAGCTGAGACGCTATCGTTTAAAAAGTTATGCGAGCATTTTCGTATTCAAGAAAAGATAACGGTAAACTGTTCGCACTTCACTCAGATCGGTGGCTCGGCACTTACCGATTCAGATATCTCCGTACCTAATCCAGAGAAAGACGAGTTTGAAATGAACAATCCTATAACAGGAAGTAAAGAAAAAAAAGTACCTAAAACCTACGTACCATTCCGAAATGCGAACATACTGGCAATGGCTGTTTCTTATGCTGAGGTAATCGGGGCGGCAGCAGTTGCAGTAGGTGCGGTTGCCGAGGATTCTTCTGGATATCCCGATACCACACCGGAATTTTTCAAAGCTTTTGAAAAAGCTATCGAAGAAGGCACTGCAATTAGACCTCCTATCCGGATATTGACACCTGTGATCGATATGACAAAGACACAGATCGTTCAGACTGGAGAAAAACTAAATACACCATTCGAGCTGACACACTCCTGCTACCAATCTAATGATAAACCTTGCGGCAAATGTGAGAGCTGCCTATATAGGCTGAGAGGCTTTGAAAAAGCAGATACCCAAGACCCACTTGAATATCAATAATCTAATTCTAAATAAAAGTACAGTTATTTAGAACTGGTAGCCGAATGAAAATACAAATCCAGATGGAAGCGGAGTATCCTCAGAAATCTGGAATTCCCCACGCTCCATTAATACACTGTTATATCTATAACCTGCACCAACTGTGAAGTTAGAGTACTCCATCACTGCTTTAGCTGAAAGCCCTAAACTTGAGAAGTTTGTACCAAAGTTTATATCACTGGTAGCAACAGGCATTACTATCAAATCATCAGAAAACTCATATGCCAGGTCGTAAGATTTATATTGAACCATAGCACCAAATTGCAACTCTGAAGATTCGATACCAGAATTTGCATCTTTAACTGCCATAATAGAATTCAAATTTGCACCAATACCAAACCCCCTGCCTACATTAGCAAATACTGCTTGAATACCAAACTGGCTTCCTGCACCTACTGAATATAGTTCGACATGGTTTTTGATTTCCCTAATGCCGGAATAATCGTATTGAGCAACGTTGATATCCGATCCGTTACGCCCTATAGAGTATGGCTTTCCGAAAGCCGTGTTAGCAGATGCCAATACTATTCCAGAAGGTTTTATCATAATCCCATTGAATGGAATTCTATAATCTGATTCATCAGTCTTGTTTAGATTATCTCTATTTGATGAGTTGTTTTGTAAAGATACATCCATAGAGGATGATATATTTCTAGAATCTTCTGAATCAATATCAGTAGATACACGACTGCTTACTCTTCTAGCATCAACTTCTCTTTCATCATCAACTCTGCTATCTAGATTAGATAACTGATTTGGTGATGAGGTTGCACTGGCTGAATTTCTAGTAGAAGTTATTGGATAGTTATCGACTTCTACATTGTTTTGATTATTGGCGTTCTGAGCATCTACGATACTGTCATCAGATAATTCATCTGTATCAGATATTTGGTCTTCTATCGGAGTATTGGATAATTCGGTTGATTGATCATCTACTCTGAACAGGCTATCGGTATAGTTGGAGGTAAAGATTAGAGTACCACCTGAGATCAGCAAAGCCGTTATAACGGGAACGACAATTGACTGAACGAATGGCGCAACGGCTGCCGTACCTGCCGCAGTACCACCTGCGGAAGCTGGCGCCATGTAACCGATAGCGGAGAAAACGCTAGATGTAACAGCTGCTGGTGGCGTGAACGCCTCGGTATCTTTAACAAGGGCCTCCCTGATCGAAAGCAGCTGATCCATCTCCTCCTGGAGTTCGGGGCTGTTATCGATCTCGGCCATAAGAGCCTCTTCCTGACCTGGGTCAAGTTCACCGTCAAGCAGTAAAGTAAGCTTTTCGGAAGATGTTATGCCGTCTAATTTTGCCATTCTAAATGTGGTTCTAAAAAACCTGTTTTGTGCATTCTATGCACTTTGTTCATATTATTTCATATTTCAGTCACGTTTTCGGCATTTTTTCCATTTGATTTAGCCGATTTTCCGCATTTATCTGAAATTAACTATTTTTTTCGAGATCTTTCAAATATGGTTGAAGAATATCTCTAACTTTTTGCTTTGCCCTATATATCTTTACTTTGATATTATTGATATTGGTATCTGTAATATCGGCAATATCTTGGTAAGATAGCCCATCATACTCCCTAAGTACAAATACCTCTCTGTAATCATCGGGCAGTAGTTCCAAAGCGTTTTTAATCAGCCCGAGCAGTTCGTCTTTATCGGAATCATAGGTTTCGAATCCACCCATATATTCTTCAAAAGAAGTTGTCGGCTTTGCCGCCCTTACATGGTTTACACAAAGATTACGGGCTATTCTCAGAATAAAGGCCGGAACGTTTGTCATAACCCTGTCCTTTTCGGCGGACTGATAGAACTTTACAAATGTCTCCTGGAATATATCCTGTGCCTCGTTCTTATCGCTAAGGAATCTGACACAATACGCATATACCCGTGAAGAATACCTACCATAAAGCTCAGCAAAAGCTTCGCCTCTGGACTTTCTGCCAGGTCGCATCATAGCGAACAGGTCTGCGTCATCGTATTCCGATAATTCGGTAGCCATTTGCAGTAATAGTAACACCCATGTGGGCAATTAGTTACAGAAGATGTGGATAAGTATAGAAGATAACGGTTGAGGTGCGTATGAAATTGTTGTTTGGAAAGGCCGTAGAGGTAAGCTAAGGTACAGAGTGTTGCGGGAAGGGAGTAAGGAAAGGCACCAGCGATTCTTCGGTCATGTCTTACACTTCGACAGGCTCAGTGTGACATTCCCTCGGGATGACGGGTGGAGATCCGGCCAATACTTTAATTGTCCCTTAGGAGGGACCGCTTTACGGGAGTGATTCTTATCACGACCACAGTAAAGCGAGGGAGGTTTCTTAGGGTTGCCCTAGTCTTTGGCATTTAAGATTCTTCGCTTCGCTCAGAATGACGGGGCCTTGGCTCAAGCACTGGATTCCTCGGGCTGCGGCGCTGGGAATGCCGGGTGATGCAAAAACTGTGTCCCTTCGGAGGGATCACTTTACAGGAGTGATTCCGATCATGACCATAGTAAAACGAGGGTGGTTCTTCGGGTTGCCCTAGTCTTTGGCATTTGAGATTCTTCGCTTCGCTCAGAATGACGGGGCCTTGGCTCAAGCACTGGATTCCTCGGGCTGCGGTGCTGGGAATGCCGGGAGATGACAAGACTTCTGGATGACTGAGAATCTCTCGGTGGCTGAGCTTGTCGAAGTCACAACCCTGCTCAATTTCTCCCTTTGACAGACTTGTCA
>CAYWYR010000010.1:0-127357 GCA_964462685.1 uncultured Hyphomicrobiales bacterium | reverse complement strand
GATTTCCTATTAAAGGAAATCGCGACAAGTTCATACCGTAGGTATAGGCCTATTTTTAACTTACGGTAATACTCTTTTAATTCATAAATATTCTAGATTATCTGTAATGTCCGCACTTCGGGGCAGGCTCAGATTGACATTTTAAGAACACCTCACCCCAAACCCCTCTCCTCAGGGAGAGGGGCTTAAAGAGTACGGGCTTTGTCTTTCGGGGCAAACTTAGGATGGCATTTTAAGAACACCTCACCCCAAACCCCTCTCCTCAGGGAGAGGGGCTTAAAGAATACACTACTTTAGCTACATAGATTCTTCGGTCGCTGCGCTCCCTCTGAATGATGGGGGTAGGAATGGAGACGGCAAGGTATGCTTCGCCGCTACGGTTAAGTGGGTGGGCTGGCAGAGGATGACAAAGCAGGCGCTTATTCGTATTGGAAGATTAGGCCTTTGCATTTTAGGATTGAATTGAAAAAGTTAGTCTTTATAGTCGTGGGATTTATAGCCAGTCTTGTATCCCATCATGGGATAGCATTAGCTGGTAACGATACCACAGCAATCAAGCGGGTCACCGTATCAGGCCGCGTGCTGGATGCCGATACTGGTGAGCCGATGGAATTTATCGGGGTGCGGCATGGTAAGCGAGGGAAGTACACCAATAGGGACGGCGAGTTTGAATTAAAGGTGCCGGAAGGGAAGGTTCAGCTTGTTTTTTCGATGGTGGGGTTGAAAGAGAGTACATTAATTCTTGATCTTGAGCGGGATACTTCGGGTATTGAGGTATTTATGGAGGTTGCTGAACTAGATGTAGAGGATTTGATCGTTTATGCGGAGAATCTTGCTAAGCGTACGGTGAGGCGGCTTGTAAACTATAGGGATAATGCACGCGATAGTTTAGATGATTATCAATATATGCTTTATACCAAGCTAATCGTTACCACCGATACGCTTACCGCGGGCCGAACCGACAGAGCAGCCGACACTACAGTTTTTTCTATCCTCGAATCATATTCAGAGGGTTATTATCAGAAGCCGGATGAGTATTTCAATAATATCATACAAAAACGGCAAAGCCTTAATATCCCGCCCCAAGCGAATTTTGTGAATTTCGGTGCTAATATCAATCTATTTGATCAGGAAGTAACTATTCTCGGCGAACGGATCAGAACTCCATTTTCAATAGATGCTCTTGAGTATTATGATTTTGAGATGCTCGGTAAACAAAGGATAAATGATTCTACTCGCCTACACAAAATAAAATGTACCCCCAAAAACGACAACCGTAGGCTTTTTTCTGGTACATTATATATAGATTCGATCAGGAATCATCTTCACTCGGCTTCTTTTAAGCCGAATATTGCCGTTCGGCTGCCTTTTGATGCTTATCTGGAGATAGATCAATACTTTGAAAATTACGACGGCTTTAATCTACCTACAGGGATGCGGCTGTATTCCACACTTGATGCTTCGATATTCTGGATAGTCGAGCCGAGGTTTGATATTCGCATCGAAACCGTAGCTTATGATTATGATATCAACGTAGGGCTGGATGATGATATGTTCAGCGGTAGAAGGCTTGATTTGGATAAACGTGCGAGGGATTTCGAACCAGAGTTTTGGAGGGATAATAATGTACTCCCGCTAAGAGAGATGGAAGAGGAGGCTTACGAACAAATACGTCGCACCCTAGAAAGTCCTGACTCGGTGGAAGGTACATCTTTTCTCGATAAAGCGTTGGGGCCGGTGGCAAATGTATTGAGAAGGCTTAACCGTCCGCCTTATACAGGATTTCAGGATATATTCAGATATAACAGAGTGCAAGGCGTCTCGCTCGGCATTGGATTGGGTGGTGAGCTCGGCGATCAGATAGATTATTATGTTAACGGCGGCTATGGCTTTGCGGATAAAAGACCATACTTTTCTGGAGAGACCAGTTTTTTTACTGATGACACAAAGACTTTTGGGTTAGATCTTAGGGGTAATCTCGGGTTTAGGAGGCGGGATGATCCATTTGTTGTTAAGTGGCGATCGATAACACCTTTAGCTCTTTTGACTGGGCGTGATTACGGCGATTATTATTATTCGGACTCCTATTATGCAGGGCTGAATCTGGGCTTTGGGCAGGATCTGTTCGTAGGTAGGCAGAAGTTCAGGAAACCTTGGCTTTTCAAGCTGGGCTTTCAGGATGAATACAGCAGATCGGCGGATGTAAACACGGATTTTTCTTTTTTTGGTGCCGACACAATGCGCCGCAACCATAGCGTGGGTGGTGGAAATATCCGCAGTATGATATTTGAGGCGAATATGAACTACACCCGCCTTCGCCAGATAACAGATATCGGATTTCATTATAAATTAGAGGCTGCGGGCAATGTACTCGGGGGTGACTATTCCTTCCTACAGCATTATATAGAAACGAACCTGTACTTCCCTACCGCCCCTTTATGGACAGCGAACATCAAATTATCAGCAGGGACTGCAACTGGGAATCTGCCAGCCGAGAGATTCTATTCGCTTGAGACTGGAATAGCAAGGATAGTAACGGCCG
Organism: uncultured Hyphomicrobiales bacterium; assembly: GCA_964462685.1. Classification (GTDB taxonomy): domain Bacteria; phylum Bacteroidota; class Ignavibacteria; order Kapaibacteriales; family UBA2268; genus CAYWYR01. The sequence goes on along the minus strand of CAYWYR010000010.1, from coordinate 124,815 downwards.
GCGCATTCCGTAATATGGGCATAAAAGAATTTTACGGGGATAGATTTATAGCAATTAATTTTGAGCATAATTTCGGGGAGATAGTGCCGGGGATTTTCCGTATCCCGAATATCGCATCATTCGGTCTGGAGTTTTTGTTGCTGGCTAATGCGGCCTATACCGAGTTCAGCCCGGCGGCACAGTTCAATGATGGGAACGCCTATCTATCAGAACTTACAACCGCCGCCACGGTAGATAACTCTTACTATGAGCTGGGCATAGGTATCAATAGACTATTTCTGTTTTTCAGGTTTGATATAATGGCCAGGTTCTCCCAGGTAGATAGGCCGCGCATTCTTATTAATCTAGGTAGTGCGAGCTTTAGGTAGCGTTTCACTGAACATAATTAGCATAATGAAAGAACTACTTTTTGATTTTATTTCACGATATACAACTCTGACAGAAGAGGATAAAAGCGTATTAAATATATTAGATATATTTAAATCATATAGTAAAGGACAGATACTATTAAAACAGGGAGAGTATGCTTCACTTAATTATTTTGTTCTCAAAGGGTGTATCAGGCAATACTCTATTATTAAAGGAGAAGAAAAAACAATAGACTTTTATACTGAATTAAAAGGCGTAAATATGGATGATATATCGAAGGGTAAAGTTTCCGAGTATTATCTAGAATGTACCGAGGATAGTTTGATTACTTCAGCAAGCCCAGAAATGGAAAAGGAAATGTTGACGAAATTTCCAAAATTCGAACAAGTATGCCTTAAGATTTCAGAAGAATTATTAATAGAAAGCAGAAAAACACTTACTGAGTTTAAATTAAATTCTCCTGAGGAGAGATATCATAATCTTACAGTTTCGCGACCGGATTTGCTTCAACGCCTACCTCAAAAGTACATAGCTAGTTACTTGGGTATCACTCCTCAATCGTTAAGCAGAATAAGAGCCAGGATAGCAAATAACAAAAATAAATGATCTGATAATTCTATCCACGCATAAATGGATAAATATTAGGGTGATTTATTAACTTAAGTTAACGCCTTTATGTGTCAACCTCCCCTAAGTTGCATCTATATTAAACAAATTAATTATAGGAGTATCAGAAGGGATGAAAAAAATCACAGAAGATATAATTTGCAGCTCAGTATGGTTCACAATAATTTTTCTTATCACTGGCTCAAATTTAAATATTGAAGGTAAGCAACCCCCAACAGACTCATTAACTAAGAATTACTACATCGGTAGTTCTGCATTTATGTTATTGAATCTTGTACCGGATGATAATTCCCCGGACTACTTCCAACTGAACTTCGGTTACTGGATTACAAATGAGGATATTGTAGCCCTAGAATTAAAGACTTGGAAGTATGGTTGGCCTCTGGGTATTCCGCCATTTGTTGAAGAATTTGAGGCTGATGGCACTGGTTTTCCTGGCTATATAAGGGAATACGGGATTGCACTAGTATATCAGAGATTCCTATGGGAAGGTTTATATGCATCAATTCATATAATGAATACATATCAGGATTTTATTGATGATAATAAAAACAATATAAAAAGCGGGTATCAGCTTTTTAATACTTATCGTGTAGGATATCACTTTACACTTTGGGGTAGTACCTTCTTTTTAGAACCATCATTTGCTATGACTCATCGCCCGTACCATACAGATATGCCAGAGTCTTTTCGGATAGAAGATGATAAATGGCCCAAATATAATTTTGAGCCAGGATTACACTTTGGTTTCAAATTTTAAGTTGAAAAATAACTTACGTTACTCAATCACTATACTAAAGCAGTGGCGGCACGGTATAATTTATCATTAATCGCCATAGATAAACCTGAAGCTCTATCTATTTTTAATGCCAATATCAGATCGAATTTTAAATTGTCAATCTCGTATAAAGTACGATAGAGATTTTTGCCTATTTCGGTGTGGTTACCACTAGTCGATAGGTAAAAAGCATTTTCTATATTCTTAGTGTTATTTAGCCGCTCTGGCAGTAAAACTGCAGTATGAACATTTAAAATTTCGTTTCTGTAGTTTAAAAGATCATCTAAATGATTAAATAATCTTAGTGGGGTTATGGGCGAATAATGCTTTTTTGCGGAACCAGGTGTTTTGATGTTTTCATTTGCATAACTGTCCCCTATTTTGGCAAACTTCTCAAGCTCACTTCTGGTTATCGAACCTTCTCTGAGTATATTTATTGAATTATTATTTATCGAGATAATAGTAGATTCTATGCCGACTTTGCATTGCCCCCCGTCCAATATATAAGGGATACGGTTTTCCATACCGTGCATCACAGCCTCTGCGGTGGTAGGGCTAATCTGTGTATATTGGTTAGCAGAAGGCGCGGCCAAAGGGAAATCGAGCCCATTCAACACTTCTAGAAACATTTTACTGTCGGGTATTCTGATAGCAACCGTGGGTTGGCTTCCAGTTGTGATATCAGGGATGATATTTTTTTTAGGAAGTACTACCGTCAACGGCCCTGGCGTGAATTTATCAAATAGTTTATATGCTATGTCTGGGATATTTTCAACATAACTTGATATTACTTCAATATTCGGAACATGAACTATCAAAGGATTATCGACGGGCCTGTTCTTTGCCTCATATATCTTTGATATTGCAGAGTGCTGGAGTGCATTACCAGCCAGCCCGTAAACTGTCTCTGTGGGCAGAGCCACAATCTCCCCACTGGCCAGTAGCTCTATTGCTTTAGCCGTGTCAGTTCCTATTTTGGTATTAAAGATTGCCATAATATAGTCTACAAGCTACCTATCTTTTATGAATTATGTATCTTGCGTGTTATACGGAAAATTCACCTGCTAATAATGCTGAGCTGTACATGAATCATGGGATCACAAATATAGTATTCTTTCTTGTTCTTTCGGTTTTAGGAGCTGCTTATATTGTATCCGCTCCCAAATCCACAGCCGACAATTATATCCCGCAGGATTTTGACGTATTGAACTATGATATCGGTATAGAGATTGATTCGTTTGGGGCAGATAGCCTCAGAGGTTCAGTAAATATTGAACTGGAATGGCTGACCGATGCCGGTGGTGTTTTTTATCTGGATATCCACGAATTAGATATAGCTGAGATTAAGAGGCCTAACAGCGAACCAATCGACTTTGAAATAAAATTCGATACGATTGATAAGTGCGAGTATATATCAATCGATCAGCTACCTTCGGGGCGTGATACGATCATGGTGACGTATGCTACGGCCCTTGAACCCAATGACAATACCTCCGGCCTTATGGTTAATGATAATATGTACTATGTACTTGGGGTGGGATTTTTTGATGAGTGGGTATCGATGGGGCGGGACTGGTTTCCATGTTATGACCATCCTTCGGACAAAGCGACATTCAATACTGTTATCGCCACACCGATAGACAAGCCACAGCTTTTTGCCGTAGCCAACGGTAAAAAAGTTTTCGATGAATCAGCAGAAAGCTGGCGTATACGCCACTTCCGAATGAACCAGCAGATGACTACCTATAACGCGACATTCGCTATTGGTGATTTCAAGGTTATCGATCAGCAGTACCCTGTGTATTGCGAAGAAGAAGTTTATGATGAGACAAAGGAAATAGTTGATATCCTGCCAATTGCCGTGAGCACTCTGGAAGAAGCATTCGGCCCTTACCCTTTTGAGACTCTTGGCTATGTGATGGTAGAGGAAGGAACGATAGAGCAGCAGGCACTAATTATGCAGCAGGAAGACATTGTGGTGAGTGATTACAGAAACAACGATACAACAACCCTTACAACCGTTCATGAGTTAGCACACCAATGGTTTGGAAATGACGTTTCAATATTGGATTTCCGTAATGCATGGCTATCGGAATCTTTTGCAACTTACGCGGAGATTATCTGGATTGAAAAACTTCAAGGCAGAGAGTCGGCTCTTGATTTATTATACAGCAAACTTACCTCTGTTCTAGCACACAATAGTTTTGATATTCCATTGTATGGTTATGATAGGTCTCGATATACCAATTATCCATTGGCTATTTATTTTAAGGGTGCCGTGGTGCTGGATATGCTGAGGCATTATTTCGGTGATGAGCAGTTTTACGGATTGCTCCAAGCTTATATGACTGAATATTCGGGCTCTAGCGCGAATACTGAGATGTTTCTCGATCTGGCTGAAGAGTTTGCCCCTACTGGTTTCGATCTTGAAGGGTTCGCTGATTCATATATTTATGGTGGAGGTTTTGCGAGCGTTTCGGTTGAATCCAATGATGTATTAGGAAATAACGGAAACGTAGTCGGAATTGCTATCTCAAAAAATGGTGAGCGTGTCTACTCCCCATTACCACTCGAATTAGTGCTCCTAATGGAAGACGGAACTGAGTTCAGCATTATAGCCGATATGTCTGGAAAAGAATATTATGCTGAAGAGCAACTTCCCGACGGTTATTCTGTTAATGATATTAGACGGGTATATACAAACCACAATAGATACAAGAATAAGAGTTTTCTCTCGTATGCTTGGCTTACCAGCTATACCGATGTGGATTCAGAAGATAACGGTAGCGAAAAGCCAAACGCGGTACAGGTGATATCTAGTGACAGGTTCACCGCATATATATCCGAACTTGAAAACAAAGGCATGATATATGAGCTTAGCGATATGAATGGACGCTTGCTAAATGCTGAGAATGCGACTTCATTCAGCGGAATGGTACTAATAAGGTATGAAGCGAGATCTGAAAGTTTTTTTGTGATACAATAAACAGTTTATTTTTTGGCGAATATAAAAGAAAATATAAAGACAGTAGCGGATAAAATCCGTAAATCCGCTGAACGACATGGCAGGAAGGTTCAGGATATAAAGCTGATAGCGGTATCCAAGACTTTCACGGTATCCGATATGAAAACTGCTTATGATGCAGGTCAGATTGCTTTCGGCGAGTCATATCCTCAGGAATTAAGGGACAAACTTCCCGAACTTGAAGATTCCGGGATTAAGCCTGAACTTCATTTTATCGGAAACCTACAGCGTAATAAAGCAAAATACGTAGTTGGTAATGTTTATCTTATCCATAGTGTAGGTAGCATAAAACTGCTAAAAGAAATCAATAAGCTTGCACTCAAAAAAGAAGTGAATCAGAAATGCCTACTCCAGTTCAATATATCCGGAGAGGAAAGCAAAGGCGGTTTTGAAAGTATCCACATTGAAGATATATTATCAGAAGCAGAAGGATTAAATAATATTATCATCACAGGTGTTATGGGGATATCAGGCCTTGAATCTAATGATGATGAAAGGGAAGCTGAATTTCGAAGGATGGTGGAGATAAGCAATAAGCTCAAATCTTATCTGCCAGAGGCTATAGAGATTTCCATGGGTATGAGCGGCGATTATGATCTCGCAATAGCCAACGGAAGTACGATGCTCAGGATTGGATCAGCTATTTTCGGCCAAAGAGATTACACAAAATAAATTTAGTAATTATGAAAAAAACGATTTTATCTTTAGTAGCAGCGATAGTATTGATAGGTTGTGAACCAGACAATCCGCTCCGGGGCTCAACTTCTTCTTATAACTACCTTGGTATCGATAATAGCGGCGATGCGCTACTAAGGTTTGATTCTGAACTGTCAGGATTTGAAACCGCAAGTTCTTTAGATAGAGCCGAAAACGCTGTGGCTGAGAAAGTCTATTTTGAATTCAACGATTATTACGTATTGTTTTCTAACCCAAATGTATTGAAGAAATATGATCCTGATCTGAATTTTATTATTGAAATACCGCTGCCGGAAACCAGTATTGCTTCTGTAGATTTTATCAGTTCTACCGAGGCTTTGGTAACTTATCGTGATTCTGCCACTGTGACTGAAGTTGATCTGTTCTTTAACAAAACTGGATCAACTTACGCATTGCCTTTTATACCAGAAGGCACGCTAGCTATACGTAGCGAATCCTACGCCAATAGACTAATGATGATTTCGGAGTCAGGGGCTTTAGCTTATTTCGATATCCGTGATAATACGGTTTATGACTTTGCTGAAACAGGACTGGCTGGAGCGACTGTTATCGAGCATGGCAGCCTTCCTAATCTATATGTCATAAAATCAGATAATGAAAATAATACCGTAGTCTCATATTCCCTTGCCACAGGAGACGAGCTTACCCGCATAGAGCAGCAAAAATTCAATTTCGACGATACCGAAGAGTCTTTTTTAGGCGGTGTTTGGGGTGGGCAGAGTATTGGTTATGTTGTATCTGACAAAGATCTCTACCTGCTACAGGATCTTGGGAACAATCAGATATTTATGCAGCCTTACGGGATTGATCTTTCTCAGTACAGCCCGATGACTGCCGATGTAAGCCAGACGCTCAACTCCCGCGGTATAAATATACTGATGCAGGGTGATCAATCTTATGTTATGAACTTTGAAGAGGTCAACCCTGCGGCATTTACTTTAAATTTCCCCTCGCGCAGAATAATATCGATGGTGCCGCTTGACTGAAACTGACGATTATACCACTAAGGATAAGAGCAGTTATGGCACTAATGGCTCTGGATGGCTGAACGAGACAATCAGCTTTGAATCACTCGCCAGGCTTACCAAATCGCTATCCCTCAGTAATTCCAGAGATAAGATTTTCTCTCAGATAGCATTATCGGCTATGGGTAAGCTCGTACTATCCAATCTATGGCTTGCTGTGCATAACATACCAGATTCTGCAACTGCATTTTTCGGTTTTAAGGGTCAAATAAAAAGTGGCGGGCTATATGAGAAGCTTACCAAAAAACTATCTGGATTTTTTGATGATATTGATGAGAAAATTGAGTACGGTAAACAGATTTTCTTAAAAGATTACATAATCTGTATAGCAGTATCAATATCCGAGAAGGAAACGCTACTTTTCATTGCTGACCTATCAAAGAGGAGCTCCAATGGGAAACCAGGCTTCTTATCTGAAAAAGAGGTAAGGTATGTTGAATTGCTACTGTCTATAGCGGTCAGCAGTATAGCGAATCTAGAGATAAAGCAGAAGCTTCTTACCGAAAGTATGAGAGCCGAGCAGCAAAACATCTTGCTAAGAAACCTTTTTAATATCAGCCGAGATTTTAGCACACTACTGGATGTTGATCAGATAATCAAAGTTTATTCCTACTATCTGATGGGGCATTTACAGGTATCCCGCTTCGCTATGATCAAAATCGGCGAAAATGACAGCGAGGTTTTAGTCAATAGATTCACAGATGTCGAAGATTCTGATCTATTATCGATATCATCAGGCGATAGGAACCCAGCTGATAAGATAACATTGATTATCCCGGTTGAGATACAGGGTAATCTGCGCGGTACCGTTCTGATCGGACCTAAGTTAAGTGGGATCCCTCATAACGAAAGCGATATCGAGTATCTGACCTCGCTATCTACAACTGCCTATACATCCCTTGAAAACGCTGAGCTGTTCGCAGAAAAGATAAAGCTGAGAGTATTGGAAGGTGAATTAGAGATAGCGAAGATGATACAAGGGGACCTCCTTCCGAAGAATCTTCCTGATATCGCTGGATATCGTATAGGGGCACTGAATAAGTCCGCAAAACATGTAGGCGGCGATTATTATGATGTAATCCCAGATAAAGAAGGTAATTTCGCGATAGTAATGGCTGATGTATCTGGTAAGGGTGTACCTGCATCCCTTATAATGGCTAATCTTCAATCGGCCGCCCGGCTATTGGTATTTATGGGCTTTAGATTGGAGACGATAGTTGAGGAACTCAACACTCTCGTTTGCGATAATACAGCCGCTGATAAATTCGTAACGATGTGTTTCTCTCTTCTCAAACCAAAGCAATCCCTACTTAAAAACTGCACAGCAGGTCATCCACCGCCATTTCACCTTAAAGTAGATGATAATGGAAAGTATAACCGTGATAATGTATCGTATCTGGAAAAGGGCGGTATGGTATTAGGCGTAGTCGAAGGGTACAAGGATTACGTAGCAGAATATCAGGAACTCGGCAAAGGCGACATAATCGTTTATTATACTGACGGCTTCACAGATGGACACTTGGAGGGTAAAAACGGTATAGACATCTTCCTGAGGGTAGTTATCGATAATCTAAACAAGTATTTAGATTCTGAAAAAGCCATTGACCTTGATTCTGTTATCGCAGACATAATCGAAGATATGTCACATATAGAGGGTATCCTGCCAGACGATATGACTATTCTGCTTCTCCATAAAAAATAAAAAAACCACCGAACTTATAAGAAGCATGGTGGTTTTCAGATTTTCATCTAGAGAAACAACAATCGACCATTTTCACTATCCGCCTTAAAAAAGGCTCAATAGTTTACTTAGACAAAATAGTTATTCCACTGGAGCTGGCATTTCACTATCTTCAGGAACTATCTCGGGTGCAGACGGGGAAGCTGGTGCAATCTCACCTTGCTGCAATGTAGAAGGCAGATTAAGATTGTTTGTCGCTTCCGGCCTTTCGTTCGCCAGATTATATACCAAGCAAAGTACCGCTATAGCTACAGCTGTATAAACAGTGATATTCTTAAGAAGGTCAGTTGCTTTTTTGGTACCGAGAACTGAATTGAACTGGCCGCTTATCCCACCAATACCAGTAAGCATCTCACCTTTTCCAGGTTGGATAAGAACGACTAATATCAGTATTGCCGCCAGAATTATTGAAAGTATAGCTACTATAGTAAACATAGTTGTTTTTTTGTCTTTAATATTACAGAATCACAAAAATAGTCATGCATGGTTTAATATGCAAGCGTTATTTTACCCGTTAATTTAATTGAGCGAGAACTCAGGTATAAAGCTTGAATTGTTCTCTGTAAACATCAGTTCTGTTATCTTGGATTTGAAGTATTCCGCCAGTGGCAGGCTTGCTATGGCATCTGCGATAGCTGTGTATCCTTCACCATACATAACAACCCAGAGTTTATCACGCTGCTGAGATAGATTATAGGATCTGATAGCTCCTTTCTTTATCCATTCCTGGATCATCCGCCTGTGCTCTGGAATGCGAGACATAAAATCCTCGTTCTTGATCTCGGGTAGATCTATCTCTATAAAATATGGTTTCAATGGTTTAAGATCTTTCATAATGCAGCTACCTCGATTTCTTTTTCTACCGCCTCTGCTATTTTTGATGCTGGAAGATGATTCATGCAGAAATACCCTGCGTTAGTGCATCTGCTGCTGAAATAGCACTCACACTTTTTATCCGGCTGTACAATCGTTCCCCTGCCGTACATTTCAAACTCATGAGGATTGAAAATGTTGTTCATGAGCACCAACGGCTTTTTAAGTCCGATGGTAATATGCATAGCCATAGTAACAGCACTGACTATCACATCACATCGATCCATAAGACCCATAAAGTCCTGTAAAGGATAGTGGCCTTTGTAATCCGCACCGCTCATTTCCTGCAGTCTGAGGTTTTTTTCATGTTCTGCTTTACCCCCTAGAAGAAGGACGTGGTGGCCTTTGCTCTTAAGCAAACCTATAAGTTCTATCCAGCTCTCGTCGGGCCAAAGTCGAGAAATCCAGCGATCGCCACATCCAGTATTTAGACCGATTATTTTTTTTTCTTTAGGCAGATTCCATTTCAGAGCTGAATCATATTCTAAAAGATAATCTTCCCCCTTGAACTCCCATCCGCAGATTTCAAAAATCTCTTCAGGGTATGATTTGGTGTTTGCTTGATTCACATCATCGAATAATCCTGTAAGGAATTTATGAACTGCGTTCTCATCTATTGGGGCGGGCCTTCCATCAACAAGATGGTAGCCGAGCTTTACTTCCGCATTGACAGAGCTTGCCAAGGCACACGCCTCAATATCCTTATCAAGGCAGATCAACCTGCTAAATTCGGTTTGCTGTAGTATCACAAGGGATTTGGGGCTGTAATCCATGATTTTCCCTATCGATGCCGGCAGGATTTTGGGAGATTCAGTTATCCACCATATCTCAGCGTTTGGATACTCTTCTCTTATTTTGTGTACCAGAGGAGTTGTCCTTATCACATCACCCAGTGCACCTAACTTTATAATCAATATCCGTTCGGTGATCTTATCGTAATACTCACAGCTCTCGCAGTGTACGCCATGTGCTTTGTGCGGTTTGCATGGGATATGCCCGAGAAAATGACGGCAGTCCGGTTTATAAATAATATTGGAAAAAGTCATTATCTATTGTAAACTGTGAAAATCATGTTAAAGCCGAGTCTGTAGGTATAGACTGGCACTTCGTCTTCGTCAGGCCATCCAGTAATCGGGGTCATAAGCCTACCTTGTGTCTCATTGAACTGCACAAGATTGAGCGATATAAGAGCAGCAGTTGCACTGAATCTGATATTATCTACGAAATCCCCTTGAAAGCCAACCAAAACCCTACCACCCAAACGCATAGCATCTTCTTTATTGAAAGTACGGGTATCGTTTAGTACAGGTTGATCGATATAAATGGTTTCGAACTCATTTTCCCTTCCGAAAACATAGTTGAAATCGGCTCCGAGACCAACATATAGCTGTCCCGAACCCGAAAAGAAATCCATAAGATCATATTCTAAACCTATTGGCACAGTCAGCACATTTACGGCATTTCTGTACTTACCCCTTACAAACTCTGAAAACAGATAAACTTCAGCTGCGGAAAACCTTGTAAACTCCAGCCCTACGGGCAATCTTAAACTGTTATCGGAATTAAGGCCAAAGGCATAAGCCGCATTGAATGATATGTAATTATCCCCGAAACTACCTCTTCCGCCTACTGTATCAGGGTTGAAAGACGCAACTATAGCTCCAGTAGCACTTTCAGGAGCCATGATAGTATTACTGGCAATACCTATCCTGAATTGGCCAACTGGCTTTAACTGGAATATTTGATCCTTTGATTCATTTTCACTTTCTTCCTCTACCTGAGAGAAAACAGTTAGCGGCAAAAATATAGCGATCAGTAAGAAAATACCTTTCACAAATAGTACTCCTGAATATGGAAATCGCCTTTGTATTTATCAGTATTCTTGATAATCAGCTCTCCTAATAGACCAAATGTAATAAACTGGATACCTACTATTATTAGTGCTATCCCGAATACGAACAATGGCCTATCGGAAAGATAAGTATATCCAAGAAGCCATTCGATAATAAGCCAGCTATCAATTAGCAAGCCTACTATAGCAAATACCGAACCCACGGTACCGAAAAAATGTAAAGGTCTTTTTACATATTTCGTGGTAACCATCACAGTCAATAGATCAAGGAATCCTTTTAAGAATCTTGACATTCCGAACTTTGATTTGCCATGCTTGCGAGCGTGATGGGTTACAACCATTTCAGTGACACGGAAACCCATTATGTTGGCTATCGCTGGCAGATATCTATGCATCTCGCCGTAAACATCCAAAGCCTTGATTACATCCGCCCTATAGATCTTTAGCCCGCAGTTGAAGTCGTGTAATCTGATACCCGCGAACTTACTGGTTACCCAGTTAAAGAATTTTGAAGGCAGTGTTTTAGAAACTGGATCATGGCGCTTTTTTTTCCAACCCGAAACTAAGTCATATCCTTTTTCAAGTTCTTCCAACAATCTCGGTAACTCATCGGGATCATCCTGAAGATCGGCATCCATCGTATATACTATCTTACCTTTGGCCAAAGCAAATCCTGCGTTCAATGCAGCGGATTTTCCGAAATTAGTTCTGAACTTGATAATCTTAAAACGGCTATCACTCTCGTGGAATTCCTTTAAGATAGAAAAAGACTTATCGGTGGAACCGTCATCAACGAAAAGTACTTCGTAATCCCTTTCATGCGACATACGGTCAAGGGTTCTCTCCAGCCTTTGCTTCAGCTCCGGGAGCGAACCTTCCTCATCCAATAGCGGTATAACCACAGTGAACTGGCACTGATTTATCTCGTTGGTAGGGGTGTCATCTGGATGACTTTCTATATAAGGGATTTTCAGCAAGCGTTCAATCTACGATAATCTTGTCTAAATAGCGTTTGTTGTTGGATTCTGATACGATAATATAAGTACCTTTGTTGAATAATTCAGTATCAATCAATGTATCATCACCGCTATAAACAGTGTGTCCTTTGAGATCATATATCATTACACTATGCTTTTGGCTATAGATCAGCCGGCCATCAACTTCTTGAAAAGGTGATTTTTGCCCATCGATATCCTCTACGCCAGTCGGGTCAAGATTCCATTCGGCCTCAATTTGCCACATACTTATAGGCTTATCTACTATAAGAGAGTTAACATCTAATAAATCTACTTCATATTGATTTAGCAGATCCGTTAATGTAGCAGATTTAAGCTCTTTTGGTGGGATTCCCCATTGTATTCTCCACGGGGTGGAAGTGAATGAGCCCAGTACATCGAAGCGATATGTTTTGGTAACCGTAGTACCGGATGGTGCATACCTGATATCTACATTGACCTGTGTGTATATCTGATCACCATCACTATCAACGCCGCTTTTCAAAGTAGCTAATGGCATCATACCACCAGGGGGCGGAAACGGAGGTTGCTCTTGATCTTCTATTCCGAAAGTATCAACAGCATTTGTAGCTACCCCGAACTCAAAATATGTCACATCATTATCAAAGTCGTAGAAATTTAGTCTCAAGCTAGCTTCTTGAGCTTGCAGAGCCGTTATGGTAAAAAGTACTGTTATCAGCGTAAAAATTCTGAGCATATATTTTCTCCTTTAGTATAATCTGTGAGACTAAATAAAAACAGGGCTGTCCATTACTGGCAGCCCTGCTGTATAAAGCTAAGTTAGCCTCTGAATAATAGCGCTTACTTCGCTATCGTTACCGGGGCTACTATCGTGTTGTCGCCGTTAACGATTCTTACAAGGTAAGTACCGTTAGCTATAGCGTTAACATCCATTTCTCTTGTTCCGTTTGTCTCTGCATTGAAGCTATCTGCTGTTACTACGTTACCGATAGCATCTACAAGCTCGATAGTTACGTTGCTTGTTGATCCAATCGTATAGTTAACATTTAGAGTTTCCGCAGTAGGGTTAGGGAATACTGTAACTGAGTTATTGAAAGCAGATTCTACTTTTCTCATTCCGATAACATTAATGTTTTCGTTATGGATAGTTACTTCATCGCCTTGTCCTGGTCTGATACGACCTAACTCTTGGCCTGTAACAGCTGAGAATAGTTCATATTCCGCGTCAGCGTTTTCCATTGTGATCTTAACTGGGAACTCTGCTCCAGTGATAGAGATAAGTTCGTCCAGATCGCTGGTTAGTTGTCTGTTGCTATTGAATCTAACATCAAATACATCAGATCCTGGTACTGGAGGAAGATCGAAGTTTAGACCATTTGCTTCGTTAGCACTTAGATAAACTTTACCATTGTGACCAACAACATCTGCTATGTTGATAGCTACAGAAGAGTTTCTAAGAGCTTCTTTTTCAGCGAAAGGAGAAACAACGTTTGCTTGCTTACAGTTACCACTTACACAAAGCTCATAGTAAGAATCTTCGTTAGTTTTGATCCAATATCCTCTACCAGGTCTGATTTCAGATACTTCTTCATAACCACGAGCTGGCACGTATCTCCAAACACCATAGCGTAGAGTGTATTCTCTATCAGCAGTACGACCGTTGTAATCACCGAATGTAATCTGTTCGATAGGAGCAGGAGTTGATACACCACCTATTAGATTCCAGCTACCATCGCTGCTCGCGTCTCCGCCATATACTCGGACTGGGAATGAACCCTCATCTATATTTCGTATTCTTGTACCAGAGAAGGTTAGATCGATATCATCACCGTATTTGATGAAGTAACCTGCACCTACTCTAAGATCTTCCGTACCTCTTATATCACTGTAATTTTTTGCTTCATAACTCCAAGCAGCGCCAATTGCTTCAGGATATACAACTTCAAAATTCTTGTTAGTTGGGTTAACTGGTAATGATAGCAGGTTCCAACCTTCTTTGATGATAGGGAATCCCTCTTCATCTACGAATTCTAGTACGTTTGGAAGTGTGTATTCTATAATGAACTCATCGATCTCTGGATCTTGGAATGAGTAAGATCTTCTGTTAGCGTCAATCACAGTACCGTTTTGCATATTGATAGATGGGAACAGGCGGCCGTTTTCCGTATCGCGTAAGAATAGATCACCGATCTGTTCTTCACCGTTCTCATCATCACAGATTCTGAAATCTCTTACATCCCAGCTAACTACAACAGGATAATTCTGTACGCCGTCAGCATCGAATCTTACATAGTATATGATTGATTTCTGATCAGGATCAGAGCTTCTTATATCGCGAGAAGCTGTACGAGGAGCCTCTGAGTTAGGAGTGAAATCACCGAAACCGTTTTCGATTTCAGTAGGGTTTTCGATAGGAGTTCCTTCCTCATCAACCGGGAAGAATCTTGCCCAAAAACCATTTACATTAGCAATATCCGTTTCGTAAGCAAATTCTCCGAATAGTGAATCAACGCCGCGAGTGGCTCTGTTTCCAGTACCGAATATCAGTGAAGTTCTCTCGCCTAATGCTCCAGCTGAATTTCTCATATCAAGTTTGATACCTCTATTCACATTCTGAGCTCTTTCACAAGCTTCTTGTGGTATTCTGAAGTAAATAAACTCAACTAACAGCTCAATTGGGGCTAATTCTACATCTGGTGAATAAAAAGTAATTGTGCCATAATAACGGCCTGCTTTTTCTGGGTCTGTAGGATCGTTGTCCGGATCATCTTCTCTATTGTTTAGCTCAGAAGGATCGCATACTATGTTTATGAATAGGTCTCCGTCGTCATCTGTTGAGTTACCAAGTGGATCATTCAAAACTGAACTACCTAGTATACCATTGTCCATATAATTAACGAAAAGTTCTCTTTCTGATATCTCATTGATGCCTTCTGATTTTCCAATATTGGCTGGTAAAACTTTTAACCATTCCTGATTTGTTTTTATAGATAGGAACCTATAACGAGTTGTTGGAACAAAGTTTGATACTTGAAGTAATCTAGTACCTACATTCGGAAGAATTGCTTGAGATGAAGCATCTACCGTTATCGGGTCAGATAATCGATACTGAGTTGCATCAGTTGGTTGCAATCCTGCTGGTATGGTAACTATGTTATCACTGCCTGCTCTGTCCGAGGATAAAGCTATGATTGGCAATTCATCTGTGTATGCTATGTAGATTGAACCTGGAGGAGTCGGATCCCTATCTGTTGTACCATAGTTGTTGATACCTGATGTAGCAACATATCTATCTCTTGGTGCCAAAGGATCTTTAGAAAAATTAGGTATTACGCCAAGGCCAGGGCCAGCTATATAATCTTGATTGAATTCATCATTCTGTTGCAGTACATTAATTGCATTCGAATTCACATCGTTAAATTTTCTCCATGGATGCTCCAGTACTATATTTACACCGTTGTATTTTACAGTATCATTCGCTATATAAAGTGGCGTGTTAAGTGATGTCTGGGGTGTGTTTGGATTCGAAACATCTGGCACAGCTACAAATTTTAGGTAGCAAAATACTTCTGGGCCAAAAGTCACAGGTAGAGCAGTTGATGAAACACCTGTTACTGTTGCTCTAAAACCACGGCCTCTATCTGTAGCACTTGGTGTTGCAAGTACATTACGCAGGTAAGATGTATCGCGTCTTGTATCTACCGATATATCCCAATCAGCTAAGATAGGATCGTACGCATCATCAATATCATTACCTTCGATAAGATTGTGTAGCTGACCAGTGGTAACCACATCAATGAGTCTTACAGCTGAAGAATCATAGTAGAATGAAAATTCAAAACTGCGTATAGGTTCAGGTGATACACTAATAACCGGCTGATTAGTGTTCTGATCTATAATATTTCTAGATATTGCTGGATCCCAGTTGTTATCTAAAAATACCGGTACTACGAATTCTCTCGGTTCACCGTTTGACTGAGGCAATCTTAATCTACCATCTGGATAGTAGTCGGCATTATAACCGCTTGTAGCACCAGTTAGGGATAGCTTCGGTAACCGTAGGTTTCTGAAAGTCTGGGCGTCGGTTTCTATCGAACCTCCCATTACAAGTATCAGGCCTACAGCCAGCAATACTTGCTTCCCAAATCTATATATGTTTCTTTTCATAAGTATGTGCCTTATGTTTAAGTTAAAAATTATTTATTATTAATTTCTCTGTTTTTACACCCGGTATATTTATGATATACATACCTGGTTCAAAAATTATTGGATGGTTTGAATAGTTGTACGAGGCCATCTTACCCCTAACGTTGACAACATTCAAAACACCTTTGTAATTTTCGATTATCAAACCATTATTATAGCTGATCTTTACGCTATTATCCACTAATTCCACTTGATTAGCACTTAATGGATTCTTTTCAATGTACACAGTATTGTTTGTTACATCATCTAGCCTTAAGCAATCACATATAGTTTTTACCTGAAAGCTTGCGTTCAATTCGATCGTATCATTTTTATCAAAACCAGCAGTGTTTATAATTTCTCTTTGGACTATCAACCCATCCGAAGGGAACTTATAATCTACAAGAACTATTGTGTTTTCGATTTCATTCATTGTTTGGTATTCACCATAAACAATGATCTCGTTTTCAAAAGAACTATATTCTGAAAAAGTGATACTCAGGGAATCAACAGATTGATCTATAAAGCTTCCACTCACTTTATAATCGACGCTTGTCTGTTCTCTATCAATATTCAAGATCGAATCCCTTATCGTCGAACTCACTTCAAGTTCGGTGATAAGGCTTTCGTCATAATCTTTTACGATGGTCAGAGTACTATCAATATCAAAGTCTATCGTGCACTCTTCATTTACATAGAACTGTGTGATTTTCAGATCTGCAGCCTGAAAACATTCTGAATTATCCTGTATCCTGAATCCTACAAGAGGTCTTGATCCTGATAAACCTGTATTTCCACTGGTTATTAAGAATGCAGAACCATATATCTCTTCGTTTTCGCCATCGTTACCAAAAGCTACATACTGGGAAGGTATTTGGCTTGTAAGTGAATTGGCGGTCAAAACAGGCATCATTCCTTTGAGTGGCTGATCTTTATATGAAACAGCTATTTCATATCCCTGGAAATTATCCTCCGGTAATATTGTCCCAATATCAACGCCAACTGTAATATTACCTTTCCCGTCACCCTCACATGCTTCCACATCAGTGTACTGCAGAAGTCTCACTGTGTTTTGCGCGCTTGCGTTTAAAGCCGCGAGGATGATCAGAAATGGTAAAAGTCTCATACTTGATTACTTACCTATTACAAGGGTTTTAGTAATGTTGTATCCGTTAGCACCAGAAAGTCTGTAAACATATAGACCTTCCGATATTGTGTTGTCCGAGTTGTCTGTTCCATCCCACTCGAAAGTGTACTCTTGAGCGTCTAGATTGCTGTCCATGATATTTTTAACAAGCGATCCGTTTATATCATATACATCTAGGGAATAGCTACCGGCTTCAGGAATAGCAATTGTAAAGCTTGCGTTATCCACAACCGGGTTGGGGTAAACGGAAACGTTTAGAGTAAGATCGTTTGCATCCTGAGTTGAAGTGCTTATGCTGCCAATCTCATTTCCGTTGAAAGCTATATCGTTTGCTTCGATATCCCCATCAGCTTCTACAAGTAGTGTCATAATAGGCATATTCACATCATATTTACCTTCACCAGCTAATACAACTCTGTTGTTGTGAAATTCAACAACCGTGTTTTCTGAGCTAGAAGCGTTTATGATTTTACCTGATACATCTAATCTCAATGCTATTACACCATCATGTTTCTTGTTTAGATAAACAGGAACCTCAACTAAGTCCGATGATCTTCTGTTAAGTTCACCGAATCTTACCGCTGTAGCAGCAGATAGTTTTTCTCTGTCATTATCCCTCGGATCCCAATCATATATCCATGGCAATACTGGTAGTCTAGCATTAAGATATTTGATTATCATTGCCGCGTCATATTCATCCGTTTGGAAGAATATAGCGTTTGCATCACTGATAAGATTAAGTGGTAAGTCCTGAGTATATAATTCAGATCTTATCTCTAAATCTCTTTTTGTTCTTGTGTTTACACCATTTACAACTTGATTGAAGTAAAAATATCTACCGTCGTGGTTTACGTCGGCGTGGTATGCGTTACGTGCGAACACAGAATCCAAAGGTCGGCTTGTAGCTACTGAGCGAAGTATTGTTTTTACATCGTTCATAGTTACGTATCTGTTTTGCTGATCAAAAAGCTGAGCGTGTCTGCCATTTGGTGCTTTTGAAAGATCAGCATCACCATCGCCCCAGAAGTTTGCAAGTCTGAAACTTATTATAGCCGACAATACAATTCTTTTGTCTGTACCGCCAGATGGAGGCCACTGGTCAGTAAGAGTAGTAGCGTCTGTTTTTGATAGATTACAAGTTTGTTGAGTCGTTCCGCCATTAGCCTCAAACCGAAGGCCATTAACAAAATCACCATTAGTACCTTTGATACCGATTGACGCACCTCGTGTTTCTACAACCGTTCCTATACCTTGTACTATAGGACCAACTTGGCCATATGCGAACTCGATGCTACCCTGTCTTGAAAGTGGGTCTTGGCTTTCATATAACCATACTTGGAAATTACCTACAGATGATGGTATTAAAGGATCATTAATCTGAATGTTTCTCCATTCAACAACAAACGCTCTTTCACCGTTTGCATCCGTTACGTTTCCGTACCTGATCGATCCTGGTTGGAATCCTACATCTGAAACATCACGGTAGTAGTGATCACCCCAGTATGGCGCGATAACATTGTTCTGGAAACTATTTGCCTGGTTTCTGAAAAGACCTGTAGGATCTTCTTGTGAAAGCAATACAGGTGGGTTAAAGGTAATAAAACCATTAACATTTATGTTTACTGTTGAATAAGTCATGCCATTGAATTCATAATTGAATCCTATCGGCACATTTCTCCTAAATCCATTATCTGGATCTGGGGTATTACCGAACGCTCCGGTAACGAAATCGCTCTTTGGTATTAGAATACCATTAATAGGGGTATAGCTTTTTCCTGATACTATTTCCACACATTCAAACTCTTCAGCTATTTGAGCTTCAGCTTGAAATAGGGTACCAGTTATAAAAACTGAAGCTAGACCTATCGCTTTTAATGTCTTTTTTAACATTGTACTAGCCTTATTTTTCTTTTTATAAATGGGCGGGGACTCTCCCCGCCCTATTTCAAACTTACTTAGCTACAGTTATCTGTGAAGTAGATATCTGAGCGCCGTCAACAAGTAGTCTTATGTTGTACATACCGTCAGCAAGCCTTGAACCTGTCTGCGATAGTATGTTCATGTTGAAGCTGTGTTCACCTACGGCTTTTCTACCAGCGTCATAACGTGTAATTACTTTACCCATCATATCAACAAGCTCAAAGCTTACATCGACAGAAGTGTTGATGCTGTATTCTATAGTAGTTTCTTCTACAGCCGGATTAGGGTATATATTATTAATACCTGCTTCGGCGGTGTAGTTAGTTTCTACGCTATTAAATACGTCTGTGATTATCTGGAATGTATTTACCGCAGGGTTGTTTAGAACCATGGTGAATACTCCAGCACCCTGATCAACAAGTTGTACTGAATTAGAAAGTATCTGTGCTTCTGCCGGTCGCTTCATATTTATTGAGAATACTTGGCCGTTAGAACCACCATCTCTCAATATCCATTCTGAACCATTCGGGTTATTTGTATTGTCTGCTATATCTGGGATTTCGCTAGTGTCCCAAGTAAATCTGATAGGGAAATATTTGTTTACATTCCCTGTTTCACCACCTGGTTGGAAACGTCCTAGATATACAAGCAGTTCTTCGTTTGTCTGTGAAGGGAATATGTTCTTCAATGTACCCTCAGTCTGTGGTATCGACCATCTCGCGTCGAATATAGTCTGCTGCGGGAAAGGAGGAAGTTCATTTTCACAATACTTATCGAAGTCTAGAATACCAAAGCCTTGGTCATCCTGATTGTCACCAGTTGTAGCCTCGGTAGCCATACCCCAAGTCAATACCTCTTGTTCACCGTTAGAGTTCTCGATTAGTATGTCAGCAGTAAATAGAGTTGGCTCAGAAAGTTTAACAAAGTAAACAAGTGTATCTGTAGCCCCGTCTGCGTCAGTTACCGCTATCACGAATCGTACTCTACCATCTACAGCGTTACCGTCAAAGCCATTATCAGCAGTGATAGTTATTGTAGCTGTACTATCTGTTCCATCGCCGGTTATTGTTGATGGAGATAATGTGTATCTATCATTAGGTTCTATGATTGTCAGAGTAAGAGTCTCCGTACCTTTGCTGGGATCTCTGAACAGATCTATATCCTCTACGAGTATATCAGCAGAATAAGCATCACCTTGTTCCACACAAGCAGCCAGAGGTGCGTTGGTAAGATCAGGTGAATGATTTGTCTCTATTACGTTAAGTGGGAAAGATCTATAGTCGGTTAGTCCGTACCTATCTACCACTAGAACATATACTGTTTCAGTTGCAGGTGCATCTTTAATTCCAGGTGTACCATATAGTAGGCCAGACTGTCTGTTTATCTGTAGCCATTCCGGTGTATTATCACCAGATATATCATAGCTTCCTGCTTCTTCAAAGCATGGGTCAACAGGTATAGAGTTATCAGCGTTTACAGGTCCAGCATAACCAATGGCAACACCGTTTTTCACCAGATAGAATTCGTGGAAATCATTGTTGTTTTTATCTGACACTACAATTCTTCTCATCTCATTTAGAAGCTGTGGATTGTAATCCATATCTTCTTCTGCATCAGGAAGTGTAATATCGTCAATTATCGGTGCAACGTTCACATGCACTGGTTGAGATATAGTACTCTGTCCGCCATGTCCATCATTGACAATTATTGTCATTGTAGAATCAGTATTCCAATAGTCAAGTGTTGCTGCTGGATTAGTTAGTAGAGCTGCAGCTTCAGCACTATCGATACGAACGTTCAACTGCCCGTAAGTAGTAAAGTCGCTACCGAATACATCATCGTCTGTTTCAGAGTCAAATTCTTTCCAGTAGTTATCAGCTAACCAAGAAGGACGAGACTGATATACCACACTGTCAATTCCACCAAGCACATTAGGGTTGAGAAGCGTATCGATTATAACAAAGTTATCACCAGTATTATGGATATTTACAAAGCCGTAAGCTGTTCTACCGAACCTAAAGTCCCAGTTATCTTCAGCGAATCTATCTTCCAGTTCATCATCGGTGTTTATGTCGATTTGGAATCTCAGTTTATCTGTGAAGTTAGCAATAAGAGCTCCATCATCTGTTCTGCCACAATCAAATACTGAAGGTGTGTAAATTACTATAGTATCTACTATCTCATTGTCTTTCGATCTTGTGATAGTCTGCTCTGCGAAGTTCTCGTCTAGGTATCTCGGTAGAGAGTCGATAACGAAGATCTTGAATGAGTAATCCGTAGTGAAAGATGAACCGATGAATATCGTGTCTTGCTGCAAGAATCTTGCATTTTCCACATCATACTCTTGATTCGAGTAGTAGCTATCATATAGCTCGATGTACTCTGCGATTTCTTCATCAGAAAGTCTGTTTGAAGTTGTATCAGCTTTCAGAAGATCGATCAGTCTGAAGTGAGGAGGGAAGTTAGCCACGCTAATTCTCACATCTTCGCCTCCTGGAACCACATAAGGGTTTGTTGGGCGACCGATTAGGCTTATATAACCCTGTCTCAGAAGAGTGTTTGGATTGTTAACGTTAATCTCTCCCTCATTGATAGTATCAACTAACATCCAACGTGCAAGACCAGAATCATCATCTACCTGTGCATCGAAAGACAATAGTGTAAAATTATCAGGATTCGCTATTGCTCTGATATCAAAGAATTGATTTACATCAACTGCTGTGATGTTCATAATCCTATCTCTACCAGATGCATAGTTACCAGGATATGTTCTATCTTCTTTCAGATGTATTGTGTTTCTAAGTTCTTCTATAGGAAGAGTAACAGTACCAGGACCTGTTTCGCTTGGTCTTGTTTCAGTAGGAACGTTGTCTCTTATATCAACAACATCACCTGTGAATAACGGAGCTTCAGTAGATCTTTCTATTCTGAAAGCTATACCGTCATTGAAAGCTTCTGTAATACCTTCATTCCATAGTACCGTTCTGGAGATGATTCTTATCTCATCGCCTACGTTTACCGGAAGTGTGTTGTATTTTTCTCCTGCGAAGTAAGTTACTACGCCGTTATTAGAAGCCGGTATTCCAGGTCTGTTGCTTAACAGGCCATCTGCACCGCCAAGTGTATTGTCATTGCTGCCTTGTTGATACGGAAGATCATAACGGCGGCCATTCAGTGCAGCTAAATCTTCGTTATAAGGGTTTTGTCTCAAATCATCAAGAAGGTCTCTACCTGATCTTAGGTTAGCTAAGCCTTCAAGTGTTCTTCTTATAGTAGTGTTACCGTTTCTGTTTGTTGAATCAGGAACAAGGTCAACCCTGCCTCTGAATGTTTCACGGAAAGGTGCAACTTCACCAACTTGATCAAGAGTTACCCTTACATAGTCAGTAGTCGTCTCGTTTATTACGAAGAATACTGTTTCGTTTACAGTAGTAGGGTCATGGTTTGAGATTTCATTTAGACCACTGTAATCGATCATTGACTCTAAGTATAGAGGATATCCGATCGGGTGATAGAAATCATTCGGTGCTGTTTGAGAAGGTTGGAACTCAAGTCCAGCGAAGTTCTGAATAGTTTCGAATCTTACATTACCTTGATCATCCAACGCTTCAATCGCGAACGGATCCCGTACGAGTCTTCTTACATACTTACCGTTTGAAGGTGCCGTAGCGTCAGAATATCTCATTACGTTAGGTGCTATACCAACTGCGAAATCCTCGATAGGAACCATTCTTCTATTAGAATAGTCAGCTGTTTTGATATCAGTACCTTTATCGTATAGGTCATAGATTCTGCCAGAGAATAATAGGTTCTCAGGTATAGAGTTAGGACCTACCTCATCCTGTGTTGTACCGTTGTTAAGCGGAATAGGATTGTATGTGATATTATTGATCGTGTAATATATAGCTTCGTAAGGGCCTTGTTGTCTAGGCTCAGTAGGCGTATGTAGGAATGGTAGATGTGTCTCGCCATTACCTGCTACAAAGAATGTTTCAAACGTTCTATCACCTTGTACTTGATTCTGAATATCAACAATGATATCAGCTTCAGTATGGCCCCAGTAGTTACCGCGAAGTGTGTCAGTACCACCGATACCTGGATTCGAACCATCAGCTAATAGACCTTTCGTATTAGGTCCATCAGGAAGTCTGATAAGGAATCTACCAGTGTTATCGTAGATTGAGTTAGCGGCTTCAGAGTATATATTGTTTGGTAGTGGACCTTGGATCTCTCCATAGATCACAGCGCCAGCCAAATCGCTAGAAGCTTCATTTCTCATATCTCCGTTTACTTGTAGTACTGGGCCTTCGATAACGTTTTGATCCATACCGATATCAGAAGTGGCCTCATTACCAGTAATTAGAGATCTGTTGAAGATCAGTTTAAGATCGTAGTTGTCAGAGTAGATTGCCGCACCTGTATAAGCCATGTTCTCTTGTATTCTTACACGGTTAAAGCTTATTGAGTCAGTTCTACTTACTCTAGTATCAGCAATTGAATCTAGTATATAAAGCGCTCCACCAAGTCCAACACCGTTCTCTGGTAGATTTGCATCTGGATTGTATCTAGCGAAGCTTACTTCTTGGAAGTCAGCAGGCTGAATGTTGTTCCATGTAGCTCCACCATCGGTAGTCCTTATAAGAGTACCATCATCTCCTACCGCGTAAACTGTATTGTTATTTAATGGGAATGCGTCCAGTAAACTTCTATTTGCTGGAAGGCCAGTTGATAGAGCAGTCCAAGTCGCGCCAGCGTCAGTGGTTTTAAGTACAGTTGCCACGCTACCAGAAGCATAACCTTCCGTTGAGTTTACGAAGTCAACTGATGTAAGGTCAAATGTAGTTACAGGAGCTGTAACCGACCATGTAAGGCCTGCATCTGTTGTTCTCACAATTGTACCACTTCTACCTACAGCAACACCTTCGTTGTTCGAAGTAAAGTATATTGACATAAGGTCGTTAGTTGTAGCAAGTACAGCTGACACATTAGTCCAAGTAGAACCTCCGTCAGTTGTTCTCCAAACTCTACCCATATCACCTGCCACATAACCTAGTTGGCCTGAGAAGAAGAATACGGAGTTAAGATCAGTCATGCCGAAAGGCATTCCTGTTACTGAAACCCAGTTATTGCCACCGTCAGAAGTAATGAACATATTACCTTCATTACCTACGATATAACCATTGGCTGCATCTAAGAAGAAAACATCATTTAATGTCGCATCGATTTGATTCGGAGCTGATTGAGGACTTACAAGAGAAACTGGATTCAAAGTAAGAAGATCATTAGTTGTTCTAGCGGCATAGCCATTAGCACCAACGATTACCCCAGTATTCATATTTGAGAAGTCTATGTCGTTAATCATTCCATTGGTGCCAGACGCAGGATATTCCCAATCATCTCCACCATTTGTAAACTTAACTATCGTGCCTTTTTCACCAACTGCATAACCCATGTCAGAATCAACCCAATATGTAGCTCTTAGCATATCTGTTGTCTTCATAGTACCAGTACCTATTTGGGAAGTACCGTCACCTGACTGTGAGTTCAGTATGCTGTCGTTTGTCATAACACTGTTGCCGATGAACCTAGTAAGCATTCTTTGATCAACAGGATAACTTACACCATCAGCAAAAGTAAACGGATCATCTACAGATGTGTAGGCATCAATGATCCCGTCACCGTCCATATCCGTTGTTATATCAAGATCAGTAAGGAAGAATCTTTTTTCGTTGGACTGTGGCTGTATAATAGATACAGCCGCACCGTTACCGTTCATAACCATGTTGTCACGGAATTCCGTAGCCTTAACAACATTGAAGAATCCTGATACAGTATATATCGCACCACCACCGCGTATGTCTTTTTGGTTTGCGAATCCTGATACATTCTGTCCTACACTGTTACCTTCAAACACAGATCTTACGATCTCTATTCTCTTTCTGATATTAGGTAGGATGCCGGCATTAGGTATATCAACATAAAGTCCACCACCAGCATAACCAGCTGAGTTGTTTTCTATTCTTACAGGATACTTACCACCGTAACCTAGAAGCTGACCTCCTTCTACACCACCCGATCCTCGGATGATCGGATTTCTTCTTGAAAATATCGCACCACCATTTGTAGTGGCTATGTTGTTTTCGAATAATATACTGAAACCATAGTTTCTAGTATTCAATGTGTTATCAGTACCACCTATAACAGGGGATACTAAAGGAGATGAGTTACCATCTACGAATATTGCTCCACCTTGACCGGATGAGTTGCCGTTAAAAACTGTTGCATTACCAGCATTATCTCTTGTCTGGCCGCCTCTTATCTGTAGTCTACCCTGAGTATTCGCTGCGAATATCGCACCACCCATAGAGTATTCACCAGCAAGATCACCTCTATCAGCACCATCTAAGAAAGGAGCGCTTGTAGAGTTGTCCGTATATTCACCACCAACTATCAGTGCAGTGAAGTCACCGACATAAACCGCACCACCGCGTGCACCGCGTGATGACATAGAGCTTTGGTAATTCGCAACACTGTTTCCATCTGCTTCAAAAGTATCAGGGTTACGGAAAGTTACCGTATTACCGTTTATAGTGATAGCGTTGTTTATACCAAGACCCACTTCTAGTCTAGTAGAGAAATCATCACCTCTACCAGAAATATATACAGCTCCACCTAATGCTCCGTTACCGTAAGCATTCGGATATGGAGTTGGAGTATCAAGGTCATCTTTAACAGTAGCTATACCGTTTACTACTTCACGGCCTGTTTTCGCTAGCTGTACTTTGTTATTGCTGAATTCAAGATTTCTAACGCGACCTAAGTAAATAGCCATACGACCGTCATCCCATGCCTGACGCTGTGCATCAGTTAAAGGCTCTGCTACGTTTTCATCGATTGCGTCGATAAAAGGTATAGAAGGTTGGTTTTGGCCATTGAATATCGCATAATCTCGAGTGTTGAACATTGACGGCGTTCCGTCAGGCTCGGTGATCTGAGGGTTTTTGTCAAAAGAGTAAACATCTTGTCTTCCGCTGTTTCTAAGCGCTTGGATAAGTGTTTCATCATCACCAGCAATAGGGTTACCTACCCCTGCATAGCTGAATCCGCCTGGCAGAGGATATCCTTCAGGAGCCTCAAGGAACTGAACAGCCCCTCCTTTTATTCTAGCTTGGTTACCTTCAAACTCACAGTCGATCAACCATGTTCTTGAAGAATAGGTTGTGATAGCAGCACCGGAACCGTTACTCATCATTCTGAAATTGTTGTTCAGCTCATTGAGTTCTTGCTGATTCAAGCCAGCAACTTGGTTGTAGTAAGGTACATTATCTACGGTAGTGTCTTTTACAAAGTTCTCGAACTTGACGTTACGGAACATCGCACTTCTGGCACCGGGAAGTATTACTATATGGCCCCACTCACGTGATGAAGGTAGTACCGGTACACCTTCGATATTTATCTGCGCCGCTGTGACACCAGGCGATATACCTGCTATCCTTTGGTAAGGGATAATATTTCGGTTAGGGTCGTTATTAGCTTCAGGTCCTAATCTAGAGGCCGTGAATACTATAGCTTGCTCAGATGAGATCAGCTCTTCATCTGGGCCAAGACTCGCAGGATTACCATTGTAATCTCTTAAAGTTCTTGTTGATTTGTTAAGGATAACGGAGTTCATCAAATCAAGCTTAGCGGCATTGATTGTTTGATCTCTTTGTGTTGATACCTCAACTGTGGAAACACCATTACGAGTAAAGGTGAAATAATCCAAATCAGCATAACCTGAGAAACCATTGTTTATCAATGGATCAGGGCTGTTCGGAATAACCCCATCGGGGCTTTGGTTGTAGGTGGCGCGGGCATCACCGTCTGCGATGATCCTACCTCCCACGGAGTCAATTAGTCGGCCGTTGGGGTGGAATTTAATATTCGTCCCCGGCTCAATTATGAGGGTACCGCCAATCACGTAGCTCTTATTGATGATGTAAGTGTTCTCTTTGAGGAAGACCTGGACATCGCCCGGTGCAACCCTACCTGAGACCTGTACATCCTCCGCAACACTACCGACATGGCCAACCAAGGTTAGCACAGCCAGAAGGATGCTGACGCGAATGAGTCGTAGCATTTTACCTCCAGTAAACATATTATTTAATGAATGAATGATATTTTTCTCTTTTAGTTGAACTGCCTAAGCAGTTGAATTTTCATAGACCTTTTGATCGGTCGTGTTAATAGGCAATTTTCATGCCAAGGCGGCCAAGCTCTGCTCTGGCCATGTTTGCCCATTGTGCAGCTGGGCTTAATTTAATCGCATCGTTGAGCAGTGTACCGGCTTTATCGCCTTCCCCCGCCATTGAGCTATTCAAACCCGCGTAATACAAATATTTTTGTTTTATGTTAGTTGCCTGCGATAGTTTTGATGCTTTCAGATATAGCTGTGCAGCTTCATCATAATCGCCTTTTTCTTCCAGCGTAGCTGCTTTGCCTGCCGTTGCTCCCAAAATAGTGAGCATAGCATCTGATTCTTCCGCTATATTGAACATCTTCAGTGCGTTGTCTGTGTCTCCCCTGTCAAGGTAGATCTTACCCGCATTGAGTGCTGCTGTCTTTCCGGCTTCTTGGTCGGCGTATTTTTCTGCAATCTCACTAAAGCCCATAATCGGCTCGCCACCTCTGATGATATCAGGAGCGCCCATGAGAGCAGCGTCCATATTGCCATCGGTAACTAACTGTTGTACCCTTACAAGCCTTGTAGAAGCATCAACCATCTCAACTTGGTCTTGTTCCTGCAGGTACTGATAGCCGAGTACCGATAAGAATACAAGAACTACTATAACCGATACAGCGATTATCCCTTTTTTCAATTTGGGATCTAGTTCACCAGTATCATGGTCTTCAGGATAATGAGTACCTTCGGGTGCTTGCCCTTGGGGCTCTAAGTTTTCTTCTCTTTCTAAGTTGTCAGCCATTGACCGCTAAGTTCTTGATTTGTTGATAGTTACGGTTTTCTCATAAGCCAAAACCTAATGCTTTAAGCATATTTCAGGTATTTAGATTCTTATCAGGATACAAATATAAATAAACAAACCCAGCATAGACTAAATCCATGCTGGGTTTGCTAAAGAAAATCAGCTTATCCGCCGATTAATTTGTGATGTTCAAAAATATGTGTCAAGTATATTACACACAGTGTCAGATTATACTTACATATTTCTCAACACATCGATAAGGAATCAGAACTTGACAAGCTCTCTGACCTTGTCTGCTATTTTGTCCATATTAAGCAATATCTCATCTTCATAAGATTTTGCGAAGCCAACAGGAACGAACTCCGATCCAGCTCTCATCACTGGCGCGTCAAGGTAGTTGAAACAGTTTTCCGCTATATGTGAAACTACCTCACCGCCGAAACCGCTCTGTAGCTTGTCTTCGTGTGCCACTAGCACTCGGCCTGTTTTCTTCACCGATTCTTCAACTGCTTCTTTATCCCATGGGGATAGTGAACGAAGATCGACTATCTCAACATCAATACCTTCTTTTTCGAGCTTCTCGGCCGCAAAAAGACTCATGTGAACTCCAGTACCGTAAGTTATTATGGATACATCACTTCCGCTACGTCTAGTCTTGGCTTTGCCGAAGGGTATCACAAAATCATCTGGTGGTATAGGACCGTGCGCAGGTTTGAAGTTGTATAGGAACTTCGGCTCAAGGAACATGGTTGGCCCCTCAGAACGTACGCAGTTTCTCATAAGGCCTATTGCGTCATCGGCGAATGCAGGCTGTACTACCCTAACACCCGGGAAGGTGGTGAGAGTTCCTTCGATATTCTGGCTGTGGTATAACCCACCCTGTATATATCCGCCTGATGCCAACCTGAGGGTTACGTTCGGTGAATTCTGCCCTTTGGTCCTCCAGTAGGAGTGTGTCAGCTCCACGAACTGCTCCATCGCAGGCCAGAAATAATCGGCGAATTCGGCACCTTCTATAACTACTCTTATATCTTCACTGTAGTGAGTAAACCCGAATGCCGTTCCGCAGATCATATCCTCGGCTATCGGAGCGTTGAACACCCTTTCTTTTCCGAATTCTTCCGGCATGCCTTTGACAACGTTGAATACGCCGCCCTTACCGATATCCTGGCCCCACATGTAGGTGTCCTCATTTCTGCGGAACTCCTGTTTTAGGGCGTAATTGATACCTTCCAGATAGCTGAGTGTCTCAGCATTAGGGTCGATATCTGTTTCTGTGTTATCATCTATGCCGTACTTTGGCTCTGGCACGATAAACTCAGGCCATGATTTGCCATCTGCGTCAGGTGCGGCCTCTGCCTCGTCCGCGGCATCGAATATAGCCTGCTTGTTGGCTTCTTCCATTTCGTCCAATTCTTCCTGTGTCGCTAAACCATCCTTGATCAAACGGTATCTGAACTGCATTAGCGGGTCGCGTCTGTAAACTTCCTGCATCTCTTCATCAGGGCGGTAGTTCTCTTGCTTATCGGAATTGGAGTGTGAGCCGATTCTATCGCACTCGGCATGTACCATCGCGGGGCCGTTACCGCCTCTGCACCATTCTACGGCTTCTTGAAGCGCTCTGTAGGAATCAAAGGCATCCCTTCCGTCGCACTCTATAATCTTAAGGTTCTCGAAGCCCCTGAAGTTATCCGATACCACCTGATTGTGCATTACCTCATTCAGAGGTACTGATATACCGAACTTATTGTTCTGCAGCACAAATACGACAGGTGCTTTATCGGTATCGGCTGAGTGGACAGCCTCATAGAAATAACCTTCGGCCACGGCTGATTCACCGCCTGAGTAGAATGAAACCTCGTCTCCATCATATTTCTTGATGGCTTTAGCAACACCGACGGCATGGAGAGAATGGTTACCGGTACAAGACGATACGTTCATCAGATTGATCGACGGCTTGGCAAAGTGATTGGACATGTGCCTTCCGCCACCAGCAACATCGGTTTCTTTGGATAAGCCGTTCAGAATGATCTCTACGGGAGTCATACCAGCCGATAGTGAAGTAAGGAAATCCCTGTAATAAGGGAATAGCCAATCCTTTCCGGCACGGAATACCTGTCCGAGAGCTAGTTGGATACCGTCATGACCACCGAACGGCGCGTGATAAGACCACCCTTTTGCCATTTTGAGATATAGTGCCGCCTTTTCATCCAGTCTGCGGCCCATGTGCTGAAGTTTATACCATTCCAGCACCTGGTCTTTATCAAAACCCGAAATATCGAATTTTGAATACATTTTTACATCTACATCTTTGCCCATGTAGTTCATAGTTGCTTCCTCGCCGCTACCTTGCTGACCCCGTGCTAAGCCCACTGCCTTTTGAGAAGCTTCACCTACCTGCTCGCCAGAGGTTTCAACTGGATTTTTGCGAGGACGCCCAGGCCCTCTTTTAGGCTTTTGAGAGTTAGTCTCTTCAGTCTTCTCTTTCTTAGGCCGGCCACGGCCACGCTTTGGTGTGCCATCGGAGGAGGTCTGTTCATCCGTTTTCACCTTTTTCGGTCTGCCTCGCCCGCGTTTAGGCTTATTTGCTTCTTCAGCCAGCTGTTCAGGTGATTTCTCTTTCTTTGGTCTGCCGCGGCCGCGTTTTGGGGCGCCGTCGGTTGTAGCCTGTTCGTCCGTCTTCACCTTTTTCGGTCTGCCTCGTCCGCGTTTTGGCTTGTTCGCCTCTTCGGCCAGCTGTTCTGGCGTTTTTTCTTTTTTAGGCCTGCCCGGGCCGCGTTTTGGGGCGCCGCTTGTAGAAGTCTCCGCATCAGCTTTAACTTTCCGAGGTCTGCCGCGGCCGCGTTTTGGCCTGTTTGCTTCCTCGGCCAGCTCTTCAGGTGATTTTATTTTTCTCGGTCGCCCGCGACCTCTTTTTTCTTCAGCCATGATATTCTCTTATTTTAATATTTATTGATTTAATTTTTTATTTAGTATTTCTGTTACGATTTTAGGATTTGCTTTCCCTTTGGATACTTTCATTACCTGACCCACGAAAAAACCCAAGACATTTTTATTTCCGTTTTTCCATTTTTCAACAGTATCAGGATTATTGCCAATGACTTCGTTTACGAATTTTTCTATCTCAGCTGAATCGGATACCTGCTCGATACCTTTCGCTTTTATTATCTCTGAGGGATTTATGCCAGATTTTAAGGCCTCTTCGAAAACCCCTTTAGCTTGCTTGGAAGATATTTTGCCGCTAGATATATAATCTACAGTCTCGGTGATCAATTCAGTACTAATATCAAGATCGGAGAATTTAATATTTTTTTCTCCTTTTATCCTTAATATTTCAGTCATTATCCAATTTGAGACAAGCTTATAATTCTGGTTGTTTTTATTTTCGATATTTTTACAGCATTCCTCGAAATAATCAGCTTGCTCTTTTTCTTCTACAAAAAGATTGGCATCATAATAAGGTATTCCGTAATCATTTATCAGGCGTAATTTACGGTCTATCGGAAGTTCAGGTAGAGTGCTCCTGACATTTTCTATCTGCTGCTGTTCCACAAGCACCCCAGGCAGATCGGGATCGGGGAAGTACCTGTAATCATGTGCGGACTCTTTTGACCGCATAACCCTTGTGCTGTTTGTAGATGCATCCCACAACATAGTCTGCTGGGTAACTGTGCCGCCTGCTTCGATATGCTTTATCTGCCTTTCGATCTCGTACTCGATTGCTTTTTCTACATTTCTAAATGAGTTGAGATTCTTGACCTCTGTTTTGGTACCGAACTCTTCTTGTCCCACTGGCCTAACCGATACATTGGCATCACACCGGAGAGCAGCTTCTTCCATATTACCCGTTGAGATCCCTAAATACTGTACTATCTGTTTTATTTGGTTGAGATAGCTGTAGGCTTCCTGTGCTGTTCTTATATCGGGCTCCGTTACGACTTCCAGCAAGGGTACGCCCGCTCTGTTCAGATCAAGCAGGGTATCAATATCCAGATCGTGTATCGATTTACCGGTATCTTCTTCCATGTGTATGCGGGTAATGCCGATGCGTTTCATATCTTTATTACCTGTTTCGTCGCCACCGACCTCGATATCAACGAATCCGTCATAGCAGATCGGGTCTTCGTATTGTGATATCTGGTAACCCTTGGGTAGATCTGGATAGAAATAGTTCTTTCTGGAGAATACGGAATATGGCCTGATCTGGCAGTTTGTTGCTAAGCCGAATCTGATAGCGTATTCCATTACTTTTTCGTTTAGTACTGGTAGCGTCCCGGGGTGGCCGAGCGATACTGGGTCGGTCTGGGAGTTGGGTAAGCTACCGTATCCGGTAGCGCTTTTTGAGAATGCCTTGCTTTCTGTAAGTAGCTGAACATGCATTTCCAGCCCTATTACAGCTTCATATTTTTTTTCCAATACAGCGTTGTCCTATTTATACTGACAAAAATAATAAATAATCAGCATACTATTTAAATATACAGCTTAGAATAAATAATATTATATGATCGATTATGTACTCTGTTTATTTATCTTTACGCACTGTGGCTGTAAATAATACAATACAGATATTCAATATTTCTTATTGCCTACCTAACAACTTTGTATTTAATGTGTTTCTCTGTATCACAGCGGCTGGACGCACAAGCAAAAAAGATCTGCTAACACTTTTGAACAAAAAAATATATAGTGATGAAGAGCTCATGGAAGAGCTGGCAGAAGGCGGCAAGAAAGCGGAGCAGGCCTTTACTTATATCTATGACAACTACGCTGTGAGGATTAGGGCGTACTGCTTTACGGTAATGGGTGACAGCGAAAAGGCCGGTGATATTTTCCAAGACACTTTTATCAGGTTCTACAAAGCCTGTACTCTCGAGAGAAAAAACGGCACACCAATCGGATGGTTATTAAGGACAGCCAGAAACCTATGTTTGAATGCTAAAAGAGATACAAAGAAAAATATCTCTATTGATGATTACGAGATCGGTTACGATATGGAATTGCCGATGGAAAACCTGGAGAATCAAAAAATTGTCGGTTTGGCAATGGATTCGCTACCAGACCAAATGCGAGAGGCAGTTGCTCTCCGCTATTTTGAAGATATGCCATACGATGGGATCGGGGAAATACTAGGTATAACATCAGCTCGGGCCAGATACTTAGTCTTCACTGCAAAAACAAAAATGAAAAAGACACTTAAACCTTACACAAGTGACTTTGAAAGGTGAGATATGAATACTGATATATTAATAGACAAGTTTATCGAAAAAGACATTTCCCCTGAAGAGGAAGATATTCTTTTTGAAAACTTATATAAAGACCGTACTCTCCGCCAAGAACTCCACGGATCGATAATGCTGGAAAGGGGTATTGGCAGGAGAATGGCAGCCCTTGCGCCAGCGGCATCCGAAACAGCTGGAATTTTCGGTTCACTCGGCATCGCACCTGCTACAGGTGCCAGTTTCATCGCGGGGCACGCTGCGGCCTCCTACGGTATGAACTCTATCGCTGCAAGCTTATCGACAATGATTTTAGCGGCGTTCGCTTTTTTTGGACTTAGTAATATCTATGGTGAGGATGAACGTAACATATTTACCGGACGGCAATCAGGTGACCAAACCCCAATAATCTCTAATAACGATATTTCCTATCCTGTTGTAGAAAAGGACTTAATGATCGAACCTGAGACTATTAATATCTCAGAAAGAATCGATGAAAAAAACAATCCTGATAGTGATAATACTAATATTACATTATTAAATACTTCTGGTACTGAATATATAGCAAGAAAATCTAAAAAGAACTATGACTCGAAAGTTCCTATTGAGGATAATAAGCAAGATAACACGCAGCTTCGTTTACAGCGATTCTTAAATAAGCGTAAAATCGGCTATAGTGAATCTGATTATAAAGAGAATATACTTTCGGAGAGCGTTACTTTTCCTTTAGGAACCATAAAACCTTTCCGCGAGAATCCGACTTTAACAGAAGTCAGAGAGTTAGATTCTCATGAAGGGCAAACACCTGGGGCGAACCTTCTGGAAATAAGGCAGTTCTCAGGTCTAGGAACTCTTCCTGATGACTTTAACGCCGCACAGACCCCGATCCTGTCCAATTTGGGCATCAGTTATCTTATGCCTGTATGGGATAATCTTTATCTCGGCATATCTTATGATAGAAAAGTATATTATCTGGAATATGAAGCTACAACCGATGATGGTTTGTTCACTTTTAGACAAAATACCCTTTACAGCTCGATTATGGGTACGGCGCAATGGTTGCCACTGGGAGCCGGGGGTAAGATCAACTGGTTTATAAGGGGCAGTGCTGGCGCCACTGTACTTGGGCCGACAGGTTCTGCAATGACAGGATTTTATCTGCCTATTACAGATGATATAAATGCAATGGCATCATACGAGTTCCAGACTATAGGGTATAGCTTGGATAATAATGGATTCGGTTGGGCATACGATCAGGGGCTTCAGATCGGTTTTTCAGTCAATCTATATTGAGGTCAATAAAATGAGCCTATCAGTCAAACTATTTATGATTTTTTTACTGAGCATGTCTTTTAATTCATGTGAAACCCCCTTGGATAGTGATACAAAAGAAGTGATTCCGGTTATAGATAACGGCGAGTATAAAATGGGCGATCCCGAAACGGATAACCTTAGGCTGCCGGATACTAAGGATATAACCACTCAGATAATATCCAGTAACCCCGTTAACCCACCCAGGGCCCTGGATACCGATATTATAATCGATGATATAAGATACAGAATTTTAACACCCGAGAGAATCATACTATATACTGATATATTCATAAAACATACCGCGACAACCTTTAAGCCTCAGGATAAGGAAGGGGTTCACGCAATCAAATTACGATTTGAGGGAGAACTGATAAAAAACAACAAAATCTCATTGAACCGTGACCCTTTATCGAGATATTACGCAACTTTGTTTTTGGATATTAAAAACGGACCTCGGCCAATACAGGATAATTTCGATAGGGTATTGCTAGACAATACAGGCAAGAACGCTTTTTTAGAAGTCCTTGAGATAGAACCTAATGGATCATTTGTTGCTCTGTTAACTATTGAAAGATTAAAACCTAATGGGATGCCCTTCAAAATAGAGGTAAAGGTAGAAGTAAACTGAGATATCAGAGGTTTTGTGCGGTGAAGGTATCCCCGTCCTTTATTTTGCCGCTACGGTAACCTTTTAACAGCCAGCGCTGTCTTTGCTCGCTCGTTCCGTGGGTGAATGACTCAGGTACTACATAACCTCTTGTTCTCTTCTGGATCATATCGTCTCCGATAGCGGCAGCGGCCCTAAGGGCTTCCTCCAGATCACCTTCCTCCAGCAGGGTATCATAATTACTGGCGAAGTGTGCCCATAGCCCGGCATAATAATCAGCTTGAAGCTCCACTTTAACCTGTAAAGCGTTGGCCTCCTCCTGGCTCAGTGTTGATTTAAGTCTTTGAACCTCATCCAATGTGCCGAGTACGTTCTGAACGTGGTGGCCTACCTCATGTGCTACAACATAAGCCATCGCGAAATCACCTGGCGCCTGAAACTGGGTGTGCAGCTCGCTGTAAAAACCGAGATCAATATATATCTGCTTATCAAGCGGACAGTAAAACGGACCTACTTGAGCGCTAGCATATCCGCAACCGCTTTCAACGGCTTCTGTAAAGATTGTGAGTCTCGGTTCGGGGTAATCTCTGCCCAACTGATCCATAAATACATCGTTCCATACTTCTTCTGTATCGGCTAATACGACTGATACCATTTGGTAAAGAGTATCACTGGTTGATGCACTTTGCTGGGAGGTATTATTGTTACTTATTCCGGCACTGGGCGCTCCGCCTCCAGTTATAAAGCTTAAAGGATTTATCCCGAAAAGCCACATAACACCGATCAGAACCACGAGAACGGCTATACCTTTCTTGCTTCGGAACAGACCGAATAACAAAGGCAAAAGAGACGCTCCACCCCCGCCACGGCTTCTCCCGCCGAAGCGACTTGTATTTCGGCCCCTGGCATCTGTAATATTGCTGCTTTTTCTTCTTCCTCTCCAGTTCAAATCAATATCCGCTTTTATGATTAAATTTGGGCATGCTGAAAGAGAGACTGTTTAAACAAGATATGATTTTAATGTAACCATAATGATATGATAAAGATTGAAACTACAGTTGAACATAGTAATAAGCTGAATATGATGGCTTGTATAACCGATGAAGAAACCGTAGATACGCTTAAGCTAAAGCCAGGGGGAAGGTATATTGGGAAAATAGGCGATGTAGAGTGGCGGTTCGGCTTATTGAATTACGGGGACGGCAAACTTTATATAATGATGAGTAAATCAAGGCTTAACGATATAAACGCGGAGGAAGGTGACGAGATAACGATAGAAGCTTTGGAAGACAAAAGCGAATACGGAGCAGATATGCCAGAGGAGTTTCAGGTATTACTGGATCAGGATGAGGATTTCAGTAGAAGGTTTCATGCACAGACAAAGGGTTTTCAGAGAACGATTATTATATATATCAGCAGGTTCAAAACTGAGAGCAAAAGGCTTGAGCACGCCATGCGGCTGATGAGAAATATCTTGGCTTTCCCTACAGATAAAGTAAATATGGGGCAGGCAATGAGACAGAAATAAAAAAAGCCGATATTTTGCAATATCAGCCTTAAGAATTATCTTAGTAAACGTGGTTTACTTCTTCGCATATTTAACCGAGCAGCCATAAGGCTTTGACTTAGACATCTTCACTGGTTTTCCGGCCATAATAAGCTCTAGATTTTCCTGTACATAGTTTTTTGATCCAGAGATAACGGCAGGATCAGCGGCTGGGTTGTCATCAATAGCACCGGCGTAAGCTAGATTGCCCTCTGCATCTACGATGTACATATTCGGGGTTGTCTTAGCACCGTACATGTGCCCTACCTTTCCATCGGTATCAATTAGATATGCAGTCATAGCGGCATTGCTTTCCTGGATTCTCTTAGCTATCTCATCATTGGAGAAGTTCCCCTGCATGCCTTCGGCCGAAGAGTTGATCGCAAGCCATACCACATCCTTGGCGGTATAATACTGTTGCAGTTTCTGCATGTTGCTAGAGTCGTAATGCTTTTTAACAAACGGGCAATCGAAATTAATCCACTCAAGCACAACTACCTTACCTTCGAAATCGCTCAGGCTGTGGGTATTGCCTTCGTGATCGGTCAAAGTAAAGTCCGGAGCGGCCTTACCTGTTTCAGCAGTTTCATGGTGATCGGCATTAGCCGTAAACACAGTGATCATCGAAATCGCCATTATCGCCAATACATATAGTATTGTTTTCTTCATAACTAACCTATGGTTTATTAGATTTATTGAATAATTGTTTTATTTCAGGTTTCGATAAGATACCAACTATTTTAGAACGCTATTTTCATGATTAAGTTTACGGTTGCATTAGTTAATATCAGGGTTGTAAGTTAATCAACTTAGTTTCCGAACCTGATACTATTATATTTGATCCAAGCGATAATCGTACTTGCTCGCCGCTTGCGATCAGCCTACCCATCAAATCATATACACGGAGCTGGTTTCCGTGTTTTGACTCCGCAAAACCATCTGTGATGAAAATATCCTTTATATGTTCAGTGTTTGTCTCAATGCCGGATATTATTCTGGCGTTTTTAAGCTGGGTACCCATTTCGGCAAAAAGATCCTGTACTATCAGAGAGCCGCCTTCGGCCTCACCCATCCTGATAAATACCACATCCCAATCCGGAATTACGCCTACTATCTGGCCGTTGGCCCCGAGCCCGGCATAACTACTGGGCGGAAGATCTGGCGCCATTCGGCCTTCGTAAGTCGTTCGGTCCAGTGGCAGCATATATGACTCACCCTCATTTACCCAAGTAAGATAGCCATAGCTTTTGTTTAGCTGTTGGGAGGTTGTTGTCATTGAATCAATATAATTTTTGTCTTCAAGTAGTTGGGTGCCAGCCCACTCCCCTTCTGCAAGCATCAATAAACCGAAACGAGCAAAATCCCTCGGGGTAGAAAAGAAAAGTCTGTTGTTGCCTACATCAACATATCGGCCTTTGATACCTGTAGGTCCGGTAATTTTATCTTCAACTAACTGATCAACATTATCGATGCCATAAATATTTTCGAGTACAGAAAGCAGCAGAGTGTACTGCCCCTGATGGTATGACCACCTTTCACCTGGTTCGGCCAAGCACCTGAGGCATGCAGGTGTATAACAATCCCATAGTATATACTCATTGAAACCGCTGGTAAAGGTGAGGTGATCAACGAGGGTTCTCTCGTATTCATCTGCCGGATCGCAGCTTGTCCATCCATCGCCGAGCACATCGCTTATAGGCGAATCAAGTGATATACGGCCTTCATCAATCGCCAAACCATAAAGGAACGCTGTCAGTGTTTTCCCTGCCGATGCCCAATAATGGGGCAGATCTGCCGTATGCCCATCATAATAATTTTCATAGACTATACGGCCGTTTTGCAGGAGGATAAAAGCCTTGCTTCTATCGTTTTCCAGATAGTTGGAAAGAGCTTCCAGCTTGTCCATATCCCAGCCGGCGGAAACGGGTTCTACTGTTTCCCAAACTGAACTATCATACGCAGGTGGGAAATACAACTCACTGGCGTTAACAGCTAAAAAACCAAAATAACAGAAGAATATCAATACGTAGATTTTTGCCTTCATCATTATATTATTTATTTGATAGTACTTGTTTCAATGATGATATCGCTTTTTCTAGCATTACCTTATCCACCATCTCTGACATAGATACATCTTTTTCTTGATAAAGGTTTAATGCCTCTTTATATTTTCCGCCGCTAAGCAATGCGGCGGCTTTGATATACTTGCGAAATCCCTCACGGTTGATATCATCGCTTATAAAGTCCAATACAGTATCGTCATCCTCAAGATCATCATTGGCGAGTTTGATCTGTGCCATTCTTAGAGATGCTTTTTCTTGTTGATCTACAGTCAGTCTGTAATTACTGGCTATCTCGCTAAAGAGATTATAAGCAGCTGCGTTATTCCCATCGGCAAACTCGGTTTCCGCAAGATGGTATTTTAAGAAGTCTTTATCATTTTCGTCAGAATCCTCTATCTGTTCAAGTAAAAGAGAGCGGTTTCTCGCAATTCTTTCAGGTTTGTTTTCCGCATATCCATAATGAAGTATATGCAAATCAGTTGCTGGTACAATCATTAAACCTGCACCCTCGATAGATGGCCTTATCTGTTCATGGATTTTTCCGGAATAACGGATTTCCTTCAGGTTTCTGAATATCCTGGTATATGTATGTGTAGTAGCGGTCTGGCCTTGACCAAGTATATTCTTGATACTGCATTCCAAACCCCCGATCTGCTCATTTTCAAAGGGATGGGAGACAGATATTTTATCAACGGCAAACAGCTCTTCATCCGAATCTATTGTGATTATGATATCGCCGCTGCAGTAACCTATCGCTTCGTTTCTGGATTTTGAAAAATCATCGTACCAATCCGAAAAAAACACCTTAGCGCCATTTGAAGTGGATACCTCTGGGGTTCGGTCGGTTGAACCGGTATCGAGAACGACTATCTCATCACAAACGGCTTTTAGTGAGGAGATAGCTGTAGCTATAGTGTCTTCGTTATCTCTGGCTATTATAAGTCCGCTTGTCATGCCAGGGTCTGCCTGCTGGTAGAATCTGTTTTCTCAGCCTTACTCGTTAGCCTAATTCCCATAAACAGAACGTCGTCAATTTGGTCTTCATCACCTTTCCATGATTGGAAGTAATTCTCAACAGCCATATTCTGTTCTCTTAGCGGCTTGCTCCATATTGTAGATACCAAACTCATCAACCTTTTTTTGCCGAGCTTCTTTTGGTTTTCACCCCCAAACTGATCGGTATATCCATCACTACCGAGATATAGCATATCGCCATCGTCGTAAAGTACGGTTTCTGATGTAAAAGCTTTTTTATTCATATACCTGCTCCCCCCGATACTGTATTTATTCCCCTTGTGCCGGATTACCTGGCCTGTGGTATGCTTAACAAAAAATACAGGGCTTTTCGCAGCTGAGAACTCAAAACAGCCTTTGTCTTCATCTATGAGTACTACCGCCATGTCCATTCCGTCCTGAAGGTTGTCGTTATTACCCTTAGCGAGTGTCTGAGTTATCTTTCTATCGAGTTCCTGTAAGATTATATCGGGTTTTTCTATTTGATAACTGTATATGATCTCATTCAGATAATCAGTACCGATAAGAGTGAGCATGGCCCCGGGAACTCCGTGGCCGGTAGCGTCGGCTGCTATAATAAGCCTTTTGCCGCTCGGCATAGTTGCCGCCCAGAAAAAATCCCCGCTGAGTATATCTTTGGGTTTGAAGTAGATAAAACTCGTTTTTCCTTCATTAAGATATTTTCTTGAACTGTCGAGTACCCCCTGCTGAATCCTTAAAGCGTAATTGATGGAGTCGGAGATCATCTCGTTTTTATCGTTGAGCTGCTTTAGCGAATCTTTGAGTTTGATTTCGGCCTGCCTCTGGGCGGTAACGTTCATAGCCATGATCATTACGGCTGGTTTATCCTCAAACTGGAGCTTGGTATAGATAGTCAGTAGGCTGATTTTTTGGCCTGTTTTCGGGGAGTCCAACTCATATGTATATGAAAATCTACCATCGCGGATAGTTTTTTTCATATTCTCCCCTATTATATCATATTCTGATATGGAGGATTTCAGCAGTTCGGAATAGTGCATAC
Organism: uncultured Hyphomicrobiales bacterium; assembly: GCA_964462685.1. Classification (GTDB taxonomy): domain Bacteria; phylum Bacteroidota; class Ignavibacteria; order Kapaibacteriales; family UBA2268; genus CAYWYR01. The sequence continues at coordinate 83,835 of CAYWYR010000010.1, read as the reverse complement.
CTACGATATCATCCGTACTTAGATCGAATTGGTCTTCATACTGTCTGTTTACAGTAATATATCTACCATCCTCGCTTATTACAGAAATCAGCATCGGTGCGTTGTCGAAAATATTCTGCGTCAACTGTTTCTGACGGTCAAGCTCTTCTTGCGTACGTTTTATATCCGTTATCTTGAGGGAGGATATGATGATTGATTTTATATCTCCCTCATGCAGGATAGGGCTAACGGAGTTGATATAGTGATCACCCAGATAAGAGCTTTCAAATGTAGCCATCTCTCCGTTCAACGCCTTATCGTAATAAGGCTTTCTTTTTTGGAACTCTTCTAATCCTAGAATTTCTTTAATATTCTTGCCGACTTGTTGCTTTACCAGATTACTGTAACGGTTTACTTCCTGGCCGGCCGCATCTATCACTTGCAGGTTTTCATCCATAATGCAGATAGAACCGTTGGGTATATTTTCCGCCATTGTCCTAAAGCGTTTTTCATTTATAGTCGTTTTTTCTATCTGGCTCTGCAATCGCTGATTACTGCTTAAAAGTTTTTTGCTGAACTGGGAAACTTGATACTTGAACTGCCAGAACAGAATCAGGGTCGCTGTGAATACAAGTATTTCATTTATATATACTATGTTAGTCTCAAATACCAATACCACAGGCTCGAACTCCGGCAGAACAAAGTTTACTATAGCCCATAGCAATATCACATAAAGAGCTAATGGAGCATATCTACTCGGCCTATCAAACAGTATAAGTGGTAGCGACGCCAGTACGATGAAAATAAGATCGACATCCGTTTCCGTGCCCACAAGAACGCATGTTTTGAGTATCAGTATGGGATACATTAATACTATCCAGTACCTGGCAAACATATACTTCCGGAATCTATTGGCTATAAGCGGGATAAAAAGAACAACTATCGATAGTATATCAGTGATTATGACTTCACTTCTGCCGGTGAATATAGTCAGGTATATGTAGAACGGGCTGAAGAGCAAGCCCAGAATAGCAATAAGGTTACTCAGCCTTACTTTTCTCGAATCGGTAAGCGAATAGCTCTCGGATATCCCAATCGAAAGTATTTTATCGACTAAAGGTATCTTGGGTATAATGTAGGGTTTATTATTCAATTCTGAGTATAATCTATCTTTTAGGAATTCTGTATCGGCTAAAGATAACACGAAATATAATGGATTTACATATAAATCAGAACCAGACTATCTATGATACGTCTTTTATATTGTCGGCTTACTAAAAAGAATACTTTTTTCAGTATTCGTTGGTACTTATCGATTCACAAATACTTTGATTAAAAAAGAACATATAGGCATTTACATACATGTCCCTTTTTGCGAAAGGATATGTTCTTACTGCGACTACTTTGTAATCGGGGGCAAAAACAATACAGAGGAATACCTGGATTCTCTGATAAAGGAAATCGACCTGTATATCTCAATATACCCTGATATTATTACGGATTCTGTTATCACAAGTATATATATCGGGGGCGGTACGCCATCCCTGCTCACCGACAGAAAAATGGGCGGGCTGTTATCGCACCTACAGCATAATTTCACATTGCACGAGCGATGCGAGATCACCACAGAATCCAATCCCTCTTCTATAGATAAAGTAAAACTATCAAGCTATAAGGCAAGCGGTATTACCAGGCTTTCAATCGGGGTACAGACATTTAACAAACGAGAATTAGGTGTTTTAAAGAGAAATCACTCCCCCAAAGGAGCTATCAGATCACTTGAAGAAGCCGCTTCGGTTGGTTTTGAGAGCCTTAATCTCGATATCATGTTCTCTATTCCCGGCCAAAGCCTTGAAACGCTTTCCGATACATTGGATACGGCTATCGCACTTGGTACAGATCATTTTTCAGCTTACAGTCTTATCTACGAACCCGGTACACCGCTATATGAGAAGTGGAAGGCAGGCAAAATCCAGAGACTCAGCGATGACAAAGACGCAGAGTTTTACGCATTCGTACAAAATAAGCTGGATTCATCTCGCTTCAAGCAGTACGAGGTATCAAATTTCGGAAGGGAAGGCAAAGAGTGCAGGCATAATCTACATGCGTGGCACGCCGGAAGATATCTCGCCTTCGGGGTATCTTCGCACGGATATATTGGTGACAGGCGCTATTCAAACCACAGAGATCTCATTAAATGGCACAGTGATGTAAGACAGGGGAAACTACCGGTAGAAAGCTATGAAAATATATCTGAACAAATCAATAAAGAAGAGAATATTTTTCTCCCGATAAGGGCCAATGGTATTTCAGAGAACACATTCGAGAAAAACACTGGGTCTATACTTCCTGAACCGACAAAAGACAGATTGAGTTCCTGGGTAGATAAACGTATGGTTCAGAAAATAGAAATGATCTCCCCTGATACGGTTTACCGATTAACCGATAAGGGCTACAGGTATTGCGACACGATTACTTTTGATCTTATAGAAAGCTTATATATCGATAAATAATATAGTTTATGAAACACTGCTTTTCTGATATGGGTTATATTCAATCGGCATTATCACCTTAAAACGGCTACCCTTACCCAAAGTACTCTCCACCGAAATCCTACCTCCTATTAATTTGGCGTATTTCTGGCAGAAATAAAGCCCGACACCGTTGGACTTTTCACCAGCTGTAGGTTTGTTCGTGTATTCATCGGTATCTGTGAAAAGTTTTGGCAGCTCTGAATTAGGTATCCCAGGGCCAGAATCGGTAACCCAAACCTGGCATTCATAATCCATCACAAAAAACTCGATTTTGATATCGTCGCCAGGATAGCAGTATTTGATACCGTTGGAAATTATGTTCTCTAAAATCTGCTCCGTTAAAAACTTATCTGAATACATCTGGAAACCGCCATCACCGATATTGATATTTATACCTTTCTTAGTGATTTCATCCATTTTCGAATTCAACAGTTTTTTGATAACGTCGACTATCTCGAATCTATCAAGGTTTATACGGTAATCTCGCCAAGCTGAATTATTCTTATCGGTAAATTTTTCCAAAATTGACTGAATCCTTTCAGCGGCTTCGCTAATCTCGGATATTTTATTGAGATAGCTGTCTTGTCCGTCCCTACGCATCATTTCCTGTAGTATCTCGATCCTCAAGATAATAGCTGTAAGGGGATTGTTGATATCATGCCTTGCGGTTCTGAGCAGCTCGTTCTTTTCCTTGTACATGGTAATTAAGGAAGATGATTTTTCCACTACCATTCTTTCGAGCTGTATCTGGTTTGTCAATAGCTCTTCTTCTTGGGTTTTGAGTAAGGTAATATCTTGGAAAGAACCTAAAAGGCCTTCGGTTGTACCGAGATTGTCCCTCAATTTCTTTAGATGGCAGCGATACCATTGCTTCTCGCCCAGGGTATTTTTTATGATAATATCGAAAACGTTATATTTTTGGTCTGAATCAATGAAAGATTGAACGGTTTTATTGTATTCCTGAGATATAGATTCCGCGAAAAAGCCCAGACCCTCCTCTTCATTAGAGATATTGGGAAAAAGAACCAATAAACCGTTGGTATATTTTACCTCCCCACTTTTGATATCGTACTGCCAGCCGCCGGTCTTACTGGCCAGCTGGGACTGATCGAGCAGTAAACCTTGTTCCAGCAGTGCCTTTTCCCGTCTTTTTTCTTTGTGAATATCTGACAGTACGCATAAGACTCTAGAACAGTCTTTGCTATTACTGTATTCATCGTCAGATAAACATTTCATCCGGATTTTGTACCAGCGCCATTTATATTTTTTACTGGTTATCCTTATCTCACACGAGTAGAGTATCCCCCTTTTCTTTCGCGATACTACTTTTTCGATTTTGGTTCTCAGTATCTCGATATCATCTGGGTGTATTAGATCATAATATTGCTCGGCTTTTGTACCAACCCGGAAATATCTGCTTCTTTCATCGTTCCGTAGAGAATTGATCGATGAATAAACTATCTGCATATCCTCTGTATCATATACTACAATGATATCAGGTATTGCCTCCGCAATTGTTTTACTGAAAGCGGTTGACTCTTTAAGATTGAGCTCATCTTCTTTTCTGCTCTGAATATCTTTCAGAAACACTACTGATTCCGCTAGTTTACCATCGATATAACAATATGGCTTTAGTGAAAGGCTGAACCAGCAGGAACTACCTTCGCATGTTTCTATTTCCACTTCCAAATCGGATACTATACCTTGCCCCTCTATTAATTGGGCTACTTTATCTCTATAGGTTTCTTGTACCCTACTCAGAAAGCTGATTTCACTTACTGAGCTTTTGTCTTCGTCAAATATTTTTTTGAATTCATCTGAATAAGTAATTAATCTGTTAAAGTGGTCATACTCAACCCAGCAGATATTGTTTGATGACATAAAGCTATTGGCAATCGGATCCCTGTACCAATACCGGTTTTGGTCGATCTGCCCGATCTCGGATATGATGATATCCCATTTTGGCGGTTTGGCTATATCTTTTACCGGGCTTGCCTGTATCGTAAATTCATGATCGCCCTGTATGATGTGGATCGGATGATTAAACGCCTTAAGCGTATCCCATATCGATGTGCTCTGTACTATCTCCTGTACGTTTGCCGCACTTAAGAAAGGGCAAGGCTCTGAGCATCTATCAACTACATTATCTATCCTACCGTCAATATCAGCTGAGAGTGTGATGTTTTTGCCCTTGTCCGCTATCTTATCTATTATTTCCAAATCATATCATAAAATGTGATAAAATATTCATCAAAGTTACCCAATTTAAACTATTCGGCATATAAACCTATTCTATAATTACTATGATTAAAGATTCTATCTATATCAGGCAGATAAACAAAGCAGATACTTACCCACTAAGAATATCTGTTCTCAGAAATGGAGCAAAGGAAAATTATACTTTTGAGGGGGACAGTTCTGAAACCACAGTACATCTCGGCGCTTTCTTTTATGGCAGGGTAATCGGCATTCTAAGTCTTTACGGAAGGAAACCCGACAGTAATAAGGTTAATATAGAATTCCCAGATTCAATTAAACGAGAGGAATCAATATCATGGTATCAGGTTAGGGGTATGGCCGTTGATCCGGAATACAGGAATATGGATGTAGGCCGCAAGCTTGTAGCGGAAACGGTTGAAATCATTAATGACAAGCTGCCGAGCAATATAAAAGCCTGTGTATGGTGTAATGCCCGAAAAATCGCTTATGATTTTTACGGCAAACAAGGATTCTCAGCTGTTGGTGAACCGTTCGAGATAGAAGGGATAGGGGAACATAGTGTAATGTATCGGCTGATATAGGATACCACCCGCTACTAAGCTGCTAAATATGCTTTTAGCGGGCGATAGAATCTATGCGCACAAACATTCGGGAATAATAACCGAAGGTTTATCAATATTTTCCGTCAGGGTCGTATTCTTTAGCGTTTTCAAGGATTTTCTGGGTTATTTCCCGCCAAGTCTTGTATTCTTCGGCGGATATATTGTTCAAAGCATCCTCTGTAGTATCTTCGGCGAGTACAACTGCTTTTTCATATACATCGTTACCCTCAACGGTAAGCATGATATGATTGTTGCGTCTATCGTTTTTGTCCTCAACCCTGCGAACCCAGCCTTTTCTCTCCAGCTCGTTCACAAGCCTTGTTACGGCTGTTTTATTGCGGTTTGTTGCCTTGACAAGCTGGTTTTGGTTTTGTTTTTCATAGTGGTGGATATGTACGAGTGCAATCCACTCGTCAATATCCATTTCAACACCTTTCTTTCTCATTTTTCTGATAAGCCTATCGGCCATCTGCTGAGTAAGTATCTGGGTGATATAACCTATAGAACTGTCTAAAGCGTATTTTCCTCTAATATCCACGTTTGGCATTTTACCTGAAATCAGTTTAATTTAATTTATGATCCAAAAGTTATCTTCTCAACAAATTTAATAGCATCATTCTTAATTTGTACTATTGCATTATTGATATTTTCTTCTATAACACTTTCATTGGTATCTTTATTTACTGCGTTTCTGCTTTCCTGAACTGAAAACTTCAGATCTTCGATATCACTTTCTCTCCCTACCAAATGAGTCCAGTTACCCGGATACCCTGCCTGTGGCCATGCCTTGTTCAATAATCTGGTCATATCTATGGGATGGAGAAAATCTTGAGCCGTGGCAAAGATTATTAGATTCCCGATAAAATATGACTCCTCCTCACTGTCATTCTTACTTTCTTCGGCCTTTTCCAAGATCAGCTCGAAAAGCCTGTATGCGTCTGACTGCATTACTTTTCCGCTGCCCAAAAAACCATACAAAACGCTACCTAAGCCTGAGGGCGTTGTCTGTTTAGAGGTCAGAGTTGCGAAAACGGAACCAGCGAGCTCGCCGAACTCGGTATCGTTCATATCATCAGAATCGGCCAGGGCATAAAGCATGGGCTCATGCTCGCCCCATTGTATTCTTTCGGAACATTTTTTCTTAATTAGATTCCTATCGGCGAGCCCCAGCTCGTACAGGAATAGAGTCTTCTCAAGAGTATCCAATACTTTTCAGTCCTGTTTTTTGCCATTTGAGCTATCGCTTTCAAAATCCAGCGAAGCACTGTTTATACAGTATCTCAAGCCAGTCGGGTTGGGCCCGTCATTGAATACATGCCCTAAGTGGCCTCCGCAGTTCGCGCATACAACTTCAGTACGGCTCATGCCGTGGCTGTTGTCTTGTATTTCTTTTACTTTGCTTTTGTCGAGCGCGTCATAAAAGCTCGGCCATCCGCAATGAGAATCAAACTTAGTCTCCGAATCAAAAAGTACATTACCACAACCAGCACACGTATAGCTACCTTCTTCGAAATGGTCGTTGAATTTACCTGTCCATGGCCTTTCAGTACCTTTATTCCTTAGAATTTCATACTGCTGCTCGGTTAGTTCTTCTTTCCATTCCTTCTCAGTCTTGTTGGCCGGGAATTCCATTTTATCGGATCCTTTATCTTCATTATTGGTTTTTGTAACGGCATCCTGAATGCCAATAGTAAGTGTCAGCACGGCAATTGTACACATAACGCCGAGCAAAATCTTCGCATACATAATAATATCCCTTAAATATCCCCCAGAAATGAAAGGCTCTCTACCCTTCAGCCCGCACTGATTACCCTATCTACTTTTTGGGCGGCCACTTTCCAGTTCAGTTCTGTTTCATATCTTTTTCTTGAACTGTGGCAGAGCTTTTTATAAAGCTCTTTATCGGCGTAGGTCTCAAAGATATAGTTCGTAATTTCCTCGGTATTTGTTTCATAAGGGAAGGCATATCCGTTCACATTATTCTGAACTACCTCTTTTATACCCTGTTTGCTGTAAGCTATCGATGGCACACCGAAGGCCGAAGCCTCACAATACACATGGCCAAAAGTATCATGCTGGCTTAGCATTATAAAAAAATGGCTGTCATAAAAAACGTTTTTCAGAGTATCCCATTCTTCTTTTATATTCTTGTTTATTTTACCATAAATTATCACAGATTCTCTCAAATCATCAGGTACTTTCGGTTCTGCACCCACAATGTTCAGTTTAGCATTTGGGTTTAGTTTCAGAAGATCACGCAATATCTCAAAAAGCACAGGCCCGTTCTTAAATTCCCAATCATATCCTATAAAAAGGAGATTCAGCTCAGGTTCAGAAATTTTGTTGTCAATTGATTTACTAACGGTCTCTATATCAGGATCTGAAGGTAGGTTTCCCCCGTAAGCTACAATACTGATCTTATTTTGGTCTAAGCTATATCCATTGATAGCTGTATCGGCTGCCCACTGGCTCGCAAAGATGATATTGCTGCATTTTTCAAGGCCTTTTTTATCTAGATTCCTGAGCCATTCAGCAAATTTTTTCGGCCATTTTTGTAAATGTTTATGGGCATTATACAGTCCATCAAACGTGGCATCGGGCCAACAGACCTTTGGAAGATTTGAATTTAGGTATGGGTATATAAGTGATCCAAAAGTAAACAGCATATCGTGCTCTGGGTATTTTGCTATTTCCTTTTCATACAAATTTGCCACATACTTATTATAGCTTGGCCATGAAATAGGTTTGCCTGGGAGCATCCTCGCTATCAAACCATAAAATTTAGATACTAGCCTGTGTTTATGCTGCAAGTCTATTACTGTAACTTGATGGCCGCACTGCTTTAAGCCCTCTACCATAAAGTGGGTAACTCCTAAGGGATCAAACACTCTCGCGGGATCCCAAACGGTGGCTAAAAACAGTATCTTCATCAGGCGGTGAATCCAAGTCTATCGCCTGTTCCTTCGAGCACATTTTTACCGTCCCAAGCGAGCCTGCCGCTGACAAACGTCTTTTCTACGAATCCTTTGAATGTATGGCCTTCAAGTGGGGACCACCCGCATTTGTAAAGTAGATTATCTTTGGTGACGATCCATTCCTTCTCAATATCTACTATAGCGATATCGGCGAACATACCTTCTCTTATATATCCTCTGTCGGGTATGTTAAACAGGCGAGCAACAGCTTCAGAACCTTTCTCAGCTATTTTTTCTAATGATATGTAGCCGTACTTATGGAAATCCAGTAGCATATTTAGGCTATGCTGAACCAGCGGCAGCCCCGATGGAGCTTTCAGATATTTATTCTGTTTTTCTTCCCAAGTATGTGGCGCGTGATCGGTTGCTATAACATCGATCCTATCATCTAGCAGCGCTTTAAGTACGGCTTCTCTATGTCTCGGGGCTTTTATCGCTGGATTACATTTAATTAGGCTGCCCATATCATCATACTGATCCGCTGAGAACCACATGTGGTGCACGCAAGCTTCAGAAGTTATTCTTTTATCTTCAAGCCTACCGGCTTTAAACATTTCCGCTTCTTCCTGTGTGCTTATATGCAGGATATGGAGTTTGGTGTCGCACTCTTCGGCAATTGCCATTGCTTTTTTGGTAGATTCGACACATGCTTCAATACTTCTGATTTCGGGGTGAGCTGAAAAAGGTATGTCTTCACCGTACTTTTCTATATATTTTTTGGTGTTGGCCGTGATTATATCTTCGGTTTCGGAGTGTATGGCTACTAGGTTAGGGGCTCCGCAGAAGATTTTTTTCAGTGTATCGACATCGTCCACCAGCATATTGCCTGTTGAACTACCCATAAACACTTTGATACCGCATACTTTGGTAGGATCGATCGATATCGCTTCTTCCCAGTTTTGATTTGTAGTGCCCATATAGAAAGAATAATTCGCTGCGGATACTTTCGAGGCTCTATCGTATTTCTGCTCCAAGAGCTCCTTTGTAACAGCTTGTGGCACCGTATTGGGCATTTCCATGAAGGAAGTCGTACCGCCTGCAACCGCCGCCCTGCTCTCTGTAGCTATCTCAGCTTTGTGGGTGAGCCCTGGTTCCCTGAAATGTACCTGGTCATCAATTAATCCGGGGAAAGCATATTTGCCAGAGCCGTTTATTTCTATAGCGGTTGGTTTGTCCAGGTTCTCCCCTATCTGCTCTATCATCTTCCCTTTGATATAGATATCACCTCTACTAATACCTTGGGAGCTGACTACTGAGATGTTTTTAATCAGATATTCGCTCATTTTCTTTTTATTATTTTGTTGATAGATATTTAAATTAAAATAAGGGCTTTATCATTCATCTTCAAGTGGTATGACTGGCCGTATGGGTTCTGGCACTTCCTCGCCAGATGGCTTTATGTTGATTATAAAGTCCGTTATATCCCACCTCGGCTTTACAGATAGCTTAGATCCGATAAAGTATTCTGTTTCCGCAAAAGCATAGGGGCTAGGGTATCCGTAATCTCGTTGATGGTTATTATTTCTATCACAAAACGCTTTAAATGTATAATTACCCGATTCCAGCAGTAAGGGACCAAATTTTTGAGATCTGTTTAACTCCCATCTCAATACTTCTTCTTTTTCCCTGTATGCGATCAGAATAATTTCGCCTTCACATTCTGCCTCTACGATTATTTCTCCGCTAACTTCGGAAAAATCAGGTTTGTATCCAGTTGTAAATAAAAAGTCTAGATCGGTAGAATCAGCAAAAAACTGTCTTTCTGCAAACGGTATTTTCAAGAAAGAAGAGTCAATCGATAACATATATTTTCTCTGAGGCTCTAACGGTGCGATAATCGCATATCTACCCGTACGTAGTTTTTGTAATTCAATATCTATCGGTTTAAGTATGGGAACAGTATCAATATTGGTTGAATCCGATCTGGATTTTACCTGACCCGGCCTGACTGCCTTTCCCGCGTCGATAAGGCTTACACTTTTCTGAATCAGATCGCCGTCAAGAGCGTAATCGAACTCCAAGACCAAAGTATCCCGGTAATCAAAGCCCCGCATCGAATCTGTAACGTTGATATCGACCAGATTTATTATCGGAATATCGTAATCCTCAAACTCTTCCGGTGTCCCGAAACTAAGCGTATCAACGTAAGGCCATGCTGTATTGCCCGTTGAGTCGCTTATACCGCTAGAAGTATTTACTAGCAGTACATCATAAAGCATATTTTCTATCATAGGTTCGGTAAAAGCCACTAATAAATCTTTATCAGTAGTATCAACCCCCAGCCCCGTAAGCAAAAGCTGATCACCGAGGGAATCGGTAACATTCAGGCTGGTTGGATCCAGATTATCTGGATTGATAATCTCGGATAAACGGACGGAAAATGAAACGGGGTTTCTATAATATGCACTGACAAGTCCGGGTGCGGATGTATCTACCGCAGGCCCGGCAAACATTTCTATACCACTTACCTTTTGGCCTTCAAGTACCTCGATATCTTTTTTATATGCTGAAAATCCATCTGAATTAAAATCAACGATTCCGTCCTGAAACTTATCGTCCACAGCAGCTATTCGATACTTACCTTCTTTGAGTCCTTTGAATGAGAAAGTTCCTTTATTAGAAACTTTTAGTCTATAATCGGCTTTAGTCTGGGTCACATCCGGAAAACTGCCGGTGGAGTCTGGCCGCCAAAGCATTGCGAACAGTGTTTCGCTTTTCCCTTGTACTTTTCCTGATATCGAAGCTGAATCGAGATCATTTCCAGTAGAGAATATCAGTGTGAAAGGGGTTTCTGGGTTATTGCCGAACCGATCGGTGTAACCGCCGTCCAACGTGATGGCATAAGTGGTATTACTTTCGAGAGGTTCAATAAACTCGATCTCGAATTCTTTTCCGGACCAGTCATATTCAGTTTTAATCTCAGGCGTGATATATAGGTTTTTTATAACCGATGATCTGTTCATGTAGTCATCAAAATTGATGACAATGCTTTCACCGGAGAAATTCAGAGTATTCTGCTGTGGAGAAAACTCTAGAATAACAGGCGGGGTAGCATCCCTTGGGCCGCCCTCTGGCGCCTGCGGGTTTGCACAAGATACAATCAATACAGCTATTAATGAGATAAACGCATAAAAAGCCGTACCTTTCGTCAGTAAACCCAGGATACTGTTTTTTAAATCCTGCTTTGCGGATAACTGAGTATATTTGTTCTCTTTAGCTGGCAAGGGAATTGTTTTTTAGTTGTGTAATTATCCGATATCCCAAAATACAAGTTTTGTCAATCAACAGCGGTAGCTAATGCCAAGAAGACTTTTCAGTAAAAACGGTTTTCTGTTCAAAGCCTATAAATACACCGACGAGTTTTTCGAAAGAGCGAGCCGGAACCACCTTTATATACTTGCCGCTGGCATCGCTTTCAATATACTGTTATATCTTATACCTATGTTTTGGGTTACGATATACGTTATGGGTTATTTCGTTTCGGAAGAAGATGTATCAATGATTATACAGGATGTGGTTTATGAACTTTTGCCGCCGACCGAACAGACTCGTAGCTTACTATCTGATATACTGAAGGAAGTAGGCAGCCTCTTCAGTGATGTGGGCTTTCTCGGGCTGATATCAATCGTGATACTTCTTTGGCTGTCCTCCACTCTTATTTCAGGGTTCAGGCACGCGCTGAATTCAATCTACCACTTAGAAAGCCGAGAGTTTTTTCTTGTTTATCGACTGAAAGACATACTGCTTACGCTTATCATAACCGTGCTTGTCATCATCTATGCTTATCTAGTGCCATTATCGGCTATTGCGGTCAACTTTTTCGATTGGCTTCTGCCTAACGAAGTCTCCAACTTAGCCTCCCAGACCATCCTTACTTTATCGACACTTACATCCTCATTCGTATTGTTTTACTTTATATTCAGGTGGGTACCTAATGTAAGGATCGACAGGGCTTCCCGGCTTATAGCTACTGTTACATCGGTTCTTATGATAGAACTTGCCAGGCACCTGTTCGCTTGGTATGTAACCGCACTTACTGATTACGGGAGGTTCTACGGCACTTATGGCGTGATTATCTCAATAGCGCTGTGGGTTTTCTACTCGGCTATCATCATTCTTATGGCCGCAGAACTAGGGAACTACATAATGGATATCCGAAGGAAATACTTTAAGATAGAGTTCCCTTCGGGCAAGATCACAGAAAAAATAAATTAGGGTGGTTGTAAGTCAAACCATCTAAAGATGATGTACTATCATTGCCTATCATTATATAACTTTGCAATTGAGAATCGACCGAATTACAATCCTAAAGCATTTATCAATCCATGAGCAAAGTTCTTATCACCGGCGGTGCTGGTTTTTTGGGATCACATTTATGTGAACTCTTCCACAACAAAGGCCACGAGGTTATCTGTATGGATAATCTCATAACAGGTTCGGCAGATAACATTGCTCACTTGATCGGCAGCGATAGGTTCAAATTCGTTCATTATGATGTTACCGACTATGTGCACGTGGAGGGTGATCTTGACTATATCCTTCACTTTGCTAGCCCTGCCAGCCCGATCGACTATCTCAGATATCCGATACAGACACTGAAGGTAGGCTCTCTCGGTACACACAAGACCCTCGGGCTGGCCAAAGCAAAGAACGCCCGCTTCCTTTTGGCTTCAACCAGCGAAGTGTATGGCGATCCGCTAATCCACCCGCAGACAGAAGATTATTGGGGGAATGTCAATCCCGTTGGTTATCGCGGGGTATATGATGAAGCCAAACGGTTTGCCGAAGCCATGACTATGGCTTATCACCGCTTCCATGATGTTGATACCCGAATAGTAAGGATTTTCAATACTTATGGCCCGCGTATGAGGCTTATGGACGGCCGAGCTATACCGAACTTCATCAATCAAGCACTGAAAGGCGAACCGATAACGGTTTATGGTGATGGCTCGCAAACAAGATCTGTATGCTATGTCTCCGATCTTGTAGAAGGGATATACCGCCTACTTATGTCGGCGGAGGTGGAACCGGTGAATATAGGTAATCCGAATGAACTGAGTATGCTGGATCTGGCGAAAGAAATTAAAGAGCTAACTGGTTCCAACTCCGATATCGTACATAAAGAACTACCGATGGACGACCCTAAGATAAGACAGCCCGACACTACCAAAGCCATGAGGATACTGGACTGGAAAGCTACTGTTGACCGCCGATCAGGTTTAGAGAAAACGATAGAAGATTTCAGGCAGAGACTTGATCTATAATTTAATCCTGAGCTCTTACTACTTGTAGATCAACAAAATCCGTACATCCCCGATTCGATATAACGCTGATATGAGATGAAAAACAATCCTGATCGGAAAAGACCTAAAAGCCTTGTGGGTAGATTCTCACCGTGGACTTTCGGCCTTTTATCCGTTATCTTGATCATCGGTGTACCTATATTCCTGTTACTATTAAATTCGGTACAAATATTGTTGAATGAAGGGTTAAGCGGCTCGCTTTCCCATGTATTTGAGTATTTGCTGTGGGATTATACCAAAGAGACTTTACATCTTCTGTCACTCACAGGCCTGTTCTCTCTGATTTTTGCTTTGGTTCCCGCTGTGTTGCTGGCCTTTTATGATTTGCCATTTAAAAGAATTTTATATTGGCTGAATATTCTCCCGCTCACTATACCGACCTACATTGCGGGTTATATATGGGCAGATATCTTCGCCTATCCAAATACCGGATATCAGATAATCAACAATTTATTCGGATATACGGGTATTCTGGATGTATTTCCTTTGTCAGTTATATTCGCCTCTGTACTGTATCCGTATATTTTTGCTCAGCTTTATCAAGCTTTTACCAGCCGCGTTTCGGCGTACAGGAATATATCAAGCAGCCTGGGGGCTGGCTTATGGCATTTTGTAAAGAAAGTAGCGATACCGATCACTTTATTTCCCGCTCTTTACGGTTTGATGCTTGTATGGTTTGAAACACTTAACGATTACGGCGCGGTGAAATATTTCGGGGTGAAAACATATACATCTGCGATATTCAAGCTGTGGTATGGTATGGGCGATCTCGGCTCCGCCCTTATATTCAGTAGCGCACTGATTAGTCTGGTTGTTATGATAAAGGTAGTGATATCAGCCTTTAGAGTACAATCAACACTAAGCGAGAAAAATTTTGCTATATATAACAAGAAGAAAGGTCTTGTTCTTTCGGCCATTGCTATCGTTATACCTCTTATATCTTTTGTTTTACCTACACTATATGCTTTTCTCGTGTATTTATCGAGCAGTGACTCTTATCTGATAGATATCGATATACTTTACGGAAGCATACTCAATACCGGTTTGTTCTCCTTTATTGGTGCGTTTCTGATTATAGTTATATCTGTTTTTATAGCTTACTCGATATATCATCAAAAACTGGACTGCCGTAAAACGAGGATAAATGAAATTCTCCGCAAATCAGCCGATCTTTCACTTTCTGGCTATGCTGTGCCAGGAGCCGTAACAGCTCTTGCCGTAACTATGTTTTTCGCTGAGATAGACGGGGCAGGGATATTTTTTATAATCCCCTTGATGCTGGCTTACGCTATAAGATATTCGATGGTTGGATATTCGACCATAGGTTCAGATATTGAGAACAACTCTGGCAGGTATTCATTGGTTGGTATGTCGCTCGGCGATAGCCGCATAAAAAGTCTTTTCAGGTCAGTATTGCCGAATGCGAGCAAATCAATTGTCGCGGCATTCGTTCTATGCTTTATTGAGATATCGAAGGACTTGCCGCTTACACTGATACTGCGGGATTATGATACTGAGACACTTGCCACGAGTGCCTATAGATATGCGAACGACGAACAGTTAGTTCGGTCATTCCCTTATGGGTTACTTATAATTGCTCTTGGCATCATATCAATCCTGATTTCTAATAAATTAAGTGGCGAAAAACATTAAAACAACAACTCATTCGATATATATTGTATAATCTAACTGTGAATAATACAGTTTTAGTTTCAAAATGATATGGATAATACAAGATACGACTCCAAACGAGCACCAGAACCAGTCGGGCTGTACCCGCATGCGAGAAAAGTAGGTAATATGCTTTTCCTGTCGGGTGTTGGGCCGAGAGAGCGGGGCACAAAAAAAATACCAGGTGTAGAGCTTGATTCTAACGGCAATATCATATCTTATGATATAGAAAAACAATGCCGTTCTGTATTCGATAATGTAAAAGCTGTTTTGGAAGACTCGGGTGCTAAGTGGGAAGACCTGGTGGACGTAACAGTCTTTCTGACTAACATGAAAGACGATTTCCCGATATACAACAAAGTTTATGCGGAATATTTTGAGAGTAATCAGCCCTGCCGAACTACGCTCGGCATTACCTCACTTCCGACTCCGATAGCGGTAGAACTGAAGTGTATCGCTCATATCAAAAACGATAATCAACCTTAGCAAGCTGCCGCTGCCAGGGTTAAGAACACAGAAAAGAACAATAGCAAAGGATAATATTATGAATAAATTCATTAAAAATAAATTCAGAAAAATACATGCTGTATTTATGATAGCAGCTATCGGTATTGTAGGGCTTGTATCATGTGAGAACGGCATTGGTGGTGACATCAATCTATTCTCGATCAATGATGATGTACAGTTAGGCCAGCAACTACACCAAGAGATTTTAACCAGCCCACAGGAATATCCCATCTACGATGACCCGCAGGCTACAGCTTATGTACAGGGTATAGCAGATAAGATACTTGACTCACCTGAAGTGCAGTATGATGATGAATTCCCATATACTGTTACACTAATAGACAATGATTCTGTAGTTAATGCATTCGCGACACCCGGTGGATATATATACTTCTATACTGGTTTGTTGAAGTTTATGCCTAACGAGGCGGCATTGGCTGGTGTCGTAGGCCATGAGATAGCACATGCCGAGGAGCGTCACTCTACAGAGAGGATGACAACCTCCTATGGGCTTTCCACACTGCTGAGTATAGTATTAGGTGAATCCCCGGGGCAGATAGAGGCGATGGCGGCGAATCTTGTTGGCGGGCTTTATCTTTTGCAGCACAGTAGATCAGATGAGCTTGAATCAGACGAGTTATCATTCAGATACCTTCAGGATACAGAATATTATCCGGCTGCCATGGAGTATTTCTTCCAAGAGCTGGGTGATGGTGATGCGGAATTTTCTATAGAACAGCTTCTAATCACCCACCCCGATCCAGATATTAGATTAGAGGAAATAAGAGAAATGGCAAGAGCGAATAATGTAGAGGCGACAAGCGAAAACCTATTTACCGGAAGGTATCAGGATTTCCTTAGAACACTTAGATAAGATCTGGCATAAATCACTTTATTTATACAGCCGTTGGGGGGATAATCCCAGCGGCTTTTTTTGTAATAACAGTGTTTTTGCGTAAATTAAAAAAAAGACATTATTTTCAATATTTATCAGAGTAAAAATGATAAAGCCCCTTGTTTTGATTTTTTCTTTTCTGGCCTTTGCAGTTCTGAGTTCTGCAAATAATCCATACTCATATAAAGTTCATTCAGCTATAGATATTGACGGGATTGATTATCAGTGGGCGAATATTGACAAAGATAGCGATGGTGAGTTTGACGGCAATTATTTACGGTATTATAAAGAATCTTCGGAGAGTTACTCTGGCTGGGTAGAAGCATGCGACCAATGCCCGATGCTCACCACATCTACTGACGAACAGTTCAAAGTAGAAAGCGATATTGTAGAAGATATGGATTTTACTATTGCTTCAGCGGAAGATATCTCTTTTATAGAAGATAGATTGGGCAAAAAATCAGGTATAAACCGAAAAGCGCAGTTTACTTTATCAGATATCGATTTAACTAATATCAAAGGCTTCTCTTTTGAGGATAATATCATAGTTTATGATATAGAGGGTTCAAAAGCTAATATAGATAGCTTTTCAGCTATTTTGTCTAAAACCGATGGCACACTAATCGGGAAGGCGGAAATAAAAGGAACTAAACTTATCTATTCTGAAGATAACTTACCGCAGAGCGACTATGCTTTCATAGTTTATTATAACGGGATTGAAATCGATAGAATGAATATTTATGTTGAGCGCTAAGTATTATTTAACCTTATAGTTGGTTCTGAAATCTTTTACAATCATATCCTCGGTAAAGCCCCCGAATTTTACTGCTCTGTCATAGGTCTTGCGGCCAAATTCCAGAATCAGTTCTCTCCAGTTCTCCTTTCCGGCCACTTTATCTAGGTCTAGCATCCACTCGCCCAAGTCATTGTGCCAGTATGCACCTTCTACGCCTAACTCTTCATCACCATACCCTTCTCCTCCTGGATAAGCGTAAGCGTAAAATGCGGCTTTGGGATACATTCCGTTACCAGGCCAAAAGCCCAAGCTCGATACTTCTTCGGAATATGCTTCTTTTGCTACCCAGTCCGGCAGATTGGGTATGCCTCCGGGATGTTCAGGGGCATCATTGCCGGAGAAACGGGTAACTGCCAGATCGAAAGAGCCCCAAAAGAAATGCACTGGGCTGGACTTCCCAATAAACTCAGCCCGCAACTCTTCAAAAGGTTTGGATATCAAAAGCAGGATCTCGTGGAGCAGGGCCGCGGCCCTCTTATCATAGGGCAAGCTTCTGTTATCTTTATCAAAATCCAGAGGATCGCTTAGTTCATTTGGCGTCATATTTATTTCGCATGATAAACCGCTTTCGGTAAGCATTCCTTTAATACCGTGATATATATCTGCTATCGGATCTTCGGATATATCTACGGAAGCGCTATACTCATCATCCTTATAGAGTATAACCTTACTTTCTTTCATGTTAAGTTCTATTTGGTAATAAATACCGGAGTCAGGAATCATCTGGCTTATCAGACCTGTTGTGTTTACATATTGGGTAACATGCCAGCTATGGTTTTGCCAGGGTTTGTTCACTACCTGCAGTTTACCGATTATCTGGCTTACAAGATGTAGCTTTTCGATAGTTTCTCTGTACTTATCATAGTCGAAGTTCGGCATCTGTTTCATATTATTCCCATTTGGATATATCTGAAAGAATAGATGGCAAGATAATGAAAAACAGCGGATATGAAGAATAAACAAAAAAAGCGTTCCTGATATTTCAGGAACGCTTTTTTGTGCGGAGAGACCGAGATTCGAACTCGGGCAAGGATTGCTCCTTGACAGCTTAGCAGGCTGCTGCATTACCACTCTGCCACCTCTCCGTGATAGTATTCTGCAACTCTCGATACAGAGCGGCTACAAATATAGCCAAGCAGGACTACTATTTCAAGTTTAATTTAGCTAAAGCGAAATGACAGTATATTATATGTCCGTCTGAACTTCGGCAAAAGCATCGGATGTCTCAAATACTCTTACCTTGATATGTGATATATTTGAGAACTGTTTGAATTCGGGTGCGAATTTTTGAATAAAGAACATAGCCAGATGTTCGGCAGTAGAAGTTATATCGATAATATATTTTTTAAAACCGTGTTTATCCAAAAACTCAATAACATCTGTATCATCTTTATCTACTACAAAAGCATGGTCCATAGCCTCTAGGTATGGCCTTACTATACGGTCGATCTCATAAAAATCGATTACCATACCGTTTGCATCTGTAGTGCCTATGATATCAACGCGCATTTTGTAGCTGTGCCCGTGTACGTTCTGGCATCCGCCGTTATGGAAAGGCAATCTGTGGCTCATCTCCCAGTTGAAATCCTTACCGAGCCTTACCTGCATATCTTTTCTGATATCCATTTTTTATCCTTTTATGAATCAGCCTTCTTCTCGGCTGTAAGTTACCGTAATAGTGGAATGTATTCCGCCCCTTGTCTTCCATTCCGTTGTAATTGTCAGCTCGACTGGGTCGCAGGCTTCCACCAAATCATCCAGGATTTTATTTGTAACCGCCTCATAAAATATACCTTTACTGCGGAATTCCAGATAATAATATTTAAGTGATTTGAGCTCTATGCATTTTTCGGCTGGAATATAATCCAGTATAACTGTCCCGAAATCAGGTAAACCTGTTTTAGGGCATACCGAGGTAAACTCAGGATTAGTATGGGTGATAAGGTATTCCCTATTTGGGTTGGGATTTGGGAAAGTCTCGATTTCGAACTTAGTATCGGCCAATTTGGTCCGTCCTTTCTGGTTTTGGTTAGATATATCTGAACAAAAATAACTAATAAGTGATATTGAATAAAAAAAAACCGCTGACTGGTTAAACAGGCAACGGTTTTTGTCTTCATTATACATGAAGGGGGAACTTCTTACATACCGGCAGGATCGTCATCATTTTCGATGTCGTTACCTACATTTTCTAGCCATGTGCCTAGATCGTTTCTCATTTCGTTCCAGTTTTCTTCTGTAGCCATAGATACTTCATTTATTTTCGTATCTATTTCAGATCTAGTAGCAACGTATCCGTCGTACATTTCTCTTTCTGCTTCTGTCCACTCAGCTTCTGCTTTAGCTTCCATAGTCTCGATTTCTCTATCAAGCTCAGCAAGCTCTGCGTTGGCACTGTTCATCCAAGCGTCTCTGTCCGCTTCCCACTCAGCGTCATCAACTCTTTCTTCTATCTCGTCAAGTCGCTCTTCTTCTGCGGTTTCTCCGCAAGATACAAGACCTAGTGTTAGCGCTCCGAAAGCAGCTATTGTTAGTGTTTTAAGTCCTTTGAACTTCATTTTGGGTCATCCCCTGATAATTAAAAAAACATTCAGTTATCGCTATTATCGATACTGCATATCTATTATTTTATGTGATACGTTGTTTTTTTAAGTGAAGGTTTTCTTTTTGTCCTGATTATCTTAGTTTCCTTACTCTCTAGATCAATACCTTTTGTTTTCTGCGATAGCAGAAGAACGCCGAGCATATTCTGCTGTTGCTGTCTTTTTCCGAATTTCAGGTCTTTCACATTTCCTGCAAAAATATCCCTCATATCTCCCCCCAATTTGTATCACTAAAATAACTGTATTTTGATATCCAGCATTTAATTGCAGATATATATACGCCATATTAGTAATTATATTTTAATACTATCCAAATACATTACATCCGACACTGTTATTGACACTAATTTTGGCAGCGATCGCCTATATTAGTTATCGACAAACAAAAATACTGTACGGATGTAACTTTTATTCAGTTCATGTATCTTTTACTATATTGAGGTACTGATATCAGCTATCGGAATGTATGTTTTGAAGTCTATCTTTTGAGCCTAACTATGAAAATCTATACCAACGTGATTTCTCTTTACAGATTATCGCTATTATCAATCTTTATCTGCCTTGCCACAACTTCACACTATGGTTCAGATACGCCGTTGAATCTAAAGACCAGAAATGCGGTGTTAGAGAAGTGTTTCCAGAAACTTAAGGCAACCATCTCAGAAACTCATGGCAATCATGGTAACCAAGGCAATCAAGGTACTGCGAATATTTCAGATAATGATAAGATTCATGAGAAAATAAGTAAGTATCTGGAAAAACAAACCGCAAACAGTGATTTCGCTACTTTCTACGGCGGCATAGAGGCTGATAGGATAACTGCTGTAGCTCTTTCAAGGTTCGGGCAGATAATAGTTGCCGGATATACCGACAGTAAGGGCTCTATATCTTTCAATGGCCAGTTCAGTACCAGCCTTGGCGGTACTGATGCTTTTATAGCGAGATTTGACAATAATGGCAGAAGAAGGTGGGCGACTTACTTCGGGGGTAATTCGATTGATGTTATCCACGGTATAGCTATTGATGACAATGCAAGTAACATAGTGGTGGCGGGGCAGACCAATTCTTTTAACCTACCCACTGATATTAATTCACATCAAAGGGGGTTTAATGGTGGGGACAGCGACGGTTTTTTAGCTAAGTTCTCGTTATTCAATGGTGATCTGGAGTATTGTACATACTATGGTGGTAGCGGTGATGATGCCATAACTGATGCGGCCTTTGACGAATTCGATAATATGGTCGCAGTCGGCTATACTACAAGTACAACCGATATTGCCGCAAACGGAAATATTCTTCAGATACAGGGCGAGTTTGATGGTATGATAGCACTATTTACCCCAGATGGCGACAGGTTATGGGGTAGCTACGCTGGTGGCAATGATATTGATCTGTTCAATGTGGTAGAAACAGATGGAGTTAATATACATGTCGGCGGCTCGGTATCATCTATTGGAATTGGTCTGGGTATCCAATTGCAATCCGGTTATGGTGGAGGCGACTGGGATGCATGGCTACAGACCTACCGCAGGGATGGAACGCTGGTCAGAAGCTCATATTATGGCGGAACGGGCCAAGAAGAAATAACAGGTTTAGAGATCAGAAATTCGGAATTGGCGTTCTGCGGGTTCTCTAACTCCTCTAACCTTCCTATGACATTTAACCTTATACCCGGAATCGGTAACGATGCAAATGCTTTTATTGCCAAGACTAATGCCGCCGGCCTGGACTGGACAAGAGTTTATTACGGGCCAAGTAATGATCAGGCTTTTGGAATATCCTCGGTGAGGGATGGCTTTGTTATAGTCGGCACATCAAATAGTATTACCAATATTGCCCCAAAGAACGCATATCAGCAAATGCCGGGCGGCAGGTTGGATGCGTTTTATTCTGTGATAGATTCGGATGGCGAGGTGCTATTGATGTCCTACTTAGGGGCGGACTCAGTAGATGTAGGATATGCGATCGATGCTACGCCGGATGAGATCGTTATCGCGGGATATACATGGGAGGACGATTTTTTCAATAAACAAGCACACCAACCTAGCGCTAGAGAAGATAGCGACGGTTATATTGTTAAATATCAGATACCGAGTCTGCTAGGGCCAACGATTATCTTGACCGCGGATAGCGTATTATGCCCGGGAACGCAAGAATCAGCTAATATCAGGCTCAACAACTCCCCTAATCCCCAAATGATAGAGACTTACCTCCAGAATTTAAGTGGGCAGGGCGACATTCTTTTATCCGTAGATCAGGTAACGGACACTTTGAACATAACATTTGACATGCCGGCCGATTTAGAGGGAAGATATAGGATATATTCTACTTTCGGGAATATAGAAAGTAATAAGATCATACTTGCTCCTGATTATTTCTCGGATTTTGAGATTTCCGGGGAGGATGGTGTACTGAGCGATACGATATGCGGTGTAGGATCGCTACCAGTTATGGTACAAAGGAAAAACGGATATAATTATAAATGGTCTCTCGGTTGGTATGGCACCGATCTCGGTGATGAGAACCCAATTGTCACGATATCCAACTTTGATATCGATAAAATCCAGGATTCCCTTACAATATCGGTAGATATTACACTTGCGGGAAGAGAGAACTGTATCCAGACCGTAACCCGTACGCTTTATGTTGACCCTCCGGAAGATATCACAATCAGCGGCCCGGATGAAGTATGCCTTAACCAGCCAACGGAATTTTCGATAAATATACCTGATGACTGGCAATTGCAGTGGTGGAACCCTATCAACGGCTCGGTGATAGGTGATACATCGGCTACAGTTAACGTAGTCTTTCTTGCCGAAGGAAATCTATATGCCAGGGTAATCAACACAGCTTCAGGCTGTGAGTACACCTTCGAAAAAGAATTAGACCTTGTACTTCCGCCAATGCTCTCGTTTAACGGGGTTGATGCTACATGTAGCACTTGCGAGGAAACTTATAGCTATGCTACAAATGCGGAAGGAATATCATTCGATATCGAATTAGGAACTATCACCAGCCAAACAGATTCGACCCTTACAGTGCAGTGGGCAGGCCCGGGAGATGGGAAGATAATCATCAATCTAACTCAAGCAGACTGTATTTTCTCGCAAGAATATCCCGTTAATCTATCCGATGACGCGCCTTTAACAATTTCAGGTCGAGAGGAGGCCTGTATTGGTGCATCAAGCCAGTACTTTACTTTCAATTCGCCCGATTATGAATATCAATGGGAGCTGGATACAGGTGGGGAAATATCGGATGCCATTACCAGTAAACCTACAGTAATATGGGATATGGCAGGTGTACATACTCTGACAGTCAATAGGACAAACACCATAACACAAACAGAGGAAACCGACAGTATTGTCGTTACCATATATGCTACCCCAGATGTATCAGGCTATACATTCAGGGAGCCTTTGTGCCATTTGAATTTCGGATATATTGATATTGACGTCAACTATCCCGATAATACGGAGTTCGATCTTGAAATCGGCGATTTAAATGTTGAAATAAGGTTTGTAGGGCAGAATGGAATAGAGTTCACAGTAGATAGTTTTGGAGTTTATAGCTACACGTTAACCGCTACAAACAGTATCTGTACAGATACACTTACAGGCTCTGTGGAAATAAGACAGACACCAGATATTACCGAAATCGAAACAATAGATGATGAAAAAGGGCTTAGAGCTACTCAGATAGGTGACGACTATGAATGGCAGTTACAGACTGCTGATTCCCATATCACGGTAAGTAATGAGAGGGATTTTTATCCGCAAGAAAGCGGTTTTTATCGTGTGTTCATTTTCAGAAACGGGTGCCGGTCTGAAGCCTCAGAATACTACGAGTTTTTCTTTACATCTGTAAACTCAGCCAATAGGGGTATTGTTTGGTACAATGATGACAACAATACACTGATTCTACCGGAATCAAACCCAGGAACACAGATCGATATATATGATATTACTGGTAAATTGATTAAAACCCAGGCCGGTGAGAAGAATACAATCAAGTTATACCTGCAACCCGGGATCTATTTCTACGCGTTACAAAACGGAGCTGAAAACGAGTCTGGTAAGTTTATCGTGCGTTAGTTCCAGATCTCCAACTTTAGAACTTTAGTTTTACGCTATATCGACGGCCTCATCCGGTTTGACCATACGTTTTTTGAGTTTTACCGGAGAGGCTTTCTTGCGGACGCGCATATTTACAATCTCCACGATCAAGGAGAAGGCAACCGCAAAATATATGTAACCTTTTTCTATTTCTTTGTGGAAACCTTCCAGGGTCAGCATAAAGCCTATCAAAATCAAGAATGAAAGCGCGAGGATCTGAAGTGTAGGGTGTTTTTCAATGAAATCCGATATGCGGCCAGCGAAGATCATCATTACTGTTACAGCCACTATTATTGCGATTATTATGATAAGCAGGGAATCAGATAGGCCGATCGCAGTTATGATCGAATCGAAAGAGAATACCAGATCAAGCAAGAGTATCTGAACCAGCACCGATCCAAAATTAACGGCTTTTCCGGTATTGGCATCTTGATCCTCGCCTTCCATCTTGGAGTGAATCTCCGATACGGATTTACCGATAAGGAATAATCCGCCAAGTAACATTATCAGATCACGGATTGAGAAATCCCATGCAAAAAGCGAAAAAAGCGGCTCGGTAGAGGCCATAAGCCATGAAACCCCAAACAGCATGATTATCCTCATAACCATAGCAAGCAGAAGGCCGAGATTTCTAGCCTTAGGTTGCTGCTTTTTAGGGAGTTTTGATGCAAGGATAGATATGAATATCACATTATCAACCCCGAGCACTACCTCGAGCAAAGTCAGGGTGAGTAAAGCTATCCAAGCACTGGATTCCGCGAATATCGAAAAATCGAATATTTCCATCTGATAAACTGTGTTTTTTACTATATTTCAGTTACTTTCAGATTCGATAAAGTATCAGATGTGATAATATTTTGATTATTCTAAACAAGCCATTCATTATGAAGTCATGATTTGTTCATGATCTTTGCCATCGGGGAGGTGTCTTTGTTTTTGAAGGCATGCATAGCCGCTGCTATAGAGATTACCGCTGCGATAGCGATCGCCGTATAGGAAATAACAAGATTCTGATCCCACTGTTCGGTAGCTATCCAGGCTAATGCCCATACGCCAACACCTGCCGCCTCTCTCATATTCCTGTATTTGATAAGCATAAGGTAAATAACCATAGCCACTAGCAGAACTCCGATTGCGATGAACTGAGCGGTATCGGTATATGGTTCAACGCCAAGTGATACAAGAGTTGTAGCGATATTGGCCAAAGTAGCTGCTATCAACCACCCGAGATAGATTACAATCGGCCACCATATAGTAAAGATAACCCGCAGCGGCTCATCATCAAGCTCCATCCTAAGGTTGACAGCTATTTTCGTTACACAGAAAAGAAGAGCGAGCATTACCAGAACCGAAAGCGGGTAGTTACCACCGATAAACAGAAAGCCCCAAGTACCGTTCAGGATATTAGATAAGGCCAGCCATGGCCAGGCCTTGCTCTGTTCCGCCAGACCTTTCCTTTCGCCATAGAAAGATGATATTATAAATATTAATATGCCTACAAAGATAAGCGACCATATAGAAAAAGCCGGCGGAGCGGGAGAGATAAGGTTCTGAAGCTCACTTGATATCTGGCCGATGTTCTCGCCGTTATATGCGCCTGAATTTGTATAATAATTCGCCCATATCATAAACCCGTAGGTGATCAGATTGATCACCAGTATTCCCACTTTACTCATATCTATTCTCTTTTACAGTTACTTATCATACTACCACCTAGTACGACGAAAGCAGAAATATTTATTTGGAGAAGGAGGGGGGGGGGATTGAAGACTTAGTATTATACCCGCTCCTATCCTCGTACATGACGGGATTGTTCATCGCATAGTGATAGGGGCTCCAGCCGGGTTGTTCTGCCCATAGCTCATCCACCGCTAGGAACATGCCGACTGCTATCTATATTTGTGAATTGTTTTGTAAAAAAAGCAAAACAACTATTATTGAATAACGGTTATATTTCTTCTATTATAAATTCTACACTTCTGCATTCTACATGTATATATCCCACAGGTGCAAAATCAAAACGGATGTCTGCAACGTAAGCATCACCATCTTTGGTGATTTTAAAGCTAGTTATTTCAGGAGAACCCAATGTCCATGTACCGCTGAATTTAAAATCTATCGCAACATTATACGCTAATTCGAATTTGACTTTTGTTTTAACTTTCATAAAGTCAATTTTATTTTTTAAGTCATCTTGTCCACACCAATCAATATAAATTTCTAAATCTTTACCATTCTCATTTCTCCACCGCATTCCAGTAACAAAGCTCTCATCTAAAACAATTTTATTAATTTCTAAACATTTATATATAATTCTATTCATATTCTATTTCTTCTTTGCAGTTCCATTGATAATATTTTTTACATCATAATAAGATGGTGTTCTTGTATCTTTGCGACTAACACCTTCTATGACATTACCGTTTGGGTCTACATTTTTATACGGTATATGTGTATGAGTAGTGCCATGATTTTCTTTTGTTTTTTTATTGAAGTGTGGTCTATCTTGCAAAATATCAGTCCTTGAACCATCCGGTTGATTATAACTACCTTTGGGTGTAGTTTGGGTATCAATAAGTTTACCATCTGTATCACCAATAAAACGGGCTTTACCAGATTTTCCTGCATCGACAGCCTTGTCCACAGTTTTAACAGCATCGACAACATCATCAGCGTGTGCTGCGGCCCTTACTGCTGCACCACCCCCGGTGGCAAACGGCACTAGCAATCCTATAACATCTCCACCTAGGGCAGCCCATTGTACTCCAGAAACTTCATCCCCATTATATAATGTCATCCCAATGTCATATAGGTCATAGGCGATAAAGCCAATGTCAGCTGCCGACTCTAGATAATACCCGCTCCTATCCTCGAACATGACGGGATTGTTCATGGCGTAATGGTAGGGGCTCCAGCCGGGTTGGGCGATGTATAGCACTAATAGCAACTTATACATAGGCTTATACCATTATCCCCAAGTCTTTTCAATGACTCTGGATTATACTCTAGGTTTATATCATTATTCTCACTAAGTCTGTATAATGCCCAGATCGAAATACTATCTGTTTTTAATCCAATTTCAAATAATTTTTGTAAATGCGGCTCTAGAATATCCATAAATACTTTTATAAAATCGTAGTATCCTTTATCAACCTCTTTTTCAATACGATAATCCATAGCGTATTTACCCATTTTAAATGGTATGCCTAAAATCGATTGTACCTCATTTTGTAATTCTGTTCCTACACGTATACTAATTCTATAGCTATATTTCATATTAATCTAAAAAGTCCTTAATGTTTAAATCAGTTTTAAGTGTTTTACCGGGTTTCGGCCCAGTTTTCGGACCTTTAAGTATTATTTTGCCATACTTGACTACTATATCAGGATTATTTCCAACTACTCTGGAGTAATTTTTTTAACTTGTGATAAAATAGATGGTTTAATAACATCATGTACATAATCCGGATTAAATAATCTCCTGCCAATTCTTAAAGCTTGTTGCCCTTTACTTAAAAGGTCCACCCAAAAACTCTGGTGGCATACCTGTTATCAGGGCGGGTCCGATTATCACACCGTCAGCGTCAACAGCCCATTGTTTGCCGAAATCATCCGTATAGGTTCTGTCCCCTTCCATAAAAACCCAGAAGTGGTCCCAAAAACCTTTTAACTTATCTTTGGCCTTTAATCCAGCTAAATCTTCTCCTTCTTCCCTTGCCCCTTCGTCAACATGTGGAATATCTTCAGATTCCGAAGCACTTCTATGTGTCAAACTAATATACCCGCTCCTATCTTCATACATGACGGGACACAACATGGGGTAGGGGTAGGGGGGTAATAGTTTACTTTGCTATAGTATAGGGAAATACTCACTTCTTCTTCATTTATGGTTTTTACTTAACTACTTTTACTAACGACAAAGTATCAAAAACTTTGACGTTCTTTTTATCTACTAAGTAGTAAGTGATTGTATCAAAGTCTAAATCGTCCTTATCGAATGGTATATCTAAATAATACCTGTTGATACTCCAAATATTAGCTTTTTTTACTATACTATCAGAATATTTACGAAATAAGTAATATTTATGAGATTTAATTTCCGAGCGTATATTTTTGATGTCTGTTTTCAAGACAAGTTTAGTATGTTGAGTATCAAGATTAAAAACTCTACTGCTACCTGAATTACCAGCGAAATAATATTCCACCCAAGCATCTTCTAAACCTATTTTTAGTTCATTAATTACCAAATCTTTATGTAACAGCTTATAGTCAGCAACAAAAACACCCATATCTATAGATTCTTCTACATTTTCAGTATGTCCCTTTGTATACATAAGTATATTATCATTGAGATAATTAAACAACACTAGTAACCCTATCACAATGATCCCTATTCCTAATACGATAGCTGCTAGAGTTTTCATGATATTTGCCTATTCGGGTATTTCAAGAGGAATGATCTGATAAAGCTCTCCACCGCTTTCTTCATTCAAGGAATCAAAAAACCATTTAGGCACAAGGGGATCTTGTTTCTTGTATATGCCACCCGCTCTGAGAGTGCTACCAACTGTTGTACAGCAATTATAAACATCAAGTCGATACTGGCCATAACTAAACGCTTTTTCTGCCCATGTTTTCATATCCCACTCAGCCTTTTTCCCTGTATCATAATCCAAAAACTCATCATATCTTGAAAAATTTTCATCATCACTTGACAAAAATTCCTCAAATGTATCGAAGGGTTCTATTTGATATTCACTTTTACCAGCAGCTTCTAAAGCACCCCCGTCATAACTGTAATATGTCCAACCTTCATCATCATCACCAATCATTATGGCTGTATGGCCTGCTCCACTTGCTCCTTCGCTATCTAAAAGAACACGAGTTCTATACCCGCTCCTATCCTCGAACATGACGGGATTGTTCATCGCATAGTGATAGGGGCTCCAGCCGGGTTGTTCTGCCCATAGCTCGTCCACAGCTAGGAAGCGGCCAATGTAGGGAGCGTACATACGAGAATTTATAGCGGTCGTTTTATGACGACCGACCTTTGAAGTCTAGCAGTCCGCTCTCAGCATCTCCCAATTCACCTGCCCACGCCGCCTCTCAGGTCTATTTTTACCTTAATGCCATCGATAATTATATAGTAGCCATCGGCTTGGTTGTAGTATATTCTGTTTTTGCTTTCTTTGGGCGAATTGATTTTCTCTTTTTTTACGGACAGATAGCTGCCGTCCACTACTGCCCTGAATAGTTTAGAGATATTTTCTGATACAGACTCTGCGATATATCCGTTGCCGCTGTTGCTTATATCGGAGAAGGTGAACCCTGTTACCAGCTGGATCATAGCATTGTAGGGCTGGTTTTCGAGTTTGGTTATCCCTAAAGAGTTGGTGCCGAGTGTGTAAGGGCCGGTTCCTATAGCCGAAATCACATCTCCTTCATTCCGCGAGTTCATAGTACTGTTTGTCAGTACTTCAACAAGATTTTTATCCTCGACCAGTAAATCCGTATATAAACCCGAGTACATTATAAAACCGCTGGAAGCTTTTCTGCGGTTGAACCGTTCGCGGCCTGTTGGGTAATGGGTATCGCTTTCCTTATCGGATTGCCATAGCGGGAAGGTATGGAAGTTGTTCATTTTAATATCCATCTCGCTAAGGCCACGCAGGGAATAAGATACAGTCAATGGCGTTTCGCCAACGAAATTATCTATGGGGATGGTATCGATAAACGATACATCGTTGGCCGTACCTCCGAATGCACTCTTAGGATTGTTTATCTCAGTATCAGTTATATGGAAAAGATAAACAGAGTCGATCTCAGCCTCCGATTTATTGAGCAACTGAGCAGTTGTAACAGTGCCGCTATCATCCACATCGCTATAAAAAACGTTTAGCTGTAGTGATACGCCGAGTTCCGGTTTTTCAAGCCTGGAATAAGTCAATGCTTTAAGATGATCGGGAAAAGAAGGGGCAATACCAAGGGGGAAACCGGATTGCCTAAGAAAAGTGGTATCGGATTCTATTCTGCCATATCGCCATTGAAAATAGAACTCTATGCTGCCGTAAGCTGTTCTTTTCCATAATGGCCAGTTCGGGCCAAGCCCGCCGAATCTTTCTTGTCCAGTATCTGTATCATAACCATCTGCGAAAAAAACCTGCCGGTATGGTGCGAATGCCGCATCGTATTCCCCATTATCGGGGCTGCCAGGCAACGCATCGGCATCATGTGCGGGAAGATCGACAGTGCTAAGGGTGAACCACTGCCCCTCCGCTTTACCTACAACCACCCAACCAGAGGAGTAGGTGTATCTTGCTGCTAAAGTATCACCGGCGGGGTATAGCAGCGGAATCTCAGTGCCATACCTGCCGCTGTTCTCTATACCGAAGGTTGCGCCTGCCGAAGGCAGAACCCGAACATCGAATTCAGGTATAATCCTACCATACGTGCTGATACTGGTAGCTAACAATAAAGCCACAAGCAAGGCTATAGTAGTGGTAAATTTTGATCTCATGGGTAGTTATAAAATTATTGGATTATTTCATTCGTATATTTGTAAAAACCGTCTCGGCCTCAAACTAACACTTTATCAACACATTATTATAGAGAGTAGTTACATTATCAAATCAGATAATATCAGACCACATGTTGATTGTAGATTTTCTATAGTCTACTTATTGATTTTCTTTTGCTTCTCATTTGCCGTTTCAAGCGAGATAATTATTGAAAACAGGCAACTGGAAAGCACCGAAGGTACTTTTCTAGTGCCAGTTGTTGCCAGTAATATCGATATTTCAGGAAAGGAGTCTGTTATTAGCTTAGAGTATGATAAAAGAGTTCTTTTTTTAGAGAATATCATTACAGAAGGGTATGCCTTTTCAAATGGAAAATTAAGCTTCGATACAGGGGATAACCTGCAAAGCTTAACTGCAGCATCTGATGGTTTATTTGACAATGATACACTTTTTATACTTGAAATGAGGTTCCTGCTGGGCAGTGCCAGAGAAGCCGTTATATCTACTGAGAGCTTTCAGCTTGAAGGTAGCGATATTGAATTTGAAGACGGTACGGCTACAATATCTTACACAGGCGATCTGATTATAGGGTTAAGACCTGATACCGATATGTCCCCTCTGTATCCTAATCCATTTGCCGGCAGGCTTACAATTCCTTTTTCAATTGCAGGCAATCAGCAAGTCGCATTTCATTTCTATAATTCACTTGGCGAAAAAGTCGCCTCGCTACCTAATACCTCACAAGCAGCTACAGCAGATGCCTTTAACAGTTTTGATCTATTATACCAAGGCAGTATAGTAGATAACTGGAGTGAGTCTGAGCCTTTGTCAGAAGGTGCATATTCTTTATCTATCACCCCCAACCTGAACAAACTTACTTCTGGTAGATATACAGTTTATATGATTGCCGGTGATAAAGTCATCGTGCAAGGGGCTGTATTATTAAAATGAATATATCCTGCATTAATCGAGACTCCGGATTGGATAAAAGTACTGTTATTCTGTTAACACATCTTTTTATCCGAATGCTAACTGTAGCGGCATTTGCAATGATACTAGGGTTTATGTCTACAAACGAAGCAATCTCCCAAGAGAGAAACAGGCAAAGTAATATCCAGCTGAAAAACCCCGAAGGAAGAGAATTCTGGATTACTTTTATGCGCAACCACAACAACCCTAGCGAAGGGCAAGAGAACAATCTCGAGCTTGAGCTTTTCCTTACATCCGATTTTGATAGTCGCGTCGTGATAGAAATTGGAGCCCTGGATTATTCGGAAACGGTATTGGTGCCGGCCGGTACAGTCAGAAATGTCAAGATACCACTGAATGCACAGATAACCTCCAGCGAGAAGCTAGAAGAATCTATGGCTGTTCATGTTACATCCGATAGGCCGATTACAGCCTACGGACTAAACAGAAGAAAGCAGACAACCGACACATTTCTTGCATTGCCAGTAGAGGTTATAGGCAAAGAATACAGGGCTATGTGCTACAATGTATCGGCAGAACTGATGTCGCAGTTTGCTATTGTGGCAACTGAAGACAATACCAAAGTTACTATACGCCCATCTGCAGTTACTTTCCTTGGCAGACCGCCTGGCGTTCCGTTTACGATAGAGCTGGATAAAGGGGATGTTTATCAGGTAGCGGCACAAAATACAAAGCAAAGAAACGCAAAAGATGATCTAACAGGTACACTTGTTACATCCGATAAAAAGATATCATTCTTCTCTGGGCACCAGTGCGCTTATGTGCCAGATAACATCATTGCATGTAATCACTTAGTTGAGCAGATGCCTCCGATTTCATCATGGGGGAGAAACTTCTACCTTGGCGACCTGACAAGAAGATCAAAATCGACCTACCGGGTACTCGCGGACAGAGACGGTACAAAGGTATTTGAAAACAGCGAACTTGTGGCTGAGCTTGGTGCGGGAGAATATTATGAGAAACAACACTCCCAGCCCTTGCAGATAACATCGAATCTTCCGATACTTGTAGCCCAGTTTTCCCAAGGAAATAAAAACGGCGATGCTATTGGCGATCCTGCAATGATTCTTGTAAGCCCTACCCAGCAGTTTCTCAAAAGCTATAGATTCGCTACACCAGTAAACGGTTTCTGGGAACATTATATCAATATAGTTATACCTACTGATTATATTTCGTCGGTCAGGTTGGACGGGAACAAGATAGCTGAAGGGCTATTCAGTAAAATTGGGGTCAGCAGGTATTCACTGGCACATGTAATGGTCAGTTTCGGCACTCACGAGATAACGGCGGACGAAAAGTTCGGGCTGATCTCTTATGGCTTTGGATACGATAAAGATAAATACGACGCTTACGGTAATATCAGCGGGCAGTCATTTGTTGATTATAAGATAGTAGAGGATAAATCACCGCCACGTATAGAACTGGGAGATGATGACAGATCACTGATAATCAGGGATGACGGCAACAATGACTTCGGTTTGGTAAAGGTTGATTACCCTAGATCCTCAAATATAAGGATACCCAACAAAAGGCTCGAATCCGGTACACCGCAGTTAGTTCTCAATACTATCAGTATTGTGGAGCCCAAGAAGGCTCACGCACTTATACGCGCGGTTGATGTATCGGGTAATACATCTTATGCTACGCTATGTTATGATTATGATCCGTTAAGGGATGACTTTGTCTATAGCCTTTATGACGGCGATGTGGATTGCGAAGATCCATTGCTTGGTATAGATTTCACAGCTTTTGCGGGATACTCCAACGGGTATGGTTTCAGCGGTGATATCTTGCGTAATCAGGAAGAACAGTTCGCTACCGGGGTTAGCGGAAACCTGGGTTGGTACGGCGGTTTCAAAGTTAGCCGAAGGGTATTCAGCTCGATTGATTTTGGGGCGAGGGTTCAGTTCCAATCTGCTGGGCCTACCCTGTGGGCTATCGACAGCAGCGGCTCATTTTATTTTGACGAGGCGACTGGTACTGCCCAGCCTATAAATATCAGGCAGAACTTCAGTGTAGGGCAGTCGATTATGTTAGGACTTACAGGAGACTATATTATCAGCGAAAAATTTTCAGCTGGCATCGAAGGAGGTATGATGATAAATCTTACCGACGGGCCTCTCGCTAGGGAATTCATCGTAAAGCCTCCTAACGGCATTTTTGAAAACGGGGATAGCCAGCGTGATATATATGAAGCTGAGGGCGATGAGCAGCCTTTTATTTATCCTTATGTAGCATTTAATTTATCATATGAGGCTAAAATCACAGGAAATTGGTATTTTACACCTGAATTAAGATATACATTGCCAATCGGTTATAGTAGCGATTTCATTGAATGGATCCCGCAGATGATCGGCGGGGGTATAGGGTTGACTTACAAACTATAATTTAAATCAGCAGATAGTTTTGAGATGGATAAATCGGAAAATGGAATTATATTAATAGTAGAAGGCGATAAGTTTATACGGCTTATCGTAGAGAAACTATGTAGCCCTATATATGATATCAAGACTTTGGAAAACGGCGAAAAGGCTCTTGAATATCTCAAAAGCTTAGATAAAACCAAACGCCCTTGGGTTATAATATCCAATCAGGTTATGCCTAAGATGAAGGGAACTGATTTCCTGAAACAAACCCAGGAAACCGCCCCGGATGCAGTTAAAATCCTACTGACCGCACAGGAACAGACTAAAGAAATCGTTAAATCGATGCAAAAGGCAAATGCCTTCCTCTATCAACCTAAGCCTTTTGATAATTTACAGCTTTTACAGTCGATTAAAGTATGTATCGATAAATACAAGTCGCGTAGAAATATCTCAGTATTGAGACATAATATCAACGATTTGACAAACAAATCAGATCAATACAAGAAAAAGATAGGCGAGATGCGGCGCCATATCGAACGAATGAAAGAAAGTGGTAGTTCTGAGAGCTCTGGAACGAAATCAGGTATAGATATAGGAGCGATAAAGTATATATCGTTCATAGTTTCACAAAGCGAAAAGTGGTATTTTACACCGCATACAAAAGAGGTAACCTCAATAGCCACTCACTTGGCAAGGCAGATGGACTTATCAAAAGAGAAGATCCAAGCCGTTACCCTGGCCAGTATGATTCATAATATCCATACTATTATGATGCCGCCCAAACTGCAAGTCATACAGCCCTTTCTGCATATTGATGAAACGCTCCAAAAAGAATTCCGAGCATATTATTACAAAAACTTTGAGCAGTTAACTACAGTAGAATCGCTCGGGCCGATAGCCAAGCTTTCGAGTATGACGTATGAAAAGTATGACGGTAGCGGTTTACCCGAAGGGCTTGGGGGTATGCATCTGCCGATTGAAGGACAAATACTTTCTATTTCCAACCTTTATCACGATCTGGTCTATAAGATCAAAAAAAGACATGTTGAGCAGTTAAAATCAGAAGGTTCATTCAAGCAGTCCTACAAAGAAACAATGGAACGCCATAATGAAGCCATCGCCTTTATGTTCAAGCATGTTAAATGGTTTGATCAGGATCTGCTGAATATGTTCAAGGACTGCGCGCGCCGAGGTAGTACAAAGCATCTACAGCCTGTTAAAGATACTCTTGAAATAATCTACAACCGTGAAGACCATTTAGTAGTAGAGAAAAAACTATCCTCAAAAGAACAATACGAAGAAGAGCAGAAGGAAAAGAGTATCCAAAGGGTCAAGCAAATCAAAAAAGACGGTTCGGAAGTAAACCGTAAAATAGAAATCAAAAAAGTTGAGCTTCTTGAAGCTGGGATGGAACTGAATGATGATATCAAGACCGATAAGGGTTCGGTAGTTATCAATAAAGGAACTGTACTTGATGAACCTCAGATACAGAAACTGAATAAAATGTTGGAATCCAACTTAATACAGAAAATCACCAGTATCATATATGATGATACTGATGATCTAGGGGATGCTGACGGCGAAGACCTCTGGGGTCAACGCGATATTGTCGAGTAAGTTGATCTCTTAGCAGACGCGTTCTATTTTTACAAATCTCTACTCTACGTTCTGTACCTGCTCTCTTACTCTTTCTATTTCTTCTTTCATGCCCACCACTAGATAGCTGATCTCTGGATCATTGGCTTTGGAGCCAATAGTGTTTACTTCTCTGTTCATTTCCTGAAGGAGGAAGTTTAGTTTGCGGCCCTGTGGCTGCTTGCTTTCCATAAACTCTCGGAACTGTTTAAGATGAGAATACAGTCTAACGCATTCCTCAGTAATATCGAGTTTATCCGCCATCACCACTATCTCCATCTGGAGGCGGTGTTCATCTATCTCTTCATTTTCGAACAGCTTAGCAATACGGTCACGCATTTTCTCCCTTTCCTCGGGTATGCGTTCCAGTCCGCGAGTCTCGGCTTTTTTAGTAGCTTCGTGGATATTACCGATACGCTTATTCATATCTTGGAAAAGGTGCTTGCCTTCGGCGGTTCTCATCCTATCAAAATCTTTGAGAGCCGCGTATAGAGCGTCTTTTACTGCTTTCCACAACTGCTCCTCATCTTTATCAACTTCTTTGCTGATGAAGGAATCGGAGAATTTAAAGAGGTGATCAAGCTTGATAGTCTCTTTTAGCTTCAGGCTTTGCTTAAGCTCGCCCAGCTCGTTCCAAGTAGCCTGTGCTGCGTCTTTATCGAAATTAACAGAACTCTTCGTTTTGTCGTTATCGATATTGATATAGATAGTGACGCTACCGCGGGTAGTGAACTTACGCACGATATCCTTCATCTCGTTCTCGCGAAACGCAAGATCGCGTGGCATTCTGGTTGTCAGATCGAGGTTTTTGCCGTTAACGCTTTTTATTTCCAACGTGACGTTGCTACCGCCTGAATTCGCATCGGCCTTACTATAGCCGGTCATGCTTTTTATCATAATATTTCTCATTATCAGCCGAGCTGGCTTCTATAATCTTTTACATAGCCGACATAATTTGCGGCCGTTGTTGTTACTCTTTCAATTTCATCGGGTCTTAAGTCCCGGATAATCTTTGCCGGCACACCTGCTGCCAAAGTTCCCGCCGGCACCGTAAAACCTTCTTTTATCACTGCTCCCGCAGCCACAAGAGCGGTTTCTTCTACCGTTGCGTTATCCAGCACAAGGGCTCCCATACCGATAAGGCATTTATCTTTGATAGTACATCCGTGCAGTGTTACAGAATGTGCTATACCTACATCGCTTCCGATGTTCAAAGGATATCTGCCATTGGTTACGTGCAGCATACTCATATCCTGGATATTGGTACGCTCTCCAATTTTGATATAATGCACATCACCCCTGATAACGCTGTTATACCATACCGAACTATCCCTGCCGATTTCAACATCACCGATAATCCGAACGCCCTCACACAGAAAAACCGAGTCATCGATTTTAGGCGTGATACCTTTATAGGTAATAATAGAAGCGTTGTTTCCGGTTTCCAGTTTCATTGTTGACAGTTCATTTCTTAGGATTGTGCAGGGAGAATATGACAAAAATAAGAAATCGCTCCAACATTGTTATTATTATCGGCATTCCTCGGCCGTATCGGCCGTATCCTACACTTCGGCAGGCTCAGTGTGAGATACGCTTGGTGTGAAGGGTTTCTTACCGCCTCTGGCTATTTC
Organism: uncultured Hyphomicrobiales bacterium; assembly: GCA_964462685.1. Taxonomy (GTDB): domain Bacteria; phylum Bacteroidota; class Ignavibacteria; order Kapaibacteriales; family UBA2268; genus CAYWYR01. The sequence goes on along the minus strand of CAYWYR010000010.1, from coordinate 46,495 downwards.
TTGTGGCTATTTCTTTTTCTTTTTTATAGGTATGGGTGGAGGTGATTTCTTTTTTAGTACAGTCTTATCAGGCTCTTTAATGCCTTCCATATCCTCATCATCCAGCATCAGGTCGTATTCGCTATATACGGGGTGGTTTATAGCATGGTCGTTGGAGGGCGACAGGCCTATATCCACGATAGTCAGCTCTTCTACTTTGGTTTCCGGGGTTGCGAGCAAGGCGAACATCATTATGAATCCTGTAGCCAAAATCACAAATAGAAGCAGACCTCTCCCTATTTCATCTATCTGATACATAAGCGGTATCTGGAAGAAGAGAAGTATAGTTATCAAACCCCTCGGGGCCAGAAATATCTCTGGGAATACATCGGTTTTGACAAATATCTTGAAGTTGAGATATCTTATCAGATACATGATCACCACAATCAATGTACCGACAAGAAGGACCCGCTCATCAAGCAGTGTAGCCAGATCGATAAACATACCAAAGGCTACGAAAAAGAAGGTTCTGACGACAAAGGCCGTTTCCGCAGTGATTATCCGGAAGTCTTTGGTCATCCGGTGGATAGCCGGGAACTTCACGAACTTTTCCAGCTTATTGATGAAGAATATACGCGGGTTATTGAGGACGATCCCGAATACGAATATCATCAAGAGCGAGGAAAGGTGGAAGTATTTACCTATCGCATAGAACAGCAACAGTATCGCTATCATAAGGAATAGCTTTACTTCTGTTTTTATCTTTGAGAAGAAATAAACTAAAACAACACTTAATACTAACGATAAGAGTATTGTGACAACGATATTTATCACACCGCCGAAGGTGAACGTATCATCCTGCAGAACAACAAAATTGAAGAACATGATACCCACGATATCGGAAAAAGTGGATTCGTAAATCAGGAATTCTTTTTTATTCTGGGTAAGTGTGTGCACCGAGGGGATAAGCACCGCGCTACTGACAACCGAGAGAGGAATGGCATACAGAAGCGAATTGAAGAACGGCTCCTGGTGCAGGAACATGATAGCCCCCGCTATACAGACGCTGGAAATAAAAAGTACGAGCAGTGATAGAAGAAATGAATTCCTTATCACCTTCTGTTTGGATTTGGTCAATTTGAGATCGACCGCTGCCTCCAGCACTATCATTAATAGTCCTATCTGCCCGAGCAGTTCTACCAGTTTGGTAAAGCTTGTCTCAGGTATCTCCAGATAATAGAGGTCGAAAAGATATTTAACACCGATCCCCGTACCGATAAGAAAAAGCACCGAAGGTATCTTCATCTTTTTGGAGAGGATATTGAAAACGTAAGACAGAACGATCAGCAGTGAGAAACCGATCAGTATAAAGTATGGCTGGTTCAAAAGCTACCTATCTTTTGTTGGAATGCCGATCCAATATAAAAAGTAAAAACCACATATCCCACTTTTTGTATAGGGTATATGCGGTTTTTTTTTCAGTAGAAAAAACTTTCCGCCAGGCAATGCCGGACTAGAAAGCTAATTGACGACCAGCTTTGCTGTTTGATTGCCTAGTCGGACGAGATACATGCCCGGGGCGAGATTGATTTTGAGAGTGTTTCCGGCCGGTAAACCATTATACACCTGCCGGCCTGTGATTGAGGTGATGGTGAGAGGAGCCGGGTTGTTTTCTGACCGCAAATTAAGAATACCACTTGAATAGAAAACACTAAACACATTTTGTGTATTATCAATACTTACTGGAATTGGATCTACCCAGTCCCGGGTGTCTATATAGGATTGTAATATATTCCTCTCATAAAGTCTTTGAGTTAAACCTGGAAATACAAATAAATTACCCTCCGAATTACAGAACAGATTATCTCCGGCAAAAATAAATTTACCCTGAATATCAACTATTATCGAAAAGATAGATTCAGTGTCCTTATAAATGTTTAATATTCCGTCTTTGTCATGTCGGTATGACATATTACTAGAAGTTAAGGGTTGTGATTCATTAGGTATTTTTACAAAATCCAACTCTTTAAATTGTACTTCTCCTTCTTTAATATTCCAAGGTGTACGATATTCATACTCGCCAAACTGACTGTTAAATCTGATACATATCATTGTATCATTTATCTGCTGAGATTTAATTAGTGAATAATCATTTGGGATATCGAAATAAGTTGGTCTTAATAGCTCACCATAATTATTAATAGGTTGAAGCCATAATCTATGGCCCTCTTGATATGTAAGAAGAGCATGATCATTTATAATTAGTGGTAACGGCAACGTATCTATCTCAGAGATCAGATATATTGAATCTACATAATCAAAGTTCTTTTCATACTTAATTAATCTGCTGTTTAAAGTATCGATTGCAAAACGTAATAATTCACTTCCTTTACCAACAGTAAAGTAATTTGATGAACTAAGAGAATTATGTATTTTATTATTAGTAATATACATATTATCTTTATCTGAGCCTCGATTTAAAAGTAGATTGTAAGAAATATCAGAATCATACTCTCTGAAGCCATACGCTAAAGGTTTGCTTCGATCAGGGTTGAAAGGTAAACCTGGTTTATCGCAGTACGACCCTTTTATATCGATACAAAATGAATGGCCATATAATGTTTTGGGATATCTGAATAGGGAATATTTTCTTTTACCATTTTCGTAATCATAGTACACTGCAGAATTTCTTCCACTTCGGAAATTCAGAAAACTATCTTGCTGTATCACAATAGTCTTACCCAATGGAAATATATCACTTATCTCATCTATATAAGTATATGTTGTGTAACTAGACTCATATCTCTGTGTAGTACTTTCATATGATCGAATAATTTGTGTTGGAATATCGTATTCTACTCTTACATTGTCAGAAGTAGTAACAAAAAATGTGATGCTAGATTCTCTGATTTTTTCATTTTCATTTGAAGTTACTTGTAATCTATATTTCCCAGACTTCTCAAAAGTATACCTAATACTATCTTTATGTGTAAAATCAATATTTACAACATCTGAACTTAGATTCCAGTTATAATTTCTTATTTCTCCTGGTTGCGTTATGTTAGCTAATAGCGTGTCACCAATCTTATAATCTTTAACGTTGACAAAGAAGTCAATCCTAGGATCTATGACTTGAATGTTTATACTAAATGAATCAACAAGATTCTTTTCATACTTATTATAAATATACTTTTTAAGACTATACAATCCAGTTTTATCATAAGTAATAAAGGGTGTGTTTTGTTCTATAATATTGCCCGCTCCATCATTCCAAACGGGTAAATAGTCGTTGTGTATTTGAGTATGTATATTAAGTATTTCATTTACAAATACAGTCTTATTAACAACATTAAACTTTGCTATTTCATTGATGTTCAATTTATATATAGATATACTATCGTTTGACTGCACTAATACTTTATCAGTATTTCCTATAGGCGATATAAATTTCTGTCCATCTCCATAATGAGGAATAGTATAAATATTGTCATCAATTATACTTTGGATATCACCCGCAAAATCATTTCGGATATAATAACTTTGGTAAGCGAGATTTGGTATTGTATTATTCCATAGTTTCCCCGTAAATATATCTCGAGTATCACGGCCATTATATAAATATTTGTTCCCTAAAGAATATCTACTTAATCCTGATGGACTAATAATACTCCTATGTTTGTATAATAATGAACTCTCTATATCTTGCTCATAATATATTTCTGGGTCTGTCGAAGTAAAAAGTAAATCTCCACTTCCAATAGGATCTTTTTTCAACTCGCTAGTAGTATATCTTATAACGCTAAAATCTTCTGTCTCTATTATTCCGCGATATTGCTTACATGAATCAATTCTCGTATCTGTAATTTTTCCAGTTATTCCTTGAGATCTATACTGAGAACTACAACCTTCGCTTATAGTAATACTTTCAAGCTTTTTTGATCCGATAATATTATCATCGTAATAATTATATGAATCATAACCAGATAACTCGAATTCAGAACGTTCTCCAGTATTTAGATCAATCTCAAAAAATTTGCGAGGCCAATCAGTATTTGATACAATTGCTTTGACCTCTTTATTGTAATCCAATACCATCACTGGTTCTGTACTTAAAATAGTTAGTTCTCCGGTTTTAATATCTAATTGATAAATACCATGATGTTCATTCAATATCCACAATACAGAACCATCTTTGTCGCTCAGAAACTGATTTAACCCTGTAGCGCTTATTGAATCCGGCAGAGTCCATAAGTGATCGATTTTAGAATATATAGCGAAAGGTAGTATCGCAAAAACTACTATTGTCAACCATCTCATATATTTTATTTCTCTTTTAAGTTGTCTATACACCACAACAACACTTATAATACAAAAAGGTCTCACTATTGATCGAAATAGTGAGACCTTTTCTCATGCCGTGTGACCGTATGTGTTTTCTTATTCTTCTTTGATGCTAGTTGATAAGCCTAATAGTTTTCGGGTGGCTACTTTTGTCTCAGGTATCAAATCGACTACCTCGTCTCCCATAAAAGTATGTTCGGCAGTCTTTATTATCTCAAATTCACCCTCAGGCAGTAGGCGGGCTAAGCTTAATTTCAGTATCAGGTTTTTGGGTTGGCGGGTGATGACCCCATAGATTACATTATCCACCCCCGCCCGCCAAAGGGTGGCCAGTTCCGTCTTGCTGGCAAGATTATAATTTTCTACTCCATAGAAGCCTTCAAGTGTCATAATAGTATCCCTGGTTGCGATATCCCACACCACATACTCTCCGTTTTCGGTAACCTCATCAAAGATAGATTGCGATGCAGCAAAAGATGAGATCAGCTTTTCCTCGAATATCGGCAGCTTTATCGGTAATTCTGGATCATCCACGAACTTTACACCCGATATAGCCAGATTAGGCCATGGGAATACCCGGTAAGGTTCCTGCGAATCCGCATAAAGGGTTGAGTCTTTCATGAGCCGAGCAAAAGCCCGCTGTGTAGCCTTTACGAGCGAGGGATCAAGCATGGGCTCTCCGCTTTCCTTCCAATAATTTATATGTGCGAACCCCTCCCCTTTGTGAGCCGTGGCCAGAGCTTCTTCCATTGTAAACCCTTCCGACAGGCTGTCTAAAGAAATAGCTACCAGATTAACCCGCAGTATCTGTTCGATACGTGATATATTGGCAAACAGTACATGGTGTGCCCCTATATCAGAAGCCAGCTGGAACGCGTTGGGCGGGTTCTCGGCATCTTGATACCGCTGGATTACGCTATCAAGCATCTGCCCTGGGTATAGCACGGCTTTTCCGCTTATGCTAATGGCAAGCTGAATGCCGCTTTCCGCCTTTTGCACGGAATATTCATCGAAACCTTTGCCTAGTTTTATCTTTTGCGGAAGATATATATCGACCCTATCCTGATTGCTTTGACCGGTTCCTGCATTATCCAGTTTACCTGTCTGCGATTCGGCGTTAACGCACAGTATAGATACTATAAACAGTATTAAAGAAAATCTTGGAAACTTAATGCTAGACATAATATTTGGCTCTTATTCTGTTATTGATTTTTAAAACGATATATTCAAACATGTGTTAGAGTAAGTAAAAGGATATCTATTAGATGCAAATTATACTTCAAAGGCTTAAAAGGTCGAGGCTATTTGAATTTGAGTTCCTGCTTTTCTCACTATTGATGGTGCTTTTCAATAAGATATTTGTGCCGAGCGAGCAGATCTACACAGCCTATATCTGGCCGATTAATATGATAATCCTGGGTCTTGGTTCTATAGCCATATATAAGAACCCTTATAAAATAGCCCGGATTATCTTCTATTTGATGTTTGGGGGTGTTGCGGTAACCCCGTTTTTCGCCTACGGTATATTCAGCAACTGGCTTCTCTCGGTTTTTGATACTTTAATTTACATCACATTTTATCTCATGCTATTTGTTGAGTTGATAAGGCTTATCACACGAGCCGATCAGGTGACACTGAACGTCATACTGGGTGCGGTATGCGGCTATCTTACACTTGCGGTAGTTATGATATTTTCTTTCTTGCTGCTGGAAACACTGCAACCCAACTCCTTTAACGGTATAGCAGGTTTATCTGTACCCGCGATGTACACCAAGTTCTCGTACTTCAGCATGATAACCCTTACCACTATCGGATATGGCGATATAACACCCGCAACCGAATCAGCTATGTTAATGGCATCATTCTATGGGATAACAGGGCAGTTCTATATGGTGGCTCTTGTAGGGATTATCATATCCAGGTACGGCGGTAGAAAAGTAATGAAAAGCTGAAAACATCTCAAAAACTACTGTTTTTCCTCCTATTTACAATACTTAATGAATATCATTGTTATATTTTGCATCTGAAAATGAGACTTACAAACGAGATAATTAAATGGAAAGGAAGTATATCAAGGATTTTTTGAAGGAATTCGCACTGTTTGCCGAAATGGATGACGATGATATCAAGGATTTGATCGAATATGTTGAGACAAAGGAGATCAAAGGGGGCGAAATGCTCTTCGAACAGGGCAGCCCTAGGAATTATCTCTTTATGATCGTAAACGGCGCTATATCACTTTACCGGTCCAACGAGGTAGGCGAAGAGATGATGATAGCGACATACAGGAAAGGCGAATCAATCGGCGAAGGCGCTATTATGGGGAATTATCCTCATTCCACTCGTGCGGTTGCGGTGAGAGATACAGAATTGCTTACCATCCACAGAGACTCGTTTTTTAAATATATGTCTCAGCGGCCTGAAGCCGGGGTAACTATAATAGCAGAGGTTACCCAGATAATATCACGCCGGCTCCGTAGATCAACAAATCAGTTCACACATATTGCCGCGCAGTATATATCAGGCAAAACCAGAATAGAACATGATATGCTTGGCAATAAAGAAGTGCCTTATGATGCTTATTATGGGGTACAGACTGTTCGGGCTTTCGAGAACTTCAATATTTCGGGTGTATCGATAAACCACTATAAATCGCTTATAGTAGCACTTGCACAGGTAAAATGGGCTGCCGCGAAGGCGAATATGGAAGTAGGCTATCTTGAAGAGGAAGTCGGTAACGCCATAATAGAAGCATGTAAGGATATTATCGGCGGTAAATATCATTCACACTTTATAGTGGATATGTTCCAAGGTGGGGCAGGTACATCCACAAATATGAACGCCAACGAGGTGATCGCCAACCGGGCGCTTGAGATAATGGGCCATAAAAAGGGTGAGTATGATTATTGCCACCCTAACGAACATGTAAACAAAGCCCAGTCAACCAACGATGTGTATCCAACGGCACTTAAGATAGCCTTTAATTATGCTAATCTCAAACTGATCAAATCTCTCAGGAACCTTATAAGTTCTTTCAGGAAAAAGTCTGTAGAGTTCAAACATGTGATCAAAATGGGCCGCACACAGTTGCAGGATGCCGTACCTATGACACTCGGCCAGGAATTCGGCGCGTTTGCCGCTACTTTGGAAGAAGAAGTGAAACGTCTTGATGACGTTACCCATCTTTTCTATGAAGTGAATATGGGAGGTACGGCTATCGGTACCGGCCTTAATACACATGCTGAATACAAAGAAGAAGTAGTGGATTATCTGAGGGAGATAACCGGCCTGCCTATAAGCGTTGCCCCTAACTTAATCGAGGCAACACAGGATACTGGATCCTTTGTGATGTATTCATCCGCTATCAAGCGATTGGCTATAAAACTATCGAAGATATGTAATGACCTGCGTTTGCTAAGCTCTGGCCCTACAGCAGGCTTAAACGAGATAAACCTGCCGAAAATGCAGCCGGGCAGCTCGATAATGCCAGGCAAGGTAAACCCCGTTATACCTGAGGTTGTCAACCAGATAGCTTATAAAGTTATCGGCAATGATCTGACCGTAACTCTGGCTGCCGAGGCCGGTCAGCTCCAACTGAACGTGATGGAACCTGTAATTGCTCAGTCTCTGTTCGAGAACCTGGAACTGCTGATAAATTCAATGATAACTCTGCGCATCCGCTGTATCGATGGCATCACAGCTAATGAAGAGCATTGCCGCCGTATGGTAGAAAACTCGATATCAATAGTTACTGCACTTAACCCAGAGCTTGGTTATGAAACCAGCTCGATGCTTTCTAAAGAGGCCGTTGCCACCGGTAAATCCGTTTACAATCTCGTACTCGATAAAAAACTACTAAGCAAGGAAAGACTGGACGAACTGCTGTCACCTGAGAATCTAGTAGGCATAAAACTGGATTAAATATATTAATGTCGGGATCACTCAAACTGAAATAGTACTAAGCCTATCATTTTATGCACATTTGGGAAATCTGAATGTGCATTTTTTATGCTTACACAATAGATCGTATTATCTCTAAACTTAATATTTATCGCAATCCCCGCTCTTATGCTTATATTTGGGGCTTGTTTTGTTCCAGATACGGTTAATAATAGACCAATCAGCAGTATAGATACAAAAGCGAAACAGTCTCCGGTAAAAAAGCTATTTCAATACGGCATAAGTATCGCCGTGCTGGGTGCGGCTATCTGGTATCTTGCTGCCAACATTGACTTTGCCAGCGTATATGACCACCTGACGGATCTGCGGTGGGGCTGGGTTCTGCTAGTAGTGCCAATAGTTATGATATCCCATGTGCTGCGTACAATCCGCTGGGGTACTATGCTGGAGCCCATCAAAACAGGTATGAGCCGTTTCAATATGTTCTCTGCGGTGATGGTGGGGTACTTTGCCAATAACGTAATACCGATACCCCGGGCGGGTGAATTCCTGAGGCCTTATGCCTTAAGCCGGCGTGAAAAAATCAGTTTCTCATCCCTGTTTGCCACTATAATACTTGAGCGGCTGCTGGATGTACTTTTTCTGCTTTTGATGTTCGGTATATCATTCGCCATTATCAGCGATAAGATAATGAGGGTTTTCCCGACCGATAGTATAAGCCCAGGAGCGATACTGACCATTATAGGGCTTTTTATAGTAGTGGTTCTTTTGGCTTTCTATCCGCCGCTATTCGAAGGGTTTCTCCATAAAGTGGTAAAGCCTATAACTGGAAGCAAGTTCGAGAAGATATTAGGTATATACGATAAGTTCAAGGATGGATTCAGTATAGTCCGTACCCCCTCGCGTTATTTAAAGCTGTTTATAGAGTCCATATTGATATGGCTCGTTTATGCAGTGCCGCTGTATATACTTTTCTTTGCATTTCCCGGGCTGGATAGCTACGGTCTAAATTTCGGAGATTCTATATTTTTGCTTGTTGTGGCAGGGGTAAGCGTCACTGTAGCGCCCACCCCAGGGGCGCTCGGCATATACCATATATTAGTACAGACAGCACTTGTTGAGCTTTACGGTATCCCAGGTGATTTGGCGCTGGCTTATGCTACTGTTGCCCATGCTATAAGCAAAGCAACAGAGATCATATTCGGCGCGGTCTTCTTTTCCCGCGAGAACATCAAAGGCGTGCCCAGCGAGGCGGAAATGGAACGAGAGATGGGTTGAGGGGCGGCCTATTCATTGCATATCCTGCATTGAATGTATGGGTTATTCGATGCAAAGACACAATTCCTATATCAGTAACTGATAACTTGTACTTCTGCCGCCTTTAGCTTCTCTTGTTAAAATATTTTTAGATATTAGATCATTTATATCCCTGACAGCTGTATCCTTTGATGTTTTATTGATCTTGGCCCACTTTGATGATGTCATATTTCCCACGAATCCATCTAGTAGTTTATTGATGACTTTTTTTTGTCTGCTATTCAGAGCAGTATTAACATTATTACGCCAAAATCTATCTTTTTTCAATACTACTTCTAAAGTAGTATCTGATGACAGTATGGCTTTTTTCAGGCATTCCAAAAACCATATAATCCATTCAGTTATATCTAAATCGCCTTTTTGTGTTTTTTCAAGTATATCGTAATATTTTTTTCTTTCATTTTTAATTTGGGAAGACATACTGTAAAACCTTTGCGTTGATCTATCAGACCGTGCTAACAGCATATCAGTTAGTGCTCTTGCAATTCTCCCGTTACCGTCATCGAAAGGATGGATAGTTACATACCAGAGATGGGCGATCGCTGCTTTGATAAGATAATCGGATATATTATCTGAATTATACCAATCAATAAAAATTTTCATTTCAATATCCAATAAGCTTGAATTAGGCGCCTGAAAGTGAACTTTCTCCTTTTTTAAACTTCCAGAAACTACTTGCATTGGTCCATCGGTATCGATTCGCCAATTACCTACCGCTATTTTCAGCATCCCACTTCTACCCAAAGGAAACATCGCCGAATGCCATGTACATAATCTTTTTTTCGAGATTTTGGTGGTATAGTTTTGGGTAGCATCGAGCATCATTTCTACAATGCCTTCGGCATCTCTGTCAATAGGAAAGAGGCCAGCATCGGGTAGACCCAACTTACTGGCTATCGATGAGCGTACTTGCTGGGTATCCAGCTTGTGGCCTTCGATTGCAGAGGACTTTATTACATCTTGAGTAAGCGTTTCAAGCGTAGCATTATCCTGCAAATCAAATCCTAGTGTGGCTATCCTACCTACCAGTCTCCCCTGTAGGTTTCGTACGTCACCGAGCAGTCCCATAAATAACTCAGCATCCCATTTGAAGTGGGGCCAATCTTTTCTTTCATGAATATATTTTACTATTCGTTGCATATCCTGCATTGAATATATGGGTTATTCGTTGCAAAAGCAAAAATTTATACATATTAATTATTTGATCTGGACAGCAAATACATCATATATTTTACTTACTAGCATATCTAACTTTGTTATGGATAATGGGACACCTAATACACAGATTTGATACTCAATCTTACCTTTTTGGCTTGTATAATCTATTAAATTGGCAGATACTATATTAGATGGATAACACAAGAATACTATTTTAGGATAAGTATAAGGGAGGTCAGCATATATTCTATCTTCAACTGTTGATTTTATATAATCTATATTTTTACTGTTTGCGATAAAATCAATATCGAACATTATATTTATTGCCGCGATAAGCTGATCGTTGATATGTAACAGGTTTTGATATTTCAGGTTGTCAACATTATTATTAACTGAATTATCACTATCATGAAAATTTACATCCGTATTTCCTTCTATCCTCATAGATACACGTATAAAGATATAATTAATATAACTACTGAAAAGCTCTTCCATATTATACTTCCAAGCAACTCCTCGGTTCATGTCGTTTTGTAATATACCGTCTGCTTTTCTAGCGCAACTATTTATTATAGATTGATCTTTAACCCTCAGGGTATATCTTTTTGTGAACTTTGATTTATCTCCATAAAGATATTCATCCAACCGGTTGAGTGTACCATTATAGTTTTCCCTAATCCTTAATGGTGTATACGGGGACATCAACTCATTTTTGCATATAATGAAAACAGCCTTTATTCTATTATACTTATCATGATATATATTTAGAATATCGTTTTCAGATTTATCGGTCCTGCCCAGAAGCGTATCATTTTCTTTCTTGAGATATGATTCTCTGTTTTGCAAATGCATAGAGAGATTGGATATTATTATTTTATTATCAAATAATCGCCATGCTTTTTCTATTAGTTTTTCTAGAGAATTAATAAAATCTATCGCTTTAGGGTATGCTATAGGGCGATAATCAGATTTACTCTGCAGCCGTTCATTTTTCAGAACAGATAGTTTTATCTCTTTACTTACTATATCTATTAACTCTACGTACTCGAATACTCTATTTCTTTTCAGAAATCTAGGATAAACGAATAGATCTCCTATCTTCACTTCCGGATCAGGCCATACCAAAGGTATCACACCTACATATTTACCTGATTTGTATGCGATTACAAGTCTTGAGTTGACTTTTTCAATAGTAGGCTTTACATCGATAAAGTCAAAGATATCTGCGTTAGCTGCTAAGAATTTATCAAGAAGACTCCTTTTGTTCGCTATATCAGCCTTACCTAACCAATTGTCAAAAAAACCCAGATCAGCTAATTGTTTAGAGTTGTCAGACAAACAGACCGTTTCATAAAATGGTTCCACAGCGGAGTTAGCTACATTGGCTATTCCCGATGGACTTTGAGATACATCTTTCGATATTTTATTAAAATCTTCCAAATAATTCTATCATATTTTTAACATAATCAAGGTTTTTGATTATGTAGATTGCTATTAATTTTTGACCTAAATTCGATATCTTAATGGTTTGTATTACAAGAACCATACCATAATAATTTACGCTAAATTTATAAAATACTGGAAGGTTTTGTTTATAATGTAGTTCTCTTAGGATAAGTAGGATTACAATGCTACCCCATCATAACTTTTCTCCCGCTCAAACGAATAGTATAATGGTGATAAAAATGATTTCCATATTGATGTCGATTTTGATTCTGCTGAGTAATAGCGGGATTGTATTGGCTGTGCATCACTGCCACATTGCGGAAGTGACCTCCATTAGTCTTTTTCAGGAGCTCGGTGATGAATGCCATGTTACCGACAACGCCATTCACCCACAAGAACCTGAGCCCGATAACTGCTGCAAAAGCCAGGATGCTCCGCTAGAAATTCCTAAAGCGATCGATCTATCCGATTGCGGATTTATAGGCGACATTCCACTTGATTCAGAAGAGCACAATCCTTGTTGCGAACAGAAAGCCTTGGAATTTGATGCGGATTTGGAAGCCGCGGTTCTCCTGCTCAAAGAAACCACAGCGGATTTATCGTTCCATCAATATACACCTACCCTACTAGGCTCTATATTTAGCTATACCGATAGCTACCACAAAAGTCATGCTATATGGCTATCCGAAATATCCAATACCGATCCGCCGTATCTAAACAGCGGAATAGATGTATACTTAATAAGCCATAAGCATTTCTACCCTACCGCTGATGAAGATGATATAGATACTGTTTGATTACTCCGAAAATCAAATAAACGTATCTTTCATCATCAATAAATCAACAATATGAATATCATAACTCCATTGCCTCAAAGGCTATGGTATCTGCTTATTATAAGTATTGCGGCGTGTACTGTAATCAACGCCCAACCAGATAATAAATCGACTATCATTATCACCGCTAAGGATAATTCTAATGGCGATCCCATTGCGGGGATATCCTTATATTTCAGCAAAAGCCAAAAAATAGGTGGCATAACTGATGCGACAGGCGAGGCCCGGTTAGAGGTTGATCCAAGTCTGTTGCCAGACTCACTTTATATTCAGGGGGCCGCTGGCTATGAAAAACACCCTAGTATTTTTATAACTGATATCAGTGAGCCAATAGTCATAAATCTTTCTCCTTTCTCCACAGATGAGATATTGGTAGAAGGTGATACGCCAACCCGTATTACGAATTCAGATCTGGTCACGAATTCCGAAACCATCACACGCCGCGGTTTGACGAAAGCGGCATGCTGTAATTTATCAGAGAGTTTTGAGACCAACCCTACGGTAGATGTCAACTATCAGGATGCGGTAACGGGCGCTAAGCGTATATCGCTTCTCGGGCTGGACGGCAAATACTCCCAGATAATGACTGAAAAAACCCCTAACGTTCGCGGCTTGGGTATACCTTATGGTATGAACTTCATTCCTGGTTCATGGATGAACTCTATCCAGATATCCAAAGGTACATCCACGGTTGCTACGGGATACGAATCGGTAACAGGCCAGATAAACGTAGAATACAAAAAGCCGGAATCGCTTGAACCATTATTTGTGAACGGCTATATAAACCAGATCGGCCGAAGCGAGCTAAATATAGACTGGTCGCCACAGCTATCGGATAAACTTTATTCCATGTTTTTCTTCCATGGTTCAGTAAGCCCATTTGAATTTGACAGAAACGACGACGGCTTCGTTGATATCCCGCTCAAAAGAGATATCTCGGCTATGGGCAGGATAAAATACGAGGGCGATGAGATAGTCGGGCAGGTAGGCTTTAAAGCTATCAACAACAAGACTCTCGGCGGCCAGATGGGCTATCACGGCGGGATATCCTCCCCGATATCTATTGACAGGAACTCCGATAAGTACGGTGTGGGCATCGGTATCGAAAGGTATGAAGGCTGGGCCAAATCGGGTACTATATTCGATATGGATACCGATGTCAGTGTTGGGGTGATCCTTTCCGCTTACTCCCACGATCAGAATTCGTTTATCGGGAGAAATATCTATACAGGGCGGGAAGACTTCTTCAATGCGAATGTAATATTTGAAACCGGAGAATATCCAGGTGGGCATAAATTTTCGGCCGGAGGCTCACTTATACTTAACTATACCGAAGAGGAATATAGCTTTATCAGCTACCAAAGGAATGAGATTGTCCCAGGGGGTTTTGTGGAATATACCTTCACCGGAATACCGAACCTTACAACGGTATTAGGCGTTAGGGCGGACGCACATAATATTTTCGGCACACAGGTTACCCCGAGGGCACATTTCAAGTATTCGATAGATGATGCGAGTAGCCTAAGAGCAACGGCGGGCAGGGGTTGGAGAGTCCCGTTCTATATAGCGGAGACCCAGGGAATGCTCGTATCGGGGCGTGAGATAGATTTTATCGGCGAGCAGATGATAGAGGACGCATGGAATTACGGAGGTAGCTATAACTGGATAGGAGAACTATTCGGTATGGATGCAGACTTTGCTATAGATTTCTACCATACGGACTTTACCCGTCAGTTTGTGACAGATAGAGATGCCGACCCTGACAAGATAATCTATACAATGCTTGATGATGCGGGATATTCCAATTCATTCCAGACCAATATCGGGTTTGAGCCAGCTAAGCGTATGGACGTTCTTCTCGGCTACCGTTACAATGACGTTCGCGCACAAATGGGTGGTGAGCTTCGCCAAATGCCGCTGATGAGCCCGCATATGGGTTTTTTCAACTGGGAGTATGCCACCAATCTGAGGCTATGGACTTATGACGTTACACTGGCCTACCACGGGCCTGGCAGGTATCCTAATAATCAATCAGGATTGCCACAAAACGGCGAATATGACGGCTGGCTAAGAGTCAACGCACAGATAACTTACGACTGGGAGGGATTCGAGATATATTTAGGTGGCGAAAACCTACTGGACTTCCAACAGCCGAACGCTATTATCGCGGCGGACAATCCTTTTTCCAAGCAGTTTGATGCAAGCCAGATATGGGCACCTATCTTTGGTAGAATGATATATACGGGGTTCAGGTATGCGTTCTATTAAACCGATGACTTAAAAACAACATCTAATAAAAATACCAATAAAATAAATAAGGAAAATACCTATGAAAAAGATAACAATAAATATCGCGATAATGATATTTGCTGCTGTATCGGCTTTAGCAGCCGAACAAACAATCGAGATAAACACTTCTGCCGAATGCGATATGTGCAAAGAGGCTATTGAAGAGGCGGTTAACGATCTATCTGGCGTAGAAAGCTGCGATCTGGATATTGCGTCCAAAGTACTTACAGTAACTTACGAGGATGAGGATCTGGAAAAAGAAACGATAAAGAAAGCTATCAACATGGCGGGATATGATGCCGATGACACAAAAGCCACCAAGCGAGGTCTCCGCAACCTACCGGACTGCTGCAAGCCAGGTGGCATGGGTAAGTAAGGCATAGCCTAGCGGGGCCCGATTACATATCATGATCGGACCCCTGATGGGTACTCCATCAGATAATCATCCTGCTCTTCTTCATTATCAAAGTGCAGGCAGACTTCAGCGCCTCCTTCTAAAAAATTTTCAAGCCACACCCCATCTTCGAACAGGCGGAAGGAGTTACCCTCGTGATTGTAGATGTAGAGGGTCTTTCCTCTGTTATCCTTTTCTAAAGATACAGTTTCAATAGTTCTGGAGGGAGTTAGGTGATGGGTATGTGATTTCATCGGTGGAGGGGGGGGCATATATTATACAACTAGTCAATTAATATACCAGTTAATTTTTTAGCTACAAAATCGATACTTTGTTTTAATAATTTCGTAGAAAATGGTAGGCCTATAATATTTACTCGGCTCTCTGTATTATTATTACTATTGCAATAGTCTCTATAAGAGAATATTATTTCACTTGATGGATAAACTAGAAAAGAGAATTTCTGAGAATTGTTATTAAACAAAGAGTAAGCAAATATCTGATGTATATCTGATCTATGAGAATCTTTGAGAATATCCGATTCGGTATTAATATTATATAAATGTGATTTATATTTGGCGTCTATGAAAACAGTACAGCCATTTTTAGAGACTTCACAATCAGGTTCTAGATAAGAAAGGGACCACCTGTATCTATAATCACTCTTAGAAAATATCTTTTGGTTTTTTTTGAAACCCGCACCTATTTTTAATGCTGCTTTTTCAAAAATATATTGAATATACCTTTCATATACTTGGTTAAAGTCTATTCTCCATGCTGTAGTTTTTGATAAACTTTTACTTAAGATTATATTTGCTTGTGATTAGATATCTATAAATGCAATCATTCCATCAGCAACTTGAACAACGCAGTACTGTATGGATACACTTTTCTGAAAAATTATTTTCTATCTAAAGGGAATGAAATTTTCTAAATTATGATTGTAAATTGGAAAATATGTTGTATCTATATTAATTTACTTGTGTATAATCAGTTTGTTAGTGATAGGTATGTCATTGATGCTGTATGATAACAAATAAGAACCTGCTTCCAGTCTATCAATTCCTATCAGTTTATTTAATATGATATTACCTGAAAACACATTCTGACCATTTAGGGAATATACAGAGTAAATCGATCCTATTTTATCGTTATAATTTATTGAGATATATAATTCACCAGAAGTAGGGTTTGGAAAAATAGAATATAAATTCTTTATTTTGTTCTCTATTGATAAATCTGCGCTTGTTGGAACCTGTGGTAAGAAATATGGGTATCCGTCATTTATATTTGGTTCTATCCCCCAAACAGATTGAAAATCCCAGTCGTTGTAATTATTTTGGTCTTTCATTTGTTCAGTTGAAAGCCCCTTAGCCTTGTTGTAATCTTGTAAAGCGTTCAAGTCACTATCATAATAACAGTTTGTGATATTATTACTAATTCTATTTGTAAATTCACCACTAAAAGAAGATTGCGAAATAATATTTGCAGCTACATAACAGTTTCTTACATCAGAAGCAAATAGCGTGTTGGCAAATCCGAATACTTTAGCATTTGAATTATACGTACCGCGAGCAAAACAATTTTTTATTTTACCAATTCCGCTGCTTGAACTCGCAAAACCGCAAATGGTCTTCTCACAAATTATATCAGCGATTGAATAACACTTTTCTATATTACCGAAATTAGAAATAATAAAACCATTGCCTGCGCTGCCTGATAATTTCCCTTCAAAACTGCAATTGTAAATTACACCCCTATTTTCAACTGCAAAACCACCAGATGTTCTGAATTCTGAAAAAAGTTCGCCATTGGTTACCCTTGAATGTTCAATTTTACCCAGGTTGATTCCTACAAACCCGCTTATAACACCAATCCCGTCATGATAAAGATTGTTTAGAGTTAGATTTTGAACAACCCCGCTCGTATCAATATGGGCAATAAATCCCGTATGATATTGACTACTCCAATTATGAAGGTTGTTTATCTTCTTATTATTACCTTCAAAAGTACCTGTCAGCTTCGCATATATATTCCCTAATGGTTTAATACCAGTACCAGTAAATCCGGGAGCATCCACCCCTGGATCGTTTGCTATGAACGAAGTATAGTTGTGAGATTCATTTGCATCTATATCATTAATCAGTTCCATATCATATCTCATCATCCAGTTACTTTCCGATAACCAGAGCAAATCTTGGAATTCATCGATATCGATCATACCGTTATCGTCAAAATCCCATGGTATTCCGTAACTATGGTCGGTTTGCTTCAAAACTGGATAACCATTGTTGACACCGGGTATAATCTCCCAGAAATTTACAAAGTCCCATTGTTTTGTAATTTCATTTAAATTGGGGATATTAGTTTTCTCGCTATCATTTGTATTGATTTTACCGAGATGATAGGAATTTGTTATGCCATGAATGCCTTGAGAGATAATTCCATCGCATTGTGAGTCGCATTTAATATTAGATGAAACGTAACAGTTTTCAATTTGACCAAAATTATCCGAACTAATACCCCCAATAACCCTACCTCCGTTAATATCACCTTCTACAGAACAATTTTTTATATAGCCGCGGTTAGAATTTACCAGGACTCCTTGTGCATTTCCTAAAACAGTTGTCCCGGAAACAGAAGAATTTGTAATTATACCGAAATTAATTCGTGCGATACAGGTTGAACGTAAACTTCCCACAAACTGGATATGGGAAATTATTCCCTCATTTTTACCTACGAGAGGGTTTCTGATATGACCACTCTCTTCATCACCTCTGATAGTGACTCCATTTATCCATCCCAAGTTAATATCACAAATAATATTTTTGTTATTATCAATAGCAGATCCGCTATTAGGATATCCAACCAATGATATGCTGTCAACTCTTCCCTTATTTCCTATGCATCCAAAAAGACCTGTGTAAGTTGGTAAAGATTCAATACTCATATTCAACAATCTAAATCCATGACCGTTGAAATGACCTATAAAAGGCGATTCCCGAGTTCCTAAAGGTGATGATATTTGGCTATCATCAAAAGTAAAATCTAAATCACTAATTAGTTCATAGTTATAGCCCAATCTAATAACGTCTGCATTAATCCATTCAAAATCATTGATGTCACGAACTTCTAGATAGCCGTCTCCGTCTTTATCAAATGGTTCTGAATAAAGGCAGCTAAACATTGTCAGCAATATTAATATAATTTGCAGTATCTTCATGTTAAAAAATGTGATGTGACTTGAAGGGAATCCCAATTCTGATAAATTCTATCTCTCATAAAAATACAAAACTTCTAAGTATTTTATCTATTAGATGATGTTACTATCGAAATATCAGAATATGAATATCATAAGGAAAACTATTGGACCCTTGCGACCATAAGGGTATTGAAATAATAAACTAAATGATACAATTAGCAACGAAGTTCAAGTAGGCTGTAATTTGATACTGAATAGTTAATATAAATGATCAATATTTTTAATCCATGATATGTATCTAAGAATAGTTAACAACGACCAGTCAATTATCTCCCACTACATACTATAGTTAGCATCTCCCTCATCTATACAGTATTAGATTTTAGTTATATCATAATGGGTAGCATTACCTTAATTTAGTAGTCAACCAAAATACGATTGTTCAAAAACAGTCTATAGGGAATGCCGACACTCAAACAATGGTATAATGCTACTCGCCCGAAACTGATGCCAGCCAGTATGGTACCGGTAGCTCTTGGTGTGGCCGCGATATACCATGATACGGGTGAGGTCAATTGGGTAGCATCTATATTTACACTCCTATGCGCTATCGGTATTCAGATAATCACCAACTTCGTAAATGAGATATATGATTTCAGGAACGGGGTGGACAGGGCGGATCGTAAAGGCCCTAAGTTAAGCCTTGTTCATGGTATAATTACACCTAAACAGATGATCTGGGGTACTGTGGTTGTTGCCGCTGTCACTTTCTCTATGGGTATGTATCTTGTCTGGCTATCGGACTGGTGGATATTCCTTACAGGGATATTATCGATGTATTTTGCCTACGCTTACACAGGAGGCCCAGCTCCATTATCCTATCTCGGTATCGCCGATATCTTCGTATTTGTTTTCTTCGGAGTCGTGGCGGTAAACGGTACTTACTATGTGCAAGTAGGCGAGCTGAGCAATGAAGTGTTCTGGCTATCAGTACCGATAGGGCTGTTCGCCACTAACATTCTCGCGGTTAACAACATCCGCGATCACGATACCGATAAACGCTCTCAAAAGCTTACTCTGCCCGTAAGGATCGGCCTTAAGAACGCTATCATGCTTTATGTGGTGGTTACGGCCCTTGCATACTTTGCCGGGGCGGTTACGATTTTCCAGATGGATCACTGGCTTTTCGGCCTTCCGTTTCTATCTCTTCCTTTAGCAATTAAACTCTGCTCAGATATAATCAATAAAACCGGACCTGTGCTGAACAAGACATTATTCAATAATGCCTTGCTGCTAATGGTGTATGGTATGCTGCAGATAATCGCGCTTATAGCGACTGTAAGATTGAATATTTAGACCGATTGGCAACAGATAAAACTTTATGAAAGATAATAAAAATATTACTGGGAATCCTTCCCAGCAGCCAGCACAGGAAACCATGGAGCCACAGAAAATGCACTTTGTGGTTATCGCCATGATAACGCTGGCATCGGTGTTGAGCATTACCTCTATCGGCCCCGTACTTCCGCTGATACGAGAGTTCTATCAGATCAGGCAGGAAGATGTAGGCATTTTGATGTCCATCTATACTGTCCCCGGAATATTCCTAACCCCTATCTATGGCTACTTTGCCGACCGCTTTTCCCGCAAAGCCGTATTAATCCCAGCTCTACTTATTTATGCTACCTTCGGTATAGCCTGTGCTTTCGCGCCGTCATTCGGATGGCTAGTGTTTTTCAGGTTTGTGCAGGGCGTGGGTTCAGCCCCCTTAGGCGCATTGAATATATCGCTTCTCGGTGATGTGTATAGCGGTGATAGGCTCGCAAAAAATACCGGCCTCAACGGTATGATACTATCTATCGGAACAGCTACTTTCCCACTAATAGGCGGGTCTTTAGGTCAGCAGGGATGGAACCTTCCGTTCATGCTTTCAATATTCGGATATCTTGTGTTGGTACTATATCTCGGCTATTTCAAAAACGACTGGAAACAGACTAGCTCCGTAAGGCCGAGCGAGCTTATCACAACGCTATTCAAGTTTGATAAATCAGATCTGGAATATGAATCCAGCCGCGAATTCAGAAAGATATCACTATTTAACATGCTTTCTTTTTTCTTGATACTCGGTGCTATGTTTACCTATCTGCCCCAGTATCTGAAAAACGTCTTCGAACTTGAAGCGCTACAGGCAGGTCTTTTCTTATCACTTATGTCCTTTGCGGCGGCAGCGTCTGCTTTCATGTTCAGGCGGCTTTTACCTGTATTCGGCCATCTTAACCTTCTCAGGATTCAGTTTGCCGCTTTTACCATAGTATTCCTTCTTATGCCGTACATGGGCCTGGGCGGTATCATAGCCCTGCTTATACTGTTCGGTTTTAGCTTCGGTATCAATACGCCAAATATGCAGTTCTGGGTACTTAAGTTATCGGGGAACCGAAAGCGGGCTATCTATACTTCACTTCACCGCTCAGTTACGCAGCTCGGGTTATCACTGGGGCCGGCTGTGGTTGGTATCTTGATAACATTTTTCAGCATAGATGCTATGGCATCCGCAGGCGGAAGAGAGAATATCATATATGCTTATAATATAGGTGCGGCGGTATCAGCGGTATCATTGATACTATCGCTTATTATTCTAAAGAAAAACAAACTCAATCAGATCAATTAATATGGGTTCAAATCAAAACATGATCAACCACATAAAAAAAGCCATATTTATTATGGTGTTTGCAATGCCCCTTACTCTTTTAGCGGGTAGCTACTCAGGAAAAATTGTAGAACAAAACTCAGGCGAAGAGATATTCAACGCAAGGGTAGTTCTCGTAGAACTCGGCGAAAGCACCACCACTGACAACAGCGGGGAATTTGAGTTTCCAAATGTGCCGGACGGAACATATACACTTAGGGTAGAAGGTGGTGGCCTTCAGAAGCTAGAAAAGCAAATTACCGTCAATGGTAATACCGTAGAGTCGAATGATATAGTCGCCAGTATCAAGACCTATAATGTGGACGAGCTGGAAGTCTATTCGTCATCCCGCCGGCTACAGAAACTAACCGAGGCACCTTCAGCCATATCACTTATCACACGAAGTGATATAGAACAGGAGACTTCTCACGGGCAACTCGGTAAAGCATTTGAACACCTTCCAGGTGTGGATGTAGTCCAATCAGGTATGAACGACTTCAATATCAACACCCGCGGGTTCAATAACTCTATCAACCGACGTGTGCTTGTACTTGTTGATGGAATTGATCCATCTACCCCACTGCTAAACCTGATGGAGTGGAACTCGCTCTGGACAAGCCTCGGCGATATAGAGCGTATGGAGGTTGTACGCGGCCCAGGCTCAGCCCTGTACGGAATGAACGCATATAACGGGGTAATCAATATAACGACAACATCTCCGAAAGACGCACTCGGTACTAGAGTAGAAATCGGCGGGGGTGAATTCGAGACATTTAGAGGAAACGTTCGACACGCATCGGAAATCGCCGATAATCTCTTCTTCAAAGTATCAGCAGGCGGATCAACCCAACGGCAGGTGTGGGTAAACTCCAGAGAATTCGGCTTCAACGGTCAGCCGATAGATGGCGGAAGGCTAGAATATGCTGGGCTCGCACCTGACAGGCCGGGTGCGCGGCCGGGGTTTGACGACATCACACCCGATTATACCATAGCCGACATGATAAATGATAACAAGAACGCTTTCAATATATTCGGTAGCGGTAGATTGGATTATTATTTAGATGAAAATGAAGTTCTGACATTAGAGGGTGGCGGGTCCAAGTACGGGAATGAGTATTACGTTAACCAGACGGGACGTATTCTTATAGATGAGATAAATAAACCTTTTTTGCGTGCCGCTTACAATTCTGATAATTGGTCTGTTCAGTCCCACTGGATACGCCGTGAATCCCCAGTAACACAGGTAGTTATGAACGCTGCGGCTACAAGCGGCGAGAGATCGGATGTTTATCATACCGAGGCACAATGGAATGATATATTTCTCGAAGACAAATTAAGAGTGATCGCAGGGGCAAGTTATGAGCTACAGAATGTCAATACTTCAGTAGCTGAGTCATTACCACTACTAAACCCTGATGATGTAAGATATAGTTTCTACAGCGTATATGGGCAATTAGAATATGAACTGCTAGAGAATCTCGACTTTATAGTAGCAAACAGGTTTGATGTAGCATCAGGCGGATTATTCGACCCTCAGCTCTCTCCAAAGGCTGCCATAGTATGGGAACCGATTGATAATCAGGTTTTCCGTGCTACAGTCAACCGATCATTCTTACGCCCCAGCTATCCTGAATTTTTCAGAGTATCCCCAGCGGGTGCCCCGATATTCAATCTAGATTCGGTTGATCAGGCTATAGCTGCGCAATATGGTGTGGATGCTCTCGGCTTGAGCGAAGTAACAAATGTATGGAACTACGGTAACGAAAATATCGACGTTGAATCCGCGGTAAGCTATGAGATCGGCTATAAAGGAATAATCAATGACGACCTCTTTATAACGACAGACCTTTACTACAATGTACGTTCGAATTTTATCTCAAATCCGCTGCCTGGATTAGTAACCGGTATATATGCACCAGCAAACAGTTATGGCATCGCCGAAGCAGATACATTGCTTAAGCAGAGCCTTGGAGGTGATAGGAATTATAACGGGCTAGCCCTGAACCCGAACGACGGTTCAATCGACGTAATTGTGGCGCCTGGCAATATAGCCCGGGTTGACGAATACGGGGTAGAACTGAGCGCCAACTATTACCTTAGCGATGAACTGTCGTTCAGAGCAAACTATTCTTGGCTCGGGGTTTCCGTCAGAGATCAAGAAGAAGGAACTGATGAAAATAAAATCCTCCCCAATACATCCCCTAACCGCGTCAGCATCGGAGCCACTTACGATGAAAAAGAAGGTGATTTTCCATGGCTTGTAGGAGCGGATTTCCGCGGGGTTCAAGGCTTCCGTTGGATAGCTGGCCTTATAGAAGGTGTCGTTCCTGAATACTGGGTGCTGAATATGAACGCTGCTGTAGAACTGACCGATAATATCGATCTTGGCGTAAATGTATTCAACGTACTTGATCGCCGCCACTACCAGATATTCGGCGGTACAATGCTCGGAAGGTATGCGACTGCAAACCTGGTATTTGAGTTTTGATATGGAGAACGGTGTTTCCCCGAGGCAGTGCCTCGGGGCTACTAGAACTGAATAGGGTAAATCTAAAGTCTTGTTTTATATTTCGACAGGCTCTGTGTGACACTAAATATGACAAGACGTTGGCAGAAGATCGGTGGTGCTGTGACTTCGACAAGCTCTGCCACCGAGTTTTTGCAGGATGCTGATTGAGTGATTAAGGGAATTTTGTGTTAATATTCTCGCATAAATATAGACAATGAACAAAATTTTATTAATTTATTCAGATGTCAATGTTAATTCAATCAAATCTATATCAAATGAGTAACTGGAAAAAATATCTTACTGTTGGCTTGACGCCACTTTTTGTCGCTTGCGGTGGCGGAGATGATGTTCAAGAAATGTCAGATTCTGCTGAATCAATCGAAACCGTGAAAGTGAATGCCGAAGATATGACTGCTAAACAGCGTTATGACAAATCCATTAGTGATTTACAGGAAAAATATAAGACTTCGGAAGATGAACCGATAACCGAATATGGTGAAATGGCGGAGATTTCCTTTTCTACCTCGGGCTTTATCGATAAGGATTTTGATACTGCTATCGACGCGCTAGCCAATGATATGATGGATGGTATTATGGTGATGATCAAGCTGGAAGGCTGGAAGAAAGGAGGTACAAGCTTCGGGTTTGCAATTAACGATCAGAAAACTGGTACTTACCAGACACAGAATGCACCAATGCAAAAAGCATCTTTTTCTATGCAAGATTTTATGTTTGGATCAGAAAACGGAACGGTGACTATCACTTCAATAAGTGATGATTTTATTGAAGGTACGGTAACCGATATCGTGTTGACGGAGGAATCTACATTCGGGGCTGAGCCTATAACTATCAACGGTAGCTTCAAAATACCGAGACTCGGTAAATAAATTAAAAACTATTTTTCAAAAATATAATGGAAGGGTATTGTCAAGAATACTGTCATAACTGTTTGTGCTGTAGGGTTTGCTTTTCTGATATCTTCATGTGGTGATGGTCTGGATGACCGGATGAACGAAATCGCAGAGATCGGTGAACAGGTCAGCAAGCAGATAGAAGAAACCGAGAATCAATACGGCGGCTCAGGTGAGGAGGGTATGCTTACAGAAGCCCCTGATACGGATGTAATGTTTAGTATAAGCGGCTATAAAGATCAGACTTTTGAGAAAGTATACAGATATCAGGCAAATGTAGGAGATCAGGCAACGTTTATCTGGATGACTTTTGATGATAACGATATGGACGAACAGCATATCGCTGTTACACTAGATCTCGGGGGTATATCAGAAGAGGGCGAATATACATTGGACAGGCAGAAAAACGGCAATATATTCATCGAAATAGACGGTTTAGCATTCCGAACAGACGCAGGCAACGGAACGGTCAATGTCACTTCTGCAAGCGGGGATTATCTTGAAGGCACATTTACAGCTGAAAATGTAGAAAGAAACCAACAGATGGGTGACGAGGTTCTAACAGCTGTCAATGGTGAATTCAAGCTTCCGCTAAATAATATGAAAAGGAATATGTAGAATCTGATTTCTACTGATCCTTTCCTTTTTTAATGAACATACTGAGTAGATTTTCGGCTTCCTTTTGCGACCCGAAAGCCCCGTTGATTTCGGCTGGTCTGGATTCGATCTGATGCTTGTGGGTTTCCTCTTCCTCTTTTGAGAACATAATGGTTATAGCGAATAAGAGAAGAAGTGAAAATTCCAGCCCGAGCGAGAAAAACACTAGTGAAGGTTCTGTTGCGGGTATGAATTTCAGCCCCCGCAGGCCGATAATTATTATCAGTACAGCTGCACCCACATATACCAAGCCTAAAATAATATTGGAATAGTTCTGGGTAAAGAAGAATCGCATATAGATGCGGAAACCATCCATAAAGTGCAGCAGCCTGTATCCTGTCGATCCGCCTATCCATTTCAGGCCTTTATGCATAGCGATAAGATCGGGTAAAGTTGAGTCCCACTCAAGCTCATAGTCGTGCAAATCTCTCAGATCAGCGTTAAGAATTTTCTCTGCTATACGTTTTCGCTCCTCCGCACTGTGAAACCCGAAAGCTTTTAGGGTCAATTCATCCAAAAAGCCAGCGATAATTCGCTCTATCTGCTGCCTTACATAACCTATACCCATCGGAAGCACGGAACTTATCATCAGTCCGAAAATAATACCGACGAATATACATGGCGTGATAAGCGAAAGCAGCGGGTTTACCCAATATCTAGCTTCCGATGTAGTGTCCTTATAAATGTCAATCGCCCAGTAAGCAAAATAACTCGTCTCCCGTGGCTCAGAGGTTTCCTCTATCAGATACTGTACTTCGGAACCATCGTTAACAACTTCGCCCAACAGATAATTAGCGAAAGAACTTTCCAGTAAGGGAAGGATACCGATAAAAACAGCAGCCGATATAACGGACATCAATATTAACAGAACCGCCATCTGTTTAGGATGGTGGTCAACCAGAGAAAAGTAGTCGCTTCTCTCTACATGCGATCTGGATTTTAATTGCTTATCTCTCATTTTTTGGCTTTGTTATCAAATCTCGCATAAATATTCCTGTATCGATCATAATCGATAAGGGTCTTTACCTCTTCTCCGGTTTTATCTATCAGCAGAAGTTTCGGGTATTTATAACCGTATTCTTTTTTCCATGCTTTTGCGAATCCGTTCTTGTAAGGGGTGATATACAAATATTTTTCTTTTGTGATTGGTTTGCCTTCGTTACTTATAAACTGCCATCCACCTTGATAGTAAATGGGCAGAGCACCTTCACTCGGTTGCTGTACTTGGGAGAAATATCTATCTAAAATTACTTTACCCTCGGTATCTATCATAACCCAGCCGTCCGCCTTTTTTACGGCGGCTATCCCGGTTTCATCAAAAGCGGTACCGTCAAAAATATTATCTATTACCTTTTTGCCATCGGTATCAATATAATAGAGACTATTACCTTGTTTGACTAGCGCCCTGCCTGATGCGAAGTTTCCAGCACTGTTAAAAGCTCCGTTGAATGCTTTATTACCATTACTGTCGATATAAGTGAACCTATCGCTACCGCTCGGAGAAACAGGGACCAAACCGTTTCCGATTCTGCCATATTTATTGTATCCGCTGGCTACGATTTCCAAATCCTGATTATAGAAATTGGCCAACCAATTATCAGCTTGGAACGGAACACCGAAGAAAGTTCCGTCATTGGCGGGAACGGCATATTTAAATTCCATTGTGTTGGCCAGTAGATTTACCCGGTCAGCATTAATAGATTCACCCCTGAGAGGAAATACCACTGATTTATCCTTTAGTCTATAGCTTATACCGGATGATACGGGGTCGTACATATAAACCAAGCCGCCGCTCAAATAGCCGGGGGCATATTCTGCTTCAGAAAGAAGAACTTTCTGATCTTTCAGTCCGCTGCCGAGTTTTATTATCGAGTATGTGGTATCAACTGGCAATACCCATAGAAAATGAGAAATATCGCCTACAGTAACTGTATCCCCTATCGGGTAAGCCCAATCAGGCCAAACCATATCGAGATATGTATATCCTTCTATCTCGAAAAATGAGTAGTCGAATACGGGATCATAACCAGTGTGTATTCTCTTGTTATCAATGCTGTTGATATACATAAGCTCGCCACCGATCTCGTGTTCGTTCTCATTATCACCTACTATAGGGTAAAAGGATTGTGCCTGGCTTGTGCAAGCATATAATAGAGATATGATTAGAAAAGTCCGTTTCAAATCAAATTTAACTGGTTGGATAGTATAATTTTCTATCTTTAGACTGTTATTACGGACAAATGGTTACAATTGAGTACAATTGTTCAGGTCAAATGGAGAATCTGTTACACCAGAAACCTAATATAATTTTTATTCATAACCTTGGGCGTACCAGTTCTGGATACCGCCTTCCAGAACGGTTACCTTAGTATAGCCGAATTCTTTAAGCTTAGCTGCTACTTCTTTGGATTTTTCACCATTACCATCGATCAGAACGATCTCATCGAATTCATCGATATTTTCGAACTCCTGCGGCACTTGTTCGCCAAATTTAGAGGCGGGGACGTTGATCGGGTTTCCGAAGTTCTCTTCATCAAACTCGTCTTCTTCACTCACATCAATCAGATGGGGCGGGTTTTTCTTGTTGAGTTTCGTATCTAACGTTGTTGGAGTAATTATTCTCATGAAGTACTATGGGCATCTTTGGCAATCGTATGTCTATGTAATATAATTTAATCGTTGATAATAACAAAAAAGTAGGTCGTTTTTTAATAAATGTCTGACTGTTATTTTTCAGCGTGTCATAGGTTTTTAGGAACAAGTCTTTCAATATTCATGCTTCTGGAGCCTTTATAAAGTACAGCGGAACCTACAGGAAGCTCACTCAAAGTAGTTACAGCAACATTTACGTCTTGGAAAACCGTGATCTTTTCATTTGAGTATCCTGATGTATCCAAAGCTTTTCTGAATTCCGGGCCGATAAGTATTATCTTATCAGCTATTGAAACAGCTTTCTCAATTATCTTAAGGTGTTCAGCGGATGAGGCTTCACCTAGCTCTTTCATATCACCTAATACAGCAATTTTATTGTCGCGGTTTTCTATAGACTGTAGCTCGTCAAGTGCGATAAGTGCCGAATCTGAATTCGAGTTATAAGTATCGTTGATTATAGTCCGGCCATTTATCTCCGAAATATACATTCTACCATATCCCTCGTCATAGGTCGGGAGCGTCAGATTCTTGGCAGACTCCGTGATTTTATCGTTTGATATTTCAAAACTCATCGCCACAGCTATACCGGCTATAGCGTTCATCGCGTTGGCTTTTCCGCTAAAAGGCAAGTTTACCGCGAATTTGGCGTTCTCTTTTTTAAGAGTTATTATTTGATGTTCAGGGTTTGTCTTGTCTTTTGAGATATTACCTTCGATATGAGCTTCTTCACCGTTATAGGAGTAAGCTACTACTTTTTCCATGTGGTCAGCGTATTTATCAAGCCTGCTATCGGAAACGTTTATATAGCAATGGCCGTTCTGCTGCCTTAGCCAGCCAAATAGGGCTGTTTCCTCCATCTCTACTCCATCCAGATCCCCGAACTCTTCTAGATGTTCCGTACCGATATTTGTTATCAGCCCATGGGTCGGGTTTGATATCTCAGAAAGGAACTGAATTTCCCCGAACTGGTTTGTCCCTAATTCCAGAACGCAAGCAGTATGCTTTCCTTCAAGTTGGAGCAGGGTAAGGGGTACACCTATTTTGTTATTATAGTTTTTTTCGCTTTTGAGTATGTTGAACGCTGGTTTAAGGAAATGAGCGACCATTTCTTTGGTAGATGTTTTTCCGTTGCTACCGGCGATCGCGATAACCGGCACGTCAAACCTATCGCGATGGTATCTACCTAATACACCAAGCGCCGTAAGAGTGCTTCTGGCACTCAAAACTCCGATATCATCAGGAATCTCCAGCCCTTCTTTTAGCTTTTGGGCACTTATAAGTAATGCCTTAGCCCCTTTTTCAACTGCTTCAGTAATATAGGAGTGCCCATCGGTTTTACCTTCGAGTGCAACAAAGATATTGCCTTCTTCTATTAATCTGGTATCGGTGCATACACCGGTGAAGGTAGCATCATTATCCATATTGAATATCGAACCGGCTCCGAATATCGTATAAAGATCCTCGAATGTAAAGTGTGCTTTGTTCGTGAGTGGCATAATTACTGGAAAGAAATAATTGTGGGATTTGTTATATCCTAAGTGAACGATATACTTTCCACATGATTGGTATCAATTTATTCATGCATCTTTTTCAACATAGATCAACTATTTACGTGTTAACAAATACTAGATTATAGTGTTATACTTGTATCAATAAAATGATATTAACTTCAAGGATATGAGACAAAGAATACTACTGATACTCTCAATTGTGCTTGCGATATACTTTACCTCATGTGAGGACGGAATAATAACCGAAGCTGACAGGCCGCCAATCGATATTATTATTGATACCACGGTAGTTACAAGAACACCTATGGCTAATCTGACTTATATTCAGGATTCTGTGTTCACCCCTACCTGTGCTACCAGCGGCTGCCATAACGGCGGCGGGCTGGCTCCTGATCTGAGAAAAGGTGAAACGATGAAACTTGTCGGTACGAAATACATTAAACCCGGTGATACAGATGAGAGTCTAATTATCAGAAGAATGAAAGGCCGAGGCGGTACAGTAATGCCACCGCCCTACAGTGATTTTGAACCTCACCCTACGCCTGTAATCGACTCTATTGAAAAATGGGTCAGATTGGGCGCTAACCCCAATTAATTAAGAAATATAAATATGAGACATATAATATTATCTATATCACTGTTTGTATCATCTTTATTTTATTCTGTTGCAGCGGAATATCATGTAGATAAATCCGATGCGAATCTAGTAACATTTATCTCTGACGCCCCGCTGAGTGATTTTGAAGGTGTTACACAGAAAATAGACGGCTTCCTGCTGACTAAAAACAAAGATTATAAAAATGCTGATATGTATTTTGAAGTAGATCTAAACGATCTGGATACTGGTATCGGACTGCGTAACAGCCACATGCGGGAAGATTATCTAATTACGGATAAATGGCCTTTTGCAAAATTCGAAGGTACTGTCATTTCATCCAAGAAAACATCAAAAGGCTATGAAGTTATAGCTGAAGGTACTTTTGAGGTAAAAGGTGAGTCTCGCAAGAAAAAAATCACCGCTACAATAGCTGAAAAAGGTAGCGGTTTATCAATAAATACAGACTTCATAGTTAATCTGAACGAGCATAAGATAGAGATACCCAGTTTTATGGGTGCTGAAGTGGATGAAGATGTAGAGCTTGTCATTAGATTCGATATGAAAAAAGTAAATTGAAACACTGACTCTTTCAAAACCAAAAACAGTCCCCATGCGCATCCTGTTATACTGCCTAACTACTCTGGCTATTATTTTACTTCAAGCTGACTTGAGCGGCCAGTCGAGCTGGCAAAGAGATACCGAGAGCCAGACAGTACCAAAACTTGTTACCTTCAGTGCGAGCAACGCCATTAATCTCCCTACAGCTACCACTTTGCAACAAGGGGATTTCCTATACGGGATACAGCATAGATGGAGACAGCCAACATCCGACGGGCTGGAAGAGCTATACGGTATCGACGGCAGCGTAGTGATGCGGATGAAGCTGGGATATGCCATTACAGACGATATACTCGTTCAGATAGCCAGAACAAATGAGTTCGGTACCTATGATCTGGAATTAAAGCATAATTTTCTGAATATCGATAGCGATGATATTCCTCTAGCATTCGCGTATAACGCCGGCGGGGCTTATCTTGCAAAGAATGACCTAACTACAGCCGGCCACATGCAGGCTTACCTATCGCTTATAGCGAACACAATGCTTTTCGATAAGACACTCGGTCTCGGAGTTATCGGCAGCGGGCTTTATAATGCCAATCCTTTTTGGTTCGAAAATATCACAACCGCAAATATAGGGTGGTATGCTCAGTTTTATATCGATGACGTATGGAGTATAAATGCCGAAGGTAGCCATGTAATAAATGGCTGGAGCGAGGGATATGATACTTATTCCGGGAGTTTGGAAATGGAAGTAGGCGGTCATTTCTTCAAATTCATAGTATCCAACAATACCAATATCCACCTTGCCGGAATTTTCGACAATGCCCCGAGGCCGCTTTCATTCAATAGCGATACCTGGTCGCTCGATAACGTGCATCTCGGATTTCAGATTCTTAGAAATCTATAAGATAGTTTTATTTAATTCCACTGTCTGAGATAATTTGCATCATTTCCCCGATTATTATGCCTGTAGCACCCCATAGCGGCACTTTAGGATGTATATCTATATACGGTACCTGATATTTCGTTCCGTCGAAAACCCTTTCCATCATTTTTATATTTGCCGGATCAGCTACATATCTCAAAGGAGCGGTAATCAATTCCTCCACTTCTTCGGGGCTGTTTATGAAAGGTTTTCGCTCTGTATATCCTACAAAAGGATAAATATCTGAGTTACTGGGCGGCACATGGATATGAGTAAGGTCACCGATGATCTCAACCTCATTCTCAGGTATGCCAATTTCCTCTCTGGTCTCTCTTTTGGAAGCCTTTACTGGCGTTTCGCCGTGATCGATTTTGCCACCGGGGAAAGATATCTGTCCTGAGTGACTCCGTAGTTTACTGCTTCGAAGAGTAAAAATTACATCCAAGCCATCACTTCCGCTTGTAAGAAGCAACATCACGGCGGACTTTTTAGGTTTTAGTTTGCCAGACTTCCTAGGCCTAGCGATACCGTGCTGGGTTCGGGGCGTCATGAGAATATGACCCCTCTCACCTGGCAGGGCACTCTCCGCTATAATATTTTTTAAGATTTCGATGTTCATACTTCCGAAAAATATCTATGTTTGAGGTAAATAAATAATATCAGTAACTAAATATATCTAATAGATAGTAAAGTGTTTCGTTAAGTTAGAGCAAGAATAACTATTGATAATAAACAAAAAGGGGTTTTATGAAATTGATATATCTAATTATAGCGGCTATTGCTTTTGTGGGATGCGGAGATGAGCAAGAACCAGAAGATATGTACTCGATTGATACAGATAACGTTATTTTTCTGGATGCGGTAGGTGCTAGTAATTTCGATAAATGCTTGACAGATGCCGAGCAAGTAGCAATGGGCACATACGAGTTTGCATCTCCCGATGATATGAACGCAAATGGTATGGGCGGGCAGTCCGGCATGGGTGGCCCAGTAAGCAGGCTTATGGTTGCAATGGATGTTTCAGGCTCAATGGCGGGAGAAGCCGGCAGCCAAACGAAATTGAACCATGCTACAGAAGCTGTGAATGAATTTGTTGAAACTCTGGGTGGCAGTGTGCAGGTCGGGCTTCTGGCTTTCGGCCATAAAGGCGATAATGATGAAGCTGGCAAGGCAGAATCATGTGCTGGTGTAGAGGTTCTTTTCCCTATGGCTACGCCAAATAAAGACGATATAAGAACTAAACTTAAAAATCTTAAGCCGACGGGCTGGACTCCACTGGCAGCGGCTATAGAAATGTCCGCACAGCAGATGAACGGTGAAGGAATCATGGGCGAGCAAGTAATCTGGATTTTATCAGACGGTAAAGAGACCTGTGGAGGAAATCCGATTCAAATGGCTGAAAAATATTTCAACGGGCCTGAAAAAATCATAGTAAACGTAATAGGATTGGACTTACCGTCTGAAGAAAGAAGCGAATTAGAGGAAGTAACAAAAGCCGGGGGCGGTCAGTTTATCGAACTCAACTCCCAGAGCGAGCCAGACTTCAAAAGTACCATTAGAGATATACTGCTTTCAGGATCTGTTCATCAAGAGGTTCGACAACCAATGCTTTCTGAAATGATATATACTAATCAGGATATGGCACTTGCTGGAATACAGGAATGCGTACTAATGACACTCGATAAAGAGATGCAAGCACTTGAGATGTCTGTTGCTACAGCAACGGATGAGGAAACTATTAAAGAGGCTAGGGAACTTATGAAAGAGCGTTATGAAATGGCGAACACCCTACTGAACGAATACATTACAGAGCTTATGGAAGGAGATACAGAGGAACTAAAGGAAATCCTGGAAGAGATGAAAACCATACTGGTAATCAAGCGAGTATAATTCCAACTTTATAGCAGAAAAAGAGGGAACACTTTTAATCAAGTGTTCCCTTTATTTTTTAGATCGAATTGCCAAGCAATTATCTGGTTTTTCTGAGCTGAGCCGCTCGTCTTATAACATACTCCATCTGCTCGGAAATCTGGTTGAAACGGTTTCGGTAAACCTCAGGTTCTTTTCCCGTACCATCAGATACTTTAGGGTCCTCAAAAGGTAGTGAGATTCTGTCACTCGCACCAGATACGTAAGGGCAATTGTTATCCGCATCGCTACAGACCATAACAGCTATAAAGTCTTTCTGAGGATTGTTCGCATCAGTAAATTTTTTTGAGTAAAGTTTATGGGCTATTCCGCTTGCATCGGTATATAGATAGATATTATTTCCAGTTTCTACTTCCTCAGGCATTTTTTCTATATTGATACCAGCTGCTTTCAAAGCGTTGTAGGCGTTGGTATTGAGTTTAGTAGCTTCGGTACCGCCGGAATAAGTATCGATATCCAGGCCTTCTTTTATTGCCGCTTCTCTGGCTGCTATCTGTGCGAAATGGCTTCTGCGTGAGTTATGGGTGCAGATAAATGTGAGCTTAGGCTTATCTGTGCTGGCTATAGCTTCGGCTAGTTCATCCAACATCAATATGCGATCGGATGGAAGATTTTGAAGAGCCTTATCATTATGGGTAGGGTTTTGATGGACAGGGTTTTGATGCTCGTGGTTCGGATGTGCTTTCATAATTATTAATAATGATAGTATTAGAATAGTTAGAATCGAGAGCCTTGGTAGTGCATTCATGGGGTAAGTATTTTTTGTGCGAGAATATAGGTATCACAAAATTATCTAAAATCAAGAAGAGCTCTGTAAGCTACTCTCATTAATTTCTACGGAAGAGTGTGAAATTCTCGTTGTTAACCTTCAGCATAAGAAACAAGCCCATAAGGCCAACTACTATATTGCATAACCACATTGCCAGCCAGGGTTCTAAAAAACCGCTGTCGGCTAGTTTTTCACCGCCGATAAGGCATATCCAGAAAAGTACATAAAAGCCGAGGCTGATAACAGCACTTGTACCGAAATTACCGCCCTTGGTCTTGATACCTAGTGGACACCCCACCATTACGAATACAAAACACGCAAATGGGATAGAATATTTTTTGTATATCTCTACCAGATACTGCCTTCTATCCTCTTCATGGTCTTCTCTTTGGCTAAGTCGAGAGCGGATACGTGATTTCAAAGTTGATAGCTCGCTATCGATCTCTTTCATCTCCAGCTCATATTTACCTATGGCATCTTTCTGCTTGGGGGTGTAAGATTTTTCAATCTCCATTCGCTCTTTATAGGTAATGCTTCGCGCAGGCTGGGCAGGTGGTTCCGCTTTCTCATCATCAGTCAAATCTCCTGAATCAGTACCAGCAATATCCGCATCTACGGTATCGGTATCTGCGGTAAGAGAATCTCTATTCCTATACTTGAACAAATAGTTGTTGAGATGGCGGTCGATCTCAGAGTCGATCAGCGAATCTGTATAAACGATTCTACTTTCCGACCTTTCAACTACTTCTTTCATCTCGGCGATAGACATTTCCCTCTGCCCCTTGGAAACAAGTTCGCCATCGCTTTTATTAAAAGAAAAGCCAGATTGTCTTGATATCACCTGATAGTTATCAAAATCAATGATACGGTAATTATCTACATCCCCCAGACGGCTCTGATGAACTTCACCATCATAGAGATCAAGAATCAATTTACTGTAATCACTAGAAAAAGCTATCGAACCCGAATCGGCCGACACCACGTTTTTTTCAAGACTGCTGCGGTTATCATATATAGTAACGCCGTACATCTGCCCACTAACCGAATCAAGTTCGCGGGAGAGTATTGTATATCCGTCCAGTTGTTGGATGAACTTTCCTTTCTCTAGAAGCAAGGTCGGTTTGGTTCGCTGTATATCGCGCTGTAGAACGTTAACCCTGTGATTGGTCTCCGGCAGAACTACATCATTATACCAGTACATACCAATAAAAAGCAAAAAACCGATTACCATTACAGGTGCCATCATCCTTAGCAGGCTACCGCCACTGGCTTTGATTACTGTTGTCTCGTAGGTTGCGCTCATCCCCCCAAACGCCATCAGCGTTGCAAAAAGAACACCCATAGGCACTGCCAGCACAAGCATCCACGACATATTCAGAACGATCACTTCTAAGATAACCATCGGGTCGATCCCTTTCCCCAGCAATTCATCCAGCTTATTCATGATAAGCTGCATCAAAAACAGAAATACCACAGTAAAGGTACCACCAAGAAAGGGCAGTATCATATGCCGAAGAAGATATCTATCTACTTTTTTTAACAATGCTTCTGATATATGGTTTTTGTGCGGCGGACTGATTAAATCTAATAATCAAACCCTTGCAGAGTATAACGAAGCTATATAGTTATTGTGATAAAGGAATGACTAATCGAGTTTATAAAAGCAGTTTCTTTAAAAGACATAACCATAAGAAAGCGAATCTATTCTAGATAGATATATCTCGCCAAGCGGGCCGATTGACGGGCGGTAATGGAAATTACCCTTGTCGCTTATCGATACATAGTCATGCATCTGTCCGGTTTGCCTATCGAACCTGTATATGCCGGCGGACTGAAAATCCTTAGCGTAGCAGGTAAGATAATTGTCGGTAATATAAAGAGCGGAAAGTATATCCATTTTATAGGATTTGTTCCAGATAGTTTCCCCTTTACTGTCCAAAGCGGTGATGGAATTAAGAGAAGTGCCAAGCCCAAAGCTATAAGACGGTATGTAAATACTGGAATCTCTAGCTACTGAAAGCGATCGGGGCATATTCTTTAGCTGCTTGCTCCATACTTTATTTCCTTCAAGATCATAGCATTCTATTATCCCGAACCTGTTGTCACCAAGATCGGTAGTGCCAGCCAGATAAACTCTGCCACCGCTGATTACCGGGTTGCGCACAAGCCTGACGTTTTCTACAGTTACGGTCCTGATTTGGTTCAGTTTATCATCTAGAATCACAAGCTCATCGCTAGAAAGAAAATCATTCTGGGTAAGTGCCAGAGCTATATATCCCCCGTCGGCTGAATGCCCTTCGGCTAAGCTACTATCAAAATACTTTGCCTGTAAAACCTCTCCCGATTGTGATATATTTATGATTATTCCGCTGTCGAAACTTGCGGTCAAGGTTTCCTTATTTATGCTGAGAGTCGCCTCGCCTATAGTATTTGAGTCTATATTATTTTCAGAAGTATTCTCAATTAGTAGATCGTTTCTATAGATCAGCTCGCCACCTGCACCTATTTTAATGATGTAAAGATCGGAATCTATATAGAATGCTTCACCTATCTCTGATAAAACAAGGTTTGATATTGGTACTATGTCAGATGTATCGGATATCGCAGGTTCAAATATCCATTCAGGTACAGCCTGCCTGAATTTTACAACATGCCCTTCTGAACCCAATATATAAATATTTCCTTTATTGTGTACAGGCGGGAACATACTGCCGCCGTCCGCCTTGGTTTCCGCTACCAGAGAATCCACGAAAAGTATGCTAGCTTTTTCGAAAGAACTTTCTTTTTGATTTTCAAAACTATTGGATTGGTTATAGCTTTCTGTCCTATCGCTGGGTTCGTTGTTTCCGCAAGCAATTGTAAACATTAATACCGCAAGCAGTAAAAATAAAAGATGCTCTTTAATCATAGAATTATTCAGTGTTTACTTGACGTTACGTATTAGTCTGATGCCTGTATTGCTGTAATCATTTACTTCGGAAGGTGGTACGAACCTATTGGTTGTCCTTGTAATAAACGGACCAGAAAGTATACCACCACCCCTTCTGACAAATGCAGTATCAGCTATTGGCGAAGTGTGCGGGTCAGTAACTGGTGAACCGCTATATGCTGTCTTGGCATCATAACACCATTCCCAAACATTGCCCAGCAGATCATATACACCTTCCCTGCCAGCCTGTTTCTGCCCTACTTCCTTTATATTACCACCTGAGTTATCAATATACCAGGCGAATTGCCCGAGCTCATCCTCTGTTATGTTTCTGCTATGATTGGATAAGGCTATAAATTCCCATTCCGCTTCAGTAGGCAGCCTCCATCCATCTGCATCTATGTCCCAAGTCAGCAAAGTATCATTTCCAATGACTTCTTCGGTATAGGCTTTTTCAAAACCATAAAAATCAGAAAGCTCATTAGCGAAAATCATTGCCTCTTGAGGTGCTGCCCCGCTTATAGGTTGCCACGGGCCGGTTTGTCCGGCTTCTGGTGTATATATCGCCCCGACGTTTCCATCCAGGTAATATCTGAAAGCCATAGGTACTTCATAAGCCATAACCGTCATATCCTCGGTAATCGTTACCTCAGATTCAGGCCTCTCATCAGCGTTACCCTGTGTCCACCCGCGGGTGAACGTGCCAGCTCCTATCACTATAGTATCATTAGTAAGCACTCTGCTCAACACAATATTTTGGGAGTAAAGCGTATCGTCGGCGTAAACAATATAAACTTCTGACGTAAGGAGG
Organism: uncultured Hyphomicrobiales bacterium; assembly: GCA_964462685.1. Taxonomy (GTDB): domain Bacteria; phylum Bacteroidota; class Ignavibacteria; order Kapaibacteriales; family UBA2268; genus CAYWYR01. The sequence goes on along the minus strand of CAYWYR010000010.1, from coordinate 8,185 downwards.
TCGGTACTATCGGAAAGTTCAGAAAACAGAGTATGTGGATAGTAAAAGACATACTTTTTGGTATTGCTTTCAACTATATAATCATCGGTAATAAGATTTTCACCTATATATACCTGCATAGAATCTCTGAAAAGGTCGTTTCCGTATATCACTTGTGCTGTGAGAAGGGAATTACTGCTTTCAAACCTGTTGAATGATGGGTTGTATTCAGGTGCAGATATGTCTTCACCGCATCCTGAGATAATAAATATCATCAATGTAATAACAAGGGATACAAGTATTGCTTTGATATTCATAATATCCCTTTGATTTTACTATCTGTTTGTGAATACATTATAAAAAAAGTAATATGCATAGATATAGGATACACCTACGATATGAAAAAGATAACAAAAATAAGAAATTAGAGTTTGTCTTACATTGATCAACCCATAAACTTTGAGAATTGTAACAGAATAATAGTATTTTGATATTCTATACTCTGATCAGTTTACAGAAATTAATCGGAATCAATTTGGCCGCTATTGAGCTAAAAAATTTACGCAAGACCTACTATAACGCCTTTGAAGCGGTTAAAGGTATCAACCTAGAAATAGTAAAGGGTGAGTTTACCGTGCTTGTCGGGCCTTCGGGCTGCGGAAAATCAACATTGCTTAAAATGATAGCGGGGCTGGAGGAGATAACTAGTGGCGACCTGCTTTTTGATGGAGTAAGAGTGAACGACACTCCACCTAAAGACCGGAATATAGGGATGGTTTTCCAGAACTATGCACTGTATCCGCACATGACTATACGCGAGAATATCGCTTTCCCGCTGAAAGTAGCTAAAACCACCAAATCTGAAATTAAAACCAGAGTTGAGGAAACTGCCGAACTAGTTGATATCACTCACCTACTGGATAGAAAGCCGAAAGAAATCAGCGGTGGGCAAAGACAGCGTGCCGCGTTGGCCAGGGCTATCGTGCGTGATCCCGCGGTTTTCCTTTTTGATGAACCACTTTCCAATCTTGACGCTCTGCTAAGAGTACAGATGAGATTGGAGATAGGCAAACTTCATAAAAGGATTGGCGCAACCTCAGTTTATGTAACCCACGACCAAGTAGAGGCAATAACGCTCGGAGAGAAAATTGTAGTGATGGATGGAGGCAGCATTATGCAGGTAGGCACTCCAAATCAGATATACGCAGACCCCGATAATCTATTTGTGGCAACTTTTATAGGGCAGCCGACTGTGAACCTTGTTGAAGGTACTGTCATCGATTCCAAGTTCCGTTCGCATGAAGGCAGTATTACATTGAATCTGGAGTCAGGTTATCTAGACTTGGAAGATGTTACTCTCGCCATAAGGCCAGAACATTTATACGAAGTAAAAAAAGACAGTAATCATCCACACTATATAACAGTTTCCCCTACCGCTATGGAAGATCACGGGCATGAAGAGATCTTCTTTTTCGAGATAGAAAACAATACCTGGGCCTTTAGGAGTAGCGAAAGAAAAGCCGATAATTCTATAAAGAAGAATTTACGCTTGGTCCCTGAAACACATAAGATTATGCTATTCAGCAAAGATGGTAAGCGGATAAGAAACCGATTACCTTCTTAAAGTTCAAAATTTTATTTCAGTTAGGGAGTGAAATAGATATTCAGGTTTGCTCTGTTGAATAATGGATTGAATGGTTCGATATTCAGGACTGCGATAAGATTGAGAGCCTCAATGTAATATCCAGCTCTTAAGTACAAGTTTCTCTGATAATCAAATGGGATACCTTCAGAGCCTTCTGCTCCGATACCTGAAGAATTGAAAGTAACACCTATACCATATATGTACTCATTGAATTGCCCGTCCTCCATAAGCGGATTAGCCAAGCCTACATAAGCTAGTCTTTCTCGGTAGTAGGCATCTCCTTCTACAACGACTGTTTTTTCTGTATCGTTATTTATCACCCGGTATAATCCAAGTGAGTTTAACCCCCAATCGATATATGAAATATAACCGCCTACCCAAAGCTCAAATGAACTAGCGGGTTGATAAACAATGTCGTTTCTTTCATCTTGCAATTCAGGAAGTATCGAATATCCCCCTTCTAAATAGAAAAGATTATTTCCGCTATCGCTGAATATATTGTATCTCAAACCTACATAAGAACCCGAAAAATCTGTAGTATTAGATCCTATACTTTGTTCAAAGCTTTGTACACCAACACTGGCACTCCATATATTCTCACTTTCACCATATTCATCGCCAACATAAAATGGATTGATAGAACCTTGATTATTAAGCGACATATCAAGCAAATAAGGTTTAGAACCGTTTCTGATATAACTGTCCATTTCGGCTCTCCTGAGCCTGGCAAGTAATCTGTTGGTTCTCATATTCCTTACGACTCCGCTCCAATACTCGCAGTTTATCCCTTCTTCCATATTGATTATATTGTTGAATCTTCGGCGGGCTAAAATCCAACCTCCGTAATAATATCCCCTGGCACTTCTGTGAAGTTCATTTATGTCTTCTTCCAGTTTATCAAAAGCATCATATAACTTGGTGGCATATTCTATTTCACCGCCAGTAGTACTTGAAGTATCCTGACCGCAGGACAGTGTACCGGCATCAAAAAGTAAATTGATATAGTGATATCTAAGTTCTAGATTATCGGGATCGATCTCAATAGCTTCTTCAGTAAGTTTTATGGCTTCGTCCACCAAAGCCCGCCTGTATGTAGAATCAGGATCAACCCGTTCACTAGCTACATGAAGCTTGTGGGCTTTAGCCATAATCTCATACCCTTTGATGTTTACGGTATCGGCTAGGCCTATTACTTTATCCGTAGAATCTCTTTCAAAGAAATATCTAGTAAAGAATTTTGGAGTCATATGTTTATCGGCTGAATCCAGTGTCCAGAAATTTAGTCTGTTTGATCTGATATTTCCGATATTATCGTAGTTAAGCATCAGCTTGGAATAAATCGTACCGATAACCTCGCCTTTCTCATTAAGGGCGGGCCCGCCGGAATTACCTGGGTTGACAGGTGCTGATAACTGAATAATCGAATCGGTAACATGCGAACCGATAATGCCTTTTGCCAGTTTTATCTCAAAATTATCCAGCCCTGTTGCGGGATAACCAAAGACAAAAGTCTCTTGCCCTAACGCGAGCGATGTAGTATCTGCGAACTTCAGAGCTTTTCTCTCGCTTAAATCTTCCTTCACCGTAAGTACGGCCAGATCTCTTTCCTCATCAGCATATACCACGTAAGCAGTGAGAGTATCAGGCCTATCCCATTTATTGAAGTATATAAGCAAGTGATCATTATCGGATATAACGTGTTCATTGGTAAGGATATACCCTTTATCTGAATCTACAAGATAACCTGTACCTGAAGAATAGGTGGCTCCATACCCGAAGGCAGGTGTATCAAAATTAAGAATCCTTACAATTGAGCCTTGGGCATCTAATACAGGCTCAGGGATTGGTGATGCATTGATTGAAAACGAGGCAAAGAAAATTAAAGACAAGAAAACTATCAGCTTACGCACAGTAAATCTGTGTTATTGGATAAAGTATGTAGTACAAATTACAATAATTCATTTATCAATTGTAATGATAACCAACTACTATACTTAAATAGATAATTGAAATAGCCATACAAAGTATACTGATAAATTGATTTATTTCGATTGGCACTATAATTGCACATGATGAGTTGATTAATGTAATAACGGCGGATAAACCCTATGATCAGGTTAATTCAGATATTTATCATACTATCACTGGCTACTATTGCCCACTGCCAATCTATTCAGATAGGTAGGGCGGATGTGGACAGCACCAGAGCTGGTATAGTTACGGCCGGTTATGGCTTTGAATTAAAGATATCACTTGCAGAAATAGAGAGAGTAAATAACGTATCCTTCAAACTTGTATATGATAATGAAGATGTAATAAAGTTTTCTGAATACGCTTACGGCGATTTCGATAATCCCGACTTCGTTTTCGTAAGGAGACCTTCAAGTGGGGGAAATTCTCTTTCGGTATCAGCATTCACAGGGCAGCCCCTGCCACAAAGTGATCTGGACGATCCCGCGGTTATAACCTTGAGATTTACAGTAGCTCGGAACGCAGTTAACGGACAAGAAGTAAACTTCACATTCGAAAATGCATTCGCTACATCGTTCAGTGAGGAAACAGGGGGCGAATCTATAGAGCTTTCTGGTATGGACTTTTCGTTTATCATACACAGTTATGTAGATATATGGCCTGGTGATGCTAATGCCGACGGCACAGTAGATGCTGAAGATCAGAATACTATTGGGCTTTACTTAGGGGAAGGCTCACTTACACAGAATATGCGAGCTTTCAAACGTCCTTCGCCTTCAACAAGGTTTTATCCTCAGCAGGTTTTACTTTGGGACCGCCCGGAATATACTTATGCCGACTGTGATGGCGACGGCGACGTTACAGTAGAAGACGGTATGGTAGTATTTTTGAATGAAGGGAAAGTCGTTGGCCAATCCGATGCTGGTATCATTGGCGGCCAATCTGATTACCCCAAAGATATAATCTTAGAAGATGATATAGAACATTCTACAACTACAAAAAACCAATCAATTAAAAACAGTACGGAATCATTTCCTGTAGCTATCTCAAGCCCATGGCAATGGAAAAGTATCGTGATGAGAGTAAACACCGGTGATGCGGAAATCTCAGATCTCCGGCCTAGCACAATGTTCGGAGAAGGTTTTTCTTATCTGGTTCACCAGAAAGATGGATACGCTGAATTGCTGTTGGGTGAATTTGATATAGTGGGAGATATCCAAAGAGATTTAGAAGGCAAATTAGTGGATATTATTGTTGAAGGTAATGCTGAGCTGGAAATAGAATCTATTATCGGCATGGATGAGTCAGGAATCAAATTCCCTATCAGCCTACTTAGCAGTTCGGTGGATAGTGATGAGAGCAGCTTGGAATCATTCATAAAGTATCTTAATGCACATCAAACGGTAAATTATCATATTTATAACATGCAAGGGAAGCTTCTAATAACTGGTTCTGGAGTTGAGATTTCAGATACTCTAGAGAATTTATATGGACTATATATCATATCTACTGATAGAAGGGTATTCAAGATAGCCTTATAATTGAATTCTAAAGCGATTTTCGATTATTCCCAATTCTTACTTGTTCTGTAAACGGTACCGCGCATGAGGCCTATCGTGTTTCCATCTTGATTTTTTACCTCAATATCATAGATACCGGTTTTCTTTGTTACTGATATTTCTATAGCATGTGCTGTCAAAGTATCACCTTCCACCGCTGCCATTGGATATGCCATGTTCACAGAAGTCGATACTGCCTTAATTCCGCGAGAATTACTTGCAAAGGCAAGTGCACTATCGGCTAAAGCATAGCTAACGCCACCGTGAAGGATGGAAAAACCATTGAGCATCTCCTTACGGACTATCATGGATAGGCGGCTTTCGCCGAGCGAAGCGACTTCTACTTCTATACCTAGCCATTGTGAAAAAAAATCACCTTCCATCATCTGGGAAACAATATTCTGCGGTGTAAGTGCCATAAAGAAAGTTATTGAACCAAAGATAATTTACAAACGTCTTGCTTTGTAACTACTAAGATAGTATTTTTGTAGTCCTAAAATACGGCGGATGTAGCTCAGTTGGTAGAGCGCCAGATTGTGGTTCTGGATGTCGCGGGTTCAAACCCCGTCATTCGCCCAAAGGAAAAAGAAAACCCTTCATTGATGAGATGAAGGGTTTTTTGTTTTTTGTAGCTATCTGGAATTTATATCAATTGAAGTAGTGCTGGTAAGGCATAGCATACATTGCTTTCTCTTCGCCCGCTATTTCAATTAGTTGGTAAGTGTAGATAAGCTCTTTTCTTGCCTCTAGCGGAAGCATATCCCATTGCTTGATGAAAGCGTCTGGCGATAGGCCCATCATATCGGCCAAAGCATTGCGTATGTTCACGCCTGTATTAGCTTCTTCGTCTTTTTTCTGATCAAGCAGGTCTTCCAGAAATTCCTCAAAACTATCACGTGTCTTTGGATACTGGCGAACCCTTACCAGTTTACCTTCTTCAACACCCACCGCGGATTTAGCATAATCTATAGCTTCGTCCAAACCGCCGAGAACGTCAACAAGACCTCTTTCTTTAGCGTCGCTACCGGTCCATACACGGCCTTTGGCTAGCTGTCTTAGCTCTTCAACTTCCATACCCCTACTTTCGGCAGCTCTGGTAATAAAGCGCATATAGATTGATTCGCTCAGGTTTTCGAGTGTTTCTTTATCCCTTTCTGATACTTCAAGAAGGGGATTCATAAAGTTTGCCGCTGGGCCTGTGGAGATCGTATCAAGATTGAGACCTACCATATCCATTGTTCCAGAGAAATTTGGTACCGCAAGTATTACGCCGATAGAGCCGGTAACCGTCTCAGGGTGGGCGAATATCGTATCGCATGCCATTGACATATAGTAACCGCCAGAGGCAGCCACATCACTCATGGAGGCATATACCGGTTTTACCATACGGGTTTTCATAATCTCTTCCCATATCTCGTCGCTGGCGATTACCGAACCGCCCGGGCTGTCGATACGCAGTACAACTGCCTTTATCTTGTCGTTTTCACGGGCTTTCTTTAGGTATTTGATATAAGAGCCTGATCTGATCTGATAGCTATTGTTTCCGAATGGGCTTTTATCTTGGAAGCCACTGGATATCGGGCCAGATCCATAAATTACTGCTATTTCAATATCTTCGTCTATATCTTCTACATCAATATCTGTTTTGTTCCATTTCAGGTAATTCCCAACCGATATGAGGTGGAGTTTTTCTTCCTCCTCATATTCGCCGTTGTTCTCCGCCCTAATTTGGCGGATATCATAACCTGTTCTGAAGTTTGATATATTATCCATATCAGGCTCATCGCCAACGGCTAGCTGAGCTAATACTCTTCTTAACGCTGATTCGGTCATATATCCATCAATATATCCCAAAGCGAGTACTGAATCCGCGGTATAGACACCTCGTTCCATATCATTTTTTATCTGCTGAACGGGTATTCCCCTATAGCGTGATATAGTTGATGTGATTGAATCATAACGCTGAGTGAGAAGAACCCCAAGCTGCTCCCTTGCTTGCTCGCTAAAGCTGTTGCGGGAGTAAGTCTCGCCAGCGGATTTATATTCTTCATACTGCTGAACGTGGTATTTAACACCAATCTCGCTTAGGAATTCTTTCAGGAAAAGACTCGATATGGATATACCGTTCATTTCCAGAAGTCCTTCGGTCGGCATATAGATTTTATCGGCGGGCAGCGCCATCATATAGCTCATCTCATCGCCCGTTTCAAGGAAGGCGTAAACAAACTTGCCCGACTCTTTGAACTTCTCAATCGCCTCGTGTATCTCTTTTGATTTTACCATGCCTGAGCTAGCTTTCGGCTTGATATACAGGCCCTTGATATCATCATCAAGCGCGGCCTGCTCCAGTGCGGTTACTATCTTGGAGAGTGACGTTGGGTTTGAATTGCCCAATATCTCCGCAAAAGGGTTGTCTTCGGCGTATTCCTGCACGCCACCTGAAAGCGTCAGATACAGAACCGAGTTCTTTTCTACCTCGCCTTCTTCTTCAGCCATCATAAGCTCGGATGTGAAGCTTGAAAAAAGCATTGTGACAAAAAGGAAAAGCAGCCCTATCACCCCTACTATTACAAGAACCGGAATCCACCAGCGGGACTTTCTCGGCTGGCCTGGCGCACCGCCATACTGCGGCCTGAATCCTGGAGGCGGCGGGGGTGGCATTGGCGGCCTCGGGGCTCCTCCGCCATTGTTATTGTTCGGTTTTTGGGGATCGCCCGGCTGTTGCGGGTCTGTATTATCGTATTCTGTAGCCATTTATATAGAGCTTGGTCTCGAGTTGTGAAGAAATATCATCATACTGGTGTGGATAACGTATGATATTGATACCGGTTGCGGAGGGGGGAATAGGAGAAATATCATTTTTCCCTATATTTGCATCAGCCGCCCAAAGGTGCCTTTGCGATAAAGTATCGCGGGCTGAGAACATACTCCCAGAACTTAGGTCCGGATAATACCGGCTAAACCCGAACGATTATCCCGAACTGCAACATATTGTTAAACTGTAGTTTAAGTGACTGGTTTACATCATACC
>CAYWYR010000009.1:0-131658 GCA_964462685.1 uncultured Hyphomicrobiales bacterium | reverse complement strand
AAAGTATCGAGTCCATGCCCAGCACAGCATTGCTGTCAATCGCCGAGCTGTACTCAAGCGAGTCAGGCCGCCACGTAGCAAAACGCCCGTGCCCCTCGGATCAAACTATTATCCCAGCTATACAGCCAGTCGAAAAGCTCGCAAACGATCCTGCAATGAGAGCTTTTATAGCATACTTGGCTACAAATCCCTTTTTGTTTGGCGCTAGGGCGTTCATGGCTCCTATCATTATCCCAATAGAACCGAAGTTTGCGAACCCGCAAAGCCCATAGGTAAGTATAGCTATATCTCTATCGGCTGTTAACACACCATCGTTTATCATTGCCGACATGGACTGGTAAGCTAATATTTCGTTTGCCACTGTTTTTTCACCGATCAGTTGCCCAGCCGATAAAACAGCTTCACTTGATACACCCATAAGCCACGAAACGGGTGCGAAAACCCATCCCAGTATATATTGCATTGTAAGCCCTTCGCCGCCTATGGCGGTGTTCAGGCCGGTCCATTCACCAATCGAAGCAGTTAGCCCAGTGTTGATAAGCGCTATCAGCGATACAAATACAAGGAGCATTACCGCGACGTTCACTGCCAGTTTAGTTCCGTCAAATGTTCCTGAAGCCAATGCGTCGAAAGCATTCACGTGTTTGCTTTCGGGCTCAATAACCTCATCGGAAAAAGCCGTGTTATCGTTGCTTGGGAATATTATTTTGGCGAACATTATCGCCGCTGGCGCAGATATGATTGAGGCGGTGAGAAACTGGGTAGCAAAATACTGTAACCGTTCGGGATCGCTCTGCCCGAGTATCGATACGCAAGCCACCAACACCGCGCCTGAGATTGTTGCAAGCCCGCCAACCACGAGCGAGAAAATCTCGGAATCAGTCATCTTAGATAGGTAGGGCTTTACAAGTAGGGGAGCTTCTGTATGGCCGAGAAAAACATTTGCAGCTGCCGCCAGTGATTCCGCGCCGCTTATGCCAAGTACTTTTTCGAGCACCCTTGCCAGTAGGTTTACTATTTTCTGTAATATACCGAGATAATATAATAATGAAGAGAGTGCTGAAAAAAAGATGATAGGGGGGATTACTCTAAAAACGAAGATAAAACCGTATGAATCAATATCCGCACTAAGGCTTCCGAAAAGAAAATCAGCACCGAAATTTGCAAACTGGGCCACAGATACGAATCCGTTCGATATCCATTCGAATACATCCAGTACGCCTGGCACTTTCAGAACCGTTAAGCACAGCACAGCCTGCAGGCCGATAGCTTTTACAATCAGGCTCTTCGATACGGATTTTCTATCGGAAGATATAAGTAGGGTAATACCGATAAAAATACTTATTCCGAGTATCGGCCTGATTATATCTAAAAAAGATTCGATCAATTATTCTATACCTATTGATCGAAGATCTGAATTGATTTTGCCGTTAATTTCGGTTGATATTATCATCTTACCTGTGAATCCAATTTCAAATGATTCTCCAGCTTTTAGTGTTTGTGATCTTACAATTCGCCCATTGATATCCGATATGGTGATAAACATATCTCTTTTAGCCAAAATAGTTTGTCCGTTAATTATGTAAGATACATCCTCGCTTTCTTCAACTGATACAAATGTGGGGATAGTGATTATCTTTTTTGTGAAGGTTCCGCCATTGGTAACAATAGTAATGGTAGCGGAATCATCTGCGTTCGGAACAGTTACCATTACAACCCCGTCGCCGTCCGGGCTGATAATATCATCCTCGGATATGCTGGGTATAAAATCATTGTTATCCGATGACACGAAAAGTATCTGACCCTCTTCCAAACCGGAGTTGAAAAGTCTAATCGCCACGGTAGATTCAAGATCGGTTATACCTAACGCATCAAAAGAAAAAGTTATGTCATCATCGTTAAACTGGATGTCTCTTTTTCTTTCTACGTCATCATTAAAGCTGATGCTTGGTATTTGCTCTAGATAAGCTGGATTATCTATGAACGGGTTGCGGTTTTTCTGCATCTCGAATATGCCGTTGCCTCTGTTTGTTTCCCATGTATCCGGCTGGTCGATATCAGACCATTCGCGTAGAATTTCCTCTTGCGAGGCAAGATAGTTATCGATATTACCATACCTTAGAGAAAAGTAAAACAGCCCTCGGGCGATATCACCTTTTTTTATGTCTCTCGGCTCAAACCTGCGCCTTCCGATATCATCAAGCCCGAGCTTACTACCGCCCTGCTGAAAGAAAACAGTTCCTGTCACTAATCCAAACTCGGTATTTCCTCTTTCTGAATTCGCGTTCTGATCGCAAGGGTAGAAATGAAACGCATCACTTAGTGCAGGCTCCACTGATGCACCGAACGACTGCGGCCAGGAATGCTCGGTATTGATACCAGTCGTATTCACGTTCGGCCTACCCGAAGTATGCTGTATCTGCCGCCCTGTATAAACGCACTCCAAGGTATTATTGAAATTATCAACGAAAGTGTACATATAGTCCCTGGCGTCTCTATAGCTTAAGGGATCATGCGTTCTTGTGATAATCGACGATATCGTATCCTTAAGTTCAGCCCCCCAAAGGCCGTAAGTATTGCTCCAGTACGATTGGATCTGCTGATCTGCATATACAGGCGTTATATCAAAAGGAATATGAAGTTCTAAAGCATTGTCTTTACAGATGGTTGATACGGTTATCAGACCTTCATAAGGGATATAATTATCAGCTATGCCTGTAAGTACTAAATTTGCTGTCCCATTCGCGTTAATGTTATTCTTATCTAAAATAACCTCTACATCAATACCGTAGGATTCAAACACATCCGCGATATCAATCTCAATAGTATTATCGGAGTTATTTGAGATAACCCACTCCTGTGAGAAGTTGTTCCCTATAGTTATCGAAGAAGTTCCATTTGTTGTATAGCTGATATCACAGATTTGTGCCGATAGTGCAACCTGAGTTGCTACGCAGAAACAAAAGGCTAGAAATATATTCATTTTAGATTTACTTTAGATATGTGAGAGTTTTTTAATAATATAAGGTTCAAAGATAACTAAAATTTCAATTGTAATTTTCGGTATTAAGACTTAAATATGATAGTGTTGATAACGATGTTAAATACTCATCGATAATTAACAGAATCTAAACAAAAAATTTATTTTCATTCATTATGTTTGAGAAAATCATAAATACATATTCATAAAACGGAAATATCTGTAATGCAAAGAACTATAAATAGTTCGATAGCCCTATTGGCTATGCTACTCTCAGGAGTCCTCTCATCATTTTCACAAGATATATTCATATCACAGTATATAGAAGACGCGAGCGGTGGCAGTTTTTATAAGGGTATCGAGATAGTAAACAATACTGGTGCCGATATTGATTTCACCGCCAATAACCTTGAAGTATTCTGGGGCAATAACGGCAATGATAGAGCTAATTCAAGTAATAACCCTTTAGCCACGATAAACAGTGGCGTTCTTGCTGATAGAGCTGTAATGGTTCTTGGTACCACAGATTTGATAAGTTTTGTGAACGCTAATTCTCCAGGTGTAACTACTGCAGATGTGAATTTTGGTTTCAATGGTGATGATGCCTTGATATTGGTTTATGGCGGAACCGATATTGATATGTTTGGTATCGAAGGGCAAGACCCAGGATCTTTTTGGATAGGAAACGGCGTATCAACCCAAAACAGAAATATTCAGATTCAGCAAGGCATTACTACTGGAGATGCCGACGGTTGGAGTGACCCTTCGACTAGATTTGAAGATGTTGCTGATGGAAACGACCCCACTGGTTTCGGCATCTCGCCTTTCCCAACCAATAATCCTGCTCCGGTTCAGCCACTTTTTGCTGAATTGCCATTTACAGAAGATTTCCAAGGCCAAAGCGACCTGTCGCCGTTTGAAGCATTCAGCGTTTCAGGTAGTGCTGATTGGTATCTTGGCGATCGCAACGGTGATTTTTGGGCAGAGGCGAATGCATTCGGTGCACAAGGCCCTTCGGATGACTGGCTGATTTCACCCGCCTTCGATCTTAGAAAATATAACAACAAAGAGCTTGGATTCGAGTATGTACAAAGATTTTCCGATAATAACACTTCCGATCCGCTACAGCTTCTTTATTCAACTGATTATGATGGAATTAGTGACCCGACAAACGCAACTTGGAATGTTATTAACGCGGGTATAGACAACCAGAGAGATGACTGGGATTTTGATGTAATCGCACCTTTTAATATTGATAATATTTCATTCAGAAACGTGAGATTCGCGTTCCGTTACAGATCTTCAGGTAATGGCGGTGGAGAGACCGCAAGAATAAGAGTTGACGATATCAGTATTACAGGTAATAGAATTGCCGGAAATCCTACCCAGCTATCAATAGCTGAGACAAGACCTGTTTCACCTATACAAAATCTTAACTTCCAAGTTATAGTCGAAGCCCTCGATGCTAACGGTATTCCACAGGATGTAGCACAAGATACGGATATAGAGATTCAGCTCGCAATGGGGAACGGTCAGCTTAACGGTACAACTACGGCCACTATCCCTTCGGGCGACTACTTCACTACTGTAACAGTTAGTTACGATGCAGAAGAGACTTTTGAGATAATTGCCGTTGACAGATCAACCAATCTTATACAATCAGCCAATTATCAGCTTACGACTTCTCAAGGGCCATCTTATCTGGAAATTGAAGATCTCGAGAGAAAGGCTTATGTAGATGTAAGACATCCTGAGTATTACGTAACTGCCCGAAATCAGGACGGTTCACTGAATATGAACTACGATGCTTTCGATGTTGATCTAATACTTTATGATTTAGCAGGCCAACCAGTTGATACAGTTGTATCAACCTTCAGCCAAGGTACAGCTACTTTCACAAACACAGAATTTGAAACTGTAGGTTCATTTGATGTCGGTGCTATATCGCAGGGCCTTAGCGAAAACATGAGAATGCCGCTTGATGTAAACGCTACCCCTGCCCTTACCGATAGAATCGTACCGAAATACTTTATGGGTTATTTTGATGGCGGCCAGGTTTACAACGAACAAATACCTAACTGGGCACTTGTGACTCTTGAGAACCTTCATCCGAATACTGAATACAATTACACATCCGCTATGGTGGAAGATGATTACTATCAGCTTGGCCTTAACCTTTTGCAAGGCGCTAGAAGCCGCGGAATCAATATCAACTACGATGACAGGACCGGAGAGTATTGGGTAAACGATTTCGGCAGATTCAACGGCGATCCTGATTGTAAACAAGAAAGAAGATACTCTACGTTTGTTACTGGTCCCGGAGAAACATCCAAAGATATCTGGATACCGATGCTTATGAACGGAGACGGTATGTTCGCATCTCCGCTCAACTCTACGGAAGGAGATACATTGTACTGGACAGTTGAGATAGCCGATGAGAATCTAAACTCAATAAGAAGAGTACAGTCTCAATTGCCTTCTGAAGTAATCAAGTTCAATCCAAATCCTAATGACAGACAATATTCAGCTACTGGCTTATGGGATGATGATACTGATCTTGCACCAGACACTTATCTTGCATTATATGAGGAAACCAACGATACAAGACCTTATACAGTAGCTAAAGTAATGAACGGCATGACTGGTATCCAGACTGTATTCGATTATGACCCGGTAACATGTAATCCTGAAAGAGGCTTTGATCAAGGTACACCTGACTTCTATTCCCGATTGAGCGGAGTATGGGAACTTGCCGGGCCTGCACCAAACAACTATTCTGGTTTCACCCCAGGCACACCTGGTGCATGGGCTACCTTCATCCCGAACGACAGTAGATTGGAGAAGATCGAGCATCTGTTCAGGGACGGTTCTATCAATGAATCTTATGAAAGCCCGACGGCATTCTGGGACGGCGTCAATCTCGATATGACTCAAAGAGAAGAACTTGGCGTAAACAACGCAATCCAGCTACAAGTGCCTCAGCTTGAGGTGATAAGCTATCAGGACCCTATCAATAACGAATATTGTAATGATAGAGACGTAGTTGATATAACCTTCTTAGCTAGAGGTATCGCAGTAGTCGATGTTTATTTTATTGATGGCACAGGTAGAAGAAATCTATTGATCAATAATCTAGATGTCAACGCTAATGAAGTAAATGATATCATTGATACTACTTTTGCGGTAAGGCCACAGGACTTCACTGAAGATCCTAATCTGCAGCTTTATATTGAAGCCGTTGATGATCCGATATACAATGATATATCTCTGCCTTTTACATTGTTTGATTCACCTAGAATATTCAGCCAGTCTCAGTCTGCGGTATATTGCCAAGGCGATGAAATAATACTGGGTTCGACTTCCAACGGTACAAACCTTACCTACCAATGGTTTAAAGATGGGTTACCGATACCAGGAGCTACTTCCAACGGTCTTGTTTTTGCAAGTGCAGATTACACAGATAGCGGTGTCTATGAATTTCAGATCACGGGAGAAAATGTTTGCCCGGTAGCACAATCAGATAGTATAGTAATTCATGTCGCCCGCGATACTGAAATAACTGAGCAGCCGATGAATGCGTCTGGTGCTATAGGCGGCTCTGCTCAATTCACTTTCGATGCGCACGCTAACGGCTTACCTCCAACCTACAGAACTAACATACAGTGGTACAGAGATTCTCTGCCAATGGAAAATAATGACAGAGTTTCAGGTGCACAGTCAGATATACTACATATCAGAGACCTGGCGTTCGATGATTTCTTCACACCAGATACTGTTGCACGTGAGTACTATGCGATGATTATCGGTAGATGTGATACCGCTTATACTGTATCAGTAATGATAGAAGAATCTTCATTCGTTATAAACAGCATACAGTCTGTATCTGAAGTATGCTCTGGTGAGCCTTTAACATTCAGCGTAGATGCTACAACTCGTGGCAACGATCAGATAATGTACCAATGGATAAAAGACGGAGTTGATCTTGTTGATGATATGAATATTACTGGATCAATGACTAGTGCATTAAATATCGCAAGTTCAGAAATAGCTAACGAGGGTGAGTATGCGGTACGTATCTATTCAAACAATAATATGACAGGTGTAGTTTCTACTCCATTTGATCTTGATGTAAAAGAAGGTCCCGCTATCACTCAAGATCTCGATGTCGCTTCAAACCTTTCCGCTGGCGATCCGCTGAACTTATCTGTTACAGCTACCGGTGACGCTGATTTAAGATATGAGTGGTTCAAAGATGGGGTATCGGTTCAGGATGATATCGTGAATACTTACTCAATACCAGCTACTGCAACAGGTGATACTGGAGAGTACTTTGTTGTAATCAGTAATGATTGCGGCCAGATCCAAAGCGCTTCAACTATAGTTACAGTAACTAGCGGTTCAGTGGTTTCTAGTGTAGAGGAAATGATAGACGGCGTTTGGGTAGGCAATCCAAGCCCGAACCCTTCAAACGGTTCTTCGGCTATCAAAATCAATATGGTAAGAGCATCTGAAGTATCACTTAATGTTATCTCAGCTACTGGCCAGACTATTAAAACCATAGAAAAAGGTATGATGGCTGCAGGTGTTTATACGATTAATATAGATCTCGGCGAACTAAACCTTCCCAACGGTCAGTATTTTGTTCAAGTAACCATTGGCAACAGAACAGAAATGAGAAAGATCGGCTTTATTAAATAAGCTATCGTTCTTTATATGTAACGTTAATGAGTGGCTCCTTTTTTTCAAGGGAGCCATTCTTATTATTTTAGTCCCATTCATTCAAAACTCAATTAAGTTATAATGAGATTTTTTGTTTTTCTTTCTGCTCTCGCAAGCGTTCAGTTTCTTTCGGCACAGGATTTTGTGATCAACGCATACTACAATGTTTCCGGTAGCACCAACGGTGAATGGACTGAAATTTTAGTGTTGACCGACGGGGCTGATCTCGGAGGATATGTATTGGTTGATAACTCTTTGGATGGTAGCTGGACTGGAGGCGTTACTTTTAAAAACAGCAGCCCCCTTTGGAGAGATCTGAGACAGGGGACTATTATTACAATCAACCATAGTAACCTAATTGAAGATACGCAACGAGGCGACGGATATCTAAGTGTCAACAAAGCTAATTTCACTCATTTAGATCAGTACTATGAATCTATTCAAGCAAACGAATGGTTTGATGGAGCTTTGAGTATTAATCAAACAAATGATATGATACAGCTCCGAAGACCAGGAGGCCAAAATGCTCACACTTTAGCTAACGTAACTAATAACGCCACATATTTTAATGCGGTTACAGGGCCCAAAATCGGTTATAGCGGTAGTCTGAATTCATTTACCGCTGTGGTTGCAGATCCCGGGAACAGTGTTGCTTCCTATAATACGGGTCAGCTTACAAACGCTTCAACACGCAATCCCGCTAATCAACTAAAAGGTAAAGCTAACGGGGACGGTAACTCCCGCTTTATTAGGCAGCTTAGACAGCCAAATTGGACAAACCCAGCTATTACAACCGCAACTGAGAACGGGAGTCTCATTCTGACTTGGAACCCCGCCGAAAATGATATCGATGATACGCAAGGCTATCTCATAGTAAGATCGCTGGCCGGCCAAAATATCACTGCACCCGTCGATGGACGAATATATAATGTCGGTGACATGTTGGGCGGGGGAAGGATAGTAGGTACTACTAACTCTTCAAACCGCCGCTTTTCTGATCCGATTAGAAATCTAAACTGTGACGATGAATATCAGTATCACGTCTATGCTTACCGCTATGGAAAGGATGATGAGAACCAAGACAATAACCCGACCTTCGGTAGGGGCAGGAGTTATAATGAAACCATATTTGCTTCAAGAGTAGTTTCGCTGAACAAACCTCCGCAACCTAGCTTATCCGGTATAGAAAACGGTAAAGTAATATTATGTGAGGGTAGCGATGTAAATATTACAATAGATAATACCGATCCGGATTTCAGCTACCAATGGTATATCAATAATAAGAATACGCCTTTACCTGGTGAAACCAATAGTGAGATCAACATTTCAGTAGCTGGTAACTATCTCGTATCCATAGAAAACACGTCAGGTTGTACTTCTTTTAGTGAGAATTTTGAAGTTGAAGTTGTTCCCGCTGCAAGGATAACTCTTTTCTTTAGCGAACCTTCACTAAGAGAAATAGTTAGCGACACCACTCTTTATTTCTGCGAAAATGATAACGAAAAACTTCAAGTAGCATCAGCTGGTGATGTTGTCTGGTATAAGGATGGCCAGCCTATTAACACATCGATTCAGATAACAGTTGAGGATTTTGGTGACTATTATGCTATAAATGATCAAGGCACATGCCAGGATACCACACCTACGATTACCATATTGCCAGCCGATATAAATGTATCGTTCAACAATAATACGATAGATTACGGTAATATCACCAATCTCGGAACTGAGCAACTTTTAATCACGAACAACAGTAACCAGAATTTAGTTATTGATGTGCCAAACCTTACAAATATACCTGATGGAGTAGCTTTCTTTCCCCGCCTTCCATGGAACATACCTGCTATGAGTGATCTTGCGGTAGAGGTCAGATATTCTACCTCAGAGCCAGGGCCTTTTACAGAATTTATAGATTTTGATTTTAGATGCGGTAATACAGATAGGGTAACATTAACCGGTAACCGAGTAACTGGAAATCTCATAGCAACTCCTGTAGTTCTTGATACTTCGATTGTTGATTGTGGTATCATCAACAGCCACCGGTTTCAATTTCAAATCGCAAATGAATCAGTTATTGATTTGGATCTGGCTGAAAACGCAGACGGTAGAATACTATTAGCGGATTCTGATTTAACTGTCGTGAATGGCCTTGCAGAATCAATATCTTCGGAAAACGTATTGAATTTTACCATTGACTATAACCCCACTAAAGCCGGACTAATCCAAACAACGATAAAAATCCCGTTTTCCGAAAACGGAAATATCTGGGACACACTTGATATCCCACTGAATATCGACTATCGAAATTATGATCTTTCACATCAAGAACTTTATACTGTTGCTGGAGTAGGGGAATGCGAAAGTGAGATAGCCGTTGATATGGATTTCACAAATCTCGGCTTGAATAACTCAGAGATCAGCTATATAGCGGAGGATACCAGAGTAACAATAAATGGTCTAGATCAAGCAAATACCGATCAGAGAGATTTCTTCCTGACCGCTATCATAGAAAACCCTAACGCTGAACAGATAGATTTAAGATTTGTAAACGAAAGCTGCCAGGATACTTTCAATATCACAGTTGATATCCAAAAACTGGGTTACAATTACGCCTATGATGATGTTTTGGATATAGATACGGTTTATAAATGCCTTAACACGGATTTTAACATCTCTACTGATATAAATGTTACCGGGAACGGTACTGATGAAATTGTGATAAAATCAATTTCTACAAGTGATGATATATCACTAAATATTACAGAAAATGATATTCTTACTATTGGCAATAACAGTCTTGATATAACTTTCAACAATATTGAGCCGGGCCGCTATAACGGCTCTGTTGATTTGATAGTCGATCCATGCGATAGGGCTATTACTATAGATTATGATTTTACCGTGGTGGGTATAGATCTGCTAGTTACCGAAACGGAGATAGAAATACTCGAAGCCGAGGTGGGGCAACGCTATGAGCAAACCTTCTATGTTACCAACACGACCCCGCTCACTCGGTTTTTCAGTTTCACAACATCGAATATACTGCCTAATTCAGTACGAATCGAAAATGATAAACAAAATATAGAGGTATATCTTGAACCTTTCGGGGTTTGGGAATTTACTGTCGTATATGAACCCACCGAATACGAACAGACTATTGAATCAGGTATTGATATAATTTCTTTGGATAGCATCAGCGGTTGCCTGAAAACTGAATTTATTGAACTCTCTTTCAGCAGTGCCAAACAAAATAAAGCTGACCTTAAGTTTTTTGCCGGAGAATGGTTCACACTCGGTGATGGAGGAACACAAGTTGATAATGTAGAGGTCGGCCAAATGGCTTATATACCGATATTTTTAGAAACCGATGATATAGACCTATTCAGGGTATCCGGTGCGGAGTCACTCGAATTATCATTTGATTATGATTATAACGAGTTTGATCTTATGGGAATGGAGCTTGTTCAGGAAGAAGCATTCAGAAATGAGTTTGCCTATATTACAAACCAGCAAAAAGCAAAGGTTTTGGTTGATATAGATAATATAATGGCTTTAGAAGAAGGTAATGTCTTCAATCTTTATGGTTATGCGTTATTGGGCGATATGCAATTCAGTATTGAGCTTGATACAGCAGAGTCCAAATCATTTGGTAACTTTCTACTCATCGAATATGAATCCCAGGAATCAGTACTCACCGTGGATAGCAACTGTGCAATATGGGTTAGGGGTATTGACGCCTATAACCCTCCAACAGCTAACATATTAAAATCCGATGCAAATCATTACTATTTACGATTGATGAGCGAAAACCCTTCAAACATGAAATATACTATCAGCAGCTTTACAGGTGCTTTGGTTTACACAGATAATGTTGTTGTTCAAGGTTCGATAAATATACCTATAGAAGAAGGATTAGCTTCAGGACACTATTTTATCAATGTTACCGACGGTATCTATAAGGAAACTTTTAGAATATCTGTAGTGAAGTAATATGGTAATAAAAGAAGATCAGGAAACTATAAAACAATATACTTTTGATGCTAGTAACCATCACGGAGATACCGACAAAGTATATATACCGGATAATATAAATGACTTATCTGATCTTCTGAAAAAATTGAATAAAAGCAAGAAACCGATTACAATAGCTGGTTCGGGTACTGGGCTTACAGGCGGCAGGGTGCCGTATGGCAGTTCCGTTTTAAGTACAGAGCGGTTCAAGGATCTAGTTTTTGCTGATGGTATTCTCAGTTGCGGTACAGGTTGCACTTGGAAACAAGCAGATGAATACGCTGGAAAATACGGTTATTTCATCGGCCCCAACCCAACCGAGTACAGCTCGTCGATCGGTGGGAATATTAACACTAACGCCTCTGGCTCCCGAACATTCAAATATGGTAGCTTTAGAGATGTCATTACCTCTCTTTCTGGAGTATGGAGTAATGGCGCACACTTTACAATTGGTAGGGGAGATTACATTGAGGCAGATAACATAATACCTCTTCCCGGTAATGCTCCTGTAGCCGAATTGAATATCGATTATATTGCATGGCCGGATACAAAAAACGCTACTGGCTATAAGCTTGTAAAAGGTACGGATCTTATTGATCTTCTTGTTGGTAGCGAAGGAACGCTGGCTGTTTTAACGGAATGCCTTATTCGCTGCGAGCCTCTACCAAACAATATAATAGGCTTTATAGGCTTTTTCGATGATCAGGTAAAAGTTCTGGATTTCGTTCAAAAGCTAAAAAATGACTCTTCCCTTAAACCCAGGTTAATAGAATATTTCGATGATAATTCATTAAATATCCAACGTGAAAAATATAATCAAGTACCTGATAAAGCTAAATCCGCTATTTGGACTGAATTTGAGATAAACTCTGACAAAGTAAGTAGTATCGAACCCAGCGAAGAAGAAATCATGGCAAAAGTATACGATCTGATAAGCCAGTCTTCGAAAATAGCGGATGAATCATGGTTTGCCCAAAACGATAAGGATCATAGATTCTTCGCAGAATTCCGTCATTATCTTCCAGAAAGAATATATGAGGATATTAGCGAGAATAGAAATCATAAGTTAGGTACTGATTCCGCTGTACCTGATAAATCATTCTCAGCTTATTTTAAGAAACTACATGATGATATTGCAGAATCAGAGATCAATCATGTGATATTCGGGCATATCGGTAACAATCATTTACACGCAAATATGTTCCCAACCGAGGAGCAGCATGAAAAAAGTCTCGATATCTACGAAAATCTAATGCGTGAAGCAATATCCCTAAAAGGTACAATATCAGCCGAGCACGGAATAGGTAAGATCAAACGCCGATATTTCCAGCTGATGTATTCCGAGAAAGATATAAATAGTATGATAGCAGTAAAAAAAGCACTCGATCCACAAGGAATACTAAATCCCGGAAACCTGTTTGACTTATAATCTGAATGCTATGATGAGATTTATGAAAGGATAATCTAAAGCTGGTTCATTCAATTTCTGTAATAAGCGGTAGCATTACAGTAAACCGATTGCCTTCCCCTTCCTTAGAGTCCACAATAAACCTACCGTCATAAAGCTCAGCTAAGCTTTTTACTATAAAAAGACCTAATCCAAGACCCTGCTGTTCATTCTTTTCCCTTTTAAACTGAACATAAGAGCTTATAGAGTCTATGTCATGTTTACTCAAGGATAATCCGTAATTGGTTACTTCAAAAGTATAAGTTTTCTGAGTAATATCTATATTTGAAGCGATTTGAATTTGTCTGTCTTTTTCGGTTTGAAACTTAAACGCGTTTGATACAAGTTCCTCAATTATTTTCTGTAGGTGGTTTGGCCTTATTAGAATTGCGAAAAAACCTTCATGGTTTTTAATTAAATCAATATCCTCATTGAATCCCTCGAATTCTCTCATGTGGATCAAGGCGGATTCTATTACATCGTCAGGATCTAAAGAACAGTTCTTTAAGGAAACATCTGGTTTTCGTCGAATGTTTTCATCATACAGTTCCAGTTCAGTGTACAGCAAATAGTTCTGTATAAGTCTGTTCAAGCGGACAGATGACTTAGATATAGCCTCATAAAGCTCTAACTGATCTTCTTTGTCTAAACTATCAGAGTTTGCAATTAAAAATTGAGAAGAAGAATATATACCGTTAAGAGGGGTTCTTAGTTCATGAGGCAAAGACACAGAAAGTGTAAGCTTTAACTCTCTGATCGATTCATCATGGATGAGTTTTAGATTGTGACGTTTGTTCAGCTGGCTATCTATGGCTGAATAGAGTTCTTTTTTAGTAAACGGCTTTGCGAGATAATCATCGGCACCAAGCCCCATCCCGTGTCTTACATCTGTACGCTCGGCTTTTGCCGTAAGAAAAATAAAAGGAGTTGTAAGAGTTTCAGGCATCGATCTCAATATCTCTAGCACTTCATAGCCTGATAATCCCGGCATCATCACATCTGAGAGAATCAAGTCAGGATTTTCCATTACAGCTAATTGGATACTTTTTTTACTGTCATCGGTTGATGATACTAGATATCCGCGTAACTCCAATAATTCTACGATAGAGTTCCTTATGATATTTTCATCTTCTATAACAAGAATTTTCGTTTCGTCGTGAGATTTCATATTTATAAATTAAGTATTTAAGTACAATAAGTCCGAAAAAATTTCACAATACACTAATATGGCAAATATTTTAGTTAAATTAAAATGAATCCCTTTATTCTATATAATGAAATACTATCTCAACTGCCTGTTGTTTCTTTTTTCTAAAAATAAGTCGGCCAGTTGACTGCTTTTTATTCCGAACCTTAGCCAAAACTGTTGGTTGGGTCCGGTTGGTACCCAGTTAAACGTCAGTTCCCAACAGTGTAGATCACGGGTAACCGCTAGGTTTGGCGTTCTTATTTCCCCAGCCACTATATCATAATTAGCTGAAGCCCGGAACCTCCATTCCTCCGCGAGTGTAAAATTAGCGCCGGCATTCAATGTAAAGGTCTCGGTTATATTATCTGGATTCGGTCTGTTTACCGTATAGTTCATATTCAATGTTAAGGCCCATGGCAGATTGAAAGGGGTATGCCCAGGTACACTATCCCCCCAGTAATTAGGGCTTCTGCCTTCGCTGTTCTGGTTACTGAACCGAGCGCCAAGCTGTCTTTGTTCAAGTGTGTCCTCCGGCACCGCTGGAGCAAAAGGGTCATTATCAGGGGAGTAGTTGAACCCCTTATCACTTAGTGATGTACTTAGGTTAAAAGAAGCTCTTGTAAGTCTGGCAAAGCCTCCACCTTCAAAAAGATACTCGTCAATAGTTCTCCATACGACTTCGTCTCTTAAAGCGTTATATTCCTGTACCTGCCTGTATGGCGAAAAATTGAAATTACTGTTGAAGTTGAGAAATTTAAGCGCAGGCGTTCTAAGTGTTACTCCGATATCTGAATGCTGAAATGAGTCCCGTGTGAAATCATAAGAGCCAGATAGATTCATCTGCAATAGCTCCATGTTCGTATCCTCTCTTCCTTCTTCTCCAGCTATTTTGGCCTCAAATCTATTTTGTAAAGACCAGTTGCTCGATAAAGTCAGGTTGTTTGAGGGCGCTGTACCAATTCTATCTCTCTGAAACCTATAATATTCTATCTCATTACCTTCACGGTCTATATAGGTACTATAGAAGTTGTTGGTTTCCGTAGAGAAATCTGGATCGGCACGAATACTGAAGCTAGGTTCCAAAACATGTCTAAATGCTTTTAGTCCTATCATTTCAGGCTTGATAAATCCAAGAAATGGTGTACGGTTATCAGCTACTCCAAATATCCTTGTCTGGACTCTTACGCCGGCATTAGCATAGTAATCAGCAAAAAGCCCGTTCTCGTAGGTATCGATAAATTCTCCAGTTAGTGGGTCAACTTCTCGGTCTTCAAGTCTTCTGAAATAAACATTCGCACCACCCCCGATTTGAGGAGTGATTGTAAAGTTCCAGATCTTAGGCAACGCATAGGAAATCTGAGGTGTAAAAGTGATCGCCTTCTGGTTCGAGTAGTCAAAATCCTCAAACTGTACTATCGTATCACCGAGATCGACCTGCTCGCTAACTGCGTCCTTCCTTTCGCTGAAAACAGCGCGGCTGGTAAGGCTGAAGTTCACGTCCCTGTCAAGTATCCTGCCGATTCGGTTGTTGGGCAGATTAAAAGTCAGGGGGATATTATTAGAGTATGAGTCATCGATTATATTCTGGTTCCTATCAAACGCGAGTGAGAGGCTGGCCCCGTTATCAAAACTGTGGTTATAGGACGCTCTCGAGAAAATATTCTGCTGTATCAGATTATTTAGCTGAAACTGTGTGTTCCTATTGAAATCCCTTGAGCTAAAGCTGACATTTGCTACGAATCTGTCCTGCGGGGTTATCTCATGATTATGAGAAAAACTCACCCTGAAGTTCTGCGTATTTTCATCATCGGGATTAAATCTGGTCTGGCCGTATTCCAAGTCCAAGGAACCATTTAAAACATCCCTCAAAGCCCATCTGTTACTGTTTTTAAGTAAAAACCCGCCTTTTGTAAACCAATCTGCAGTTAGTTCGGTATCATAATACTCGCTTGCCGCCCAATAGAACCCAAAATCCCTGAACACCAGACCCCTTCGTGCTGATCTATCAAATGTAGGTATTATAAGCCCTGAGCGACGGCCTGATTCAAGAGGCAGAAAAACCCCGAAGGGTATGGTTACTACCGGCATATCCTCTACATACATTGTCATCGGGCAAAGGAGAAACTCTTCTCCCATTATCATTTTCATCTCCCCAGAGCCAAAGTAATAATGCGGGTGCCCGGCATCGCAAGTAGTATAATATCCGTTCTTTATGAAAAATTCGTTATCGCCAGCCCGCTTTATCTTTTCTCCATAATAAAAACCCTCACCCATGGCGGTTTCACCCATAGATATCAACCCGCGATTTGTTCTGTAGTTATACTGGATCTCCCGGCCCACATACTCATCCCCGTCATCGCGGAATCTCGGGAAGCCCACAATATTACCGTTTTCCTCCTCGATCCCTATAGCGTCCAGCACCTTGCTCTCCATATCAAGGATTATGACCTCGGCTTCTAGCTCCGTTCCTTGGGTCTTCATCTGGGATTCGCCCTTTAACCTGATTTTATTAGTGCGGAGATTTATGTGAATAGAATCGCTGGATTCAAAATAGATAGGCTCCGAGATGGATCCTTCATTCTCTAATCTTAATGTATCAGGTAAGCCGATATCATCTAATCCAAGGCTATCATGGGCCATCTGATTTATTTCTAAACTATCAATAGGCACATTGATATCAAGGCTATCACGTAATACGTTCTGGATAGAATCTAAAGTAGCATCCTGCGCAAATAAACATTGGCAGTGGGTAATAAGCAGTAATAATGAGATGAAATATTTCAATACCTACTTATCTCTTCATTTCATATTTTTCATAAGAGGGGGGTATGGTAAAGTCAAACTCGTAACCCTCTGGTATATCTGTAGATACGTTGGAATAGTTGATAGTGATCGATATGTCCTGTTCTTTGTTTTTGATCTGGATTTTGTGGGGGATTGTATAACCGTTTATCACTCTGTGATCAGAATACAGAACAGTACCGTTTTGGCCCTCTTCAGTGGTTTTCTGTTGATACTGCACCAACCTTTTCTGATTATCTATTAAATAGTATTCAACGCCTGAATCAAATTTTCTCCTGTAAAGTAACTTTTCGCCTTTTTGTTCGGGCTTTTCTGTGAATTTTACAGTATTAGGGATTGTACCTTTAAAGATTGAGGTGATTAGCTCGGGATAAATATCCATCTTTGCGTTTTCGCTAAGAGTCTGGAATACGTTCTCCGAAGTAGCGGCCTTCTGCTGAATGTGTACAGCTACCTTTGCGTTGTCTCCGTCAAGATACATATCCATTACTTGCAGGCCGAAAATAGCATTGATGCTCAAACCCATTTTGTCTATGCCTTCGATGGCTATAGTGCCGCTGCCAGTCATCCCTGCAAACTGATCAGATGACACTTCAATCTCCGCAAATAAGTTTTTGGGTACTTTCCCAACCATATCCATTTGCCTAGAGTCATCGGTAGTCTTACAGGAATTGATAATTACTAAGGATATAGTAATAAGTAGAAGTTTAAAAACTGTATTGTATTTCATTTCTGTTCTTTTATTAGATATCAAAAATAACAAATATGGAGCTCAGAGATACGTCTGTATGTGTGCTTAACAACAATAGAGAACACAATGGTTTATATCACGAGAAGAGTTACCTTTTCGGCAGCACACAGATTGTTCAACCCCACGCTTTCTGATGAAGAGAACGAATCAATCTATGATAAGTGTAACAATATCAATTATCACGGCCACAATTACCATCTAGAAGTAACTGTTAAAGGTCTGCCCGATCCGAAGACCGGTTATTTGATAGACTTGAAGATTCTCAAAAAAATCATAAATGAGAAAATCTTCAAACACGTGGATCATAAAAATCTAAATACTGATGTGCCTTTTCTCGATGGTGTTATCACTTCGGTAGAAAACCTGGTAGCTATTTTCTGGGATATTCTCGAAAACGAAGTTCCTAACTGTAAGCTTCACAAGATCAAAATCTGGGAAACTGACAATAATATGGTAGAATATTATGGCGAAAAATTTGACATTCCTTTATACAAATAAGAATTAATACGATCCGCAGAATGAACAAAAAGCAAGCTACTGATCCGTTGAATGTTAAGAATGCAGCTATCTTCGATAAAATGGATAAAGAAGAGTTTGAGCCTTTCCCAACAGTTAGTAAGGACGGACACGATCTCTTTGATTCCAACGGAAATGCAGTACTTACAGATGAAGAACTCGATACCATGCAGGAAAAACTGCAAGCCAATATATCCGAGATGATGGATATCTTAAGGATTGACAGAAACGACCCAAACAGCTACGATACCCCGCGGAGAGTATCTAAAATGTATGTGAGGGAACTGCTGAAAGGTAGATATACAGCTCCGCCTCCCTTAACCGTATTCCCGAATAGATCAAATGTCAATGAGCTGGTTATATCTACAGGTATAAAGGTTATGTCCATGTGCTCACACCACTGGCAGCCTATATCGGGCTATTGCTCGATCGGTTATATCCCAGGCAAAAAAGTCATCGGCCTAAGCAAGCTTACCAGGATCACCGAATGGTATGCAAGCCGTATGCAGATACAGGAAGAACTCGGTGAGCAGATAGCGGACTTCCTAGAGGAATTACTCGAGCCGAAGGCTTTAGGCGTAGTTATAAAAAGCAAGCATTACTGTATGATTGCCCGTGGAGTGCATGCTGATGAAAACAAATCCTCGATGGTAACTTCGGTTATGAGAGGATATTTGCTCACCGATATGAACATCCGGCAGGAATTTCTTAAACTAGTGGATTAAAAAACAACCACTGCCGCTTAATTGCCAGATCAACTTTTCAATACATTGGATGAAAATAATCCAGACGGCTTCTATAGCCGTGAACATCCTTTTTTGTGCGGCATTGATGAGGTAGGCAGGGGGGCTTTTTCCGGGCCGGTAGTTAGCGTCGCTGCCATGCTGAAAAAAGATGTATCTATTTCCGATCTGCCGGATGAGCTTACAGATTCCAAACTCCTCTCTTCTAAAAAGCGAATCGGGCTTAGCACTTCTCTATTTGAGTTATGCAATATTGGTATCGGTATCATTCCACCGGATTTTATCGATAATATCAATATACTAAACGCTACGATGCAAGCGATGCAGATAGCCTATAAGAGGCTTCTCGATCAATTGCCCCCTCTGCCAAAAGATCAAATGCTTTTCGCCCTCATCGATGGTAATCGCGTACCTTATCCATTGGAAAAACACTCAGTCGCTATAATAAAGGGAGACAAAAAATCGAAGATAATATCAGCGGCATCGGTAGTGGCAAAAGTCTTCAGAGATGATATTATGGTTGATCTTGCCAATGCCAATCCGGTGTATTCCTGGGAAAACAACAAAGGTTACGGCACCAATGCCCATATAAATGCAATCAAAAAATATGGAAGCTCTAATCACCACAGGAAAACTTTTTTAAGAAAAATTGCGGATTGATTAAACTTTATCAAATTTGATGTGTTAATCTTAACAAATACCGCTTGTATATATGCATGGGAGTCGATATGGACAGAAGAAGATTTCTATCCCTCAAACAATCTAATACCGCTAAGATCCAGACTGAGCTTGATGTTCAGACAGTTCAGCCGCCGAGTTCTGGCCTGGCTGAATATAAAGGTTCTTGGGATTTTAAAAGGGCATGGCACTTACTTGCCCGAACTACCTTTGGACCTACCGAAGCAGAGATCAAAGAGTCTGAAACCCTCGGGCTATCTGAATCAGTATCCAAGCTACTCGATATCGATACATCTGTCGATCAGCCGCTCAGCATAAATCGAAATGATGATAATTCACCTTACGGTGAGACCTTTGTGGATAAATCCCGGTCATTCGGGATGGAAAGCCAGCGAAGAAGATCATTGCTTAGCTGGTGGGGAATGCGAATGGGTAAAGCCAGATTCGATATATCTGAAAAAATGACTATTTTCTGGAGCAATCATTATGCTACCGAAGTCGTTCTTATCAATGATGCCCGATATAGCTACCAGCTTTATAAACTCTTGAGAGAAAACTGTCTCGGTAATTTCAGAGAGCTGACTAAGGAAGTTACCGTAAATACTGCTATGCTTGTTTATCTTAACGGTAACAGGAATATTGCCAGGCAGCCGAATGAAAATTATGCAAGAGAGCTGTTTGAGCTATTTACAGTAGGCAAAGGAACTCAGGTATCTGCCGAGGATTATACTAACTATACAGAAGATGATATCAGGGCCGCATCTCGGGTATTAACAGGCTGGACTATCAACAGAAGAGCCGGTAATGATTTGGAAGCAACTTTCCAGTCCTTACAACATGATAAAACCCCAAAAACCTTTACCGCAGTATTTGGTAACAGAACCATAACAAATGCTGAGGATGAAGAATACAAGCAGTTAATAGATATGATATATGAAAGCGATAACGCGGCAAAATTCCTGGCCAGAAAGCTTTATATCTATTTTGTTAACGACTACATTAATGATACTGTTCAGGCAAACGTCATTGATCCTTTGGCTCAGATCATATACGATAACGATTATGAAATAAAGCCTGCCCTCGAAACCCTACTTAAAAGCGAACACTTCAATGATACTTTGATGCTTGGTTCTATGATCAAAACCCCTTTTGATTATATTTTTGATGTGCTGAACAAACTGGATTTTGATCTCAGCTCCAACAATTTCGCTGCAGAATATAATAATTACTACAGCTATGTAGTTGGTTATGCCGCCGCTATGGATCAAACACTTAACGAACCTCCTTCAGTTGCAGGTTGGCAGGCATACTACCAGCAGCCGCTTATGTACAGAATGTGGCTCAACTCTGTAACTATACAGCTAAGACAAAAAATCACAGACGGTGCCGTTTATATCGGCCTCAGAAACAGGGACAACCAAACCGCAAACACATTTGACCCGATCGAGATGGCTAAAAAAAGCGGAGACCCCGGTAATGATTCCGCACTCATAGATTATTTCACGAACTTTTTCTACCCAGTCCCGATTTCAGACGGTAAAAGGGAGCAGATACGTAAAACCCTGGTTCCAGATGGTAGCCCTTCCTATGTATGGAATTATCGCTGGGCTGAATACGAGGCAAATCCGGATGATGAAACCAAACAGCAAACAGTTAGCTTCATGCTTCTGAACTTTTTCTCAACGGTACTGGCTTCGGCTGAAAACCATATAAATTAAGGTAAGCACTATGAAAAGAAGAAATTTTTTATCGACCGTAGGTGCTGCCGTTGCTCTGCCAGCACTCCTAAATACAAGAGTAGCCAGAACTTCACCTTTCTATGAAATAATGGCGGCCGGATCCCCCGAGGATAACGAGAATATTCTCATCCTTATTCAGATGAACGGCGGTAATGACGGCCTTAATACACTTGTACCTCTGGATCAGTATGATAACTTAGCAAGAGCTAGGACAGACGTTGTAGTTCCTGAAAACGAAGTCATAAAATTATATGATGACGTCGGTCTGCACCCGACGATGACGCATGTAGCGGATGCTTACCAAAATGAAAGATTGGGTATAGTTCAGGGTGTTGGTTACCCGGAGCCAAACCAAAGCCATTTCCGCTCAACTGATATCTGGACTTCTGGTTCAGGATCGGATAAATATGAGTCTTCAGGTTGGATCGGTAGATATCTGGCAAAATATCATCCTGAATTTCCGGAAAACTACCCTACAACCCAATTC
The DNA here is from genome assembly GCA_964462685.1 of uncultured Hyphomicrobiales bacterium. Lineage (GTDB taxonomy): Bacteria > Bacteroidota > Ignavibacteria > Kapaibacteriales > UBA2268 > CAYWYR01. The sequence goes on along the minus strand of CAYWYR010000009.1, from coordinate 109,596 downwards.
CCCGATCCGCTGAGCTTGACTATAGGAACGACCGTTTCTACCACCTGTCAGGGGCAGATACATACTATGGGTATGGCCTTCAATAACTTTGATGATGTATATAATCTTAAATCACTCGACGATGAAAGTATAGATGATACATTTGCCCAAAGCCATATCAATTATATAAACAATCTTATCGAGCAGACAAATATTTATACTAAAACCCTAGAGGCCGCAAGGGATAGGGGAGAAGGAAGTGTAAACGCCGATCGCTATCCCGATACCGCCTTCGGCAATAGGATGAAAACTGTAGCTCACCTGATCAACGGCGGGCTGAAAACCAAAGTTTATGTAGTAACCCTTGGCGGTTTTGATACTCACGCTGGCCAGGTTGATGAGGAAGGCTCCTCTGTCGGTATGCATGGTTATCTTCTAGAACAAATATCCCATGCTATGGACGGAGCATATAAAGACCTCAAAGATAGCGGCAATTCCGGTAAAGTTTTGTTCATGACATTCTCCGAATTCGGTAGAAGGATAGCCCAGAACGCATCACTCGGAACAGATCACGGTACATCGGCGCCGATGTTCTTCATGGGTGAAAAAGTGAACCCGATTATCCATGGTGTAAATCCTGATATTCCGGCAAACGCGACCAATCAGGATAATCTTGCGATGCAGTTTGATTATAGAAGCGTTTACTATTCTATCTTGAAAGACTGGTTTGATGTTCCAGATCCTGATTTTGATGATATTATGCTATCAGGCCATAACCATATACCAATTATTAAGCAAACAGATACTTCTGTGCAGGATAGAGTATATGATTCAACATTAAATATCTATCCTAACCCTGCTACCGATGTTGTCAATATTAGCTCTACACGTTCAATAGTGCCAGGTTATATATCAGATCTGAACGGAAGGAAGTTATTGAATGCTAACGGCAAAATGCAGATAAATGTCTCACGTTTACCAAAAGGCCAATATATCATATCAGATATAAGCGGTGTACCGATAGGCAGATTTATCAAGAAATAAAACTAAGTCAATATCTGATCTAAAGAAAAAACCGGGCAGTGCTCAGCGAATAAAGCACTGCCTTTTTATTTTCAAGGTAGCATTTCGGAATATACTTCAAAAGCATTATCAAGCGACTCGATAAATGTTGTTATCTGCTCTTTGGTAAGGATTAACGGTGGTACCAGCCTGAGGATATTATTTGAAGTAGAATTTGCAATTATCTTATCTTGCAACAATATATCCCTAAGTTTTTTTGCTTCAAAAGTAAGGTTCAGTCCTACCATATAACCCAAACCCCTAACACCGTCCACATACTTCGGATATTTCGATTTGATACTTTCAAGCCCCGCCCGCAGATAACCGGAATTATCGTTTACGATTTCTATCATATCGTCATCAAACTGCTCTAGCTGAGCAAGCCCGGCAGCACAGCTTACCGCATTACCGCCAAAAGTAGTCCCATGCTGCCCGGATGCTAAAGTGCCGTCCAGCCTTTCCGATATTACAATAGCTCCCAGTGGCAAGCCACCGCCCAATCCTTTGGCATACCAGAGAATATCGGGGCTGAGGTCAAAATGGTCATAAGCTGAAAACTTACCCGTACGCCATATTCCGCTCTGAACTTCATCTATCGCTATCAGGAAGTCATGCTTCTTTTGCAGTCTGTTTAGTTCATCTACCCACTCATGGCTGATGCCTACAAGGCCGCCCTCACCTTGAATAACTTCAAAGAATACGCAGGCAGTATTATCATTTAAATAATCAGCAAGCACCGATGGATTGTTATATGGTATGGTATCAAAACCAGCCATAAAAGGTCCCATATTGTCCTTGTAGAATGGTTTGTCCATCATACTCAGTGCGCCATAACCCCTACCGTGAAAGGCACCTTTGAATGAGATTATCCTGTGCTTCTGTCTTTCAGCTCCCCACTTCCGTGCGATCTTCAGCGAGCCATCTGTTGTTTCGGTACCGCTGTTACCAAAAAATACCTTACTCAGGCCGGTAAGCTCTTTGAGTTTTTCCGCAAGTTTTATCTGTGGCTCTTGATAGAAAAAGTTAGATACGTGCATATACCTATCAATCTGGTCTTTAGCCGCTTTGACAACTTCTGGATGGGAATGCCCTAATACATTTACCGCTATCCCCCCAAGCAGATCCAGATACTTATTGCCTTTAGTATCATAAATATAGCAACCCTCAGCTCTGTCAATTGCTATACCTAAGCGGGTATAAGTTTGCAGAATCGATTCTTTCTCTTTTTTGAAAAGATTATCCATGTTTCTTATATCTTTATTTTTTTCAGTTTACAAAATTAAGATAATCCGATGGTTTTACTTATTCAAAGAGTAAATATGGCCTCTCTTTCTATCGATAAAAAGCAAATCGGTAGCTTCGATAAAGGCCTGATCGCATATATAGGTTTCGGTGATGAGGATAATTCAATTGACTGCGATTGGATTGCAAACAAACTTATCAACCTTAGGATTTTCGAGGATGTGTCCGGAAAAATGAACAACCCTCTAAATGAAGGGGGTGGCATAATGCTGATTCCAAACTTTACTCTCTTAGGAGAAGCTAAAAAAGGGTTCAGGCCTAGTTTCGGAAAATCACTAAACTATCAGTTAGCCGAAAAAGCATTTTTAGATACAGCAGCGCTACTTGTTAAAGAATGTTCCAGTAAGAAAATTCAATTCGTTTCTGGCACTTTCGGTGCGGATATGAAAATCAGATCCGAAAATGACGGACCCGTAAATCTGATTATAAATAAAAGTTTTGTTTAGATAATGTATTGCTCTATATGATCTTATTCACCGTTCAGTGCTACATCAATAGCTGGTGGATTAAACGGTCCGATATACTGTACAGTTCCGAATGCATCGATAACTAATATATTCGGAATTCCAGACTTTCCGATTAGCGGCAGCAGTTGATTGTCGTTATCTCCATCATATACATGAAGTCCGTTGTCGCCGTTATCATTCAAATAAGTACTTAGTGCCTGAAAATTCCGATCGTAAGAGAACTTCATCGAGATAGTGCTTTCCGGCAAACCGTCAACATATTCATTATAAGAAGGCTCTATTGATCTGCATATTGAGCACCATGTAGCCCAGAGCTTGATTACTACTGGCTCGCCTGGTTCCGCTAAGTTTACAGCATAGTCCCTAAACCGCAAATTATATTCAGGGAATTGATCACCGATGGTTAGGGGTTCGGATAGTGATACTGAGTTCTGGTTCTGTATTATTGTCAAACCAGTTGGTCTGTCCCCGTTCTGTTCATTATTGGTATCTTCAACTACTGGAACGGTATCAGTTGATGTAGCATTCTCGCATGCATTGATAAAAAACATTCCTATTGCCGATAGCAGGATGATTATAGTTTTCATTTTAGTGCCTCTATTTTTCTTTGGGCATCACTAAGTGCCCCTTGTGGTTCTTCTTTGCCGTAAAGTACTTTCTCTACCGCTTCTTCTATTAATTCTTCTACGTTCAACCATCTAGAATCTGACGGTGTCATACGAGAAAACTTTAACTGCTCGGCAAAAACATCTTTCCACTTCCTTTCGGATAAGCTTTTGTGATTGTAATATGCTGTATCTGCTGGGAAACCCGCCTCTGGTACAAGTTTTGAAAAAAGCAAGGCGTTTTCTCCCTTACTCAGGAATTTTACAAGCTCCAAAGCTTTTTCCTTTTTATTTGATTGTTTGGATACAGCCAGATACTCTCCCCCTGCAAAAGCTATCCCATTGTTAAAATTAACAGATGTTGCTGGATATAGCTTTACATCAAAATCTTTCCCTGATCTTTCCATCCTTCCAAGAAGCCAGCTACCGCTGTTTAGGATTCCTATATTACCTTTCAAAAACTCAATATCTAGATTCTTCTGAGATTCTACCAAACCGATTTCGGATAAGGATTTATATACCTTTAAAGCTTTCTCCGACTCATCACGGCTCACCGAATACTCACTACCATCATATAAGTACCCACCCGCCGACCATATCATCGGTAAAAATTTCTTGTAAAGTCTATGCTGATCCGCCCCGTTGATACCGACTAAATACTTACCCTCTGGCAAATCTGAAATATCCGCATTTGATATCTCTTCCCATGTGATTGAGTCATTCCATTCTATACCTGCTCGCTCCAGCAATGACTTGTTTATCATAACTGGACGGGAATCAACATACCATGGCACAGCATAGACATTGCCTTCTACAGTAGCCGCATCCATCGAAAATGGTAAATATCTTCCATAGTCAATTTCTGTTTTGTTGATTTCAATAAATATATCTTCACTGGCAAACTGAGCTATCCAGTCAGACCCAAGCTCCAGAACATCCGGCCCGGTATTGGAATTAAACCCAGCAATAAGCTTTGTTTTCCCATCACCCCAGCTGAGTTCAGTTGTTTGAACTTCAATACCGGTATGATCAGTAAACAGCCCCAGAACAGAATCGAGTGCTTTTTTTTGGTTGGGCTCGCTGTTAAAGTGCCAAAATTCTACTATATCAGAATTTTGATCATCTGCACAGCCTGTAAGTAAGATAATCACAAAAACAATTATAAAAAGGAGATATCTAAACACATTATTTATCATTTGTATCCATATTTATATTGATATAAATCATAAAAGTAGGAACTTGTGGATTATAAGGATTGGCGTATTGATTCAATATCTGTATTTTTGCCAATCCGTTTGTCCTAATATAAAAACACGATACCTTTTAATGGCCGATAGCAAAAAAGAAATTAACACTAAGTATATCTTTATCACCGGCGGTGTATTGTCCTCACTCGGAAAAGGCATAGCAAGTGCTTCGATAGGCCTGCTACTTAAGGAGCGAGGCTTTTCAGTTACGGTCATTAAACTCGATCCGTATATCAATGTCGATCCTGGCACAATGAACCCATTGCAGCACGGGGAAGTCTATGTAACAGATGACGGAGCTGAGACTGATCTGGACCTTGGCCACTATGAGAGATTTTTGGATGTTTCGATGTCCAAAAGGAATAATACCACTACTGGCCAGGTTTATAATGAGGTGATCTCAAAGGAAAGGCGTGGAGCATACCTCGGCAAAACAGTTCAAGTGATACCGCATATTACTGATGAGATAAAAAAGAGGATTCGAGCCTTTGACGGTGAAAAAGATATCGTAATGGTCGAGATAGGCGGTACAGTTGGTGATATAGAATCCCTACCGTTTCTCGAAGCACAAAGACAGATGAACCATGATCTGGGTAGTGATAACATTTTCAATATCCATCTTACATACATCCCATACATTGCCGGCGCACAGGAACTGAAGACCAAGCCCACACAGCACAGCGTTAAAATGCTGATGGAACACGGTATAAAGCCAGACATGCTTTTGTGCCGTACCGAACACAGCCTACTCAAGGATATGCGCTCCAAAATCGCGTTATTCTGTAATGTTGATGAAGAATATGTTTTTGAAGCCAGAGATGTAGATACTATTTATGATGTCCCTCTCAACTTTGCCCGTAAGGATATGACTGAGAAAATAGTACAAAAACTCAATCTTCCGGCTCGCGATCTGAATATGAGTGACTGGACTAAATTCGTTCAGAAGATCAAAAAACCTACCCACACTGTAGAAATAGCACTTGTCGGTAAATATGTAAGATATCCCGACAGTTATAAATCGATACTGGAATCATTTATTCATGCTGGATCAATCAACAATACCAAAGTCAATGTAACTCTGGTAGATTCCGAAAAACTTGAAGATCAAACACCCGAAGAAGTATTAGGCGATTACGATGGCGTGCTTATCGGCCCTGGTTTTGGTCTAAGGGGAATAGAAGGTAAAATATCGGCTATAAAATTCATCAGGGAAAGCAAAATACCCTATTTCGGAATATGCCTCGGAATGCAGTGTGCCGTTATTGAGTATGCGAGAAACGTAGCAGGCCTGGGCGAAGCCAATTCATCTGAGTTTATAAAGAACGAATATGCTGTAATAGACTTGATGGAAGGGCAGGTAGCCATCAAAGATAAAGGCGGCACTATGAGGCTCGGTTCCTATCCATGTTCTATCAAAGAAGGCACTCTGGCACATAAAGCGTACGGCACATCTGATATCGAAGAAAGACACCGCCATAGGTACGAGCTGAATAATAATTTCAGGACTAAGCTGAGCGAAAGCGGTATGACATTTTCAGGTACTAGCCCTAACGATAAACTGGTTGAGATTATTGAAGTTGATGATCATCCATGGTTCCTTGGCGTTCAGTTCCACCCTGAACTGAAGTCTCGGGCTGTTAAAGGGCATCCGCTTTTTATAGATTTTATAGCTACAGCCCTTAAAGAAAAGAAGAAAAAAAATAAATAAGGTAGAATAAGATGAAAAGTTACTTTTTCATAAGTTTGTTGTTGATTGTATCCGTTGTGGCAGGCTGTAAAAGCGGCGCCTCTACAGAGGATTTGGTCTCCAAGTATCCAAACTATGATGTTAAAGAAGACGGCGTTCTGATACGAGAGGTTAAAGAGGGGACTGGTGCAACCGCTGAAGCTGGTGATAAATTAACTGTTCACTATGTTGGTACTCTGGAGAACGGCAAGACATTTGACTCTTCCCGAAAGAAAGGTAAACCATTCACATTCCCTCTTGGGGAAGGCTATGTAATCGAAGGTTGGGATATTGGCATGGAAGGCATGAAAGTAGGCGGGGTGAGAGAACTTGTGCTATCATCCCAAAAAGCTTACGGAAGAATGGGCTCTGGTGGTAACGTACCGCCAAATGCTACACTGCTTTTTGAAGTTGAACTGATTGAAGTCGAAAAACAATAGTAATAGCAATATCTATGAAAATAGTACTTTATGAAGATCAAAGGGTAGAAAACATCTACCCTTTTTCTGTATTACTCGCCCAATGGGAGCTTCTATGCGGCACTATGCAGAACTGGCAGCGAGCCTCTCAATTTTTCGGTAATGATATCGCGTACCTCGCAAGGCCCAACATCGCAGAGAGTTTCTCAGAAAGGTACGGCATCGATCTGATAACTACTGATAAGCAGGCACGAGATAATGAAAGTGACTTCAAACTCTATCTTAGCGGTGGTGTGCTTGTATCTCAGGTTTTTTATGATATAGCCAACCAGCAGCTAAGAAACGATAGCCCCACAGTCATAACTCATAAAGGCCACACAATAGGTATCTTCACCGAAAAGCTTTTCAGGAGCAGGGAAGAGTTTCTCAGCTATGTCCCGAATGACTATCACCTAATCCAGCTTACCGATAATGATATTGACTATATAGAATACTTGCATGATGCTGTTTATCTTAATGGCAAATACATAACTCTCGATGCAGATAATGATAATAATACCCAAACTGCTATATCCAGTAATAAGTATAAGGAGTCTATCACCGGTGATAATAAACTAATTGTCAAAGGTGAAATCACAGTGGGCAAAAATGTTGTTTTTGATACATCCGGTGGCCCGATTGTCATCGATAGCGACGTTAAAATAGAACATGGTGTCACTATTTACGGCCCTTGTTATATCGGTAAGAAAACAAAGATCAAAACCAATGCAATAATAGAACCAGATTGTTCTTTCGGGCCGGTATGCAAGATTGGCGGTGAGGTTGAAAATTCTATTGTCCAAGGCTATAGTAATAAGCAGCACGCAGGTTTTTTAGGTCATTCGTATCTTGGGGAGTGGGTTAATCTCGGGGCAAATACCGATAACTCAGACCTGAAAAATACATACGGCGATATAAGTATCAAGCTACGAGGAGAGGAAGTTGATACTGGTAAAATGTTTGTAGGTAGCATGATAGGGGATCATACTAAAACCGCTATCAATACCCAGCTCAATACAGGTACTGTAATTGGTATTCATTGCATGATAGCTACCGAGGGATTCCCACCCACAGATATCAGAAGCTATAACTGGACGGGCAGCAAAAAAAACATCATTTATAAGCTAAAAAAAGCTATCGGTACCGCAGATACAGTTATGGCAAGGAGAGATAAGAAACTCAATGACTACGAGTTAAAACTAATGGAAGCTGAATACGATAGGATTAAGGAATATTACTACGGGAAGTAGTATTGATAACGAATCAGCTTCTCGCCATCGCTAAGCCTTTATTGATAACCGACTTTGGAAGCACTATATCATAACCTGAACTCGGGATACCCGATTCCATCTTTTCATATTTATCTAACACATCAACAAAGATAGCCTCAGCTTCTTTTTTCCGGTTCAGAAAAACTAAAGCATACCCTTTCAGGTTCATAGCATATATCTGATCCGGCCCATGTTCCAAAGATTTTTCAGCGTATTCTAAAGCCTTTTCAAATTCTTTCCTGCCACCAGCATACTGTGATAACGTAGCGTACGCCGAAGATGAAACACTATCGGATAATGATCCTGTTTGGATAGCAAATTCAATGGCGTTTTCAGATTCTTTTACCAAGTTCATCTGCCCAAGTGTCTGCCCTAACTGATACCATGCATAACCGTTTAGCGGCTCCTCTTTAACATGCGATAGCAGCAGTCTATAATTCCGCTTGACTTTCGCTTCCATCTCTCCCCGGCTTCTGTTATAGCCGTGATGCTCGATTATTACATCGCTCGGTACTATTGATAGCCCTCTGTCTTTAAGCGATGGAGTGATCTGTTCATGTACCCGCCCTTTGAAGTGAATATCCGGATAGCCTAAATTCCTGAATAGCCGAGGATATCCTCCACGGTGCATCTCCGCATCGCCCGTAAGTTTGGTATGCACGCTTTCCAAAGTACATAACACTCCACCAACTTCCTTCGGCAATTTTGACAGAGATACTTTTAGTTGGATTGTATTAAGGGGTTTAACTCTTTCATCTGCGTCTAAATACAGTATCCAGTCGGACTTGATGTCTTTGATGCTTTCATTCCTGGCTGCCGAAAAATCATCACACCATTCAAAATATCTGATATTAACATTATTATCTTTCAATATCTCTATTGTACCATCTTCGGAGCCTGTATCTACTACAACTATCTCGTCGGCGATACCTTTTACGCTATCAAGAGCACCTTGTATATTCTCTGCTTCGTTTTTGACAATCATACACAAAGCTATTGTAGTATTGCTGCTGCTTATATTAGCACTCAACTCTCTTTTAAGCTTGAGTAGTTTCTCATTAGCATTATCGGAACTGAGACCATCATCAATCAATTGCTTTGCTTTTTCTTTATTTCCGATAGCTAAGTATAACCGGAATATTTTGGTATAAAGATCATTCCTATTAATATGATAGATTCCAGCCAATGATGAACTCAGAGATAACGATAGGTCAGTGGTGCTGCTTTCTATAGAGTTCAGAATAGATTCAAGATGATCTATCGCAGAAATGACCTTACCCTGGGCTAACATTATATCTGCAATTATAAGCTTGGCAGTGTGGTAGTCTGGCTTAATTGATAAACACTTTTCCGCCATTACCAATGCTTTATCCAGTTTCTCGGTTCTGAAAAAAGCTAAAGCGAGATTATAGTAAATCTGAAGTAGTGTTTCGGGGTGTTGATCCTTATAGGATTCTGCTTTCTCGAAACTTTCAACAGCTGATTTCAGCTGATTCATAGCCATATATGCTTTGCCGAGTTGAAGATAGTTATATGCTGTTGGCTGATCGGATATAGCTCTTTCCAAAAGATTGATATTTCTTTGGTGCTTTTTTTCTAGTTCGATAGGGGATATATTATATCCGTGATGGATTCCATTGATACTTGAAGCCTTGACTTTCAAACCCATAGATACTATAGATTTCAAAACCTGCTCATGAACTATCCCTTCATACCTGATATTAGTATGGTTGCGAAAAATCCTGAGAAGACTTGTTGTCTGCTCTTTTCTATTTCCACCCTCAAAAATATATGATTTGAGATTCCAAAGATAGCCGCCGATATTACTATCGCTGTTTTGAAGCAAGTTTTTTAGATCGTTAGGGTTTAGTAATTCTTCATCAGCATCGATAAAAAATATCCAATCGCCTTTAGCATTATCCAGTGCATTATTTCTAGCTTCTGAAAAATCATTTTTCCATTCGCCTCTGTAAACTTTTAAGTCAAATCCTTTCACATTAGCTCTTTTGGAAAAGCCATTAAGGATATCGATAGTCCTATCGGTTGATCCTGTATCGTAAACTACTACTTCGTCAGCAATATCCTTGATGCTATCTAAGCATCGTGCTATATTGCTTTCTTCGTTCTTCGTAATGATACATACCGATAAAAGCATATCAGTTTCTGGATAGTGGGGAAGGAACAACAGGTGGTTTCTTATAATCCGTGTTCAGCACGTCAATCTCGCAGTCTTCAAACAATAGCGAAGGAGTGATAACAGTAGATTCCAGATACTGGCTACCGCCCGTTACATAGGCTGATTCAACAGCCGATGCCAAGAAATTATAAACAAATGGCTTATCACCGGTAAATAGTATTTCTTTGAAGGACTTGATACCGAAATTGATTGTTTTCGTTGGTTTGATGAGTTCTTCACGCCCGTCGGGGTAAACCTTATATGCCAGTACATTACCGAAATTCCCCTCTCCCCTTACTATCTCAAACTCACCACGGGATATTCCATAAAGAGAAGTGAACTGAATATTCGGGTTGAGAATTTTCTTGACTATTATACCATAAGGGAGATCTCTCTTTGCGGCAATAGCGATAAGGCTGTCTTTCAGTTCCTCATAACCAAGGCTCTTACTATCCTCATGGTTCTCAACAGCAATAGTAGCGAACATTACACCGCCACTACGTTTGCTGGCCGATGACTGTTTTATCCGCCTGTTCGGCACCCGTGAACTAAGGAGATTTTCCAAGTATCCGTTTTTAATCAGGGTATCGGTATCTGGGCTTTGGCCGTAATCATCAACCTTGTAATTGCCGACAACCTGGCTATTTAAAGTATCTTTTATATCCGTTAAATTATAAAATGATAAGAACTCTGGAACAACCCGGGCTCCAACTTTATTCTGCAGAGCCATATATGGCATTTCCGAACTGCCGAAATTCCCCTCAGTCTGATTTTTACGCTGTGCCACTATATTATACCCAATACCTTGTGCAAGTAGCTCTCCGGCCGCCTCATCAACAAATAAGATAGGCCCAGAGTATGGTTCGGGTAAGTCTTCGGAGCTGATTAGAGAACTTAATCTATCCGCGACATTCTTAGCTGCTCTTTTAATAGAATCAGCAGCTGGCAAGTCACCCGGATCATTACTATAGAATGTCTGGTAATCATATAGAGGCATACCGAGAGAATCTTTGGTGTATGCTATGATTTCCATACCTGTATAGTATTCCAGTTTCTTGTACCGTGTACCTTCGGTATTCATGTAATAAATCGTTTTGGGTATAAACTCTATACCTACAGTAGAAGAATGAATATCATCATAGCTATTGAAAACAGCTGATACTTCCTTTACAAGTTGAGAATATTTTGATACGTCGAACTTCGGTGTATCCATTAATGCTTCCGCATATCCATAAACTTCCGATTTCAGAAAGTTTTGTATCGTATCCTGCTTTGCACGGTTCGTATTAGCGGATTCTTTTTTTGAGTAAAGCTCGGCTGCATGCTTATAAGCCACATCGGTAGCTAGCCATAGCTCTCTTCTTAGCGATTCATAGTCTAGCTCATTCGGTATCTGCCTGTTTTTATATCTTTCCTCATCATCGGAGCTACCAAAAAAAGATAAATTGATATCGAAGAAATTAGTCTGATCAAACTGATAATCCCCCACACGAACGCCTACTGTAAGCGTTGTACCCTCGGCCTGCTGATTCTCTATCATACTACCGAGCGATGCTTTTACTTGCTTGTAATCATTTTTCTTGATAGTGTATTCGATATAGTAAGGCTTTTCAAGACCTTCGATCTTGAGTTCGCTCATAGCCCTATCTAACTCATCTTTCATAGCGTCGAAGATTTTACTGTCATCCGAATCTGCTATTGTGGGACAGGATAGAAGAACTGCTGAAACTAGAAGAACACAATATTTAGTGATATTTCTCATTTTGCACCTCCTTTAGCTACTGGGGAGGGCAAGAGAGGTGGTTTAGCCTGGGATTTTCTTTTCTTTTGAATCTCAATTGATTCGATAAGCAAATAAGGCGAACTAGCCGATACAGGTACGCCGCCTGACTCCGCACCGCAGATACCGTTGAACGTCTCTATATCTTCATTACCAGAAAGTATCTTTTTAAATACCGTTAGCGGTGTACCGATAAGATCAACCCCACGAACTAACTCATTCGGCCTGCCGTCCGCGAATACTTTATATACTTCAATCGGCTGTACGTTGAAAGCGTTAGGTATCGTCCTGCTGGTAAAAGTAAATCCGCCTTGCACTTTAGCGAAGTATATACCGTACTCCAAGCCCTGTTTCTTTGCTTCGAGCCTTAAATCTTCAAATATATCATTAGTTTTACCAGATTCACCAACTTTTACGATAAGGTTGGATTGCCGGGCTACTGCTTTATAGCCAGGCTGCTTGCGGCCATGCCCATTGGATTCGGGAAAGTCTTCGATCGGCATTCGAGACATTAGAAAGCTTTTGAATATACCGTTTTCTACAGATACTACTTTTTCACCTGGAACACCTTCATCATCGTATTGATAATAACCGGATACATAGGTATCATCATAAGTTTTGATAGTCGGATCAAATATAACTGAGATGAATTCTGGGAAGATATCCTCTCCAACAGATTGCTTGAAAGTCTGGCTGGAGTTTGGATCTTTCTCTCTGTGGCCTTCCACTCGGTGGCCGAAAATCTCATGAAAGAAAACCCCCGCGGCCTCACCTGATAGTACCGCAGGGCCTGTGAAGGTTCCCATTACGGGTGCTTGTCTCAGGCTTTTCAGCTTGCCGATCATTGAATCAATATCAGAAGCTATCTCTTTTTCACTTGGAAGTTCATCTATCGTAAATGCGAAATAGCTCTCAAAAAGTGGCAGGCTCATTCCGTCATCACTTTTAGTATATCCAGATACGAACAGCCTTACAAATTGCTCATCCCAGCTTACCTTGGCCCCTTCGGAAGAGATATAATATTTGGTGACATTATCCATCTTGAAGGTAACATCGCCTGAATATATCTCCGCATTACCTTTAAACATAGCACTCAGCCGCTTTACCATCCCCTCGATTTTAGATACATCACCTTCTGCGAACTTTACATCCACAACATCTTGCACTGGTTCTACCCTTGATAAATCATCACTGGTATCTTCTTCCTCCACCTTTACAAGCTGATTAGCCTTAGCTTTTTGGTAAGTCTCAACCGCGGATTTGTAAGATTTATCTGTTGCGAGCCATAGTGCCTGCTTAATAGCTAATGGATCATTTTCGTAGGGGAGTTGGGCTATACCGGAGCCTCCACCGAAATTTATCGCTTGGCCTCTGATTATGTGCGTGTTGTCAAAACCGTAATCACCCACTCTCAGGTCGGTATCTAAAAGCCTTTGGCGGTCTTGTCTTGTTGTGAGTAAATTCCCGAAAGTAGCTGAAATAGTTGTTTCTTCTAAATCGTAAATCTGATATCCGATAAAATAAACGGGTATATCGGATTTAGATAGAATCTTAAAATTTCTATCAAGTTCCTGTTTGGCTATTTCGAGGATTTTTTCTTGTTCGGAGGAAGTAAACGCTGGTTCGGCTGTCATTAACCAAACCATTCCAAGTAACATTAAGTGTTTAAATTTCAATGGGTTATATGTTTGTTGCTATATCTTTTCTTTTTGGTCTGGCAGATAGCCATGGCTTTTTAGTTCCATACTGCCAGAATACTCATAGATATACGGTTTCCCGGTTGGGATGTTAAGTTGTAATATAGCATCCGGGCTCAACCCGTTCAGCTCCATTATAAGAGAACGAAGGCTATTGCCATGTGCAACTATCATAATATCCTTACCTTCCTCAAGCTTAGGGAGAATATGTTCCCTGTAGTATGGCATTACCCTTTCTTGTGTCATTTTCAGTGATTCGCCCCCGGGAGGTGGCGTTTCATAACTGCGTCGCCATATATGTACCTGCTCATCACCGTATTTAGCTCTTGTATCATCTTTATTCAGGCCTTGCAGATCACCGTAGTGCCTTTCGTTAAGTGCTTGATTCTTAACGACTTTCACATCTATGTCTGCTACATCCATAATTATATCAGCTGTATGCTGGGCACGGATAAGATCAGAAGTAAAAACAAGATCAACATTATGGCCTTTTACAAGCTCACCTGCTTGATTAGCTTCTTCTTTACCTTTGTCCGTTAAATCTATATCAACCCAACCGGTGAATTTGTTCTCTAAATTCCACTGGGACTGTCCGTGTCTTACTGTTATTAGCTTAGGCATAGTTTATATATTTTTCTTTTGACAGATTTCAGTTAATACGCTGTTGGTTGATTTCGGGTGGAGAAAAGCCACAAGCATTTGATGAGCACCTTCTATAGGGGCATCGTTGATAAGTTCAAAACCGTTCTCTTTTGCCTTGCCTAATTCACCCTTTATATCATCGCTTTCAAAAGCGATATGGTGGATACCTTCGCCCTTTTTCGTTAGATATTTCGCTATCGGGGAACTATCAGATGTGGGTTCAAGTAATTCGATCTTTACTTCACCTATGTAAAACGAAGCTACGTTCACCTTTTGGGAATCAACATAGTCACTTTCAAAGCTCTCTATCCCAAAGAGTTTACCAAAAGTTTTTTTAGAAGAGTTGAGATCTTTTACCGCGATACCGATATGGTCGATTTTCTTTATCAACTATCAAAGTCCTCTCTTTCTACCGCTTCCAAGTCTTCCATTGAGTTTATGCCGACAATCTCGTCAAAATCATCCACTATATATGTATTGATCTTTCTGTTATCCTGCTTCATTATCCCGACAATATCAGTTAGGTAATATTCGCCTTGTGCGTTCTGGTTACCGATGCTGTCCAGTGCATTGAAAAGCATTTGATTATCCACAAGATAAGTACCGCTGTTGATCTCTTTTACTTTCTTTTCTTCTTCGGAAGCATCTTTCTGCTCAACAATCTTGATAAAGCTGTTATGGTCGTCTTTTATGATTCTGCCATAGCCTGTTGGGTTCTCCGCTATAGCAGTCAGCACTGTAAGGTCAGCACCAGTATCCGAATGCTCAGTCGCCAGCTTTTCCAAAGTGGCATGGGTAAGCCTCGGTACGTCGCCACATAGAATAAGGGTATTCCCCTCAAAATCCTGGAGATTGTCTTTTGCCTGCATTACGGCATGGCCTGTGCCAAGCTGTTGGCTCTGTGTGGCGAACTCTACATTGGCGGCCACTTTATATCTTTTATCAACATAGTCACGCACCATATCTTCTTTATAGCCTACTATCAAAACAGTTTTGTTTGGCGACAGCGGGACTATAGAGTCCAGAACATGGCCGAGCATAGGCTTGTCATTATACGGCACTAATACTTTTGGTAAAGTATCGTGGTTCATTCTGGTACCTTTACCAGCGGCCAACACCACAACTGATATATTTTGCATTCGTAACCCTATTATAAATATATTCACAAATATAACGTATCAAACATCTAATATTTGTAATTTCAGAAAAAATATAAAGCTATAGATCATCAGAAATCTCTACTCGAATATATTATGTGTTTTCATCGCTATCATAAGCTTTGCTTCGGTCAAGGCTGATCTTTGCTATGATAAGCTTCTTCTGGAAGGTGGCGAGAACATAGTTGATGCAGGAATGGATTCCACCAACAACTGGTGGGCTATCACAAAACCTTTCAGCGATAGGTTCAGGCTTGTTGTAAATGGGGATGAAACAGATGCAATGCTCGATATCAAGCGACCTGTTTTCTCCCCTGACTCTGAAAGATGGGCAGCTTATGTTAGGGACAATACGGGTTGGTATGTTATTGATGAAAATCATTTTTACCCAATCAATACTCAGATTACCGGGGAGATAGTTTACAGCCGTAATTCTGATAATATGGCTTTTTCTTATCTGTTAGAGGATTTTACAGTCATAAGCATGCCCGATACAACTATTAATGTTCCCGATATGGTTGGCTCTTATTACTTGAGCGATGACGGTAACGATTTAGCATACCTGCAGCGGAACGGGGATATGTATGCTGTTAAAACACTTGATTGGGAAAGCACTTACTATCAGGAAATCAAACTTATCGGTATCTGGCACACAGGAAAGCCAGTATATGCAGCGCTCGCTGGCAACCAGTGGGTTGCTATGATTGGGGATAAAGAAATCACCGAACCTTTCGTAAATATAACGAGTCTGAGGCTTAACTTAGCTGGAGATGTACTGGCGTTTTCAGCATTGCGGCCATCCGGACGCGCCATAGCCGTTATGTATTCAGATGATTATATAGATATCTTCCGCTCTAAAGAATATGACAACGTTTCTGATTTAAGTCTGCACCCTTATCTGCCTATAATACTTTTTAGGGCAAGGCAACTGGAAGTGGAGCTTATAGTACAGAACGATACTGAGTTTTGGGGTGGGGAAGAAGTTGGTACGCCGCAGTTCAGTTTCGATGGCTCCGAGATTTCTTATCTTGGATGCAATGTCAACTGTTTTTTGATTTTGAATGGCGTAAGGCACAGTTTCGGTATGGATATGGGTACCGATTTTGATTATGCGGCTGCTCCAGGAACAGAGACCATTGCTTTCCCCAGCAATGCCGGCCTCAATGTATTAAACCTCGAGACCGGCTTGATGAGCCTGGGTAGAATGATGGATAACGCTTTCGGAGTACGTTACAACAGATTCGATGGAGTTTATCAGTCTCTCGGAACCATCAACGGAAGATTATATCTTCTGAGCTGTAAACCTAAATGAGCTTTTTCAGCTCTTTTTCATCAAACCCTACCACAACGCCTTTTCCAGAGCGGGAAATAGGGGTTTTAAGTAATCCGGGCTTTTCCAGAAGCTCTTCCTCAGGATCATAGATCCTGTGGTCGTAGCCTCCTTTTTTGTATTCTTTGGAATCATGATCGATTAGGCCGTCAAAATCCCCTCGGGCGATATTACTTAGTTCTTTTTTAGTAAGGTGTTTATCGTTAATATCCCTTAAATGGAAGTTAATGCTCCTATCAGAGAAAAAACGTTTTACCTTAGCTGTTTCCTTGCACTTTGCCGTGCCGATTATCTGTAATTCCATATCCAGTGTTAGTTTACCTTGCTAAACCCTCTAGTGAAGGTCTTCTTGCCTTTATGCATTACAAGATAGTAATTACCACCTGATAATTCATCTATGTTGATAGTCATATCAGTATTACCATAGCCTGTATCAGAGCCCATCAGTAATCTACCATCAACAGAATATATCCTGTAGCTTAGGTTCAGATCAGAACTGGTAGCTGATATCAGATGAATCGTATTGCCTGTAACTATAAGCCTGAAATCAGTTATAGGCTCATCTACCGAAGTTGGAAAATCATCAGCATCTCCCGGGGCTGTAACAAGCGAGGCATCACCCGGATTCGCCATCCCCTGAGACCAGACACCGTCCGGATCCTGGAGCTCTAAGCCGTTAGAAAAACCGTCATTATCGGAGTCCAGATCATACAAGTTGGCCCAGATAACCGTTCCCTGCATCGTAAGATTGTCATTCACATCTCTTCCGAAGGGATTAAGTCCGCCTCCTGAAGAGAATACATGGCAGCTCAAACAGTTGTTGACATTGCCATTGGGTATTTGACCTACGCGTGGCGGCCTCGAGTCCGCAATAGTCGAAGCCAGCATAACCGCCCCGATAGTCAGTAGAGTTTTTTTCATATTGATATTTTTAAGATATTGAGTGAGAAAAAGATTAATCTGGCGATCCCATTATACGAGCGAATGTAGAAGTCGTATCAAACTGTTCGAAAATCATTTTCATAGTAACAAGTAAAGGCACAGAAAGTATCATACCTGGTATACCCCAGATGAAACCCCAAAAGACCAGACCAAATAAAATCGTAACAGTGTTGATTTTATTGCGGTCACCCATTACTATGGGTTCAACTACATTACCCATAACTATCTGTATGGAAACTATCAATATGCTAAACAGTAATAAATCCTGTACGAACTCGAACTGGATAAAGCCTATCACAATAGGCACAAGTGCTGCGATGATAGAGCCTATATTGGGTATGAAGTTCAGAATAAAAGTAATTATCGTTATAAAAATCAGAAATTCAACACCGTAAGTGTAACATACGATAAAAACAAAGGAGGCTGTTAGAAAACTGATTACCGATTTGATGACTATATAACTGCTGATACTGCTCTGCATCACCTCGTAATAAGCGAATAGCTTTGAGCCGGTCTCGCTTCCTTCAACATAATTCAAGTATCTGTCTATATCGTTTATACCCGATACGAACAAGAAAAAATACAGGAAATAAAAAGCCAGAAAGCCTGCCGCCGAACCGACAAACGAAGCTACATTATTGAACTGGGCTCCAACTGTCTCCAGACTCCATATCTCACGGAAAAGAGTCTCATCTATATTCGGCAAATCCAGCGCGAGGTTCAGATTTATCCACTCAACCATAATCCTGATCTTGATGATGAACTTGTCTGCCATATCGTCCCACTGCAAAGCGATTTCCGCAAAAGCGGACTCAAATAACTTGTAAAGTCCAAAGCCTATCGCAACAGAAAGAAAAAGGATAATAGGGGTGATAAGCCATTTAGGAAACTTCAGTCTCCTTAAAAACCTTACAAAAGGATGTGTGAGAACCGCTGAAATGATTCCCATCACTAGAGGTAGAATGATACTTGAAAAGATATAGAAAATAGCAAATAGAGAACAGATAAAGAAAAATATCAATATCTGTTGGGATGAACGCTCCATCTCTTGAAAACTATTTGAAGATTGTCTGAGCAATATTTATATCTTTGAAAAAATAATTTAGACTTGGGTAAGCGAAAGCAACTGAATATAGCAAAAAACAATAGCCTAACGCATCATTGCACGGTTTGCGGAAGTAACGATACTCTCAGCGGATTAGTGGCAGCTGGTAGATCCTTCCGTGAATGTAGAATTTGCCGTGCACTTTCTGTAAACCCTGAGTTTATACCGACAAAAGAAAATGAACTCATTAGATATACCTCACATAACAATTTCGGTAAAGGATATTCGGAATATATCTCAAAACACATTAAGATCATCAAACCCTACATAAAAGCACACCATGACCATCTCGATTATGGTTGCGGGCCGAATCCAGAACTGGGTAAGCAATTGTCAGGTATAGTCGCAAGTTCAACCTCTTATGATCCTTTTTTTTATGATGTAGATTATAAGAACAAAAAATATGATCTTATAACTTGCATCGAAACCGCGGAACATTTCCATCAGCCATTGCGGGAATTTCATCATTTATTCGATTTGCTCAGCAGCACAGGCCGCATCATCGTGATAACTAATATGTACAGCGGAACTTTCGATCCTCATTGGTGGTATCTTCGGGATAGCACCCATACTGTTTTCTACCATAATGAAAGTGTTAAAGCTATAGCGGGTTTGCTAGATGCAAGTTATGAGCTGATATCAAATAGGGGATTCGTTATTGGGAAATCTTGATTCGGCGACCTATATAATTCTTTTTATCTCAGGTTTTGTAGCAGGGGTGATTAATGTTGTATCCGGCGGGGGATCTTCCCTTACATTACCTGCATTACAGTTCTCAGGGCTGAACGCAGTTACAGCCAACGGAACCAATCGTATCGGGGTATTGCTTCAGACTGTTGCAGCACTTTGGATATTCCGCTCTAAAAAGGATTTTGATTGGAAACTCAGTCTCAAGCTTTCTTTTCTTACTCTGCCCGGGGCGATCGTAGGTACATTTTATTCGATGGACTTGGGAGATAGAGAGTTTCAGATTATCTTGGGCGGTATCATCTTGGCGATAATAGTAATGCTTCTAACACCAGTATCGGTAAGCGACGGTAAATCTAAGGAATCAGGCCTTACACCTTTCAGGATAATAATACTATTGGCAATTGGTGTTTACGGTGGATTTATTCAGGTTGGCATCGGGTTTTTAATAATGCTGTTCCTTAATAAATCTATGAAAATGGATCTCGTGGAGATCAATATTCACAAGGTCTTGATCGTTTTCGTTTATACTGTTCCTGTAATTGGGATATTTGCCGTAAACGGGCATATCGATATACTCCCTGGTATCATTCTATCGGTTGGTACTATTGTAGGCGCTCAGCTTTCGGCTAAAGTGAGCCTCAAAAAAGGTGAAAAATTTGTTAAAGCTATACTATTGATTTCGCTTATCTTAATAAGTTTGAAACTGTTTGGTATAGTTTAGTGTTAATAATATATAGGAGTGAATTATGAAAGCGATCTGGAACGGAAAAACCATAGCGGAATCCAGTGATACAGTAGTAGTTGAAAACAACCACTACTTCCCAGAGGATTCTATCGAAAAATCTTTTTTCTCAAAATCAGATAATATTACCCGCTGCCCATGGAAAGGCATCGCCAATTATTATGATATTAAAGTAGATGGCGAGACCAACGAGAACGCCGCTTGGTATTATGCAGAACCCTTGGAAGCGGCAGCTGAAATAAAAAACAGAGTTGCTTTCTGGAAAGGTGTAGAGATTACTGAATGACTAAAGCAACCCTTTTTGTATGGATATTGATTAGTGTGGGCCTAAAGGCTCAGCAGTTATCTTATCCTACCCAGGGGCTCGGAAAATATACTGGTGATACTCTTTCCATATCATCATCCATAAGTTACAATACCTTTAATATCAGGTTCACAGGTGGTAGCTGGGGCCAGTCCCAGCTTAGTCAGGTTGGCAATACCCGTTATTCTAGATTACCATTTCTGCAAGGCCAGTACGATATTTTCTACTCCCGAGAAGCTGACTCAGTTGATCTGATCAATGTTGATCGGTTCCAGCTTCTCGGAGAAGGGATAGGGGTGACGCTCATAGATCATCTTCAAGGTTCAGATTTATTTGCCTTCCAAAGCCCTGATGGCAGGTTCGGCGTAGCTGATATAAATGATCCGATAGGCAATAGAGGCTTTCAGAACGCTGACATCTCTACATTCGTCTGGTCTCAGGATTCCTTCCTGCTTTATAGTTCAACTACCACAGGCGAGATTTTTGCTTCTGCAATAAACATATCTCAACCTTCACAGCTCCCTCAGTTCAGATCGATAATACAAACAGAGGAAATAGTCATTGATATGCTTATCGATGATAGCTCACAGCTGATATATGCCCTTACAGCGGATGAGGTAAAAATTTATCAATATCAGTCCGGCTTTATCAGTGCAACTCCTTTTTCAACGATCCCGCTTTTTGAAAACTTCAACGCGTTGGAAAATGTAGATATAAACGGTAAGGAGTTTATTCTTTTAGCAGGACCAGAAAGAAAGTTCACAGTTTATGATCCTGAAAGCAGATCGATCACTGATTTGAATCTTGCGAATTCTCCTACCCAGGAAATCATCGATATTAGTTATTATGAAGATCAGAACAGATTACTTGTGCGATATGAAGACAACTTAACTACCGATCTTCAAATCCTATATCTTGCACTTAGCCCTTCAGATAGGCTTACGATCAACCAAAACGATACTCCCAACCTATCATTCGAGAAAATAGACCCGACTAAAGAATTTCTCTCAGGCAATTTGTTGGTGTTTTTAGATCTTTTCGGCGAGCAAAGCATCATCAAAGTCTATGATCTCTTAACATCCAGTATTTATGAATTCCCGCTCGATCAAGACAACCTGATCTTATCCTTATCACCTGTTAACGGTAAAGCTATCTATGGCAATAAAAACGGAGAGATAGTAACTTTTTGGCCTGAAGACCTTCCATATCAAGAGATTATCGAGGCGGTTTCCGATACCGTATCGATAAATCTTGTTGAACCGGTAGCCGAGTTTCCAACTGCGATTAACTTCGGGGACGTATGCGTACTGTCTATCAAAGATACCATAGTCAATGATGCTATCAAGGTCAATACACTACTTGACTATCAGATTGACAGTATCACTCTCATCTCGGATGACTTCGAGATTTCAGCGAATCCGCCATTTACCATTGCCGGGGGTACGGCAATAGATATGGATATATCTTTTCTGCCGCGGCAGCCGGCCGGGATAAAAACGGCGCAGATCATATTCCATTCCCTTTACGGTGATAAAAGTATTGAGCTTATAGGCAACGCTATCAATCCAAACTTCGATCTTCTAAGGGAGGATATCGATATTGGCAGTATTTTTATCGGCGATACTTTATCGGATATTTATAGTGTACTCAGGAATAGCTCTCCTGAACCTCTGGTTATTGAATCAATCATGTACGATGATAGATTCATAAATATCGATCCCGAGTATGACCGTAGCATTGGCGAGGGGGAGACGCTCGATCTTCAAATCGATATCGCCTCTGATACCGATACCCTCTTCCAAAGCGAGATTATAATATTCACCGAGGACTTTTGCTCTCCTATAAGATTGCCAGTACTTTCGAATATCATAGGCTATAATATCTCGATACCCGACAATATCGATCTCGGGATTCTCGATTGTTCAACTGATTCAGAGTTCTCACTGGCTGTGGCAAATAATAATAACAGAACTATAGGAATTGATGTATCAGGTTCAAAATATATTACAATCAAGCAGTCTGGAACAATCAGCATAATCCCTTTTACCGGTTTTGATATAGTATATTCAGTTCCGCCATTAGAGGAAGGCATATATACCGATACTGTTCTTATTACTCACCCTCCACTAAATGGCGGGATAACCTTAAGCCAAATAGAAATATCATTTATAGTTGATTCGATAAATACTGAAGTCAGTGACAAACAAGTCCGATTTCAACCTCCTAACTTTGGCGATACCGATAACCGATCGCTTAGGATATATAATCCTAATCAGAAAGATATTGAATTTAGCCTAACCTTGCTGGACAGTGAATTTTTCACCCTAGATAATTCTAGTATTGTTATCGATGCAAATGATACAGCCGATATCAATATTCTTTATTTGGGGAACTCCGCAGGCACTCTTGATTTTACTACATTGAATATCCAACCCGTAGATTGCGGCAACGGAGAATCAGTACAGCTATTCGTTGATTACGGGGATTCAGACGCCGTAATATCTATAGATGATAAAACTCTCGACTTAGGAACATGTTTAGCCCAAAAGATTGATGACAATATGATTATCAGAAATACAGGAACGACTGATCTGCTTGTTTCAGATATATCACCAGCTGATACACAGAACGCATTATTCGAAATCAAAAATGATTTTCCGTTATTGATTTTGCCAGGCAACTCGCAAGAGCTTGGCTTTTATTTTACTTTAATTAATCCCGACATAACAGAACTTGATCTTATTATATCTAATAATTCCGCTCAAGCTAATTACGATTATACTCTAAAGCTAAACAGTGATAATATTTTAAACTATGAAATTGATGATGTTGAACTTATGGGCGTGTCCCCAAACAAAGACACACTTATCACTCTGCCGGTATTGAATAACGCCGGCTCTCCAGTATTTCAGCTATCTTATTTCAGTAGAGAAGATAGCGAGATATCGCTGTCACAGGGCGGCGAGTACCAGCTTATATACACTACGCCAACTGTTGGCTCAAACATTCTCGATACCCTGATACTGACAGAACAAGCTTGCCAAATACAAGATACGATCCTGATTAATGGCTCAACAAACATGGATTTTTATCTGACTACCAGCTTAGAGTTGAACCCAAACTCTGATACTCTAAATCTGGGTGATGAAGCAGGCCTGACATTGAAACTCAGTAATCCTTTTGGATTAGATTTGACACCTTTAGAAACTATTAACCTTAAATTCGCATATAATGATACCCTTATATCACTTCCTAAGGTGAATGGTATTGATAACAATAACTTGACAATTTCAGGCATAGAGCTCACTCAGTTGATTTCGGAAGGACAAATAGAGTTTGAAGTAGAAAGCGGCTATACAACCAGTAACACCGTTACTATCGATATAACCGAGGCGGAACCTATAGGAATCGAGGATCTTACTATAATGACTTCCTCTACCTCCTTTGAGCTCTCTGATAAAAGTGTATTCCCCGTAACGAGAACATTTGGGATAAGCTACGGAGCCGACATCAGGGTTTTGAACTTGCCTATAATCGATAGTGAACTTCAGATGCTTCTTGATATGCCGGAAAGCTCTGATTATACTATCACTTTGTACGATATGTTCGGTAAAACCATTCATCAGGAAAGCATAGAAGGAAACCAGAAAGATTACTTATACAATATCTTTGCCGGAAACCTTTCCAATGGCATATACCTACTAGAGTTATCTAGCCAAAACGAATCCGTAACAAAGAAAATATCGGTATTCTAAAAAAAAAGGCCTCAGAATTAACTGAGGCCTCTTTTTATATAGAAGTATTCTTAATCGGATTGAAGTACCCAATACTCGCTATTTACATAGCGCCGAATTTCTGAATCATCTCAATCGTTCTGTTAGAATAGCCGCATTCGTTGTCATACCAACCAACTAATTTGATCATATCTCCAACCTTGTCGGTAAGTTCTGAATCGAATATGCAAGAATGACGGTTACCGACTATATCCTGAGATACAAGAGGCTCATCAGTATATTCAAGAATACCTTTTAAGCTTCCTTCGCTCGCGTTTTTCATCGCTTGGTTCACTTCCTCAACCGAAACGTCTTTACTTAGTTTTATCGTTACATCAGTAATCGAACCGTCCGGCACAGGTACACGAACTGCGTAACCGTTGAATCTGCCTTTCATCTCAGGCATAACTAGGCCTACAGCTTTAGCTGCGCCAGTAGTTGTAGGTATCGCGTTTACAGCTGCGGCTCTTGCCCTTCTGAGATCACTGTGCGGCAGATCCAGAATCCTCTGGTCATTTGTATAGGCGTGTATAGTAGTCATAAACCCATGCTCAACACCAAAACTATCGTTCAGTGTTTTGACCATTGGTGCCAGACAGTTTGTAGTACAGGAAGCATTTGAGATTATTTTCATATCAGAAGTGAGTATATCATCATTCACCCCTAATACTATGGTTGCGTCTAACTCGCCTTTGGCAGGAGCGGAAAGTACTACTTTGCCAGCACCGTTGTCAATATGCTTTTGAAGTCCTTCCCGGTTTCTGAAAACACCTGTTGAATCAAGAACAACGTCTGGGTTTTTCCAAGGGATGGATGTAGGGTCTTTTTCCGCGGAAATGTTTATTTTTTTGCCGTTAACAACTACCGCATCGCCTTCGTGGCTTACTTCACCTTGGAATCTACCGTGCACCGAATCATATTTGATAAGATGGGCGAGTGTTCTGGCATCGGTAAGATCATTTATACCTACTATATCGATATCGATACCGCGATTGTAGATCTCCCGGAAAACCAAACGGCCAATTCTACCGAATCCATTTATAGCTAATTTAAGTGACATAAGATAAGTCCTTTAATATTAATAAGTTAGTCGTATTTTTCGAACAGTATTTCGCGTCTTTCATAGCCCATTTCGTCCTTCAGATTGCGGCGTGCTTCTTTGATCATAGCATCCCAACCGCATATATAAAACTTAGCTGGTCTAGTGTCAGAAAAGATTTCCTGATAAACTTGATGCACATAACCTTTGTAACCATCCCAGTCATTTTCGCGGCTTAGCACGGGATAATAGTGGAAGTTATTATCAGCATCGTTCAGTTCTTTCCACTCGTCGGGATAAAGCATATCCGCTTTGTTCCTAGTGCCGAAGATCAGATGGAATTTATGATCGGGATTACCGTTTTTATAGGCATCTCTTATCATGGAACGGAAAGGAGCCAGGCCCACACCAGTACAGATAAAGCATACTTCGGTTTCGATTTTTTCTGGTAATACGAAGCGGCCTAATGCTTTTGATACTTTTAGCTCAGTACCGACAGATACTTCATTAAATAAGTAATGCGTGCCTTTACCGTGTTCGGCCAGAACGATTAGCAGTTCTATTTCGTTATTACCCATGGGTTCGGAGGCTATTGAATATTGGCGATAAGTTTTCTTGTCGTCGATCGGTAAATCTACCTTTACATATTGCCCGGCTTTGAAGTCATATACGTCCATATCAGGAAATTGAAGCTGAAAGCGGTTGACGGTATCGGTTTCTTTAATGATGTTTTTTACTATTGCTCTGTGGTATTCGGTTGCCATATCCGTAAATTATTATCCGTTGTTGGTACGTTCTTGAGTTTCAAAATTGATACTTAATGAATTAGCAAACAAGAAAAGCTATATCTTTATTCCCAAAGTACCGTCATAAAGAATAAGTTCTGTTGAGATGCGTATTATCATTTCGATAAGTTTAGATACATATAGATGTAAATGTTAGAATATTCACTTTCCTACTCTTTTTCACCTTGGCTGCTCGCATTCGGGATAATCATACTCTCTGTGGCGGCATATCTTTCATATAAGAATATCAGAGAAGAGATATCCTCAGGCAGGAGAGGGTTTCTTACCATTCTAAGATCCCTGGCTTTTGCTTTATTACTGATTATACTGAGCTCCCCGCTACTATCAACTATCACTACCTTAACGGAAGAGCCATTGGTTGCTCTATTCGCTGACCGGTCCAAATCGATGAGCTATGATTCTGAAACAGGTGAAGTGGATCCCGAAAAACTCGCTAGTTATAGGGATGCAGTAGATAATATACTAGATCTGGGTTTTGATGATCCTCAATATTTCGAGTTCGCTCAGCAGGCATACCAGGTATCAGCTGATACGGCCTTGGTTTCTGAGTTCGGTAGCTATACGAACATACAGACTGTACTGTCTGAGAGCTCTGAATTATATAATGATGATAATGTGCGGGCCGCTGTATTGATATCTGATGGCAACAGTAATCAGGGCGGTAACGCATTGATGCTGGCCCGAAGGAGCAGGGTGCCTATCTATACCGTGGGCTTCGGCGATACCTCACGTATAACCGATCTATATATCTCTAAATTTAAGGCGGATAGACAAACCCCCAAGAACAATATCGTTCAGATAAGTGCGGAGATCAATTGGAAAGGTATCCAGAATAATGAAACAGATATGGATGCGGCAGTTAATCTATACAAAGACAGTCTTCTGATATTATCACAGAGTATATCTCTGAGCAGAGGAACAGGGAACCGTATTATCGACTTTGCCGATATTGCAACCGAAGAAGGTGTTTTTACATATAGGATTGAAGTAGATACTCTTTCGAAAGAGTCGAATACAAAAAACAACTCCGCCATAGCTGTCAATACTGTAAGAGCCGTGAAAAAACAGTTAAGCCTTTTTGCGGGCGCCCCGTCTTCCGATGTTAGTTTCATCGGGAATGCTATAAGAAATCTACCTGAAGTAGAGCTAAGACGATTTATTCAAAAACAGGGCGGCAGTTTTTATAATGCACCTACAGATAATGCTCTTTCAGAAACCGATGCGCTGGTATTGATAAACTTTCCTATCTCAAGCACTGATATTGAGACTATTGAAAAAATCGAAGATAAGCTGCTTTCCGGCATCCCGATGTTCTTTATCGCAGGCCCTGATACTGATTGGAACAAAGCCTCTGGAATCATCAAATACCTTCCTTTTGATATTATTCAAAGCAATAACAGAGAACTCGAAGTCCAGGTCAGCCCTGAAAACAATTCTGTCTCCAAGACTATCTTCAGCTTGCAGGGAAATACTGGCAGCGAGCTTTGGGCCGATCTTCCACCACTCTACAGAACTGAGACTTATGTAAAGCTAAAGCCAGGCGCTAAGGTAATATCACAATCTATCGTTGGCAATCGGGCAATGAACGATGCTTTGTTATCATCTTTCAATACCGGAGGATCAATTGTTGTCGCCTCGCTCGGTTATGGTTTCTATAACTGGAAACTAAACGGCTACGCAAGGGATCTCGCCGTAACAGGCGAGGCTATGGATCTGTTCAGCAGATTTATAGCAAATACTATAGGATACCTTTCGGTGGAGAATAATTCAAAGAGATTCCGCCTTTTCACTGATAAATCTGTTTATTCTAAAAACTCTAGCGTTTCGGTAAGCGCAAATGTCTTCGATCTTGCCGGTAGGCCGCTACAAAATGCTATCGTAGAAGCCACTCTGAAAGGCGATAGCCAAACAGAGAGAAATCTGAGACTTACAGCAGCCGGCCCAGGCTTTTATAATGTTACCATCGATGGCCTGCAGCCGGGAAACTATACTCTGGAAGGCAAAGCAGTATATGAGACATTGACAGTCGGAACCGATTTTGCGGGTTTTTCGATAGCGGATATAGATTTGGAGCTGACCGAAACTGCTATCAATAAAGATTACCTCAAAGCAATAGCACAGGCAAGCGGCGGTAAATACTATGATTTTAATAATATATCTTCACTTTATGATGATATAAATTCAGCATCGTCTTTCAGACCGAGAAGTCAGGAAGTCAGCTCCGTATTAAGAGTATGGGATTTTACTTGGCTGCTGATTCTTACTATAGCGGTCTTCGCAACCGAATGGACTCTTAGAAAGAGGTGGGGACTTCTTTGATAAATGTTCTTTTTATCTCGCTCATACTTTTTTCTTTTTCTAACATTGCGGATTCAAAACAGCCCGAATCAGCTTTAGATAAGCAGCTTCAATTAGAACAAGAGGTTGACGCTACAAAACAGTATCTAAGCGATACTATAACAAAATCAGCCGAGCGAACAACTATACTGCATTCGCCGGTTTCACGCCCAAAGAAGATCGAAATTAAGCATTCACCAGATGGTAGGGTCGAAAGTCTTCTTCAAAATCAGCCTTCACTATTCGTAAAAAGCTATGGGGGGAGAAGCGGTATATCAACCGTATCAATTAGGGGCGGTAATCCCTCATCAAGCCTTATTCTTCTTAACGGTATGCGGCTCAGTTCCCCCCAAACAGGTATCTTCGATATCAGCCAGCTCAGTTCTGATCTTTTTTCATCAATCGATATCATTGAAAGCGGTAGCGGGGTACTTTATGGAAGCAATGCCATGTCTGGGATCTTAAATTTCAATACTCTTAGCCAGACTGAAAATCAAGATGCGGAAATTTCGCTCGGATACGGCTCTTACGATGATATTTATTCATCAGCTAGGGTAGTCGGTAGAGATTGGTCTATTAGTGCCGCTATGGAGCGTTTTTCAGGAAGATACCCATTCGAAAAGTTTGGTGAATCCTTTACAAGAACTAATGCCGATTTTAACAGAGTAAACCTACTCGCGTCTTATGATATTGATAGTTTTGGGGATTTATCTTATTGGTTCAATTTCGGGGAAAGGGGCGTGCCGGGTCCGGTTATATTCTCCAACCCCGAACGCGCTCAAGACAGATCCCTGTCTTTTGGGAATATGCTCATCCACAACAAAAAATTCATTTTCGGAAATTCAATTATAGATTTAGGTTCTTCCTTAAGATATACAGAGGATAGTTTTTCTTTTGGTCAAGGTTTTTTAGATAACACTGAATTTGCAAACACTAATCTTCAGTTCAGGGGCTCCTTTATATCCACCAATACTCTTGGGGATTACAGCATTGTACTTGAAGCTGGACATGACCATCTATCAGGTGATAATCTTGATCCCGAAGCAGGCAGTAATATAAATAGGGCATGGTCGGGGGCTGCAATTCAGCAAACTACCGATCTTATCGACAATCAGCTTATTGCCAATTTCGGCTCCAGGATAGAATGGTATCAGGATATTGGCGTGCTCAGCAGTAACGAAGTCGGTATGCTATATAAGATAAATGATAACCTCTCCGCATCTTCAAGCATAGGTAATAATTTCAGGGTGCCAGCATTCAACGAGCTATATTATCTTAACTACGGTAATGCTGATCTTAGGGTGGAAAAAAATATTTCTATACCGCTCAATTTTTACTTTAATTCGTATATCAATAAAAATCTCGGGTTTAATATCGATATCGGTGGATTCTTCAATATATATGAAGATATGATACTTGCCATACCTTTAACTCCATTAGTAACTTCCGCACGAAATATCTCTAATACCGAAATCTACGGCTATCAGATTAATTCAACATTAGATTATAATCTAAGTGGAGTAGAATCTAATATAACTTTCGGATATCTTCGGCAGTGGCCTGAAGAAATATCAGGCGCTAATAGATTTATACTGCCTAATATGCTACAGGAAAAAATCACCGCAAAAATCTCAGCCACCTGGAAGCGATTAGATCTAACTACTATGATCAATCATCTCTCATTTAGATATCTAAGTAACAGGCAGGATGCAGATAGGACATTACCCGCATTTACAACTATGGATCTGCAAGCCAGATATATCTTCCCTTATTCATCGGGTGATATCAATCTATCTCTGTTCGCCGATAATTTAACTAATGCCAATTACGAAGTAATCGAACACTTTCCTATGCCAGGAAGGCTAATCGGATTAAGACTCTCAGCAAACTATAAAAACTTTTGAGCATGAAAAACAAAGCCATTTTCTTTGATCGAGACGGCATAGTAAACAAAAGATTAGTCGGTGATTATGTAAAAAACCTCAGCGAGTTCGATATCTATGAGGACTTTGTAAACTCTTTTGAGCAAATCAAAAATAAAGGGTATAAAGCATTCTTGATAACGAATCAGCAAGGTATAGGAAAAGGGCTGATGACAGAAGACGATCTTACTTCGCTTCACGATCACCTCCAGCAGCACCTATTAAATGCCACAGGCAATGAATTCGATGGCATCTATTTTTGCGGTGATCTGGCTGATACAGGCTCGAAAATGCGTAAACCAGAACCCGGCATGATTCTCAAAGCTGCTGAAGACCATAATATCGATCTTGCGGCAAGCTGGATGATAGGGGACAGTCTATCAGATATCGAAGCTGGGCACAGAGCCGGTACCAACACGATACTTGTAAGTAAAACAGATAGCTACAATAACGTAGAACCACCTACTCTTCACATTCCCGTTATCCAAAAACTACCTGAAATGCTAAGATTGCTTCCGAAAGTGAATTAACACCTTTAGTGTCTTTATTTCCCGCTATTCTCCGCTATTATCTATCAAGTATATCTAGATAATTTGCTTCCAGTTCCTTGATATCGCGGTTGGCAGGATCATAATGGCCTACCTGCCGCTTTTGTCTCATCGCTTCAAACAAACTCACTGCACATGCCACCGATATATTCAATGAAGATATCATTCCCATTTGCGGTATCACATAGTTGGCGTCACTGAGTTCGAGTGCCTCATCTGATATACCGTCATGCTCGTTTCCGAAAACCATTGCTGTCTTTTGAGTCAGGTCAAGCTCATATAAATCCTGAGACTTTTCTCCCAAAGCCGTAGTATAGATCTTATAACCCTGGGAATGAAGTAAATCATAACATTCCTTTACCGATTTCCACTTTCTGGTCTTCACCCATTTGACACTTCCAGCGGATGTCTTTTTACCTAGCCTTCTGTATGGCTTTGGCGCGATGGTGTTGATAACATGTATTGTAGATATGCCAACAGCGTCACAGCTCCTAATACAAGCTGAGATATTATGCGGATCATGTATGTTTTCGAGTACTACCGTAAGGTCGTTCTGCCTTAGAAGCGCTGCATCGGCAAGTTTTTCCATTCGCTTATCCGTTTTGATAAGATGATCCGGTACTTGTGTATGCTCAAGGTATTTATTTATCATATTGCGGATTGTCTTTGTGCGTAAATTTTATATTGTTTTTCGCACTCTACTCATAATTTTAATCAAAAATAATAACTTATAATAGAATGGACTTTCTTGAATTTTGGACTTTGTGCAGTGCCAACGGTATAGTTCTCGATGAAAATCAAAGAGAAATGCTCCAAAGGTACACTAAAGAACTCATCTACTGGAACCAGAAAGTCAATATGATATCGAGAAAAGATGAGGAAAATGTATGGGTCCGCCATATTATGCATTCCCTTGCTCCTCTCAAATATATCAAACTACCGCACAAGGCCAGATGCCTTGACTTCGGCGCGGGTGGCGGCCTGCCGGGTATCCCTCTTGCAATAGCCACGGATAAAACAAGGTTCACTATTGTTGATTCGATCAAGAAAAAATATAAGATGATCGATATGTTCGCCCAGCATACGGGAATCAAGGACTTAATGGCCGTGCACAGCCGTGTGGAAGAGTTAGCCGATGGAAAGCATTACTACAGATCGTTCGACTATATATTCGCTAGGGCGGTAGCCAGAACAAATAAACTTCTCTCTTGGACTAAAGATTTAGCCAAACCTAATGCTACTTGGGTATTTCTGAAGGGCGGGGATTTGACCGAAGAGATAAGCGAAGCAAAAGCAGAACATCCAGATATCAAATTCGAACTAACGGATATCGAATTCTTCGGAGTTGACTGGTTCACAAAGGAGAATAAAAAACTTCTAGTATGCAAAAGACGTTAATAATATAAGTGTTAAACGTATTTGCTACTTATGAAAATAATTTTCGCAGCTTTCTGCCTTTTGTTTACTTTTTCAGATGCCTCTTCCAGAGGTTCTTCTTTTGAGATTGCCCGCCTTCAGTATGAGGGTGGGGGAGACTGGTATAATGATCCGTCTTCCGAGGTCAATCTTCTCAAGTTCGTCAAAGAGCAGACTAATATCAATGTTAATCCTCAGTACATACCTGTCAATATCAATAGTCCGGAGCTGTTTAACTATCCGTTTCTGTTCGTAACAGGGCATGGCAGCATTAACCTGGATAAGAAACACAAGGATTATCTTGCCGCTTACCTCGAGGCGGGCGGTTTTATCTATATAGATGATGACTTCGGTATGGATAAATTCATACGCCCACTGCTGAATGGCCTGATCGATGGGGAAAAACTCGAGGTGATACCTTTATCTCACCCAATTTATAGCAGTCATTTTTCTTTTGCTACAGGTGTACCTAAAGTACACGAGCATGATGACAAAAAACCTGAGGCTTTAGGCCTTTTCAAAGATGACAGGTTGGTATTGCTATATACTTATGAATCCAACCCGAGCGATGGCTGGGCCGATAAAACCATCCACGACAACTCCCCGGAAAAACGCGAAGCTGCATTAAAATTCGGCACAAATGTGATCGTATACGCTTTGACTTATTGATCTGTATTAATTTATAACCCTGGTTTTATGCCTAGTTCACAAATAGAAAGAATGATATCCAAGCTAAGATCTTTTCAGAATCTTGAAAAGACCATTAAGCTTACTAAAGGTTTATTCATATCTTTAGCCGTTGTCAATATACTGTTCATTCTATTTGTTGGTATAGAGTTTTTGCTTGATGCCGATTCGGAGACAAGAACTATACTTTTTGCTGCTTTTGTAGTGCTTTCTATAATTGCTGGCTCTTTTGCATTTATCAATCCGCTTTTTAAGTATCTTATCAAACCAAAAGAGTCTTTAGATAAAGTCGCTCTTAGGGTTGGCCGTAATTATGATGAGATCAACGATTCGATATCTAATGCCGTTCAGCTCTATAGTGCGCTATCAGTAAATGGCGACAGAGGAAGTATGTCAATCGCATCAAAAAGAAGCCCCGATTTGATCCTCGCAGGCATAAATCAGAATATCGAACCTTACCTGACTTATGATTTTAAGAAACTCATCGACAAAAAAAGCTTGCTAATAGCGTTTGCCTTGTTTGTTTCTTCCATCATGATATATAGTGTGGGTATGTATGCAGTCGATGGAATGCAGTTCGCAAGAGAAAGACTTGTCAATTATAATGCTGCATATCTGCCTTCGCCTAATTTTGATATCGTTCTAAATGATGTTCCCACAGATGTGGAAAGCAATACTTCAGTCGATATCATTATAGAATTTGAAGGTGTGGTACCAAGCAATGCCTACATCTATCAAAAAACAGGAAGTGGCACTGGATTTATCCAGACTTCACTACTTATCGACCCTAATGGTATAGCTTCTTTCAGGACATTGCCATTAAGGGATGATTATTCGTTTTATATTGCCGTGCCATGGTACGGATCAGAAATAAAAAGTGATATTTACGATATCAATGTTCTGAATATCCCAAAACTCACTCAGCTTAGCGGTACCATTGTTTCGCCTGATTATACCAAGTTGCCTGCTGGCCAGTTCGATAACTCCAATCCCGATATTATAGCTTTAACTGGTAGCGCCGCGATGTTTGATATAACCGCCAATACTGATCTGAGCAAAGCGGAACTGGTTTTCCAAAATGACTCAAGCTCAAAAATATCAAATACCATTGCTCTCGATACCGAGGGTAACAAAGCATTTGGTAGGCTTAACCTAATGCGGGACGGGCGATATTCCATTAAGCTAACCTCGGAAGATGGTATGATAGGCGACACTACCCAGTTTTACGATATCCAGCTTTTTGATGACGCGTACCCAACTGTAAACGCATTTTTGCAAAGCGGTAAATTAGAGATTGACGACTCTGGAATAACTATGATAGAGGGTATTATCAATGATGATTTCGGATTTACTTCTCTGCGGCTATTCTATAAGCTATTGAAATCTGATTATACCGAAGCCGATAAACAATACCGTAGTTTACCTATCACTATAGAAACAAGAGATGTGGAACAAGAGTTCGTTTACCTTTGGGATCTTAATACTATCGGTATTTCACCTTCCGATGAATACGAGTTTTATATTGAAGTAGCGGATAACGACCGCCTTAATGGGTTTAAAAAATCTAAAACCCAGACTTTCAAGGCTAAATTGCTCAGTCTGGAAGAACTGCTTGCGGGTGCTGAAAGAAAACAAGAGGATATCAAAAAAGAACTGTCCGAGGCCATAAAAGAATCACAAAAGATTAAAGACAGAATAGAAGACTTAAAGCAAGATTTGAGAGCTGATGCAAAAAAGAAAGAAATGACTTTTGAGCAAAAGAAAAAAGCTAAAGAGATAGCCGAAAAACAAAATCAACTAAACGAGAAGCTTGCTCAGCTTCAAAAAGACCTCGCCGATAACACTCAGAAAATGAAAGAGAACAATCTTCTTTCTAAAGAGACCCTTAAGGAATTTCAAGAGCTGCAAAAACTGATGCAGCAGATCAAAGACCCCAATCTCGAAAAGCTAAGCGAAAAGATAAATCAGGAACTTGAAAAAATGACTCCTGACCAAATGCGGAAAATGCTTGAAAAAAACGAATTCAGCGAACAGCAGTTCCGTGAAAGTATCAAACGCACTATGGAGCGTCTCAAAAAACTTGAAAATGCCCGCAAAGCCGATGCCCTCCAGAAAAAAGCTGAGCACTTAGCAGAGCAGCAAAAAGACCTTGCAAAATCTCAAGATGAACAAAAGTCTGCTGAACAGACCCAAAAGGACATTGATAAACAAAAAGCCCTTAAGAAAAAACTTGATGAGCTGGAAAAGCAAGCTCAAGAACTTAAAGAACAGCTGGCCAAAGACGATCCTAAAACCAATGACATGTTTGAAACCGCTATGCAAAAACTCGATAAGGACGGCACAAACCAAAAGATGGCGGAAGCTGAACAGCAAATGCAAAAAGGTGACAAAAACAAAGCACAGCAGAATCAGCAGCAGGCAGCCAGAAACATGGAAGATTTCGCCAGCCAGATGCAGCAGATGAACCAGCAGATGAGCCAGCAGAACAAAGAGCAGGTTATGAAGGATATGCAAAAACAACTTCAGAACGCTCTCGATATCTCTAAAAAACAAGAAGCACTCAAGAATCAGACCCAAAAGCAAAACGGTAATTCATCCAAACTCCCTGATATCAATAATCAGCAAGGTCAACTGAAGGAATCGCTACGCAATCTGGCAAAACAGATGCAGCAACTATCGGAGGAAACTTCATCTCTTAGCCCAGAGATGGGCAAAAAACTCGGCGAAGCTCAGCAGGAAATGCAGCAGGCTAACGATCAGCTATCCGAAAGAAGGCCTACACAAGCTAGCAAAAATCAGGAAAACGCTATGTCGGCCTTAAACGATATGGCAGCACAGATGCAAAGCGCACTTGGCAAGATGCAAGGTGGCCAAGGTAATGGTAAAGGATCACCTGGTGGAGATAATCCTATGGGGCAGCAAGGACAGGCTCCCGGTGGGCAGGGCGGTTTTTCTCAGCAATTACAGCAAGCCGCAGCCCAGCAGCAGATGCTGAACCAAGCAATGCAGCAAATGGGGGCTGGCGGTTCAAAACCCGGCCAGATGAACGACCAGCAAAAAGCTGAATACGGTAGGCTGCAGAATCAGCAAGGCAGTGCTAAAAAAACTATTGATGAAATGATTGAGGAAGAGAAAAAATCCCAGTCACCAAACAAAGAAAGGCTTAAGAATCTTGAGAGCCTAGCTAAAGATATGCAAGAGGTGCAAGATGAACTTGCCGACGGAAATGTATCAGAGCGTACCGTTGAAAAACAGCAGAAAATTCTTACTCGTATGCTCGACGCCATAAGGACCGAGAATAAAAGGGACATATCTAAAAAAAGAGAAGGCAAGCAGGGTAAGGACTACTATTCGGATATATCAGAGGAAGAATTAGAAAGGCTGCGAAGAGAGGCCTTGCAGGATATGATCCGTAGGGACAGAAGAAAATTCAAAAAAGATTACGAACAGATCATCAGAAAATATTACGAGAATATCGAAGGCAAATAATACAGTTGACTGTATATATGATCTTTTAGAATATTAATCAATACCGTAGAAAACGTCTAAGCCGAAACGGTATCCGAATGTCGCTGGCATATCGAAACCAGCGTCACCGTTAATAGCAAACTTTACCGAAGGGGTTATGTATAGTCCTCGGATAATAGCTAAATCATAACCAATGCCACCAAAAATAGTAACTGTATTGCCACTATAGCCATCTAATTCTGTGTCTGGCAAATCTATGCTTTCCATGTTTTCATCAAAAAGCAATTCGCTATCCAGTGATGTGAGAGTGTGGCTGCTTTCTTCACTAATGTCACTTCGCAGCCCTATCCCTCCGATAACGCTGAAGAAACCAAAGACTCTTTTCTTTATATAGCCTTCAAGGTTTATTGATATAGCGCTCAGATCAAAATCATTTCTCTGTTGCCAATCTCTGGTAGGGGATACTGGTTCAGCAAAGCTACGAGTTGTGCCAAAGCCGTTGAATCCAATACCCAGACTTCCGCCTATCGAGGCATCAGCCCAAATCCAATATTCCGCATTACCGTAAACCGAAACAGAAGCTGCCGATTCAAGCTTATTACCGTCATAAACCACACCATCGACACCAAGCCCGAAATCATAAGCAGATGCATATTGACTAAAAGATAAGCCTCCACCCAAATACAACACGGGTATCTGATAAGGTTTGCGCGGATCACCTTTCCAGGAAAAACCCTGCGAGTTAAGAGCAGTTATGCTGTAAAAAAAGCATACTAATAAAATTAATGTTTTACCGATCATTTTCCGGAAACTCTGTGCGTGGACTTGTAACCGCCTTCGCTTGTAACGGTAACTAACATATTGCCGATATGTACTTCGTTTTCAGAATCAATCTTGATATTAAACTTACCTTTGTTTGCCATAGCGGTGTCAACTACCAATTTTCTGCCATATAGATCGAAAATCTCGATAGCGAGCAATTGCTCGTACTCGCTTTCTCCATGTATATGAAGATCCCCGTCGAATGTGAATACATTGGTAAGTTCTATATCGTTTGTATAAGGCTGTTTATCAAAAGTCTTTCTGTTCAAACCCAGTACAGAATCAAGAGAAACCGTAGTTGTTTCCGATGCAAGAGATATTATATCATTACAATTCTGATTCGAGAATCTAGACTTAACGAACCTCAATTCGCTCGAAGAACCATCACCCAAATAGATATCGAATATTAGATTAAGAAGAACGGAATCTCTTGTAAATGTAGTGTTTTCAGATAATACTAAATCAATAGGCAGATATGTGTTGCCCGAAGAGTCGATTGGAGGGCCTACCACACTTTCAGAAGATATGTTCTGGCTGGCTGTGCCGTCTGTATCATAAGCTACAAAATCCATTATACTACCGTTGAACTCCAGCAATGTATGGAATCTCTCTGCAAACTCCAATTGTGTATCTGATATGAAAACCGGGATACGAATCTGACTGCCAGGCTTTGCTTTTATATTACTGGCAGATACGCGAGCGGGAGAAGAACTAGAGGATTGGCCTATCAATCTTATTGATTCAAATTGGTTTTGCCTGTCATTTGTGGTGATATTGAGTATTGATTCATACCTACCGTTATCCTCTGGCATAAACGCAATATTAAGATCATAACTATTACCTGGTGCTATCTGTACTTCTTCCCTGTTGTATAGAAACGCATTGTTCTGGCTGTTCTGGATAGTGATACTTAGAGTATCATTACCCGAGTTGATAACTGTCAGAGAAGAATCAGCCGATAGATCACAGCTTCCCGTTCTTATTACCGTCCCAAAATCAATCGTATCTATAAGCATTTCAAACTTTGGGGATACTACTTGGCCCGTTATCTGGTAGGATAGATTATCCGCAGGCAGATAGTTCCCAAACCCGAGATCATCCAAATCGGTCTCAAAAAACAGAAGATCTTTTATTTCACCTACATCACCTGCTAAATACTCAAAAGTAACTTGCAGTTCTTTTGATAATGGCGAAACGCTGAAACTGTTTTGCTCATAGCCGCCATAAGCAAGCAGCCCGCTTCTATCTCTTACCGTGAAACTATCGATTGATATCTCAAACTCCCCGCGATACCTGAAATAAGCGGATACTTCACCGGTTCCGGCTATTGCTAACGTATCTAAATCCACAGTCTGGGATGAAGTACTGATATACTGTCCGTTCAGCTCATAACCTAATAGCTCAAGTTCATAAGTTTGTGAACTGCCTGTCAGTATAAGAGTATCTGTTAATTGTGCGGTGCTGTTTCGGGAATACGATATTACAACTCGCGCTGTATCTCTTCCCGGGCAGAATTCATTAGCATTATATCTGATAGGAATATCGAGTTCTTCTTTATCCGTACCCAGCTCTATCGGAAAGCTATAAGTGTTCAAAAGCTCGAAGTTCCCACATAGATTATTGGATATATAATCGAATTCGATATCATCGACTCTAATCGTGTTGCCATCCAAATTCTTGATCGACCATATTTTTTCTACCGGATTACCGTTCGCTAGATTTCTGCCGAACTTTAATGTGTCGGTAGGATTATTATCTGTCGCCATACGGGAAAAATCATATTTGATATACTTTGCAAGCTCACCTCTTTCTTCTATCCTACCTATAAGAAGATAACGTTCAGTAGTTTCATCAAAATTGACTTTTGTCAGCTCTCGGGTCAGCGAAGGGGTGATATGCAGATTAGCATAGAAAACATTATTATCGGCTACCTCACCCAAAAGATTATCCAATACATGTTTTATCTCAAAACTCGCCTCTTCTCCCGGTAGTAATGAGTCTAAATCAAAATTAGAGTCATAAAAGGAATTGCAGAAGCTACAATCAATCCCATCTGGGAAAAATATAGGGTCAGATAGAATAAAATAAGGGTCATTTTCGCCAAAGTATAAAGTACTGCTGGAAATATTACTCACAGTCACATCTATACTAATAGAATCACCCCTGGCTACAACTCCAAAATCTACGATCTCATCTTGACTATCGGCTGAAAACCTTACCTCAATAAGGTCGCCGCTTATTGCGGACGAATCAGATAAAAAAATCAGAATAGGGATAAGCAGGGCACGTAAAAAAATCGTGCGGTAATTATATTTTCTCAATATTAAGATATGCAGATGTAATTGTGTTTATTATTTTGAAGAGCTATTGGTAACAATATCTAAAAAGATTACGTTACCAAAAAGTATAAAGATATGAATGTTCAACATTAAATTTTATCCTGTATTATGAAATCAACCATACTAATTAGCTCTTTGATCTTTGCGGTAGTTTC
Organism: uncultured Hyphomicrobiales bacterium; assembly: GCA_964462685.1. Lineage (GTDB taxonomy): Bacteria > Bacteroidota > Ignavibacteria > Kapaibacteriales > UBA2268 > CAYWYR01. Next base: position 69,602 of record CAYWYR010000009.1, on the reverse strand, counting down.
TGTTTTCGCAGCACCTAAGATTGAGATAGTAGGTGGCAACACCCAAAACTGGGGAAATGTAAAACCATCAAGCGATGGATTAAAGCATACAGTTGTCGTAAAAAACGTTGGCGATCAGCCTCTGAATATCACAAATGTCAAGCCATCATGCGGCTGTACTACTGCCCCTATTGATAAAGACATAATCATGCCTGATTCAACAGCGAGCATCGATGTGACATTCAAAGCAGGTATGTCACCAGGCCCTAAGACTAAAACTATCAGAATCGCTTCCAACGATCCTTCAAACCCCAATCTGATATACAGACTAAAAGCTACTGTAGTTAAAGATCTTACCGTGGGCCCAAGCAAGTATTTCAATTTCTCTCAGATGGAAGTGGGTAAAAAAGCAGAAAGCACTGTATCAATTACAAACAACAGTAAAAAATCTGTTACTTTATCAGAGTTTGAAACTACTCCAGAAACTCTAAAAACCAATCTCACAAAACCAGTTACACTCAAACCAGGTGAAAAAGTGGACGTTTCAGCTTGGTTGACTCCAGAAAAAGCTGGCTATACATCAGTTAGGCTTACTATGAAAACTACCCACCCTGACGATCCCAAGCTCACTATTCAGGGTTATGGCACCGTAAAAGAATCAGCTGTTTTTATTCGAAACTGATATAACTGGCTATATAATTAAAAAAAGCTCCGATCATTAAATTGATCTGAGCTTTTTTTATGTCTTCTTTATACTTTTATGATCTTATCGACCGAACTGTACTCTTCGGGATCATTACTCGCTATGATAGTATAGCAATGCTTACTGATTTCTTTCATTCTATTCTGTACTTTTGATATGCCGACTGTATCAAGATTAGCATGCGGCTCATCGAACAGGGTTAGATTTGGTTTCTGGCTGCTCTGGTCAAACTCAGCGAAAGCCAGATAATATTTTGCCCTCTGTTTCATCCCGCTTGAATAATCACCGAAAGCTCTGTCTTTAGCTTTGTATAACCCCCAGTATTCAGCTTCTGCATCATTAAAATTACTTTTGCAGATGAGCTTATGGTGATCTGTTAAAGATAGCTCGTCATATAGGTTCAGATAGGGGGCTATAAGTGAGATAAGGATACCGTTAGGATAGTCGAGCTCGCCTTTGGTAGCTTTGATAAGTCCAGCTAGAATCTTGATTAGCGTGGATTTCCCAGAACCATTCGCACCAGTAATAGCTATTGATTCACCCTTGGCAATATCAAAGCTGATATCCCTTATAATAGGTTGCCTACCAAACTTGTGCGATATATCTTTAACTGTAATAATGCTTTTGAAACCTATATTACTGCGATCTTACCAATAATACTACTGCCATCGGCAAGAATAACCCTGTATATATAAACTCCCACGTTTAGGTCGCTCAAGTCGCTGCTGAATAGTTGAACTGCCTTATGAGAATTGTTTTCGTTGAATGATACAGCTTCTACATCACCTTCTCCTCTATACACTATATTCTGGGAAATATCCATTATCTCAACATCAACACTACTGAAAAGTGCCGTTTTCTCTCCTACAGGCAGATACAGATTATTATGAATACGCGGATCAAAAGGCATCGGGAAAGCATCTTCGCTGATAAAGGTTGAGCTTCCTTTTTTTTCTAATATAGCATACCGGTCATATTGGGTCAATTCTGAAAAATTCACATAATACTTATCATTAAGCACTGGAGCAGATTCATCAAATTCCCGATTCTCGCTGATTGACAACCTATAAGTCATAGGGTTATCATAACCAGCGGTATATGTTTTGATAGTATCAATATTCCAATGCACAATATCTAGAGTATCATTTGTCTCATCGGTACTACCTTCTACAATAAATCGGGTAAACTTAATGCCGAAAGGAAAAACTTCATAAACTGTTTGGTACTGGCCAGTTGTTGTGATAACATCTTCCAAAGCCCAACCCATCTTAGGGTAATATTCAGCCTCGTCGAATGTTTCTCCGTCAGCGGCACCAGTTGTAGCCCTATAAACCCATTGCCAATATCGTTCAACTTCCCTCTCTATATCGGATCCCAACTCTCTCATAACGATATCCAAAGCTTTTAAGTCACCGGTTTTAGATGATATCCCAAGGTCAGGAAGAGAAAGTTTTTCGTAGTATTTTATGAAAAATTCGTCACCATAAACTTTATAAAGCATAGTGAAGAAATTAGCATAGCCATACCGATCATCTACTGTTCTCGGCTCAAAACTGATAAAGCTATCCCATAGATTAAGATAACTTGTTGAGCTATAATTATCACCTAACAGATACTGGAAGTAATCTCGCAATTCAGGAAAAAATCTCTGCTCGAGATAAGTAGCTGATAATTCACTGTATTTGATGGATTGATGAGGGTAAAGATTTTCTTCAGGTAAATAATTGACTAACTGAACTGAATGATGGAACTCGTGCATAGTAGCTACTTTTATTCCGTCAAACCCTTTGGATTTCATACCACTGCCCTTAAAGTCATTATCAATAGTCATAAAAGATCCTTCGGGCAGGTCGTTTCTTTCTGTTACAAAGCCGTATGTACTACCGATATCTTTAATAAATACCATGTAAGGAACTGTATCTAAAATCCCTGAATCGGGATCGGGGATAATCATTGGGGAGGCAAAGCCAAGCTCTTCACACTGTTTGGTATAAGCGTAATCTAAATAATAGCCTACCGAATCAATGAAGTCAGGAGTGCCGTTTAGATCAAAATCATCCAGTGGTGGCACAAAATTTATTGTGTCTATACTATTGTCTTGTGCATTCACTCTGGTCACTATGTCACTGTTCCAATAAACAATAAACAGCCCGCTATCCGATAGAGTGGAATCAGTATATAGATTATTAGCTAAATCATCTGGGGAGTTTTTGCTGATACCGTGTTTATGATCATGATCATAAACAATACAGCCCTCTTCAGCATTCAGGGTAAGGAAAGCAGAAAAAAACAGCAGATAAATAATCGGCATTGATAAAGAAGTTCGGAACAGTTTTGATAACATCTAGGTGTGGTATTAATCAAAGTATCCGTTTTATTAACGGAACATCTCTTTGATCATTCCCCAAGTCTTGTTTACGGAACTTGTTTGATGGGATACATTAGCTACATCGCTAAAAGAAGTGGAACCGTCAACATATACAGCTTTTATTCGGTACGTATATGTATCTTCTGAGTTCTTAGAATCCGAATATTTGTCAGATGGCTTAAAGAAAGGCCCTTCATCTAAGAATGTGTAAGTCTGGAAATTACCTTTTGGTGATTCTTCTTTCACCTTTACAAAATTGCTTGTGCCTTCTTTAGCACGTTCAATATGGTAGGTGCGGATTCCGGTTTCATTCTGCGAAGTAAACTCCACCCTTACTTCACTGCCAGTTGCAAAGGCAGAGAACCGTTGTAAGGTAAGTGTTGCACCAAACAGATAAGCTGTCTGTACTAACACAAGTATTGCTATTGTTATTGTTCGCATATCCAAATATAGGAAAAAATGAAATTCTTTTTATTAAGAAAGTGTGAAGTATCAGATAAATTTCAATGAATTACGGATTTAATCCTACCATTAACTCAATAAAGCTATAAGGCATATATGTCCGTCCGTACTATTATAGACACATCTAACAAGAAAATAGTTTCAATAGCATAGCAAATGCCCAACATTTATTCCGTTTTCGCACATCCGAATAAAACCTCTTCTACCAGCTCCATCAATAGTCTAATGGAGGATATTGCCCGTAATAAAGGGTATAGGGTAACTTCTACTAATCTTTATGAGTTGGGTTTCGATCCGATATTATCAAGCAGTGATATGATCGGATTCAGAAAAAACAGAATCAATTCTGAGATTAAAGATGAACAGGACTTGATATTAGAGTCAGATATCATTATACTGGGATACCCGGTGTGGTGGGCTGGTATGCCAGCGATATTAAAAGGCTGGATAGATAGAGTCTTTGCTTATAATTTTGCTTATAAAGTAACTGATGGCGTTCCAATAGGTCTGCTTACAAATAAAAAAGCTATCATAATCAATACTCACGGTCAACCAACGGAAGACTATCACAACTCTGGAATGTTCAAAGCCATGAATGTAGTCTCTGATATTGGTATATTTGATTTTTGCGGAATAGAGGTGATTGAACATCTTTATTATGAAGATTCCTCCTATGATACTGATGCCAGATCTAAACTATTCGATGAGATAGAACGAGACCTCATTCAAGCCATTCCAGACCCAAAAGAATTTGAAAAAAACACATCCTCCATTAGCTGAAAGAATGCGCCCTAAAAGGCTCGAGCAAGTCGTAGGGCATACCGAGCTGACAAAAGAAGGTTCGCTACTCAGATCATTTATTGATTCACAGGAAATTGGAGGGTCGCTTCCCTCTATAATTCTCTGGGGCCCGCCTGGATGCGGCAAAACCACACTGGCCAGAATTATCTCAATCGAGACCGGCTACAATTTTATTGATCTCACAGCTATTTCATCAGGTGTTAAGGATTTGAGAAAAGCTTTAGCCGAAGCTGAAAACTCCCTTCTCGCCAACAAAGGCACGCTTCTTTTCATCGATGAGATACACAGGTTCAATAAATCCCAGCAGGACGCTCTGCTAGGTGCGGTCGAAAAAGGAACGATATCCTTTATAGGTGCAACAACTGAAAATCCAAGCTTTGAAGTAAATAGAGCTCTCTTAAGCCGTGCGACTGTACTTAAATTAAATTCCGTTCCTACCAAGGATATAGTAGAGCTTATTTCAAGAACAATTAATGAAGATGAGCTAATCAGCCGCTTTGATATAGAGCTCCATCAGCCAGAAAGAATTGCCACAGCCGCCGCCGGGGACTGCCGCATAGCCCTTAATATACTCGAGTTAGCCCTTAGGATGGCATTCAAAAAGGGTAGTGATACGTTACAGCTCACACCCGAAATAATCGATAAAGCAATCGCCGGCAGAGCTAGAAACTACGATAAGTCTGATGATTACCACTATGATAATATCTCGGCTTTCATCAAATCTATGAGGGGGAGCGATCCTGACGCTGCGATCTTCTGGATGCTTAATATGATAAGCGGTGGGGAAGACCCCAAGTTTATCGGTAGAAGACTACTGATATTCGCATCCGAGGATATTGGAATGGCAGATCCACAATCTCTTGTTATAGCCAATGCCGCATTCGAGGCTTTTGAGAAAATGGGCTTGCCAGAAGGCCTTTACCCATTGATGCAAGCTGTGGTTCATCTATCCACAGCACCTAAATCCAACAGTATAAAGGTTGCGCTAGGAAGCGGTAAGAAATCAGTCCATAATAATACCGATCCTGAGGTTCCGTACCACCTGCGAAACGGTGTTACTGAGATTATGAAAGATTCTGGCTATGGTAAAGGATACAAATACCCCCACGACTACGACAACAATTTCGTAGATGAACAGTACCTGCCTGATAACGCTATATCCGATAGATACTATATACCGCAAAGCAATGAATTAGAGCAGAAAATAAAAGACTTAATGACAAAAAGATGGGGGGCCAGATATGAAGCCGGAAATGAAGCCGGAAATGAAGCCGGAATTGAAGCCGGAAATGAAGACGGAATTGAAGCCAGAAATGAAGAATGATATGAAGCCAGAAATGAAGAAGAATCTAAAGCCAAGTAAAATCTCTAAAGTAAAGCTTTTACTGTTTGTTATATCATTTATGATTGTTCGTAATGCCTTCAGCGGTACTGCAGGTAGTTTCTATAATGATCAGCCTATCAAACTCATTGATAACCCAATAGCCGGTACACTGGATACCGACGGAATCGCGTATAGGGGCTTTTTCTTCGGTGATGGGTCTCTTCTTACCGAAGTTTACTACTCTCCAATAGATGATCTTGATTTAGGAGTGATGACCGTATTTAATAACTTCCTCGGTACTGATCAGATTATAGGGCAGGGGATACCCGGATTTCACGTTTCCTATAGGCTAAAGGATGAGACGCTTAAACTCCCAGGCCTCAAAATAGGCTTTGATAACCAAGGTAGAGGCCGCTGGGACTCCCAAGCCGATAGACACGAAATGCCTTCACCAGGTTTCTTCCTTGCACTTTCAAAGCATTTTGAATGGAAACTTGGCGGTGTTTCGCTTCATGCAGCAAGCGGGTATAGTATAGATAACAAGTTCAATGGCGAACTGCCAAGCACTTGGCTCGGTTTAGATTTTGAACTTTGGAAATATTTCGGCGTTTCGGCTGAGTACATATATCTTTACGGGGATGATGAAATAGCAGAGATATATGATAATGGTGTGCTTAATGTTGCACTCTCCGCTTCTATTAGCTCTCAGATAACCATCTCCCTTGCGCTGAGAAACCTACTGTATGAAACTATGATCTACAACACATCCGACCGTACACTTATTATAGAAGTAAGGCTATAGAATTGAAAGAAAAATTCATAGGCGAGTGGAAGCTGTTGGAAATGTCTCTCAGGGTTGATGGCGTTCCAGTTCATTTCCCCAACGGTAAAAAAGCAACCGGGCTACTTACTTATTCTGCTAAAGGTACAATGTCAGCCCAGATTGGCGATCCACAAAGGATTAAATGCAAAAGCAGTGATTACCGATACCCAACAGCTAATGAACTCGAAAATAATTATACCCAGTTCATATCTTACTTTGGCAATTATCAGATATATCCTGACAAAAACCTTATCGTCCATGATATAGAAATGAGCCTCTTCCCAAATTGGATAGGTACCAAAGTCAAACGTTATTTCAGTTTTTCAGATAACTATCTTAAGCTAACCCTAAAAGCTACACCTATAAAATACGAAGGCAGACTATCTGAACCAGTGCTTCTATGGGAAAAACTATAGCGTATTATTTTACCACGTTCATAAATTTAGTATCCCTGAACACACCGTTCTCAAGTTCATAAAGATAAACACCGCTTTCAAACTCCTGAGATTCCAGCTCGATTGAGTGATTACCGAGTTCCATTCCATCCCTATAGATAAATTCCTTTATCTTATTCCCACTTATATCATATATAGTGATCATCACAGGGTCAGTCTCGCTTATGCTAAAGTCTATAGTCGTCTTCTGCGACCACGGATTCGGATAGTTCTGAGATAAGAAACTGATCTCATTTGTATAAGTAAGCAGGGTGATATTACAGCTCTGCGAGCTGGAGAATAGTAATTCGTTCTCTGTTGCCTGCAGATTGTAAAACATGATATCATCACTTTCAAAAGAATGGTTTTCAATATTAATAGGCGATTCTATCATGTCTGGAACCGTAACAAGGAATCTGATCTTTCCGATATCTCCTTTAAGAACTCTGCTTTCATTTTTAAACTCTAAGTTCAATTCACCTGGATTTTCATTAAAAAATTCAGGAGTGAATATTCCGTTGCTTTCGAAATCCAAAAATTTCAATGCCCTTGGATTCCAATTGATATCAGTTTTGAACGATACGTTCTCCATATAATATTCAAGGCCGTCAAACTCGATCTTTATATCCTTTTCCAGATCTAAATCAAGTTCTATTATCTCTCCAATCTGGCCGAAAACTGTATCTAAAGCAACAAAAGAATTTTCCGTACCCGCCATATTTGTAAAGTCTGGGGCAAAGCCAAGCCCAGTTGCAACAGAGCTATCCTCGATTCCGCACCGCTCGATAAATGCAGCAAATGACCCGGTTACCTGCCCGGACTTTTTAGGGCAGAATCTTAACAATATTGCGGAAGTATCACCAGGCGATATACTATCCCCAGTTATCTGCCCTGTTACCACCGCGATTGTATCGCCTAAAGTTCCTATCACATCTGATATACTGATAGGCAGTTGTCCATCGTTGTGAATCAGATATTCCATTTCCGTGCAATCCAGTACCTGTGTGTCCGGAAATTCAATATCACCTACAACTTCAAAGCTTGTCTCTTTTACTATAACCCTTACTGCATCGCTTTCGGCAAGCACTTCATAGAGTATCACATCTTCCGAATCAAAAAATATCGAATCTATGCTGATTATCGATGTATCCCGTGTTATACCGTTTGGAATAAACCGTGCGGTAAACATTGGTTTCAGTGAATCAACCGAGCAAAAATTCTTCAGTCTCCGATAATCGTTAGTATCTGTACTGCTTATTAATTGGTTATCGGTTACATACTCAGAACAAAAATCAGATTGAACAAAATAATCAGATTGGATATCCAAAAGCTGATATTTACTTTTATCATAGTTGAGCCTGAAATTGATATCAACTACATCCGCTGGAACTTGGCGTGATGTATAAAAAGGCATTACTATAGTATCACATTGGCTTATAATGATACTATCTAAACTGTTTTCTGGCTTATCTATATGGAATGCAAGGCCAAACGCTGGTGCAAAACCCATACCCCTGACAAGTAAAGTTGAATCTATATCAACACACGGTTCGGATATATGTAAAAGTGCTTTAGCCTCATACAGCCTCGGTGCCCTGGGGTAAAAATCAAACTGTATATTCATGGAGTCCAGATCGCTTACATATATAGGGAAACCCCTACCCAGAGAATCAGAAGCTGTGAATACTTTATTATCGGGTTGAAAAGTTATAGAATCAATCTTGATCACAGCATTATCCGGATTAAGATTCACATCATTCGGTACTTTTATATAAGCGATCTGCGGCTGTGATAATGTGTCAACCCTTGTCGGTGGGAAAGATGTACTATCGGGCGTTGGCTCAAACAGCAGCTTCCTTTTACCGATAAGATATATACCGAAAGTATCAGGGCCCCAACCTTCCCCCGATGCCGACATCCTAAAATACGACTCATTTATTATACTGTCTCTATCTGGTTTTTGGCGAGGGCAATAAGTAAGTGTTAACGTGTCTCTCGTATCGGCTGGTATTTCGTAAGGGCTAATACCAGAGGGTGAATAAACCGAACTCCAATCATAAAAACGGCTGCTCGGGTAATTCAGTCCAGTATCATCAAAATAGATAGAATCAATACTGATAGGGAAGTTCTCGGAATCATTATTGAGATAGAATACTTTTTCCTGGCATTCACATGCCGCAGCGTATCCCATTGCCATATCCCTGATTCCCATCTGTAGCGGGTAAGTCCTCCCAAAACCTGATAAGGCCTCGGATCCAGTAATACTGCAAGGGGCGGTTGTGCTGATTATTACCGTATCATTAAAAGAACCGGGAACCGATGGAGAAAACTGAACCTTTATCTGCATTGTATCACCGATACCAAGTACAGTTGCATTGATTTCTTCACTGCTAGGATATAAAATAGTGAAATCCTGATCGCCGTTTGTCAGTGAAATATCATCTAAAGTAACATCACCGCCGGCGGATACATTCTCCACGTATAAGGTTCTGATTTCAGTATCGCCGACCTCTTTAGTTCCGAACTGACCGTTACGGCTGATAAAAAGCCTAGGCAGACGGGATGTGCCGTATAGTTTTGCGCTCCAGTCCAGATTCCTCTCATCTCTGAATCTCAAATATGCTCTGTCACCCCTTTCTACCGTAACATCATTCGGGGTATAAAGTGCTGTATAAGCAAGCTGCTCTCCAGCACCTAGATTTATATTATATGACTCTATATCCGAAATATCGCTTCCGTTAATAGATATGATATCAAACCTGTTATTCGGATCGTCCAAGCTGAAATTATTCAAACTCAAACTTTGAGAGGATATATTTCTGATAGAGCCGTCAATCTCGCCGCTTTCGCAGCCAAGCACATCATCTATTCTGGTTATCTCAGGTGAGAACTCGAGAGCTTCGAATATACCCTGCCCTCTTATATCGAGTGTGTATGTATTATTACATTCTGTTTCCCACGCTATAAGCTTATCTAAATAAAGGTTATCCGCCGTGGGCCTGAAAGCTATATTCTTTGTCCTAGTTGATAGCGGAGGAATATTAAGGGTAGGGCCGCCTACAAAAAAGTAAACCTCACTTCTGTTCAGAGCTAGATTTACTCTCAGATCGTAGTTGGATTTATTCCTTATCTCTACAGGAATGATCATTTCCTGACCTACTACAACATTACCATAATCTATATCAGGAATCGTAAACTCAAAGTCTGGGTTTATAGCCCTTCCGGTTACTTCCACAGGATATTTAATGATACAGCCGTTATCGGTTTCTACCGTGAACATTATAGTGCCATCATAATTCCCTTCGTTCTGTGGCATTAACAGAAAATACTCATCCGAAAATGAACGGTTTGCAGGTAATTCTTTTGGCAGATCTCTATCAACCCTAGTATCATATCCGTTCGGATATGATACATCAAGCAAAGTAATATCTCGGCTCGATAAGTTTTCAGTGTAAAAGGTCAAAGCCCTTGATATTCGGCCCAAGCAGACTGTACCAAAATCGTGGCTTACTATTGAGTCTTCACCGTTTCTAGCAAGTACCTCAAAAACATCCTCAACCTCTATTTGAGCAGGTATATTATATACCCCGTCGGAGCACTGGTCGTCAGTTGTCAGCGTGATATCTGTCTGATAAAGCCCCGCCAGATTGGGATTGGCAAAATTGATATCAACTTGCCTGGAGCCACCCACAGGAACCGTAAAAGGTATTGCCGGCCCCGCCAGCGTAAACCTCGTATCGCTGAATGCAATACCGGATACATTGAGCGGCCTGTTAGTACCTGTTACATCGGAATTATTAGATATAGTTATAGACTCTGTCACAGTTTGTTCACTCTCACAAAAGGAACTGATCTTGCCAAAGTCTAAAGTATCATTCCCAATATCTATCTCTACATCAGTAATGCGTGTTATATATACTTGTTGGTTTCTGTATGCTACCCAGCCGCAACCGTTGTTTCTTTGAAGCCTGAGCTCATATCTTTTTGTGCCGACCCAGTCCGCGTTTATCTCAAACTCATAAGTAAGGATGCCGTCCTGGATATTCTGGGGTGATGGGTTGAGTGGTACAAGATCAGAACTGTTCCTGTTTATCAGTCTGTTCTCATCGTTTACCTCCCATGTCCAAGCCCTTATATTAAGCCCAGAAGCGCATGATGAAGTATCCTCAATAACAAAACGGTATGTCTTGGTTGTAACACATTTCAGCGTATCCGGGAATGTAGGCTGCTCGTAAATCTTAAACGGTGATGGTGCGGGAAATGAACCCTGCTTTAGCCTAGCGTCCCTCAGAGATCCTTCATTACCGTTATCACTCGCATCGCATAACTCATAACTGTTGATAGGATCATTAGCTCTGTAATACAATATAAGATCGTTGTTACCTTTATAATATGCGAGATTCTTATTACAGTCGATCCAGTCGGCGGTTTTAGCTTCGTCCCACAGTTTGATTTCATCCATTTCACCTTTGAATGATCTATAACCTTCCGGGTCGGTTACTTTATTTGCCGACCCCACCAGCATACCAAGTGTCCTGTTATTTGGCGTGTTCATCCTGGTAATGGGATAAACTGCATTGCGGTTACTGCCAGCTACCTGCCCATCGATATAAATAAAAGCCGATTCTAATATAGGATCGAATACGGCGGCGATATGTGTCCAGCTGCCGACATTGCCGACAAAATTGCCTGATACTGCCCTTGTATTATCTACATTTCTGTTATCCGTTCTCGGTATAGTAACAGGGTTCTCTACTTCGAAAACCATATTGCCGCTTTCATCTATATAGATAACCCAAGCGTCGTTATCCTCTTCGTTCGGCCCCCAGATGCCAGCTATATAGATTCTTTCTCCGCTGAATTCTTCAAGCTTTATTTTTGCCTCAAAGGTAAATCCATCTTCCATATTCGATAGAAATGGCCTATAATCAACAAATACATGGGATCTCGAAGCGCCGGAGTTCCTATCAAATTCGATAGCTCTATCTGTACATCCTCTCCTTTTATCGCATTGGGCATTAGGGAAGAGATTGCTCAAAGTAAAAAGCAATAGTAGTGGAATTATTAAGAAACGGGGTTTAGCCAACTTATTTAACGCCTTAATGGTGTAAGGATATACTAATAACATGATAACAATGAATATGTCACATATTCTCAGTACTTCGGCTAAAATAAATTAAAAAACTTTAATAGGCAATTCTAAATTGAAGAACCTTTCATTAGTTCGGAGCCAACGTTTGCTAAAAACTTCTCCTGTTTGCCTGCCTTGAGAAACTCCCCAGAGAAATCCGATGTGACAGTAGAGCTGCCGTGGTCTTCCACTCCACGGGTCAGCACGCATAAATGCTTAGTCTCAATCAATACAGCAACACTCTCCGTACCCAGTGTGTTTTTTATGTCATCGGCTATCTGAAGTGTAAGCCTTTCCTGAGTTTGCGGCCTTCGGGAATAATAATTGACAAGCCTGTTGATTTTCGATAAACCGATTACTTTCTCATTCGGAATATATGCCACGTGCGCCTTACCGATAAAAGGCATAAAGTGATGCTCACAGCAGCTCACAACCTTCATGTTCTTCTCGATTAGCATCTCTCTATAGCCATAGCGGTTGGCAAATGTAGTGATTTTCGGTCTCGCTTCTGGATTAAGCCCTTTAAAAAGATCGTTAACATACATCTTGGCGAATCTATTGGGTGTGCCTGATAGGGAATCATCGGTCAGATCCATGCCTAAGGACTTCATTATCTCCTGAAAGTGATAAGAGATCGCTTCTATCTTATTCTGGCTGTCTTTAGCTATTGATTCAGCTATGGTAGGGTTTTCCAGCTTCTTGTCAATATGGCTGGAGTTGGTTATCTTATCTGATATTTCGTTTGGATTCCGCTGCATTTAGTAAGATATATAATTAGTTTTATACTTATGTGTCACTTTATTGCGTTTGATATGTTTAACATATTATACGGCTAAAGCTGATACAAAATTAACAAATAGGAAAAGAGTGTATTGATTTCACGTTTACTTTCTGTTTACATTATATTTTTGACCGTGTCTATATTCTCCGGATCGCTCATGGCCGAACCGCGGATAAGGCTTTATAATGTCAATACATTGGGATATCCAGATATATCGGCGGAATTTCTGATAATTGATTCCGACGGCTCCCAGATCATACCTCTGCAATCTGAGCTCTCTATTTCTGAAGCTGGTATCAGCAGAGATATAATTAGTATTTCTTGCCCCCCACCTGCTGAAGAAAAAAAACTTTCGGCGATAATAATCCTCGATATATCCACCTCCATGGAGGGGCAGAGACTTCTGCAGGTAAAAGAAGCTAGCAAAAACCTCTCTAATCTTATATTAGAAACTCAAGGATCAGAAGTCGGACTGATCGCCTTTTCCGATGATGCATTCATAGCGTCCAGATTCACGAATTCAATTCCTGATATAGAGGCTACTATAGACTTGCTTGAAGCTAACGGGGGAACGAATTTCGATAAGGCTTTCCTGGATGCTATGTCAGGTACTTTTCTTCTTTCCAATGATGCCCAGCACGATACCCATGTTTTCTTCCTGACAGACGGAAATGGCGAAATCTCTCCAAATCAAATCGCTCAGCAAGCCGCAGAGTCCAATGTCACTATACACTCAATCGCATTCAATATAAATATTCCTCAGCCTCTCATAGATATCTCAGAAAGATCAGGCGGCCTGTTCTTTAGCGACCTCGATACACAAGAAGAACTCGTATCAGCTTATAGCGAAATTCTAAACTACGCCCAAAATACAAACCGTTGCTCAATTGTATGGCAGACTGCCGGTTGCACTACCGATAGGGAAATCGCTATCGAATATTTACCAATGGGCATAGGCGATACTATCAAATATATAGCTGATCCTGAAGAGCTTGCTTTTTTCTTCTATCCTCTCGATAACTTTGCTGTGTTCGATCAGATCAATACTATTCAGTTGCCGGTTGAAGCTAGAAACGGCAACATCGTTATAGACAGCATTACTTCATCCAATCCCGTTTTTGAGATTCTGTCTCCTGATATAGGAACTGATGGGCTGATGCTGAATGAAGGGGAGCAAACTATTCTTAGTATCTTCTTTAATAGAAACTCCGATGCACTGGAAACAGGTATCATCACTCTTCACAGCACAAGTTGTAGATTCAATGAAATATACGCCATCGGTGGTGAAGATGGTGTGGGCGGTAGCCAGAATGGACTTGAACTTACCAGGCCTACCGGCGGCGAGATTTACTCAATAATTTCTGACACTATCATCCAATGGGCGGGGGTATCGCCAGATAGGGAAATAACGATTGAGTACTCACCCGATGCTGGTGATACATGGGAAACACTATCAAACGATGCTAAAGATTTCAAGTATGACGTTCAATACTCAGATACCCCAACGGATCAGGCCAGAATACGAATCAACTCCATATCCAATGATTTCGGCCAAAAGATTTTCGGTAAACCGGACTCAGCTTTCAATACTATCGATCTGGCTTGGGATAGAACCGGATATAGAATAGCACTTGCCGATTCTAAAGGTGAACTGAGAATAGTTAGCGCCATAGATGGAACCACTTATATGACTTTTCCAGTAGATCCTGATATTGTATCGGTCGATTACACTTTCGATAATATCAGAATTGCAACCGCTACCGAAGAATATCTATTACTGACTAACATAATATCACAGATTACTGATACCGTTATAACCAAAACCGATAATTTCAGGATAAGCGACGTTAAGTTTCACCCGAACGGTAGGCTCATGGCATTATCCGGTCTTGATTCCGTAGTGGAAATATATGATATTAGAAATTGGTCGCTTCAGAATACGATCAGATTTCCTGATGGCGAGATAAACTCGATAGAGTGGTCACCAATGGGTGATAAAATCGCTGCCACTACCAATAACAGAGTTGTGTATGTTATCGATACTATTAACTATCAAAACTATCAGACTATTACAGCCACTGGTGAAACAAGAAGACTGATAACCTCTGTATCTTGGAGCCCCGATAGCCAAAAACTGTTGATCTCTACAAATCAGAGGCGTTCACGCATAATAGATGTAGATTCAGGCGAAATCGATCAGGAATTTCAACACCATACGGTAAGCCTACTTAATGATGCGGCTTGGAATCCAACCGATCCTCTGATGGCTGTTACCGTCGCCGAAGACTCCAGAGCGATAGTATATAACCCTGAGATAAATGATGACGAATCTTCGATATTATACGATTTTCCTACCTCATATTATATCAACCAAGTAGAATGGTCACCCTCTGGCAACAGGTTTGCTCTCGCGTTAGCAAGCCAACAGGATGGCGCTTCCCTGGAGGTCTATTCTGTTGATAGCTTTATACTGCAAAGCGACGAGTCAGATAATTTTAAGCTTATAGATCCGCTACTTACCCAAAAAGATATCAATTTCGTTCGAACCCCTCTTGGCATCACAGCCGATACATCAGTCATAGATTTACTTGTAAACACCACCCCTTTTCAAGTGCGGATAGATTCCATCAACATAACTGGACCAAACTCGCAAAGTTTTTTCATAGGTAGTAATCAGTACCCTATATTCTTGGAATCAGATCAACCACTCAATGCTTTTTTCCAGTTTTCACCTCTTTCCGCTACGTTAGAGGCCGCAACCATTAATACATATACCAATATCGGTGTTATTCAATCAATGATCACCGGTGAAGGAATTCAGCCGGGACTTTCAATAATAAGCAATGAACTGGATTTTGGCGAACTTTTAGTAGGCACAACTACCGATACGATAATCGCCGCGGCATATAATTCCTCATCTTTGGGGATAGATATCTCTGAGCCGACAATACTCCAGTTGCCTAATACCCCATATACAGTACAGCCACATGGGCTTAATGTATTGCAGCCAAATGATACCCTCTTTCTTCAAGTAAGGTTTGCACCTACACAAGTCGGGATTGCCCAGAATATTGCATTCGCAGCTAATAATTCACCTATCAATCCATACCGCCTTAAGATAACCGGAAGCGGAGTTCAGCCAAGCGTCAGATACCGATATCTTGCTGATACGACACTAACTGAATGTCAAGACTCCCTGGATAAGATATTAAGAGTTTACAATGACGGCGTAGGGGATTTAAATATAAGCCAGATCATTTTTACAGGTACTGGATCGATATCCATTGAAGATCAAAACTATACTATACCATCACGCGATAGCATAGATATACCGTACATAGCTATTCTTGATGACAACATTTTTAATGGCCAGATTGAGATACTAACAAATCTTAGTAGCGATCCTGACCTTCTTCCTGTTGATATTTTCTCAAATCGATCAACCTTTAGCATCAGCGATATTAACCTGATATTGCCTGCACAAGAAACAAATTCTATCGAAAGCTCATCAATAACACTAACAAATACAGGTGATTCGCCGATTGATTTCTCTTATGCTCTGCCACTTAATTTGCCGTCCACCCAGTTCTATCTTATAGACGTATCACCAGCTTCTATAAATCCGGGTGAATCATCAATTTTCACATTCGAATTCCGATCTACCGATCTAGAAGGTGAGTTTCAGGCTGATTTTGATCTTCAGGGTGGATGCTCCGAACCGATTACCCTAAACCTATCAGCAAATGTAGGGAATAATATAGCAATTACAGATGCCAGTCTCTCAATCATTCCAGATACACTTTACTGTGAGGACAATCTAGAATTCAATCTATTTATCAAAAATGCGGGAAATTCAGCACTGATAATTGATAGTATAATTATCGGGGGGGACTTATATCAATCGCAATATCCGATATCAATTGATGAAAATATTGAAGAAAGCTACCCTATAATTATCCCTGTAGATAACCCCGGCTTATTACAGACAGATATCGTCATATTTTCTGACTCGGATAATGGTAACGATACACTATCAATTTCTACTGTAGCCTACAGAGAAGACTTTACAGCTATCTTGACCTCTCAAAACACACCAGTTGTTGGGGATGTAATAATTCTCAGCATTGAGAATAATTCCGCCTTCAATCTCACGCTTACTCTTTCCTACCCTAATGGGTTGAATAATTCAGACTCTGACGACATCATTATCCAACCAAACTCGCCATACCAGACGGAATTAGAACTTATGGAAACACTTACTGGCGAAATATATATCGAAATGCAGGGGATATGCGGCATTGATTCAGTTTTCTTACATATACTAAACCAATCAGGCGGCGAGCTTTCCATATCAGCCGATAATATATCAGCCAACACAGGTGATATAGTAGATTTACCTTTGAATATAGCTATAACCGAACCCCATACAGATAGCTTTACCCTAAGTATAGCAACAAGTCTTTCAGTTATGAGGCCAGCTAATCCAAGCGATGATGATACTACTTTAGAAAATACTTACACACATTTCTACACTTTATCAAGCGGTATCTATTCAGATACGATAATCAATATACCATATCAGATAGCATGGGGTACAGACTACTTTTCAGATATAGAAGTCAGTGTGGAACAAGGAATCGATGACTGGATATATCTTACCGAAAGTGCTCGATTAACAATTACCGACCCCTTGACCCGAAATGATATCGAATTATACTACCAGCCTGATTATTTAGCTGGCATTACAGTATCATCATCTTCCGGAAACATCAGGATAAGTAACCTGCCCATTAACGACCAGAAACACGATATATCGATCTTCGATATCAATGGTAGGTCGCTCCTGAACAAAACAATCACTCCAAGAGCCAAAACACTTAACCTGCAAAGCGATCTTATCTCTGGCGTGTATTTCGTATCGATTTCCTCACCCTCAGGTCAGGTCGTAAAAGAACTTCTTGTTCCAGCAGAAAAAAGATAACATCTACCAAACCGTGTGTAGTAATTGGAATGATGCAACCTATTATCTAAATTACAGCAGTATTATTCCATAACTCTAAAACTAAAATTGGCAAATGAACAGAGTCCATAATTTCAGTGCCGGCCCGGCTATTCTACCAGAAGAAGTACTTAAAGCTACATCAGATGCAGCCTTGGAATATAAAAGCCTTGGTATGTCTGTAATGGAAATGAGCCATCGGTCAAAACCTATAGTTTCCCTTTTTGAAGATGCAATGACTAACTGCTTGGAACTTATGAACTTAAGTAGTGATGATTATACTGTGTTCTTCCTCGGGGGCGGGGCCAGTTTACAGTTTTTGATGGTGCCGTGGAACTTTCTTTCTAAAAAAGCGGCTTATTTAAACACAGGATCCTGGGCGGATAAAGCGATAAAAGAAGCCATAAACATAGGCGAAGTTGATGTCGTGGGTAGTTCAAAAGAAGATAATTTCAACTTCATACCCAAAGGTTACACTGTTGCGAGCGATAACCAGTATCTGCATTATACCTCAAACAATACCATATTCGGTACCAGATTCAAAGATATACCTGATACAAACGGCGTTCCCCTTGTATGCGATATGAGCAGCGATATTTTTTCACGCCAGCTTGATTTTTCTAAATTCGATCTAATATACGCCGGCGCACAGAAAAACATGGGTCCCGCTGGCGCTACTATGCTTGTTCTGAAAAAATCATGGCTAGAAAAAGCTGGTAAAGACGTTAAGGAAACCATGCTTTCTTATAAAACCCATGTAAATAAAGATTCGATGTTCAACACGCCGCCGGTTTATCCTGTATTCATACTGAACGAGACTTTTAAGTGGCTTAAAGCAAACGGAGGGCTTTCATGGATAGAAGAAATCAACAACCGGAAAGCAAAAAAACTATATGATGCTATCGATAATAGCAACGGTTATTATAAAGGCACTGTGGTTGATAAAGATGATAGATCGATAATGAACGTCACTTTCAATCTACAGAATGAAGATCTCGAAGCTGAATTCGTAAAAGAAGCTACCCAGCAAGATCTCAGCGGGCTAAAAGGTCACAGGTCAGTAGGCGGTATAAGGGCTTCTGTTTACAACGCATTACCAGAACAATCTGTTGATAAGCTAGTAGAATTTATGAGTAGATTCCAAAAAAATAATTAAATGATCGAAGAAGAAGTAAAGATAAAAAACAGGGCTGGTCTACACACTAGGCCAGCTGCTGCACTTGTTAAGCTAACGTCTAAATTTAAATCTGATATTCAGTTTGTTCGTAGTGGGTTTACCATTAACGGCAAAAGCATCATCGGAGTAATGACATTAGCTGCAGAACAAGGTGCCAAACTCAAAGTAAAAGTCGATGGCGAAGACGAAAATGAAGCTATGACGGCTATTAAAGAACTATTCGATTCCGCCTTCGGTGAAATCCAATAAGAAGATAAAATTATACGAAAGAACGCAATACTCAGGGGAATTACAGCGGCACCAGGTTTCGCCTATGGTGATATAGTCAGATTCGGTAACTCGTCATATCCCTTAAAAGAGATTCCTAAAGACTACAAAACCGCCAAAGAAATCCTTTCCAAGGAATACGAGAGAATTGCTCAAAACTCTACTGATCAGACGTCTGCCGCTATAATCGGTTCGCTTAAAATGATATTGGACGACCCCGACTTTATTCAAAAAGTCGAAGGTTATAACAATGACGGTCTGAAGCTTGAAGATTCTATTTGCAAAGCTATAGATGAAGTAATAGATATTCTCTCAAATTCAGGTGCTTTGGCATTTCAAGAAAGAATATCTGATATAGAGACAATCAAAAGCGATCTGATCAGAATATGCCGTGGAGAGTCAGCTTCTATACCTACAGAAAAAGGTATCTATCTTTTTGACAACCTATCAGCTGTTGATGTATATAGAGTGAAAGACTATGCCACAGGGCTGATATCGATGGAAGGCGGACTTACTTCTCATGCGTCAATCCTTGCGCGCACTTTCGAGATTCCATACATCGCCGGTATATCAAACAACACAAATGGCAATGAGCTGCTGGAAAAGTCATCGCAGTGTATAGTCGATGGCAGTTCATCTTCCATAATCCTCGATCCAGATAGTGAAACACTTGTCAAATGCCAGGCCAAGTCTGAAAAACACCCCCACTCTTCAGGTATCAGCGAATATTTAGAAGCAGTCACCCTGGACGGGTTAAAAATAAGTCTCCACATTAACACTGATTTCCCCTCTATTATATATAAATACCAAAACAGGATGTTTGAAGGCGTCGGACTGGTAAGAAGTGAAAATCAGCTACTAGAAAGACCCGAAATACCCAGTTTTGAGAAACAAGTCGAGTATTACAGTAACATATCAAAGGCTGCTTATCCTAGCTCAGCAATTATTAGATTATTTGATTTCGGAAGTGATAAATTCTCCCATATAACTGGATTCGATGAGCCAAATCCCGCACTCGGCTGCCGGGGAATAAGGTTCCTGCTGGAAGACCACAAAAAAGGTAAAGAACAATCCATTCTTTATACGCAAATTAAAGCAATCATAGAATCGAGTATCCTGAGAAATCTGAAAATCATGATTCCTATGGTTACTCATCGAAAAGAAATTAAAAAAACACGGGAAATCATAGACCAGATAACATCTCAAACAGGAAATGACAATTACGATAGAAATATTCCTCTCGGTATCATGATTGAAACCCCGGCGGCAGCAATAATGGCTGATAAACTGGCCGAAGAGTCCGATTTCTTTTCCATCGGCTCAAACGATCTTGCTCAATACGTACTCGCAGCCGATAGAGTCAACCACAATCTCAACGATTACTACCGCTGGTTGGATCCCTCTATACTAAAAATGATCGTCGGCGTTATCGACTCCGCTAAAGCCCAAGGCATACCCGTATCCATCTGTGGCGAAGTAGCCAGTAATCCGAACGCGATCCCTTTCCTTATCTGGGCAGGTATCGATACACTTTCAGTCAATCCAGCATATTATACAGAAGTCAGGGATTCTATCAGAAAGTATGACAACAAAAAGTTCAGCAATACAATAGCATCGATAATAGACAAAAACAGTGATATTGACCTGATCGATATAATCTTAGAACTAAACGATAAGAAATGAAATATATCGGTCAAAGCTCAAGATTCCTTAAAGCTCTATTATTCATTGTCTTTACAACGATATCTTGTTGTATTCTAGCTTGCGTAGATCAGCCAACCCCTTTTAAGAACAATATGCTGGATAATGATTCAGATATATTGGTACTATGCGAAGGCCCTCAAGGTAGTAATCTCGCGTCGGTTTATTCCTATAATATAGATAACCCCAACGATTACGGAAAAATGTTCAGTAGCGAGCAGGTCATTGGCGATACTGGGAACGATTTTATCAGGTTCGGTGACACACTCGCCATTACCTTCAGCGGCTCATCATCGGTTGGATTGTTTAGTATCTCTGGAGATTCGCTTTTCTACTATATCGATCTACCAGGCAGAGCAACTCCAAGAAGTATTGCCAAAAGTCAAAATCAATTATATGTAACTGATCTTTATGAGGATCAAGTATGGTTGATCGATCTCGAAACAAAACAATTAATAACCACTGTATCTGTAGGTCCATCCCCTGAAGGCATAGCATACTATAACTCTAAATTAATAGTTGCCAATTCAGGGCTCGGCCAGATCAGGAGCGATGAAGAAGGTGCTGGAACAATCGATATAATAGATTTGAAAAATAGTTTCTTAACCCGGTATAGCGTAGGTGTAAACCCCGAGAAAGTATTAGTCGATGAGCAAAACAACAGGATTTATATTTCTTACCTATCTTATTATTGGCTGAAAAATGGCGCTCCTAATGATTCTACTTTCTTAGGTGGTATAGTCGAGTACAGTTACCCCGAATTCGTAGAGCTGAGAAAATGGAGGACTACCCCTATAGACTTTGTTTTAGATAACTCATCCAGTAATATGTTTATCATAACAGATATCGGCCTTTCAAGTTTGGATATGTTGACACCTGGTTCAGAAATCACAGAACTTGCTACAAACGGTTCCGATAACTGGTATAGTCTGTATCTCGATGAAGATAACAATAACCTCTGGATAGGGAATAGCAAAGACTACCTCTCCAGAGGGACGATCGAAATATTCAGTCTCAACAGCTCCGTATTTACCGGCTCCATCCCGACAGGCTTCCTCCCCGCCAAAATAATAGGTATAGATCAATGAAATCTCTGATCCCGATATTAATCTCCTTTACCCTTTCTTTATCCGCCGAAGTACAGTTCAAACCTTACGAAGCAAATATATTCGAAGGCCGAGTCGGCGTAACAGGCCAACCGAGCGAAGAAAACCTTAGGCTCGATATCGGAATGACTTATGATCTCTTCGACTTGGCCGAGATAAACGGCAACAAACTGACTTTAGGAACAGACTGGATGGTTTGGACCAGACTCCAATCCGAAGGCCGTTTCAAGTTTCCCGTCGAGACATCAGACTATTGGTTCGGGGTCAACATGACTTACGTAGCCGACGATTACGGGATTAGGATGAGGCTCGCTCACATTTCTTCACACCTTGTGGACGGATATACAAACAGGACAGCGGATAGCTGGGAGTTTCTCAAAACCCCTTTCGTTTATAGTAGAGAATTCGTAGAGCTTTCTGCCTACTACAATCTAACCGAAGAAATAAGAGTCTATGGAGGTGTATCGTATCTTTTCTCCACCATACCAGATGATTTTGTGGCACTAACGCCCCAAGCCGGTTTCGACTTCGTCTATCCGGTATATAACTTTGATAACGGCGGCCAGTTGCAGATTCGCGGTGGTGTCGATCTCAAAATAACTGATAATATAGACAAGCTAAGGCAAACAGTATCATCCCAGCTGACGGTCGGCTATTTCTCAGATAGCGATACAGGTGTGGCATTAGGCATTTACGGCTATGATGGGCATTCGATGCATGGCATGTTTTTTATGGATGTGGATTCTTATTTAGGGGTTGGCGGTCAGATATATTTTTATTGATTGATCGCTTGCTTATATTAGAAAAATCTAAAATCTTAACATAATAAATTCAGCAATGGCAAACTCAGTAAACAAAGTAACTCTACTCGGTAATCTCGGTAATGATCCAGATATCAGAACCACTCAAAGCGGAAGCACAATAGCTACGATCAGCTTAGCAACTTCCGAAAATTACAAGGATAAAAGCGGTAACTGGCAGGAAAATACAGATTGGCATAAAGTAAAACTTTGGGATAAGTTAGCCGAAAGAGCTTCTCAGTATCTCAAAAAAGGATCGAAAGTCTATATCGAAGGCCGCCTAAAATACGGTAGCTACGAAAAAGACGGTATAACTAGATATACTACCGACATTGTCGCATATCAGCTTATCATGCTTGATAGAAGAGAAGGCGGCGGTGGAAGCCAAGGCGGCGGGGAATACACCTCTTCTAAAAACTACAGCCAGAACAACAGCGATTCAGGTAGCGACAATGACGATTTTGATGATGATGTACCATTCTAAATCACTCTTTAATTAAAAAATGAACTGGTCAAAAAAAATACTGCTTCTTTTTGATATCGATGGTACTATACTTTCGATGGATTATAGCATGTCCAAACAGACCTTTAAAAATGTTTACGAGTCTGTTTTTGGTTTTGATATCACCGATGATGATCTCCCAGAGTTCTCGGGTATGACAGATCTCGGTATTGTCAAACATATATCCGAGAGGACAGGTGTTCCCTTCTTTCAGGTACTCGGTAAAAAGAATGAGTTCTGGAGGGAGATGAGCAAACAGTATGCGGACCAGTTCCATAGTGATAACGTATATCTGCACGATAACGCCGAAGAACTTATCGAAGGGTTGTCCGGTAGGGAAGATGTAGAGCTAGGTATATTAAGTGGCAACAATATTAATTGCGCTCGGCTCAAACTCGATGTGTTTGATTTAGCTCGTAAATTTACCGATGGAGCTTTCGGTGATGACCATCACGATAGAAACAGCCTTCCAAGGATAGCTTGGGACAGGTTTAGCGAACTTCACAATACCGATTTCAGGCCCAACAAAACCCTAATAATCGGAGATTCCCCCCGTGATATCGAATGTGCGAAATCATGCGGTATAAAAGTCATATCAGTAGCTACGGGTAATTACTCAATTGAGCAACTCCAGCGGTACTCACCGGATCACGCTTTTGAAACACTGCCAGACTTGGAACAGATGGATAGACTACTAAAGGAGATGTTTTGAGTCGAAAAAAAGGTATAACAATCGCTATTGACGGTCCCGCTGGCTCAGGAAAAAGTACCACTGCGAAATTGCTGGCCGAAAAACTAGACTATATCCATGTTGATACAGGTGCTATGTACAGGGCAATCACTCATCATTGGCTACAGTTGGGGTTCGCGATTACAGAAGAAGCGATGTATCAGATGCTAAAGTCCATAAAACTCAGCATCGGCCACCAAGGCGGCAGCCAAAAAACATATATCAACGGTTCGGATGTATCAGAGGAAATCAGAAGACCAGAGGTAGATCGAAACGTCAGCGAGATATCTGCAGTGGCATGCGTCAGGCAGTATCTTGTCGATATGCAGAGAAGAATGGCGGAAGAAGGTGCTGCCGTTCTGGATGGGCGGGATATCGGAACAGTCGTTTTCCCGCATGCGGAACTTAAAATTTTCCTGATAGCATCTGTGGATTCCAGAGCTAACAGAAGAAGAAAACAACATGAACTCAAAGGCCAGTACTATTCGCTCGAACAGATCAAAAAGCAGATTATTGACCGTGATAATTATGATTCAACCCGCTCCATTGCTCCCCTTACCAAAGCCGAGGATGCTATAGAGATCGATACTTCTGGAATAACGATCGATGAGCAGGTTTCAACCATATATGGGCTCGCAAAAAAACTTATCTGAAATTATATTTTCCACTGTTCTGGAATAAACCTTTTCGGCTTATATATCGTCTAATCTTCAAACTAAGCAAAACAAGGATAAACAATGCAAGTAGTGATAGATGATTCGGCAGGTTTCTGCTGGGGTGTTGTAAGAACTGTTGATATTGCTGAAAAAACACTCGAAGAGCAAGAAGGTGAGAAAACCTACGTACTCGGCCATATCATACATAATCCAAAAGAGATAGAAAGACTTGAGAAAAAAGGGCTTACGACTATCTCACACGAGGATATGGAAAATATAGCCAAAAACGAGGGTGAGAAAGCCAGGGTAATAGTCAGGGCGCATGGCGAGCCTCCCTCAACCTTTGAAAACGCGAAAAAACTCGGCATCAATCTTATCGACGCAACATGCCCTTTAGTTACAGGTCTCCAGAACAGGGTTAAGCGTTTCCACGAAAAAGGCTATCAGGTAGTTATCTACGGCAAACCGAATCACGCAGAAGTAATTGGCATCAGAGGCGTTATCAACGACGACTGTATCATTGTCCTATCTGCTGAAGAAGCCTTGGAGAAAGTTGATTTCGACAAGAAAACAGTACTTTTCTCCCAAACCACAATGGAAAAACCGGTTTATCTTGAAATCAAAAAAGTACTCGAAGAAAAGATAAGCGGTCTTGTAGAGGGCGGCGAAACCAGAGATATGTTCGAATATAAGAACACTCTTTGCAAAGAAGTATGGGGTAGAGAGAAAAAAGTTCTCGACTTTGCAGAAGCCAATGATGTAATCATTTTCGTAGCTGGACGTAACTCTTCAAATGGAAAAAGCCTTTTCAAGCACATGAAAGTCCGAAATGAGAGAATGTATTATATAGAAGATCTTTCAGAAATAGATTATGCTTGGCTTGATGGTGCTGAAAAAATCGGTATTTCAGGTGCCACATCCACGCCTCAGTGGTATATGGAAAAAGTAAAAGACGCAATCGAGCAATGGGCCAAAGAAGAAAAAAAAGTAGAAGAACCAGTTACAGCGTAAACTTTTTACCACAGCAAATACCTGATTTCAACCCTGGCGCAACCGCTCAGGGTTTTCTTTTATAAAGTCTGCCCAATTACTCTTCGATTTGACTTTGTTGTTGGCCTGTGATCCCAGATTCCTATAGCATCGGCAGATTGCGATAGCCAGTGCGTCAGTTGCGTCATCATTTAGGTGATCCAGCGAAGTACTAAGAGTTTTACTGACCATAAATGCAACTTGGGATTTATCAGCTCTGCCCCTACCTGTAAGCGTCTTTTTAACTTCAAGTGGTGAAAACTCAGTTAGTGGTAGGTCCCTTTTCTTAATAGCGATTATAGCGCTCGCCCTTGCTTGAGTAAGCTTGATGAGTGTCTGAGGGTTTTTATGATAAAAAGGTGATTCTATCGCAGCTAGATTCGGATCTGAATCGCTAATTATCTGATTTAACTCATCATAAATCATGATCAATTTATCGGAATCTTCCGTCAGGCTTCTTAAGTCTATGGTGCCAGCAGCTATAAACTCTACTTGTGATTTCTTATGCCGTACAAGTCCCCATCCGCACAGCCGAGATCCTGGATCAACACCAAGTATAATATTTGAATCTGATTTCAGCATAAGCACCCCTTTGAACATATACTAAATTAATCAAGTATATCAATATTTAGGCTCTGAATGAATCTTAAAACAATACTCGGTCAAATACCGTCTATAAATATAGAAAATATTAAATTATAGTGGTAAAAGAAACTATTGTATTTAGTTTATCTATTACCTATTTTACAAAGCAGCAAAAATGAAATTCGTCTATACCTATTCTAAGATTATCTTGAATACCCAAATTAACTATTGCCTATGGTTTATAGTGGTAGGGCTTGCTTTTGTATTAACCGGGGATATACGTGCCCAAAACACAAAACAGAAAAGCAAACTCAGTAATGCCCCTTTTATTACCGTAAGCGATCCAGCTCTTGACCGAAACCCGAAAGTAAGGCCACTCCCAGACTCGCTTGTTCAGCGCGGGAATATTACTCCCCCAAAATTAAGCGGGGGCATTAAAGATGAGATTATCATCGAAGAGACTTTTCTCCCGTGGATTAACAGCGAAGACTCTATAAGATCAATAGATAAACTTCGTGCCCAGCTTGATAGGATCATTAGAAAATACAATAACCGCCGCACTAAAATAGGGGTGGCTGTTTATTCTATGGATAGGGAAGAGTTTATCTACGAACACAAATCAGAACAGCTATATACTCCGGCCTCCACTACCAAACTGTTCACTGTGATGAGTGCCTTTTACCTAAAGGGCGATAATGGTACGATAGATACAGAGCTATGGACAAATGGTTACATGGATATGGACACAGTCCTAATTGGTGATCTCTTTATCCGTGGGCAGGGCAACCCTTTCCTTGAAGGCGAACATATCCAGACCCTTGCCGACAGGGTACGTGATATGGGAATAAAAAGAGTTGACGGTAATATCTATATTGATGAGGGTTTCTTCGATGGGAAAACCGATAGATTCAAATATAGCGGTGATGCCGATGTTGTTCAGAAACTTCCTCCGATACGCCCTCTAATCCTTTCCGATGCCAATCTTAAACTCGAAGTTCAAGCAGGCGATATTGTTGGCGAACCAGTAGAATATTATTTTTATCCAAATTCTTCAGTTTTCAAAGCTGATAATTCAGCTAAAGTAAGCGCTAGCCGCTCCCGTGGCCAACTTTACATTACCAATCCTCTTACTGGCGATATAGCAGTTGACAGTAGCGGGAATATTATCGAAGAACGTTATGGCGACTCGCCTTTCCAAGATTTTGCAAGGGCTCGTTATAGAAAAAACCAGTCCAAACGGGGAGTGAAAGTCAGCCAGGTACTATTAAAAGATACTATCCAAAAGTACAAGATAAATGGTTCGTTGCCTAGTGGCCAGATAGCACTCTTCCAGTACCCTATTAAAGATATGCAGGAAGCTATAGCAGGTACTTTGGAAAACTGGCTCTTTGAATACGGTATCGAGGTTGATGGTAACATAGCATATGGATCGATAAATGATTACGAAGAAAACAGGGTTGTTCGGCTCGGTTATCATGGTTTTCCTCTTGTAGAGATGGCGATGCCAATCAATAAAAAATCCAACAACTTCATAGCCGAGCAGATGTTCAAGTTCGTTGGCGGTAACCGTAACAACGATAATAATTACGAAGGCGCTCGCGAGGTTTTTGTCGAGATGCTCGATTCACTGGAAATAGAATGTAAAGGTTGCCGATTGAATGACGGTTCTGGGCTTTCAAGGCGTGGCCTTCTAAAACCCAGAGCAATGGCAGAGCTACTTGTGGCGAGCACACAACCACCATTTACAGATAAACTAAGGCAAACTCTCGCTATCGCGGGGGTTGACGGCACTATACGCAAGCGCATGAAGAACACAAAAGCCCAGAATAATCTAAGAGGTAAAACTGGTACACTCAGAAACGTTTCCGCACTTTCTGGTTTCGTAAACAATCAGGACGGTGAAACCTATGTATTCTCGATCCTATCAAACGGTTCATCCCCTTATAAATACAAAAGAATGGAAAATGAGATTGGTGAGGCCTTGGCTGAGTTCTACTATACTGACGGTTCTGGAAAACGCAGGCCTTAGTATCTAATATTGACTAAAAGCTGAATTTCCAATCAATTCATCCAATAGAATCCTATCGTTAAGAGCATCCTAACAAATTATCTTAAGCATACGCTTCTGATCTTGATAGCCGTAATAATGGCAGTGCCGTTGATATGGATGATAGTGCTATCTCTCAAAGATGTACCCGAACAGTTTTCAGGAATAATAGATACTGTCTTTAGTTCATGGACTTTACAGAACTATTCCCAAGCGTTTAGCGAAGGTAATTTCGGTAGATATCTTTTCAACTCTGCATTTGTTGGTATTGTTGTTACAGCAGGCAATCTGTTGTTCTGCACTATGGTCGCATGGGCTATCTCAAGGAAAACAGGATTAGGTGTAAAACTTTTATTGCTAAGTGTAGTCGCTATATTAGTGATTCCCACGCATGTCATCATGATTCCAATGTATCGGCTCATGGTCGGCTTCGGTTGGATAAATACATATATGGCTCTTATCGTGCCTTGGCTGGTCACTCCGTTCGGGATATTTCTGGTAAAACAATACATTGATAATATCCCTGAGGATATAGAAAACGCCGCTAGAATCGACGGGGCGTCAGAACTGAAGATTATGTTCAGGATAGTTTTCCCGCTTTGTAAACCTATACTTACTGTTTTGGCTATATATACTTTCTTAGCAAACTGGAACTCATTTCTTTTTCCTTTCCTCTTTACTACTGATGAAGCCCATAGAACACTACCAGTTGGGCTGAATTTCTATCTCGGTAAGCAGTCTGTGGATTGGGGAAGGCTTATGTCGGCAGCATCGATTGCCGCTACACCTATCTTATTTCTCTTCTTGCTATTCCAAAAACAGATTATACAGGGTCTTACGGCCGGAGCGGTAAAGGAGTAGTACTTTATAATACGCTGTGGAAACCCTCTGCCAATAGTAAACTCTATATTTCGTAATTTTGTATCTATACAAATAATGCATTATGTCTGAAAACAGTAATAATTCCAATTCTCCCGCAAAAAGACCAGACGCTGACGTTTCCTCGGCCGAAGAAATGATCAATGATTCCGATATGCGTGAGATGATGAAAAAAGAAATGCTCGATAAAATCGAGAATACCGTTCAGACTAATCCCGAAGCTTTTGTCAAAGCATTGAAAAATATGCTGGGAAAAGAATAATCAGATAAAATCTAAATAGTATGAAAATACAAAAATCAGATACCAAACTTGTTCTCGTTATGTGTGTTATCGTTTTTCTTGCAGCGATATCACGTAGCTCAGATATTCCTAATCTTACGGCTATGCCCGCTATAGCCATCTTATTAGGTGCCTTTGCTAAAAGAAAAGCATTAGCTCTCGGTCTTTTTATGGTAGCGGCCATAGTCAGTGATGCATACTACGGCTTCCATCTTTCAGTATGGGCAGTATATTTATCTTACGCTCTGATGTTCGGAATATCCACCCTATACCCCAAACTGAAAAAATCACTTTCTTCTATCATGCAAAAATCATGGATGAAAAACCTAACGGTTTCAACCGGTTTTGCGGTTAGCAGTAGCGTACTTTTCTTTTTCGTTACCAATGGTGCTGTCTGGTCGGAATCCTTTTTTCCGGAAATAGGATTGTCACTTTATAGTACTGGATTCGACGGTCTTTTGGCATCTTACGCTGCAGGTCTTGCTTTTGTAAGGGAATTCGGATATCCGATGCTTACTTCTACATTGCTTTTCACAGTACCGGTTTTCATGCTCTCAAATGCATTGGGTTTATCTAAAGCCTACGACACCGCATACATGCAAGCTCGTGAATCATCAAACAGTTAATTTCATTCTTTAGGCTTTCCGTTGAAAGCAGAATAATAGTAAGGGCTTTACTTGAAAAACAGAGATTTGTTCGACAAGGTATCATCCATTCTCGATGATTTTCTGTCTAGCGAAAATACGTCATCTACAATTCCTTATCTAAGCCCTGAAGAACTAGATAGTAAACTCGACCTTAGCCTTAATAACGAAGGTCGGGACATGGACTCGGTCCTATCTTCGATAAAGGATATCCTGGATTATACTCCCCGTACGGGTAGTCCAGTTTTCTTCAACCAGCTCTTCGCTGGTAAGGATATGCCATCTATCGCCGGAGATATGATTACCGCTGGCCTGAATAATTCCATGTACACATATAAAGCGGCAGGCGCTCAGATACTGGTTGAGAAGTCAGTCATCGAACGTATGCTAGCACTTGTCGGCATGAATAGTGGGGAAGGTACTCTCGTACCTGGCGGATCATTATCAAATCTTACAGCTACTCTAGCCGCGGTAAATCATAAGAATCCAGAGCATAGAGACAAAGGTAACAACGGTAAAAAATATATAGCTTATACCTCCGAGGAATGCCATTATTCCCTCAGAAAGAATATGGGGATCTTAGGCCTCGGGCGTGATAACATGAGGTACTGCAAAGCAAACTCCGCCGGCCAGCTCGATCCCGATGATCTTTCATTGAAAATAGAAGAAGACCTAAAACTCGGCAATATCCCCTTTTTAGTAGTAGCTACCACTTGCACTACAGTTCGCGGCGCTTTCGATGATTTGGAAAAACTTGGTAAAGTAGCTAAAAATTATGGTATCTGGTTTCATGTTGATGCGGCCTACGGCGGTTCGCTTATCCTTCACCCAGATTATAAAGAAAAGTTCAATGGGCTCGAACTAGCCGACTCCTTTACTTGGGACCCCCATAAAATGCTCGGCTCAACTCTCCTTTGCTCTGCGATACTCTTCAGGGAGAAGGGAATACTTAAAAGCATATACAATGAGACCGCTGATTATCTTTTCCAGACAGAACAAGACTATTATAACCCAGGCAACCATACCCTCCAGTGCGGCCGAAGAAACGACGCCCTAAAACTTTGGACGGCATGGCGATTCCACGGCGAAAAAGGATACGAAGCTATGCTGGAAAAGCATACCTCACTGGCCGATTATGCTGCAAAAGTAATTGGAGAAAGCAATGAGATGGATTTGGTGTTCCCACCCGATTCCGTTAATATCTGCTTCAATTATATCGGTGTTAAGCCAGAGATAATATGTTCAGAACTCGATAAGCGCGGCATGGCAAAGGTGGGATACGGCACTTCTGGCGGGCATACTTTTATCAGGTTGGTAACAGTCAATTCAGCCCTTGGAAACGAACATATCGACATGCTAATGGGTAATATTCTCAAAGTAGGTAGAGAATTAACAACTAATCAAGAAAACCATGTATCTTGACAGTCATTCAAATTTTCTGAATATCGATCCTGAGTATTCTCAGGGTAAAGCCGAAATAAATATCCTACAGTCTCCGTACGAGCATACCGTAAGCTATGGCGGAGGCACTGCCCTCGGCCCACAAGCTGTTTTAGAAGCATCCGCCTATGTTGAGTTCTTTGATGATGAAACAAAGAAAGAGCTTTGTTTCGAGAAAGGTATAGCAACATGCCCGCCTATGGAGTTCAAAGATAGTATAGATTCTGAAGCACTGGATATAATTTATAATGCGGTCAGATCATCACTTTCAGAAGGTAAATTCGCAGTAACTCTAGGTGGTGAACACACAATTTCATCTGCGGTAATAAAAGCCCATCTCGAATCCTATCCTGATATGGGGGTTCTTCAGATAGATGCCCATTCAGACCTTAGAGATACATACGAAGGCTCAAAATATTCACACGCCTCTATCATGGCAAGGGTAGCCGAATTCCTCGATCCCACAAAAATCCACCAAGTTGGGATTAGGGCCTTATGCAGTGAAGAATATAAGTTCATTACTGAAAACAATGTTAACACTTACTTCGCTTCAGCAATTAGGCAGGGGGATTATGGCGAGGACTGGATCTCCAGACTAGTCGATAAACTGCCGCAAGATATCTATCTTACATTCGATGTCGATGGACTTGATCCTTCCATCATGCCATCTACCGGAACCCCCGAACCCGAAGGCCTTTACTATACCGAGGCCACAGATATAATTAGAACAATCAAAAAAGCTGGAAAAAGAATTGTTGGCTTCGATGTGGTTGAGCTAGCGCCAATCCAAGGCGTGACTCATCCAGATATTCTAACCGCCAGACTGATCTATAAAATCTTAAATCTGATCTATTACTATGAATGAGATAAAAAACAGACTTCACAGATATTTGGAAAACGCCCCGACTGATTCGGAGATTTCCCAGTTTACAGAAGATTTCCTTTCAGCTCTGAATGATGGTTCTATCAGATGCGCACAGCCCGAGGGTGAAGACTGGAAAGTAAATACTTGGGTGAAAGAGGGGATACTGTTCATCTTCAAAAACAGCGGTATTGTAGATATGTCGATGGGCGGGTTTAATTTCTACGATAAATCCCCGCTTACATTGCGCCCGATGTCACAGGATAGCGGTGTAAGGCTAGTTCCAGGGGGCTCAACTATTAGGAATGGCTGTTACGTAGCCAATGGTGTCATCTGTATGCCGCCAATGTATATCAATATCGGTGCTTATATAGATTCAGGCTCGATGGTGGATTCACACGCCTTAGTAGGCACGTGTGCACAGATCGGAAAAAATGTACACATAAGTGCTGCATCACAGATCGGTGGAGTGTTAGAACCAGCAGGCGCACTGCCTGTAATTATTGAAGATGATGTAATGATAGGTGGTAACTGCGGCGTTTATGAGGGCGTAAGAGTAGGGAAAAGAGCAGTACTCGGAACCGGCACCATCCTGAACGCCAGCACAAAAATTTACGATCTCGTTAATGAAAGAATTATTAAAAGTGATGGTAATACCCCATTGCAAGTGCCTCAGAACGCAGTCGTGGTTCCTGGAAGCCGAACCATAAATTCAGAGTTCGCTAAAAACAACGGATTATCAATTCAAACACCTCTGATCATCAAATACAGAGACGAAAATACAGATGCCAAAACAGCACTAGAGGAAGATCTCAGATAATGCAAAAAGAAGACTTAGAAATAGTAAAAAAGTTCAAAACAGGAAAAATGATCGCTTTAGCTAGTGATTTATTTAGTGCTTTGTTACTTTTCTATCTATATTCCGTAAATAATAATGATATGTTCCTTTATATGGGAATCTTTCTGATTATTGTCGGGGCGGTTTTTATATATATAATGGGAAGAGCAGAAGATAAATTCATTAAAGAGATACAGAAGAATGCCAGAGACAGCCGATAAGAAAGAAAAGACTAAGAATGATGCTGAAAACAAAAGTCAACTCGACTATTGGAACTCCATAGCTGGCGAAAAAGAATTTACCTCCGAACTTGATATTGATAAACTCTTCGGCGAAATCGAAGATGACGCTTCAGTACTTGATTTTGGCTGTGGATATGGCCGATTATATCCTATAGTGACAAAAAAAAGAAGCAAACTCGGTTACATTGGCTACGACCCCGCTTCTAAAATGATTAAAGAAGCAAAAAAAAGAAACCCTAATATCGAATTTCACTCTAAGTTATCTACACTTAAAAAATCCCTGCCCGCTGGCGGTTTCGATGCCGTATTACTGGTAAGCGTACTCACAGCGGTACCGGGTAACAAAGATCAGCGTGATCTTATCAATCAGATATGCTCGCTTGTCAAACCCAACGGTGTTCTCCTTGTTAATGACTTTGTAGTAAACCGTGATCAAAGGAATATCGATAGATATTCTGAAGCACGTAAAAAATACAATCACCCCTACGGAGTCTTTGAGCTGGAAGACGGCTTGCTTTTAAGACACCACACTGAAATACACCTGATGACACTACTGGAAGACTGTTTTGATATTGTCAGTTACGAAAACGGTGTTTTCAAAACCATGAACGGTAATTTTTCTAACGCCGCTAAAATAGTAGCACGCAAAAAAAACTGATCTATCCATGAAACCATATCTGGTAGCGATATTCTCAGGAATTATATTGATAATAGCTGGCCTTTACAGCTACTTTTCTAACGAAGCCAGACCCTTCACCGCATTTATAGGCCCGATCTTCGGATTGCTGTTTATTTTATCAGCGCCAGCTATCAAAAACGGAAATAAAACAATATCACATATAGTGGTGCTTTTTACCCTAATTCTAGCTGGAATGACTGGTTTTATGGCATACAAAAGCTCCAATATGGAACCCGGAGAAACACGTGAAAGAAGAATACAGGTGTTCTCCGCTATGGCTATTACATGTATCGGGGCAACCGCTTATTATATAAACGGTTTTATCGAAAGAAAAAAACTCGAACAGAATTCTACTACTGATTAATCAACAACAAGGCATACCGACTAAAATATGGGCAACCAATCATTAGAATCGATCGGAATAAAAAACGCTACAGTTCACTGGAACCTTTCACCGGATAAACTATCTCAGATAGCCGTTGATAAGGATATGGCTGTAAGGGCTGATAGCGGTGCTATAGCTGTCAACACTGGTGAGTTCACAGGCAGATCACCAAAGGACAGATTCATTGTAAAAGACTCGATAACTGAAGATAAAATATGGTGGGGAGATATTAACATCCCTTTTGATAGCGATAAATTTGATAAGCTTTATGATAAGATGGTAGAATACCTAAGCGGTAAAGAAATCTACGCTAGGGACGGATTCGCTAATGCGGACGAAAAATACAGAATGCCAATTAGATTCGTAAACGAATACCCTTGGAGTAATCTGTTCGTTCATAATATGTTTATAAGGCCTGAGGAAGACGAACTTGAAAACTTCGAGAACGAATGGCTTGTTGTAAACGCTCCTGGGTTCAAAGCTGATCCAGAGGTTGACGGTACACGCCAGCACAATTTTGCTATTCTCAACTTCACTAAAAAAATTGCACTTGTCGGTGGCACTGGTTATACCGGTGAGATCAAAAAAGGGATATTCAGTTCGCTTAACTTCCTTTTCCCTACAGTGCATAACGTTCTGCCAATGCATTGTTCAGCAAATATCGGTAATGACGGCAATACAGCGATCTTTTTTGGACTTTCAGGTACCGGCAAAACAACCCTTTCTGCTGATCCGGATCGCAAACTCATCGGCGATGACGAACACGGCTGGTATGAAAACACGGTTTTCAACTTCGAAGGTGGTTGCTACGCTAAAGTAATCGATCTTACCGAGGAGAACGAACCAGATATTTATAGAGCCATAAAACCAACTGCTCTTCTGGAAAACGTAACTTTTAAAAACGGCAACGAAGTTGATTTTGAAAGCGATAAGATCACTCCTAACACAAGAGTAAGCTACCCGATCTACCATATAGACAATATAGCAGAACCATCTAAGGGTAATAATCCAAAGAACATCTTTTTCCTTACCGCTGACGCGTTCGGTGTACTGCCTCCAATATCAAAATTAACACCCGGCCAGGCGGCTTACCATTTTATTTCTGGCTATACAGCCAAAGTAGCTGGCACTGAAGCAGGCATTACCGAACCCGTTACCGTATTCTCAGCATGCTTCGGCGCACCGTTCATGCCGCTCCACCCCGGCGCTTATGCCGAGATGCTATCAGAGAAAATACAAGAGCAAAACACTAATGTTTGGCTTGTAAATACCGGATGGACAGGCGGAGAATACGGAGAGGGAAGCCGTATAAAACTCAAATACACAAGAGCTATGATAACAGCTGCACTCAACGGCGAATTAGACAATGTGGACTTCAAGGAAAATCACATTTTCGGCCTTATGATGCCAGTTGAATGTCCGGGAGTTCCTTCCGAACTCTTAGACCCAAGAACCACTTGGAAAGATATGGATTCTTACGACCAAAAAGCAGAGAAACTATCTAAAGCCTTCCATAAAAACTTCGAGCAGTTTGCTTCAGGAGTTGGGGAAGATATTCTAGCCGGAGCTCCGAAGATCAAATAACAAATTTTTATTACGATTAGCTAAATAGGCTTTTAAGTATTATAATAGGGGGAACGGTTTGTTCCCCTTTTTTAATAGGTTATGATATGGATATAGATGAGATAAGATCGCTTGCTAAAATGCTTTCCGATCAATTAGATAATAAATATTCGGCCGATACCGCTAATAAGTGGGAAGGCGGCACTATGACTTTTTCCTCGGGTGATGGACTAACTAAAGATCACGTTGTCAGCATCGATACATTTATGCAAAAGATAACAAGAGTAAGGGAAGCTCTCCGAGTTCTGGAACAGCAGATCAACAATAATAAAAACCTATCCGATGGCGAAAAGCTGAAATATCAAGGCTATATTACAAAAGCCTATGGCTCGATGACAAGTTTTAATTTCCTTTTCAAAAATGATGAAGACAAGTTCTGATCAATCTAAAACTATCATTACATCCAAAGCATCAGGATACTTACCCAATAGCTCTTCGGCTATTGATTCGTAGTCTGTTCCTGAAACTATTTCTATAAAATCATATAGTGGATATTTCTCAGAAAGTAATTTTATCATACTTTCATCTGATATAAGCAGTGTCTTTGAAGCAAGACTGATAGGCAGTTTGTAATCACTGTAAATCACAGAATAGCTGATACTCTTGGAGGGGATTTCTTTAAACATTTTACTTTTATATACGCCGTTGACAACATTAAAATCATCACCTTCTGATATATCAAAAGTAAAAATGCTTTGATTCTTATCTGATTCAAATAAATAGTAGTTATCTATTACTTCTAAAATTCCTGATCCTGTTATCGATACATCTAACCCTTCCACATTCGATATTTTATAGTCTTCAACTGGCCTATCATCTTTAAGTAACAAAACATCAATAATAATATTTCTTGCTTTTA
Organism: uncultured Hyphomicrobiales bacterium; assembly: GCA_964462685.1. Classification (GTDB taxonomy): domain Bacteria; phylum Bacteroidota; class Ignavibacteria; order Kapaibacteriales; family UBA2268; genus CAYWYR01. Next base: position 32,466 of record CAYWYR010000009.1, on the reverse strand, counting down.
GTATATCAAGACCCTCTCCTTTTTTTCTTTCACCTAAGCGTTTGGCTTTATATAATACTGATCTGCCCCTGTCTATTTCAGTGTTTACATTGTAAGTCGCCAAGATTGTTGGGTTATCAATATTAGGTTTAAAATCTATAGCAGGATCTTCGATTCCATTAGCATCGGCTTTAGTGGTATCAACTTTTTCAGCCTTATCAAGTATCTTGGTCTGTCTACTTAAATCATATCCTATAGATAGTCCCAAACTTGCACTCAATGTACTGAAGCCATACTCAGAATCGCCTTCATCCACTATAAACGATGGTATAAATTCTACTTGTACCGATGGCCTCAAATACAGATTCTCTGAAGTATAAAAGTCTCTTCCAAGATCTAAACTTATAGATAGATAATCACCTAAAATAAACTCTCTGTCAAATTCATTGATTTTAGTCCCGTTATCAAATAGAACTTCGGGCGGAGATGTAATTCTGGAAAAAGACCTGCTAACAGCTTCACCTGTAATTTCCTGGGTGAAATTATATCTCAGCCCCAAACCGATATCAATTATATTTGTTCTCAGCGTTGGCATCAAACCTATACCGATAACCGAGTAGGATAGCTCATTAACATGATCGATCGAACCCTGAACTATTCTACCATCCCCGAGGTTGAAAGGAAGATTTTCACGCCCTTTGAGATTAGCTTCATTCAGTGAAAAGAGACCTGTAAACCTTATATCCCATAGTTCGTTTAATTCGTAACCATAGCCTATGGTGATCCCCCTTTGAAACAGATGCGACTTTTCCGAGCCACTATCTATTATAGGTGGCAAGTAATCTTTATACTCACCGTATGCACTACCTAATCCAGAAAAAAAAGATAACCTGATATCTCCAGCTCTCGCATCACAATGCAGTATGCACAAAAAAACAAGGGCGGATAACCGCCCCCATAATAATAAACTATATGTGCTGGTCTTAAACCCCAAGCTCGCCTTTAATCTGCTGAACCCATTTTTCCATTCGTGATTCAGTCAATTCTTCTTGATTGTCATTATCAAGGGCAAGCCCTACCCACATACCATCTTCATCCTGCCCAAGGCTAGACACATGAACGTAGCCATCGGATGGCCAGCGTCCGAAAAGTTTGCCGCCGGTTTTGCGAACAGGCCTAGCCATTACCCCGATTGCGTCGAGGTAATTGTCGCAATAGGCTTCTTGGTCGCCAGTACCTACAAAGCCAACACTTTTTCCAGAAAAATCATACTCTTCATAATCGGACATCGCTTCCTCCCAATCATCCTGCAATTCACCGTCATTCCATGTAGGCGTAGCGATGATTAGCGTTTCATAATTATCCATTTCAGATACTGGGGTATTCGCTATATCAAAAAGATCAACTTCAAACCCATTGTCTTTTAGGATATCGGTAAGCTGTTCAGAGACTATCTCGGTAACTCCCGTATTTGTACCGTAGAACAAGCCTATTTTCATTTTCTGACCTATCGTTTATTCTGTTACTGTTGTTATTGCCAATTTACCGCTTAGGACGGTACTGTTTAATATGAATTGGATTTGATTTCCTCTACCTGTAGCTCTACTTTACTAAGGTAATCCCTGCAATCTTTGATTTTTGACTGTGCCTTCTTATAGGCATCCATTTTATTATCAAAATTCTCTTCAGGGCTTTCGATCAGACTTTTCAACTCCTCGATTTCCTTTAATGTCTTTTCGATATCAAAACTTTCTTTAGCCATAATTCCTATCGTTCGAGTTTTATTTATCTTTGTCTTATCATTACATCGCAATTTAATATTCGCGAATCAATAAAGCGGTATTTAAAGTAAAGTAGGGACAAAGTCTATTAATGCAAGAGCAGGTTTATCATGCGAATTTCAAGCAGGAAAACGAATATTTCTGGTTTATAGCCAGAAATAAAATCGTTTACGAAAAGTTCTTAGACTACTGCCAGCTCCCTGAGGGTAGCAACGTCATCGATATAGGTTGCGGTACTGGAGGTTTCGCCAGCAAACTCGCTACCAGATATACAGTCACAGGTACAGATACCGAACCCCTTGCACTGGAATACTCCCAAAAAAGAGGACTGAGCGATCTGCATCTCGGTACCCTTGATGATTTCAGTAGCGATAAACAGTTCCAAGCAGCTTTCATGCTGGATGTTATTGAGCATATCGAAGATGATAACAAAGTTGTATCCCAGGTTTATGATCTATTGCCGAGTGATGGTTGGTTTGTTGCGTCCGTACCAGCATATCAGTGGATGTGGAGCAAACACGATGAAATCCACCAGCACTTTCGAAGATATGATATGAAGAGATTTACCGGGCTATTGAAAAATGCCGGCTTCAGTATCGAATACTCTTCATATTTCAATACCCTGCTTTTTCCTGCCGCAATAGCAAAGAGAGCAGTAGATGCTATTGTCAAACCCAAGGATGATTCACCTCATGATGAAGTATCCCCAGGATTGAACAATATTTTCACAAAGATTTTCTCTTCGGAATCAAATATCCTTAAAAAAGCGAGTTTACCTTTCGGTCTTTCTATAATGGTAATTGCTCGCAAACCCTAATTCCAAAGTATTTCAAAACAGGTATGTCAAAAAAACAACAGTTCATAAAAGAAGATAGGATATTGCCTTTATGGTCAGTGGCAATAGTCTTCGCGATTACTACAATTGTTTTCTTTTTCCCACAGCTGAGTGGCGAGACCTTCTTTTGGGAAGATTTCGTTGAATATGTTTATCCAACCCAGACTTATGCCGCTCGAGCTTTCGCCGATGGTGATATCCCTGTATGGAACCCCTATGTTTTCGGTGGTATGCCTTTTATTGCCGATCTTCAAGTAGGGTTCTTTTATCCGTTCAACAGATTACTATCGCTTTTCGTAGATTCAGACGGGCATCTCTCGCATTGGTGGCTGCAGGCGATTGTGATCCTCCATTTCTTTATAGCTCAGCTGGGTATGTATCTGTTCTGCAGATATCTGAAAATATCATCTTATTCATCTCTGATACCGGCGGTAAGCTTTGCATTTTGCTCAGCTATGGTAATGCATGTTATACATCCAATGGTTGTGTTTCATCTGGCTTGGCTACCCTGGGCAACCTGGATGGTTTTACGATCTATTGATGAAGCAGACTTTAAATATGCGGGGATAGCAGGTATTATACTCGGTGGTTCATTTCTGGCCGGCCACCCCCAAACAGCACTTTATGAAGGTCTTTTTCTTGGGCTGATGGCAGTATGGAGATGGTTCGACCCTAATAATAATTTCGATCACGATGTTAATAGAAAATGGCAGAGATTCGCTGCCCCGATAACGGCATTCTTGCTTGCAGGTGGCATATTTGCTATTCAACTATTACCAACTCAGGAGTTAGCAGACAATGCCAAAAGATCAGAAGCTACCTATGAATATGTTACCGAAGGCTCTATGCAGACTAGTGACATGGCAAAACTGGTCATCCCAGAAATTAAAGGTAAACTAGACTGGGAAGATAGAAATATCTTCTACTACGATACTGAAAATGGAGAGCTGGTAAATAAAAGCTTTTTCTATTGGGAAAAATCGCTCTACGTCGGTTTAGCAGCACTAATCTTAGGTATCTGCGGTTTTATACTTGCTTTCGATAGGCCGATAGTCAGGTTCTTAGCAGCCTTCTCCGTTCTAGGTATCCTGTTCGCTTATGGATCAAATGGATTTGTCTTCGATATATTCTACAACCTACCACTGTTCGACACATTCAGATTTCCTATAAGGATGATGTTTATCGTAATGTTCTGTTTTTCTATTGCCGCGGGCTTCGCTATGGATAGGCTCAAAAACGTAACAGGCAGTGGCGCAAACAAAGAGGTTATTATTATTGTCAATTCCGTGCTAGCCTTAGTTGCGATAATCGCAATGCTGGTATGGCAGGGTAACTTTACCGATTCACTACAAACCCCAGATCAGATCAGATCATCAATTCAATCCTATGCGGGCGATACTCTTGTTTGGTGCCTGATATTAGGCTTTGCATTAGCTGCGGTATATTTTCATAAGGTAAGGAACGGTATAGCGATATCAATCGTATTCCTTTACGCCTTTTTTGATCTCTATATGCATGGAGCGGGATTTAATTCATATCCAGAAAACAGGTACGCTCAATACGATATCAGCCCTGAGTTCGCTTCAGCTTTCTCAGTTGATTACCCTAATGATGTGTTCAGGGTTAATAGTCGCCTTTATCAACCATCTTATATGGCATTACAGAGAAACCAAGGCCTTATTGATAACATAATGCTTCTGGAAGGGTACAATCCACTCCAACTCAATAGAATAATGCCTTCATTTCCAGCCGAGAACGACGTTTTCGGATCACTCAATGTAAGGTTTATGCTCGGTATAGATAAAGCTACAGGAAGGCCACGATTCTACGAAAGGAGAAATGATATTGCTCCAGCTTGGATTACAAGAGATGTTACTTTATCAAGCTCAAAAGAAGAGACGCAGCAGATAATGTCTTCATTCCCTGAAGGATCATTTACTTCTATGGCAGTTATAGAGGCTGAACCCGATAATAATCTACCTTCGATTGACGATATAGATTCATCTGGTGTAAGTAATAGTAATAACGATAATATCGAACTTATCGAGTATCAAGATGATTATATATCATACAATATAAATTCAGATTCTGAGGGGTTCTTGATTTTCTCTGAAATATTCTATCCAGCTTGGAACGCCTATATTGATGGTGAGGAAACTGAAATGTATATAGCTAACGGAAGCCTCCGTGCCATCAAAATCGGTAAAGGAAAATTCGATATCGAGCTTAAATACGAATCATCGGCGCTCACTATTGGTGCTTGGCTGTCATTCATATCACTTATTGTTTGTTCAGTTTTGATAATCATACCGTTAAGAAAAAAACAAAACGCTCTAAATGCTGAGAAATAGTTTTTATCAAGGTTTGTAGATAGCTAAAAGACTAATTAAGTTGCTTTTAGATGTAGAACAAATAATAAAAACTAAAGATGAAAATATTAGTCACTGATGGAATGTCCCCTGAAGGTATCAAAATCCTTAAAGATGCCGGACATGAGGTAACAGAACAGTTCTTTCCTCAGGAAGAACTTTCCCAGAAAATTAAAGGCTATGACTCCATTATCGTTCGTTCCGCTACCAAAGTTACTAAAGAAGTAATTGATGCTTCTGATCTTAAAGCTATCGGCAGGGCAGGGGTTGGTACGGATAATATAGATAAAAAAGCTGCTGCTGAAAAAGGCATTCCAGTATTGAATACCCCAACTGCGTCTTCTATTTCTGTTGCAGAACTTTCACTTGGCCATATGTTCGCTTTATCTCGCTATATACATGTAGGTAAAGATGAAATGCAGAATGCTGGATGGCCAAAGAAAAAATTTAGCAAAGGTATAGAGCTTACTGGTAAAAAACTTGGAATATTAGGCTTGGGTAATATAGGGCAAGAACTTGCCAAGCGTGCTAAAGGTCTCGGAATGGAAGTTTTGGCGACCGATCTGGAACTTACAGAGCATGAGAATGCAAAAATTGTCGATGAGCAAACTCTTTTTGCAGAGTCCGATTTCCTCTCATTGCACGTACCTGCAAAAAAAGACGGATCAGCATATATCACAAGCACAGAAATAAATAAAATGAAAGATGGTGTTATCCTTATCAATTGTGCTCGCGGTGGTTGTGTTGATGAAAATGATCTTTTGAAAGCACTTAATAGCGGTAAAGTCCGTGGTGCAGGTATCGATGTGTACCAAAACGAACCAATTACAGAAAATCAAAAGTCTCTGGTAGAACATGAAAATACTTCCGTTAGCCCCCATATTGGCGGTTCCACGGTAGAAGCACAAGAAAGAGTCGGCATAGAGATAGCAGAAAGAATCAATAACGCACTAAAATAAACAGAATTAATGGCAATATTCAAACCCTTCAAAGCATTCAGGCCACCGTATGACAAAGCTAAAGATGTAGCCTCATTACCTTATGATGTAATGAACAGCGATGAGGCCAGGGAAGTAAAAGAAAGAAACCCCAATTCTTTTATCCGTATCGGTAAACCAGAAGTAGATCTCGATAATGGGGTTGATCTGTACAGTGGTACCGTTTACGAAAAAGGCCGCGATAATCTTCAGGATTTTATCAAGCAAGGCTTGCTTAAAGAAGATGAAAAAGAATCATTCTATCTCTACGCCCAGACTATGGACGGCCGTACCCAATTCGGCCTCGTAGGATGTGCATCTGTAGAAGACTATCATAATGATGTCATAAAAAAACATGAGTTCACCCGTAAGAAAAAGGAAGAAGACCGCTGCCAGCATGTAAGGGTTACAAATGCCCATACTGGTCCTATCTTTTTAACTTTCAGGGACAACGATACCCTTACTAAAGTTATTGAAAAAGTATCTTCTCTTAAGCCGGAAACTGATATTGTAGCGGAAGACGGTGTAGGGCATACTGTATGGCCAATCACCGATAGCGGTGATATCGAGATAATCAGCTCAGCATTTGGTTCCTTAGACAATCTATATGTTGCAGATGGCCACCACCGTTCTGCCGCCGCTGCAATAGTAGGAAAAGAAAGAGCCGAAGCCGCTGGTTCAGTTACAGGTGAAGAAGAGTTCAATTTCTTCCTTGCGGTAGCCTTCCCAGCTAGTGAGCTAGCGATTATGGACTACAACAGAGTCGTAAAGGATCTTAACGGACTTACAGAAGAAGAATTCTTCGAAAGAATCGAGGATGATTTCTCTCGTGGCGAAGCTGAAAGTCAAGTTAAACCTGCCGAAAAAGGTGAATTCGGAATGTATATGGACGGCAAATGGCATGTTCTATACGCCGATGAAGAACTTTATGACTCTTCAGAACCTAAAAAGAATCTCGATGTATATGTTCTTCAGGAATATTTACTGAATAAAATCCTCGGCATTGAAGACCCACGTACAGATGAACGTATAGACTTCATAGGTGGAATACGCGGACTCGATGAATTAGAAAGGCGAGTGGATAGCGGGGAAATGAAAGTCGCTTTCTCTCTTTTCCCTACAACTATCGATGAACTGATGGACATAGCTGATTCTGGCGAAGTGATGCCCCCGAAGTCAACTTGGTTCGAACCAAAACTAAGAGATGGGTTATTCGTCCATTTTCTAGACTGACCTGTTTACATAACAATCATTATATTAGGGATAGCAGATCTACAAGCTATCCCTTTTTTTATATATGGAAAATCTAGACCCTAAACTGACGACATATCTGATAATCCCAGTTATTGTTTTGCTTACAGCCAGTTTGCTTGTTTTTGTTGTACGCAAAGCTATGAATATTTTTCTAGCTTCAAGAACCTCTTTTCTGCGTGTCAACCCGACAAACTATAGCTTTCTTAACCATTCCATTAGCTTTATAATATATTTTATAGCTATTGGATTTATTATCTATACTATACCAGAACTCAAGGCTTTAGGTGAAGGCCTGTTCGCAGGTGCTGGTATAGTAGCTGCTATTCTTGCGTTTGCTTCACAGGCAGCGTTTGCAAACATAATAAGTGGTATCTTTATAGTTCTTTTTCGCCCGTTCCGAGTTGGGGATTTAATTGAAATCGAAGGCGATGTATATGTGGGTTCAGTTGAAGACATAACTCTCAGACATACTGTCATCCGCGATTTTGAAAACAAAAGAATAATCATACCCAATAGCATTATCAGCAACAAAACAATCGTAAATAACAATATCAGTGATGAAAGAATTTCCCGGCATGTTGAGTTCGGTATTTCTTATGAAAGCGATGTCGATCTTGCCATTAGCTTGATTGAACAAGAAGTCGCAGCACATCCATTAGTTATCGATACACGAACTGAACAAGAGAAAGCTGAAAATATTACCCAGATTAGGGTGAGACTTGTAAGAATGGATGCTTATGCGGTTATACTGCGTGCATGGGTATGGACAAAAGACCCAGAAGACTCATTTTTCTCTTCTTGGGATATACTCAAAAACGTAAAGAAAAGATTTGAACAAGAAGGGATCGAAATACCGTATCCACACCATACACTGGTTTACAAGAAAGACCTTGATTCAGCTAAAAAACAGGATGGCAAGTCGTGATCAGCAGATTTAAGAACATATCAAAATATATTGCTGCCGATCGACTACCGGCTTTGAAGATTGATCGAAAAGCCAAGCAGACCCACAAAGCAAAACTCGATAAACCCCCGGGCACTCTCATAGCTCCAGTACAGGACGAGCAGAACAACGAACCGATACACATGCAGTGGTTCAGGTATGATGCTAAATCATTTTCTGAAAGGAAAGATGATTTCTCGATAGAAGATGTGGCTAATGGAATTACAAATGATACAACTACATGGCTGAATATCCATGGCCTAACCGATGTAAGCCTAATAGAACAAATAGGCAAGACTTTCGGCCTTGATAAACTCGTCCTAGAAGATCTTCTAGAGCTTGATCAGAGGCCTAAAGTCCAAGAATATGAGAACTACCTTTTCTTTACACTAAAATCAATCCGACTGACTGAAAAGGACGATATTTTAGTAGAACAAATGAGTTTTGTGCTCGGCGATAATTTTGTTATTTCATTTCAAGAGAAAATTGCCGATATATTCGAACATATAAGGGAAAGACTCAGAACCCCAAATGCTTTGATCAAAACACGAAAGGAAGAATATCTCCTCTATGTTATGATTGACTCAATTGTCGATCACTATATAATCCTTTCGGAGGATTTGGAGGATAGAATGGAAGAGATGCAGATTATAGTTACAAAAAACCCCAATGCAATTACACTGGCCGATGTAGAAGAGCTTAAGGGGATATTCATTAAGCTCAAGCGAGCTATTTGGCCTGTAAGGGACGCTGTAGGTTTTCTGGATAAAGGCGGCAGCGGTAGAATAGGCCAAGATGTTATTACATTTTATCACGATCTGCACGATTTAGTTCAAACAGTTATCGATTCGATTGATAGTAACCGGCAGATAATGGACGGCGTTACAAATATATATCTATCCAGCGTAAGCAATAAAATGAACGAGACGATGAAGATTCTTACTGTAATATCATCTATCTTTATCCCGCTTACTTTTATAGCAGGTGTTTACGGCATGAACTTTAACAATATGCCAGAATTACATTGGGAATATGGATATGCATTTACGTGGGTAGTTATGATAATTATTACCTTAGGGCTGATTTACTTTTTCAAAAGACGCGGTTGGTTTGATTGATAAAAAATATCATCATATTATTTAGTATTCTAATTACCCAGATTGGTATTCTTCAGTCATTTGATGATATCGGTGCTATCGGGGGCAGATCAAACGATATATCTCTATCTATGGCTCTTGATAGTACAGATGCTATAATTATGATAGGTAATACACTTTCCTCAAATTACCCTGTTACAGATAATGCTTACCAAAGATTCCTTACATCTGGCGATAGGGTAAAACAAGATGGTTTCGTCACTAAATTCGATGATAGCTTCAATCTTGTCTTCTCAACTTATTTCGGTTCCGCAGAAGAAGATTATATCGTCGATGTAGAGACAGGGCCAGATAATACTATTTGGATAGTAGGGCATACCAAATATAGTGTTAGTTTCCCTTATTCCCCGGTTACGGCTTACGACTCCATACACAACGGCGGTTTCGATATATTCCTTAGCAATTTCAGTAGTGACGGCACTACACTCCTATATTCTACCCTCATCGGTGGGGCAGGGGATGACTTTGCTACATCGCTTGCAATTAGCCCTGATGGGGAAATAGCAGTTGGTGGATATAGTAAAGGCGTTGGTCTTTCTGAATACTACCCAACAACGGGAGATGCCCTCCTTAAGCAGCCTCTCAGCCAGACGGACGGTATTATTTCGGTATTCCGAAGGGATGGAACGCTCAGGTATTCTACTTTTACTGGAGGTAATTCCCCTGATTATGTGCAGGATCTGGCTTACCTGCCAGGATCAGCTAATGTTGGTCAACTCGCCGTTCTCATTTATACTCGCTCGCAAGGCATACAGATGCCAGCGGATGCTTATGATTCCAGTTTCAACAACATAGGCGATAATACTATAGGCGACGTGCTTATTCAGATCCTCGATCTAACTAATGGTCTATTGGATAAAACTACATATTTAGGTGGCAGCGGTGATGACTTGCCTTACACCATAGATGTCAGTGAGAATATATTGATATCAGGTGCCACATCCTCACGGAATTTCCCCACGACCAGTTTGACTTTCGATGCGACTTTTAACGGTCCTGCAACAGTTGAGGCCGCCAATATCGACGGCTTTATCGCGGAACTGGATTATGACCTCAATAACTTGGAATACTCAACTTACCTCGGCGGTAACAGCACAGACAGAATATATTCTATATCCAGAGATAAACGAGGACTGATATATTTCGCAGGGCTAAGCTCCTCTGTCAACTTCCCGGTCTCCGGAAATGCTTACAGATCAGCCAATACCACTAAATTCCCAGATATCGTAACAGGTAGGCTCTCCCGGAGCGGTAGAAGGCTTGGCTACTCGTCGCTTCTCGGCGGCGATGGCAGTGATATTTCGTATTCTATAAATACCGATACTCGTAATAGGCAAGTTATTGCGGGATTCACAAATTCTAGTGACATACCTTTCGAGGGTATAGAGCCTTTTACTTCTCTTTCCACACCGGACACAAATGACGTTCTTCTGACAAGGTACACATTCCCGCCATTCAGCGATAGTTACGAGATATGCCCAGGGGATTCAGTAGTGATCTTTGTCGATCATGAACTATCAGGCAATGTAACTTATGATTGGTTCCCAAAAACCAATATCCTAAACCCTGATACTGAAGAACCTACTGTATTCCCCGATACCACAACTGAATACACAGCCATCATAAGAAGCGGTACCCAAAGCGTGTCAAAACAGATAATGGTCAACGTGAATTCTTTGCCGCAACCTATAATATCAGGCCCGTCATTAGCATATCAGGATAGCACTTATACTTATGCAATACAAAACATTTCAGAGATCAATCCACAAAACTCAAGTGATTTTGGATTCTTATGGAATGTTGTAGGCGGTACAATCCTCGGGAATGATGATCTTCCTGAAATAAGGGTTCGCTGGGACGATCTATCCATTGCGGCAATTAACGTTTTAGTTGCCTCTCCCAAAGGCTGCGCGGCATTTTCCAATGATTTGAATGTAGGGCTGGACCCCACCAGGATTCTTCCTGTAGTACCTTTTGGAGATTATGATCTGTGTGAAGGAGACACCATTGTAATGGATGGGGGAGCCGATTATTATGACTTTGCATGGAATACCGGTAACAGGACCCGCTTTGATACTATTTCGCGAGAAGGTATTTTCAATTTCACTGCAAAAAGAGTATCAGATAATTCTAACTACTCCTCACCGAATGCTTTTGTAAATATTATTGATCGATCAGCCAAACCAATAGTCAGAAAACAAGGTAATCTTCTTAGATGTCTATTTGCTGCTACAACTTTCCAATGGTTTAGAAACGGATTACCAATCCCTGGGGCCACCGAGGCTATCTATGAATATCCACCCCCAGTTGAACTATCTTGTTATAGGATAAGGGTGACTATTGAGAACGGTTGTGCCGCCTTTTCCGATGAGATTTGCTTAGAGCCGGTAAGCGTGCAGTCTTTACCAGAAGGTTTGTCAATAAACCATGATAGACTCAATTCCCAGATAAAAGTTCTATCGGATACACAAAAGATCATTGCTACTAAAATTTATGAATTAAACGGTAGATTGGTCAGTGACGATTCTAATTATTTAGAAAATCATATTATTGATGTTTCCCAACTCCGGCCTTCAGTTTATTTTCTTTATCTTGATTATAATAATCAACCATTGGTTTATAAGTTTGTCATAACTGATTAACCTAAATTCAAATCATCGATCAGAGGTTGTTTTGCCTGTATCCGATAATGGTCTGGCAACAAATAAAGAGCTTCGCTCCTGGTATTTTTACGACTGGGCCTGTTCTGCCTTTACTACTACTGTTATAACAGTTCTAATGGGGCCTTATTTAGGCACCATAGCAACCAAAGCTGCGGAGTTGCAGAATAGCTTATATATCTATCCTCTCGGCATAGAAGTCAACCCCGAAAGCCTTTTCGCTTATGTGCTTTCACTATCTGTTATTCTGCAGGTACTTGTTTTCCCCCTTCTAGGCGCAATAGCCGATTATACACATCGAAAAAAACAGATAATGCTATCCATGGCATTTATAGGCTCTGTTTCCACAATGCTGATGTATTTCATCACGGGTTCAAACTACATTTTCGCGTCTATATTGCTCATCATTGCAAATTTCGCCTATGGCGCTTCCATAGTGATGTATAATGCTTATCTTAACGATCTAGTACCGGAAAACAAACGTGACTCTGTATCATCCAAAGGATATGCTTATGGTTATCTGGGTGGCGGTATCCTACTGGCACTTAATCTCGGGTTAATAACTTTTGCCGATGAGCTAAGTATAGATACCTCAATAGCCGTTCGCATTAGCCTTGCCTCTGCCGGTGCCTGGTGGCTCATCTTTTCCTATTTCCCTTGGAAAAACCTAAAACGAAGAAGATCTTTAAAGGAGCTTCCGGATTCCGAAACTTACCTTTCACAAGGCTTAAAATCCCTATCAAAAACATTCAGGGAACTTAAAGATTATCCCCAGGCGGTTCGGTTTCTTCTCGCTTACCTTTTTTATAACGACGGTATTCAAACAGTGATTGCAATGGCGGCAGTCTTTGGCGCCAATGAACTCGGAATAGATGACTCTACATTGATCATAGCTATACTTATGGTACAGCTCGTAGCATACTTCGGGGCACTTCTATTTGCACGTATTTCCCAGAAAACCGGAGCCAAAACAGCTATCACCATAAGCCTTTATATATGGATAGCATCAGTTATCTATGCTTATTTGTTTATGGAAGATACACTGGGATTCTTCATAATGGCGTTCGTAGTTGCCATAGTCCTCGGGGGAAGCCAAGCCCTTTCCAGGTCTCTTTTCTCAAAATACATCCCCAAAGAAAAAGAAGCTGAGTTTTTCGGCTTTTACGAGATATCCGAAAGAGGGACTAGTTGGATAGGTACTATGCTATTCGGGTTGACGCTCCAATACACCGATTCATATAGAATAGCTATTCTGTCTCTACTAGTTTTTTTCGTTATAGGCTTATCGATACTATATGGATTAAAGAAACCTAATAATTGCAACACAGTTATTCCTCAATCCTGACGGAATAATAAGCTCGCATCCCCATAACTCAAAAATCTATAATCGTTATTTAATGCATGCTCGTAAACTTTCCATAGCCCTTTCTCCCCGATAAAGGCTGATACCAAAAGCAATAATGTGCTTTGCGGTAAATGAAAATTCGTGATAATTCCGCTTGATATGTAAAATGGGAAACCAGGTATTATCATAAGTTTCGTATCTGCTGTAGCAGGCTTCCCTTCCTCAATCAATATCCTTAAGCCATCAATGACCTTTTCCTTTATCTCTTCTTTATTGAAGTTTATCAGTTGATTATAAGGGAACTGAACAACTTGCATAATCCCGGATTGATTCTCCGATATCTCAAAGCCACAACTTCTATAAGCTGCGATACTACCCAGGGTTTCAACCGAGCGTAAAGATGTTGTACCACTAACTATTATCCTTCTGTCGTTTTTCAATGCATCGTATATATCACTGATACTTTCGAGAGAGATCATGACTCTTTCCGAATGCATGTCATGATCGTAAGGATCATCTGTCTTTACAGGCATAAAAGTACCAGGCCCTATATGAAGAGTTACTTCCGTTCTTTTAATACCCTTATCTGATATGCGTCTTAGTACATCTTCCGAATAATGAAGCGATGCGGTAGGGGCAGCTACAGAGCCTCCATGCTTTGCTATTACAGTCTGATAATCAATATCATCCCTGCCATCTGTTTCCCTTTTGATATATGGTGGAAGAGGTATTCTTCCCAACCCCTTCAATACTTCTGAAAAAGCCGCACCTTCATATTGAAATTCAACCCTTCCGAACATACCGTCTTTCTCTAATACATGAGCCTCAAAACCGAACAAATTCTCATAAGGCTTTAGTATCGCACCTTCCTTCACATTCTTACCAGATATAATGCAGGTCCAAACGCAATTACCTAAAGCCTCGAACACTTTTGAATAGCTTTCATCATGGGATCGCGGCGAGACAAGCAGTACTTCAGATGCTCCGCCCGTCTGTTTCATGAGATTCAATCTAGCCGGAACGACACGAGTATTATTGAATACCATTAGATCATCTTCTTGCAGGTATTCTGTGATATTATCAAATACCGTATCAGATATCCTGTCCTCATTCAGAACAAGTAATTTACTCTTATCCCTTTTCTGAGAGGGTCTTTCTGCTATCTTCTCAGGCGGAAGAGTATAATCGTAATCACTGATCTTTAACATAACACGGATATTTCATGAATTTTCAGATTTCAACAACTATATAATCGCAATCATGGCTCGCGTATTGCTTAATATGCCAAACAATTTTCATAACCTTTGCGTTTTATAAGAGTGATAAATACGATTATCAAAACTATAACACTCGCCATCATGTTTTCGGCTTTTGTTGTTCCTTCTATCGGGCAGGTATTCTGGGCTGATTCTGTTCTAGATTATTCCTCCAGATATTCTCCCGAAGAGTCCTCTGAATTGCAGATTCTTGGTAAACCAAACGCAATGCCCCAAGGGGGCGATCTTGCAACAGCATGGAAGCCTGATTTGGAAAATGATGGTTTTCAGCATATAAGAGTAAGCTTTGAAAAGCCAGTGGATGCTTATCAGGTTTTTATAGCCGAAAACTACAATCCCGGTTCCATAGCATCTATAGAAATGTTTGATTCCGATTTCAGACTGATCCACAAAGTGAGTGAAATCCCTGAACCGTTCGAGAAACCGACACGAATGTATAACAACTATTTCGGCGGCATCGTTAAAGGCGTAAAATATCTACGCTTGCTACTATCAACTGAAGTTGTTGAAGGCTACAACGCTATAGACGCTATTGGCCTTTCGGAAGATAAAATGCCATACCTAACTCAGATAGAGGAATATGGTGGAAGCCTTTTTAAAGATGATCCGATTAATCTTGGATCAAATGTCAACACTGTCAATTCAGATCGCTTCCCGGTTATATCTCCAGATGAAAAAACTCTGTACTTTTGCCGTACAGGTGATACCAACAACTACGGCTCCTACTACAACACCGATATCTACATATCAAAAGTAGATGAAAACGGTAATTTCGGTAAAGCATATAACGCAGGCAAGCCACTGAATAACGGATATTCAAACTTCGTAACCTCGGCTATGCCAGACGGGAATACTATCGTTCTCGGTACTGCATATCAGAGCGATTCCATTTCCTACCAAGGGATATCGCTCAGCCGCAAAATAGGGGAGAACTGGTCGCCACCTAGCAACATTGTGATAGATAAGATCGGCAGGACGGGTGATTACAATGAATACTACCTTACAGCAGATGGACTACACCTATTGATGGGCATCAGCCGAATAGACAGCTACGGAAAAAATGATCTCTATATTAGTAGAAGGATCAACGATACTCTTTTTTCAGAACCTGTGAATCTCGGCCCAGATATCAATACAGCTGAGTACGAAGCTTATCCTTTCTTAGCAAGCGACGGTAGAACCCTTTACTTCTGTTCCAGTGGTTTCCCCGGCTATGGTGAGCGGGATATCTATATTTCCCGTAGAATAGGGGAAGGCTGGGATAAATGGTCAGAACCCCGCAATCTAGGCCCAAAGATCAACACGAATAAATTTGAAGGAAATATCTCCATTCCAGCTTCAGGAGAATATGCATATTTCGTATCCAGTATCTACGGCTACGGGCAGGAAGATATATTCAAGATAAAACTACCCCAAGCATATAAACCTGAACCGATTATGCTAGTCAGCGGTATAGTTAGAGACCAAGAGACAAACACCCCCATAGGCGCCGAGATAGTTTATGAAGATATCTACACCGGAGAGATGCTCGGTAAAGCATACTCCAACCAAAAGACAGGTGCGTACTCAATAAGCCTACCATCTGGCAACCGCTATTCTTTCTCTGCACGCTCTCAAGGCTATTACGGCATACAGGAAAACATAAACCTAAAGCAGATATCCAATTTTGATACTACCTATAAAGATCTATCTCTCGCCCCAATCAAAAAAGACTATGCCATAAGGCTAAACAATATATTTTTTGATTCTGGCGAGCATGAGCTTTTGCCAGGCTCTATGACTGAACTATCACAACTCGCCCGATACCTATCCGACAAAGACTTCAGAATCAGAATCGAAGGGCACACAGATAATATAGGGACTATCAGAGACAATCAAGTACTGTCGGAAAAAAGAGCAAAAGCCGTTTACAACTTCCTTATCTCTGTAGGCATCCCGGCTAGATACCTTACAACCAAAGGCTTTGGTGAATCCCAACCATTGAGCGACGCAGATACCGATGAAGCACGTAAGCTCAACCGCCGCGTAGAATTCCGAGTCCTAAAAGGATTGGATAATTAAGGCAAATACTTGTACTCATCCATTAATATTATTGTCAGTATCACTTTCTCTTATTCAAAGCTTCAAAGTCATTCCAATCAATTTCAGTCTGTATTCCGAATTCTTCAATAGGCCATGATTGGTAAATAGCTTCCACATTAATTCCCAGGTCAGTAATTGCCTTATATAACCCCGCCTCACTTTCCGAAGGTGAATCTTTCATCTCACCTTTTTTCATCCAAGTGAGGTCACCTTGTATTAATATACCCTCGTATGGAAAATAATAAACTAGATAATCATTAGTATGATTAGACTTTTCGCCGATATGATATATAACCATTCTTTTATTATCATTACCAAAAGAAATACTGTCTCTGATAATATCCGTTATTACAACCTTCGGATCATTAGATAACCTGTCAGGCTTTATAGATCGTGTTCCCTCTATTATATAGTTGACATAACTTTCATTATTCGGAGAGCATAGAATTACAGCGTTAGACTGGACAAATGCTCTTACCCCGCTCAAATAATGTGGATGATAGTGACTAAAAGTAAAGTACTTTACAGGTTTCGATGGGTACATATTCGAAATTGTATCAAGTATAGCTTCTCCGTACTCACTTTTGAGCGGACTGTCAGCTACTACTAAAAAATTATCAAATTCCGCTACAAGTACTCTAGAATCAGAATTTTCAAGATGGATAAAACCTATCCAGTCGTTATATCCTTTATATAATATGTTTATGACACTATCAGGTTCTATTGTTCGCATATCTGCATGCATATCATCAGCAATAGGATTATTGAATAGATTTTCAGCAGCATTATATACGCTATAATCCGATATTCTTACTTCATCTTTCAATTTGCCGTTAATCTTGCTGATATCCACTTTTGAAGGATAGATTATACTGCCGAGTGTTTTATTATCGTAATATTTATAAACTGATTTTGTGTCCCCGAAAGTATCATGATGTTCCAATACTTCAATCGAAGTAACAGTTGTATCCTTAGAAGAAATATATACTGATACCAATTTATCATGATACATAGTTCCGTAAACAATTTGATCTCCCTGAATCTCTGGTAAGATTTGCTTGGTATCAAATATATGTAGCATACTTATAGGAGAATATCTCAACTTTTCAAAAATGAAATTCTCTATTTCATCTCTGTCAGTTTTCGATATATTGTCACTACCAAAATTGATCGTTTTTACAATCTCGCTATTAGAATATGTCTTCCTAGCATAATTGGTTTTCCTATAAAGTGTATCAATTCGGCTAAACTCCTCATCCATTGCCCAAACTATACCGGCCATATTATATTCTGTTGAATTCCATGGATGAAAACTATGATGAAGTTCATATCGCGATTCATTATAAACAATCCTTGATACTGAATTTTTAGGCTCAGAATATTTACTCAAAACACTTATAATAATATCATCTGCTTTACTATTGACACTAACAGTTAAAAAGAGAAATATGTAAAGAATAACATGTAATAGCTTCATGATTTAATACCTCTGATCAGTAGAGCGGTGCTGATTATATTTGATAAAAGGCCATAAAAAGATTCGATATGTTACCAGCGTATAAGATATCTTTTAGTTACAGTAAGAATATGATATAAACCATTTACAGGATTATATTAATTGTAATTAGTAGATAAATCATACAAAAAAAGCCCTATAACATCTCTGCTACAGGGCTTCTCTAATATAGTCGTACCGGAGGAGGGACTTGAACCCCCGACACATGGATTATGATTCCATTGCTCTAACCACCTGAGCTACTCCGGCACTTTGTTTTTACCGGCACGCCAGTAAAACAAGACTGCAAAAATAGGTATATTAACTTAATTATGCAATACTAGTTATCTATCAATTTATTAATCTCGTCTCTCAAAGCTGCTGCCTTCTCATAATCTTCATCAGCGATAGCCTTGTTCAGACTGTCTTCAAGCTTCTTGATCTTCTGCTCAAGGGTATTTGCGGCTTTGGCCGCAGGGCCCGAACCATAACTGCTGGTCGGCATCATATCCTCTGGGAGTTCCTCGCCATCCTCCGGACCGAAAGGATCCATTGCCGTTTCCTCCATAATATCCGTCTTCACAAATATTGGGGCCTTGAAGCGTACCGCCATAGCGATCGCATCACTTGGCCGAGCATCTATCTCCTCTTCGATATTGTCAAAAGACAGCTTGGCATAAAAAGTTCCCTCGTTGAGGTCGTCTATATTCACCTCTACCAGATTCGCTCCTATGGCCTCTATATAATTCTTGAAAAAATCGTGGGACATAGGCCGCGGTGGCATCACCCCTTCCATCTCCAAAGCTATAGCCTGGGCTTCAAATGCGCCGATTATTATAGGCAGACGCCTCTCGCCCTCTATATCTTTCAATATAAGGGCATAAGCGTTATTGCCAGCCGGCGAGGCCGATAGGCCCAATACTACTACTTCGGTTTTGTCAAGATTAAGCATATTATCCGATTGCTTTGATTTTCTGTGTTAGTTTTGGTAGTACATCGAACACATCACCAACTATACCATAGTCAGCTACCTTGAATATAGGTGCCTCTTTGTCCTTGTTTACTGCCACAATTACCTTTGATGAAGACATACCAGCCAAATGCTGTACTGCACCCGAAATACCGCAGGCAATATACAGATTAGGGGCTACTGTCTTTCCCGTTTGTCCTACCTGTTCGGCATGCGGTCTCCAGCCAGCATCCACAACAGCCCTCGAAGCACCTACCGCACCGCCGACAGCGGCAGCAAGATCCTCAACCAGATTGAAGTTGCCAGGCTCTTTCAGGCCGCGTCCACCCGATACTATCTTATCGGCTTCGGCTACATCCTTCTTGCCTTCGTTCTTAGATACAGACACAACCTTTACTTTCACATCAGCATCTGATATCGCTGGTGCGAATGACTCAATATTAGCCTCCCCGTCGCCGGTCTGCTTAGCTGTAAATACATTTGGCCTAAGCGAAAAGACCTTCTTATCTTTATTGATCTTCGCTTTAGCGATAGCTTTACCTGCATAAACTGGTTTAGTAGCGGTTATATCGCTTCCGCTTCCTTCAAGTTCTACCACATCCGCCAAATAGCCGCCTTCTATTGCAACAGCAAGTCTCGGTGCTAACTCTTTACCCTTAGCATTGGCAGACAAAAGCACTGTAGTAGCTCCTTCTTTACCTGCTACCTCGGCTACAGCTTTAGCGGCACCAGTAGAGGAATACTGGCCTAGTAGCTCATGCTTTATATTTACTACTTTTCCAGCACCGTATCCACCAGCCGCTTTTAGGGCTGCCTCATCACCGTTTATAGCTACTGCGATTATATCGCCGCTCTGGCTGATTCTAGTGGCGGCAGTTATAGCTTCAGTACTGTTTCTCTTCAGTGAGCCGTTCTCATCTTCAATAAATACTAATACTTTTGACATTTTGATCTTTCTTTTAAATTTATTTTAGAATACTGTTTATATAACTTTAGCATCTTCATGAAGTGCTTTCACTATCTGGTCGATGTCGGATTCACTATCGCCGACTATCATTCCTACCCTGTCTTTGCTTGGTAGTTCCATCGATAGTATCTCGATATCCGACGTAGAATCAGAAACAGTTTTCTTATCAATTGGCTTTTTCTTAGCCTGCATTATCTGTGGTAGCTTTGGATAACGCGGTTCGTTAATACCCTTTTGAACCGATATAACAGCCGGTAGGGAAGTCTCAAGAGTTTCTTTACCGCCTTCTATATCTCTTTCAGCTTTAACATCACTGCCATTGATATCTAATTTAGATACAACCGATATTGAAGGCATATCCAATATACCACCCAACATCGAAGCTGTCTGGTAATTATCGTAATCTATTGACTGGCGGCCAAGCAGTATAAGATCTGGATTAAGTTCCTTAGCTACTTCGGCAAGCGATCTTACTACCACATCACGGTCTGACGTATTGCTGAGGCCTTCTACCAATACCGCTTTATTGGCGCCCATAGCAAGGGAAGTACGTAAAACATCCTGGCTGCTCGCGTCGCCTACTGTTACCGCTGTTACCTCCCCTCCGTTTTTAGAAGCAAGCTGGATCGCTTCCTCTAATGCGAATTCATCATAAGGATTGACTATATATTTGATACCTGCGGCGTTTATCTTGCTACCGCTTCCGTCAATCTGTATTCTTGAGGCCGTGTCCGGAACTCGTGACACACATACCATTATATTCATTGTATTCCTTTATTGTTTAATCTAATTATGTTCAGATATTGTCTTTATCTGTGATAAAAATCATACTACCGTTAAAATTCTGGCTCTCGCCGTATCCACACGGTGGTATGTTAGATATACTGTAACTAAGCGGTTTAGTGGTACGCAATACAGTATCCGCCTGTTTTACAATTAACTCAATACTGCCACGGAAAAGATTTGATTTTCTTGAACAGTAAGCTACTTGCCACGATAGACGCGTCTTCTCTAAATCTTTGGCTTTTGTGGAAAATCTATGAACAAATGGATTAGCATTGTCAATCGTTGCTTTCCATTCCTCCAAGACTTCTTTACGTTCGATATCATACAACTTAAAGTCAGCACCGGCTATGATATTCTCGTCGGCGCGTATAGCCAAAACTATACTGTCGCTTTTGTTTTTTATGAAACAGAACCTATCGTCCATCAGCAGTTTTTTTGTAAGGCTAATTAAAAGTCGAGATTAAGCTTACAAATTTATGAAAAAGACACGTAAGCTTATTCACTATTGTAGTTTTAGTGCATAACAGCTTCTTTGATTGCCAATTACTATCAGTTTATTAGCTCATCTGCAAGATATTTTCCAGTAAGTGATTTATCGTTCTTTGATATTTCTTCTGGCGTTCCTTCAGCGATTATCTTGCCTCCGCCCTTACCCCCGTATGGCCCCATATCTATTAAATGATCCATACACTTTATCACATCGAGATTATGTTCTATTACAACTACCGTATTACCTTTGTCAACTAGACTGTCTATCATTTTCATTAAAAGTTTAATATCATGGAAATGTAGCCCGGTTGTCGGCTCATCGAGAAAATATATAGTCTTGCCCGTTGATCTTTTTGATAATTCAGTCGCAAGCTTGACTCTCTGCGCCTCACCACCAGACAATGTTGGTGCCTGCTGGCCAAGTTTTATATATCCCAAACCTACATCATTCAAGGTCTTAAGCTTGTTCTTGATATTAGGTATATCTTTGAAAAACTCGTAAGCCTCGCTTACATCCATGTCAAGTACATCAGCTATCGATTTACTCTTATAATGTATCTGAAGAGTCTCGTTATTGTATCTTTTCCCGTTACATACAGGACATTTAACATATACGTCAGGCAAAAAACTCATCTCTATTTTTGTCATGCCAGCACCCTGGCATTCCTCACATCGGCCGCCGGATACGTTAAATGAAAATCGACCTGCAGTATATCCGCGCACTTTTGATTCTGGTAGTTGGGTAAAGAAAGTCCTTATCAATGAGAACATACCTGTATAAGTCGCCGGGTTGCTTCGAGGGGTTCTTCCAATAGGTGCCTGGTCTATCTCTATAAGCTTGTCAATATTATCTAAGCCCTGGATCTCTTTATATTCCAATGGTTTTTTTAAAGATCGATAGAAATGCTTGCTTAAGATCGGCACTAAAGTATCATTGATAAGGCTCGATTTACCCGAACCGCTCATACCTGTGATTCCGATAGATTTACCCAACGGTAACTGAAGCTTTACGTTCCGTAGATTATTACCTTTTGCCCCTGTTATTGTGATATACTGGCCGTTCCCCATTCTTCTCTTTTCTGAGTATTCTATTCTTTGTTCACCGTGAAGATACTGAGCCGTCAAAGATTTATTCGCCGAACCGTTTTTCGAATTAAAAGAGCCTTGATAAACTATTTCTCCGCCGTTTATTCCCGCCCCCGGCCCAAAATCAATGTATTCATCCGATTGCTCGATCATTGCCTTATCATGCTCGACCACAACAAGAGTATTACCAAGATCACGCAGTTTTTTTAGCGATGCTATCAACTTATCATTATCGTGCTGATGCAGACCAATAGAAGGCTCATCCAATACATACATAATTCCAACCAGTTTCGATCCGATCTGTGAGGCAAGCCTTATTCTTTGGGCTTCACCTCCAGATAAAGTTCTGGCTCTTCTTCCTAAAGTCAGATAACCCAAACCTACGTCTATCAAAAACTCAATTCTGGTTACAATCTCCTTTATTATGAGATTCGAGATCTGATTATCTCTGTCTTTGAGTTTTTTCGGTAATGATTTAAAATATTTATAGCAAGACTCAATATCAAGACCTGTAACTTCAGATATATTTTTATCATTGATCTTTATAGCTAGATTATCAACCTTTAATCTCTGTCCCTGGCAGGTTGGGCAGATCCTTGAATTCATATAATTTTCCATAGATCTCTTTACCGTAGAGGTATCTACTGTACTGTACTTTTGCCTCATCATAGGGATAATCCCAGCGAAACTATGCTTGTACTTTACCTTCCTTCCGCTCTTCATCGTATGTTCAGATTCGATCTCTGTGCTCTTCGAACCGTTGAAGATAATATCAAGATCACTTTCTTTCATATCTTTGAAAGGAATATTCAGAGGGATATCAATTACTGTCGCAAAAGCTTCTAACTGCTTAAAGAGCCATTTGTTCTTCTTGGGATCACATGTCTCAATAGCACCTTTACTGATACTTTTTTCAGGATTAGATACCATTAGGTTTCTATCAAATTCCTTTACTTCACCAAGCCCCTCGCATTTGGCGCATGCACCGTATGGAGAATTGAAACTAAACATATTCGGCGAAGGCGGCATATATGTTCGACCCGTCACAGGTGATACGTACTCTGTACTGTAAAGTCGAAGTTTCTCCTCCTTATCATCGGCTATCAGTAACATTGCTATATTATCACCCTTCGCTAAAGCAAGCTTGAAACTTTCTGAAAAACGTTGTTCAAATTCTGCTTCAAGTAGCATCCTATCTACCACGAGCTCTATATCATGAACCTGATATCTTTGAAGCTGCATCCCAGGTGTTATATCAGTTATCTTTCCGTCAACCCTTACTTTGGTAAACCCTGTTTTCAGCAGAGTTGCGAAAAGTTCCTTGTAATGCCCTTTTCTTCCGCGAACCATCGGGGCTAATACAGCTACTTTCTTCCCACCGTATTCTTCCATAATCTCATCTACAAGTACCTCAGGTGTCTTTTTAACCACAGCGGTACCAGAATCAACACAATACTGGGTGCCGATTTTAGCATATAAAAGTCTAAGATAATCGTAGATTTCCGTTACAGTTCCTACAGTTGATCTGGGATTAGTGCCCAGTGTTTTTTGTTCAATTGATATAGCAGGGGATAGGCCTTCGATTTTATCTACATCAGGCTTTTTCATCATACCAAGATATTGTTTAGCGTTCGGAGATAAACATTCAACATATCTTCTTTGTCCCTCAGCATATAAGGTATCGAAAGCTAAGGAGGATTTTCCAGAACCTGACAAACCGGTTATCACTGTCAGTGCATCTCTCTGAATCGTAAGATCCACGTTCTTCAGATTGTGTTCTCTAGCTCCCTTTATTACAATAGCGGATAACTCTTCTGGATAAGTATCTTGAAACTCTGTTTGAAGGTCAGTTGTGGTGTCTTTTGCCATACTTTAAGCGGAAGATTGCCTATTTTATGATTTTTAGTGCTGCGGGAAATGCTATAGTCTAGTTAAAACGTTTAAGCTTGGTTTTCGTTTCCTGAGATGTAACTACGACTTTATACAATAACAACTCTTTCTCTTAAATGAAGATTTTTATATCGGCAGGTGATTATTCAGGCGATCTTCATGCCTCACGGCTGATGGCCAAACTCAAATCTTTGTATCCTGATATTATTTTCGAAGGTATCGGGGGCGATATGATGACTGAACAAGGGTTGGATTCTATTGTTCCTCTAAGCGAAATATCTGTTGTAGGCTTTTGGGAAGTAGCTAAAAAGTATCCTAAATTCAAAGCTCTTTTAAACAGATCCAAAGAAATGATTGAAAAAAATGGATACGATTTAGTATTGACAGTCGATTATCCCGGTTTCAATCTACGCCTTGCTAAATACGCCAAAAGTATTGGTCTGAAAACATGCCAATATATCGCACCGCAGGCATGGGCATGGGGTAAGGACAGAGCAAAAGAGTTTTCAGGTTATATAGATTTATTACTTGTTGTTTTTCCGTTCGAGGTAGAGTTTTTCAATAACTTCAAAGTAGAAGCTAAGTTCGTCGGCCATCCTCTGATGGATGATCCCGTTTTTAATCCACTTCCCAAAGAAGTTGAAGATAGAGATGAAATAATTGCGTTTCTACCAGGTAGTAGATTACAGGAAATTAAAAGACACGGAAAACTTTTTCAAAATATAGTAGATGAATTAAACGATATTATTGATCTCTCTGACTATAAACTAATAGTAGCCACTACTAAAAATATCGATAAAGAAACTTATACTAAATATTTTGATCCTTCCGTCTTTGATTTTGAACCTGATAGCCGAGAGCTTATGAAAAAGGCTCGAGTAGGGATTGTTAAAACAGGCACTTCAACTCTGGAAGCAGCTCTTTGTGGGATGCCATTCGTTATGACATACAAAACAAGTACATTAACATACCAGTACGGTAAATATGTTGTAAATCTCCCTTATTTATCTTTAGTAAACATATTGGAAAATTCTAAAATAGTAAAAGAGTTTATTCAGAAAGAAGCCACTGGATATTCTATCGCAAGAGAAATAGAAAGACTCCTTTCAAATGAAAAAGCCTATGTTTCGATGTTTGAGAAATTTCTGAAAATAAGAAACGACTTAGGTGGTGAAGGTGCTTCAGAAAAAGCTTCAGAGTGTATCTCAGAATTATTGGAAAGCAAATCAAATCTTTGATACTATATATAGCTTTTGGAATTTTAAAGCTCACTCTACGATATAATATATCAAGCGAGCTTAAAAAGAATAATTTTGAGGAAGGGGGTGTATTCACTTTCTGGCACGGAAAAATGCTAGTAGGTTGGGATATAGCAAGCAGGCTTCTGAATAATCCTCATGCAGTTGTATCGCCGAGTAATGACGGTAAAATACTCGCCGGTTTCCTTAGGAAAAAAAGATTCAATATTATCCATGGCTCTAGTAACAAGTCTTCCAAAGAAACCCTCTCTGCAATAGTACATAAACTATCAAACAGTCATACGGTTGTGATGACCCCCGATGGCCCACGCGGCCCCCATCAGATAGCCAAACCCGGTGCTGTAGTATCCGCATTACGCTCTTCCTCTGAGCTATATGCGGTAAAAATCATATATTCCAATTCATGGAAATTAGGATCTTGGGATTCATTTGAAATTCCAAAACCCTTTTCAAGAGTTGATATAAGTCTTATTGATATTAAACTTGACTACTCTAAATCTTCAGATAGAGAACAAGTAAAAGCTTATATTGATGACCTTACCAAAAAACTCGGCAGATGATCGATAAAATTTACGGATTATTCGTTAAAAGAAACAACAGGAAATATGATAGCGGTTCGCTGTCATCTTTAAGAGTAGATATTCCTGTAATATCAATAGGGAACATAAGTGCTGGTGGGGCAGGCAAAACACCACTCATCATCAAATGCTCCGAGCTACTTGAATCAGCAAAAATCAAACATGCGATTGTTGGCCATGGATATAAACGTGAAAGCAACGAATACCTACTATTAGATACCCAAAACCCAGATATACCGATAGAGAAAACCGGTGATGAAGCGAGATTGGTTCATCTTATAACACGCAAACCGGTAGGGGTCGGTAATTCAAAAGCTGAAACAGCTCATCTGATGTCAAAAGGGGATTACCGGTTATTACTAGTAGATGATGGTTTTCAGCACCGCAAGCTCTATCGCGATCTTGATATCGTTATTATCTCCAAAGGTACTATCATCAACCCCTATCTCCTACCAAAGGGTCGACTAAGAGAGCCATTAACAAACCTTTCCAGAGCAGACATTGTCATTCTTCGAGATATAAACGAAATCCCTGATATCATCAAACAAAATGTTACCGATCAAACAATACTTTTCGCACAAACAGAACTACTTCCCGGCATCACAATCAGAAACTGGGCTACAAACAATATTGATCCGTTAACCAAAAACCCTCTCACAAAACCCCTTAAACTTATTCCAATGTCGGGCTTGGCAAGAAACACATCGTTCCATAAATCACTCAAACTACAGGGCCATAAAATAATCAGCCCTATAGAGTTCCGCGATCATCACCGCTTCTCTTCTAAAGACCTTTCCACAGCTACTCATTTGCTACAAAAATACCAAGCTGACAATATCGCTATCACTGAAAAAGACGCCGTAAAAATCGCTACCTTGCCTATTCCGGACAGAATATTAGATAATCTGCTCGTATATCCGATGCGTCTTTCCTTAAACAACGAAAACGCATTACTTTCCCGTATAACCAAAACACTTGAATAACATGCTAAAGCATAAACGCAAACCTCCGATAATATAACCATGGCAATAGATATATATTCATACGTAGGGCATTACAACCGGGAAATAGACGGCGGTGAGCTCATAATCAACAAACCTATTGGCTTCCCCAACGAAGAAGCCCCAGTGCTGCCGCTCTCAAACCTCTTTACTGTACAGAACTTCTATTGCGAATACGACCGCAACCTCGGCCTGCACACACACAAAGGATTTGAGATCGTAACAATAGTCATTCGAGGCGGTCTAGATGTGTGGGATAGCGTAACCCAGGAATGGCATCACTTAGCCACCGGGGACTTCGCCATTCACGAAGCCAACAAAGGTATCTTAGTTCAGAGAAAAGCGCAGCGCCAGACACAGTTCATACAGATCTGGCTCGACCCTAACCTCAAAGAATCACTCCACTACCCGCCGCTTGCCTCATACTATCGCCAAGCCGATATGTACAAGCAAGAAACAGCCCGAATGAAACGAATCGACATAATCACCGCAGATAACGACGTACACTCCCGCACAGGCTCTGTAGAGATCAACGACTACCACTTCTTCAACGGCAACATCAACATCGAGATCGAACCAAGCTACATCTACGTTGGCTATATGTATAAAGGCACTGTCGAACTCAACAACCGCGTCATCGAACAAGACGACTTCTTCATCATATCAGATATATCAAAACTCAACGTCAATGTCCCTCAAATCGGTAGAGCAATCATACTCGAACTGCCCTCAAAAGTCAAATACCAGACCTACTATTCCGCCAACCACGCCATGTACGAATAGACCAACAGTCATCCTGAGCCTGTCGAAGGACAAAGCCCGGGACATTTCCACCCACACCCCCTTACCGTAGCGGCGTGGCATGCCCCGCCGTCCAACTCCTCAAGTCCTTCCCCTCAAGGGAAGGACTTCTCCCCCCTCCCTTGAGGGGAGGGGCCGGGGGTGGGGGGGGGGGGGGGTGGGGTGGGGTGTTCTTAAAAGGGCTTGGGGTGAGATGTAATTCCTTATAACCTTCTCTAAAGGGCAGACTTTAAAATCAATACATATATTACATATCTCTTTATATTAATTATCTTTGTTTTTAATAAGTATCTAAAACAATTCTCCTTGTAAGCTACTATTTTTGCTTTTATAGCCGTTTGAAAGATTATATTTAATATTTACTATTCTTAACCTAGCATACTTCTTATGGTAGGCATTAAAATTACTCTTAAGTTCTTTATCTACAAAAGTTAATGAAATATTTTTACTGTTATATTCAACAGTCTCCACATTGATTTTATTCTTTTTAATATAATCATCAACCAGTTCTTTGAATGTGTAAGGAGGTATATGATCTACATGGACTTCATCTATTGAATAAGGTTTCCCCGTAATACTACATATAACTTTATCATCTTTTATCTGTTTTATTTTATATTGATATATCTGCGATCGACAAGATTCTCTACAAGATAGAACAAATTTCTGATACATACTTTTCGGGCCTTTAATAGCATTTATATATGAAAAATCTATCTCATTATCATTTTCATCAATTATATGAAAAGAAATAGTGCCTATATAAGTCTTTTTAACAATAAAATTCTTTACTCCGTTTTTTAACTTTTCTTCAGCATTGTAGTGCCGTTTGACTAAATCCAATAAAGAATTATACTGATCTATACTCAAGATTTCAGGAAAATTATTTAAAAGATTTTTATAATGATTTAAAGCATCTTTTATCGATTTGAACTCTAAATCTCCTATAGTTACTTTCTTCACCCCATCCCCCTCACAATACCAACCGTCTCCACACTCACTTTGCACACCTTCCCGAGTAGCACGATTACCTCCTCCTTATAGTCAGCAAACCGGTACGTATTGAACTTCTCCCTTATAGTCTTGTCCCTCGGCTTCTTCTCCTTATACTGATCCAGCACCCACTCCAGCGCCGAACGGTTCCCCAGCTTATACTCCCAAGCCTCGGGCGGCACTCCCGTAAGCGTAGTATTCTCGTCAATATATATTATCCCCTTATCCTTATCAGCCTTAAGCTTCACCTTATAATGTGCTCCCTTGAGGGAGCTGTCAACGAAGTTGACTGAGGGTGACTCCTTTGCCCTGTCATTGAGTGTCATTTTATCCGGCAATAAACCTTCCTCCTCCACATCCACCCACTCCAACGCCGAACGGTTCCCTAGCTTATACTCCCAAGCCTCGGGCGGCACTCCCGTCAGCGTGGTATTCTCATCAATATATATTATCCCCTTATCCTTATCAGCCTTTAGCTTCACCTTCCACCTCTTAAAGCCCCTCTCTTGAGGAGAGGGGTTTGGGGTGAGGTGTTCTTCTTCAAGTCCTTCCCCTGAGGGGAAGGATTTAGGATGGGGTGTTCCAGAGGAGTCAGGGCTGGCCTGAGGTGTTCTTGAAGTGCCATCTCTTAGACCTTCCCCCTTCAAGTTTGAAACCTGAGGCTCTCGAAGATCCACCCGCTCCAAAGCCCATGGCTCCACATCCTCATACCCTATATGAAGCTCCATTAACCGCTTGCCACGCTCCGCCCAAGTCCAGAAATCCTCATAAAAAGGCACACGCGGAAACTCACGCTTCAGATTCAGCTCATATTTTTGCCGATATTCAGGATTATGCAGAACCCCATATACATAGTGGAAAATATCCTGCCTGTCTATCTTCTCGTCCTTATAATAATCCCTAAACTGCCCCAGCCCCCAGTCAGTGATATTATCCCGCCTATTTCCCTCACTGTCGTATGTGTAAAGGGGGAGGGTTTGAGAACCAGCTGGTAGCGCATTAAGATCAATGATTGTGTTAATACCCAAACAATGAAATTCCTTTGGATTTGACAGTCCAGGTACCGAGATATACTTATTCTTATCTTTTGCATTATATATCTCAAACCACTGATAAGTCCTTCCGTTAAAATGCTTATCAAAGTAAAAATATCTTTTTGAATATGGCCTATATTGAGATTTAATGATCTGTTGTTTATCAAAAGTCTTTTTTATATTTCTTCTTCGATAGCTTTCTAAATCAGCATCCCACTTGATACTCATTTTCTCAGGATAATTCTCATCTTTCCTTGTCTTCTCATATACATCCACCATATATTTTATTTTATTTTCCAAATTATCCTTGTTATAATCATATATCCATTCATCCTTTTGAGTCTTTAATCCAGCCGAAAAGTTCTTAAACACCGCCTCTTCTCTTCTCCCCGTTTTTACATCCTTATCCATCAGAGGGATTAGCTCATCCCAGTCATTATCAGCAAGATTTATCCAATTGTGCTTTTTCGAAGGGGTGATATGGTCGAAGTGGATATTATTAATATTTTTTCCTCTTAGCCATTCTAGCTTTTCTTCCTTTACCCAATCGTCCTCCATCTCCCCGCTATAATATATCTGGCATTTTTGCTTTTGATCCCCTTTCCCACCTTTCTTGACCAGAAGCATTATCGCAACTCCTGTTTGGATACCAAAGACATTGTTTTTAGTGCCTGATATTTTTGGGTTTGCCCTAACATCACTTTTTGTATCTATTATGTAACAGTAATCAAATTCCCTTTCTAATATCTTTCTGTATCCATCATAAGCACGTCCATCTATAAAATTTCTATTTGTAATAAAGGAGATAACTCCGTTCTCGTCTATCCTATCCATAGCCCAGCGGTAGAAGCGAGTATACATATCATAAACCACTATTTGGTTTTGTGCCGTGCCTTCTTTTACAAATGTTTCTTTAATTCGCTTATCTATATCTGGGTATGAGCGGTTAGCGTTTTGGTCGTTGTAAAGCTCTTGTTTTGCATTATAAGGCGGATTACCGATTATAACCGATATCTTTCTATCGTTCTGTCTCTTTATCCTCTCACTGTTCTCACTGCTGAAACCAAACATCCTGTCCTGCTTATTCTCATAGTCCAGCGCTACCGTATTATCCAGCGTATCCACAAAGCAGATATTCGGGAACTCCACATATTTACCCATCTTCTGTTTATAGGCATACTCTATATTCAGGTTTGATACATAATAGGGGAGTATCGCCACCTCGTTCGCGTGTATCTCGTTCCGATATTTATACTCCAGATACTGCGGCGCGATATAGTCTATTATGTCCGTTACGAATGTCCCCGTGCCAGTACAGGGGTCCAGTATCTCTACATTCTTATCGGCAAGCCCCCGCCCAAAATGCTTATAAAGCAGCGTATCAGTACTCTCTACCATAAACCGTACAATTTCATTCGGCGTATATACCACGCCCAGCGTATCGGCCCCCTTGGGGTTATATACCTTATAGAAAGTCTCATAGATAAGCTTAAGGAATTTCTGCTTTTCATTGTGATCCGCTATGCCTGCTGCGGCATTTCTTATAGTCTCATAATAATGCGCTATCCCTTCCAGATAATTCCTTTTCTCCCGCCGTGTCATAAATGAATCAATAACACTTTCCAGCTCACGGGCGATATTATTATCACGGTGGAAATCACTCTCCCCAAGAACAGCTACAAATATATCTTCCGTTAGGATATGCTGTATTATCATCTCCCGCACATCCTCAGCACGGAACTCTGGGTTTACCTCCTCTCGGCATATCTCCAGAAACTTATCTCTCGCCTTGATATAATTAGGATTCTTTTCAGCCTGATTATCAATCAACTCCCGAAGAGAATCCGCTATATGCGGTACATCTTAACCGAAGCGTTTTAGCGCCTCGTTAAATTCCCTTACCTGTGGCGGCTCATAATTGATAAAAAGTGTCAGGATTTCATGCAGCTTTGCAGGGTCGTTCATATCGATTCTAAATACTTCAATCCCGTTCTGGAAAAGCACAGCATTATTCGTATCTTCAAAAAGGATATTGGTGAATAGATACCCCTTCTGCCTTTTGATTTCTATCTCACTATCCAGATCGTCCCGCTCGTCCTTACTCTCCCAATACCCAAAGTCCAGCCTCATTGCATTCTTCAGTACACCGTCCGGATAGACCTTTCGCCCCTTTGTCCCCTCAATACCGAGCTCAGTCACAACAAGTAGCTTCCTAGTATCAGCATAACTGTTCAGCAGAGTTAGAAAAGCATTTCTGATAGCAGTCTCATTCCTACTGCCACCATACTGGATATTCCTACTAAGGTCATTATAATACTTATTGATCTGTTGCTGCGACATATGGATCACTCAAAATAAAACATTCTAAAACCAAGAATGATAAATTACCACACCCCACCATAAAATGAAAATCACAACCAAAATTCCTCCCCCCCTCCCTTGAGGGGAGGGGCCGGGG
>CAYWYR010000008.1:0-133252 GCA_964462685.1 uncultured Hyphomicrobiales bacterium | reverse complement strand
AAAGCACCTTCTATTCGTTCAACTAAAGTCAATATCAATATGACAGACGAAGGAGTAGAAACAATGTACGCAGGTGACAAAGTAGAATCTTACGACAGCTATTCTTGGAAAATACCAGATGTTTTAGGTTACATTCAGAGTAAAACAGAATTAACACGTTCGACCATTCAAGAGATATTAATTAAATCCGACAGAATTGGAGATATTTTAATCAATCCACAACTGTTTTTAGACTTAACAACCCAAGCCATAAAACGGACTTTGTATGACCTAATGATTGACGGAATAAAATACCAAAAAATTGGCGGAGCAGAATATGAAATGGCACTTTTTGAAGCTCAGGAATTAGAAGTGTATTTAAACGATTTTTCATTTGAAGTAACAGATAGTTCTAAAACGATTTATGAAGAGTTTTTGCCTTTAGATTCAGGAGTTGAAAGCAGGTTTGCCCAGGACTGTGAATCAAGCGACCAAATCAAGTTCTATTTTAAACTTCCGAATTGGTTTAAAATCCCAACACCAATTGGTAATTACAATCCAGATTGGGCTTTGGTATTTGAAGACGACAAGAAAATCTACTTTGTAGCTGAAACTAAAGACACAGGAACACCAGAGGTTGATTTAGCAAAACTAAGTGGAGACGAACAATTGAAAATCAAATGTGGAAAAGCACACTTTAACGAATTTGATGAATTAGAATATAAAGTGGTAAATAAAGTAGGGCAATTAATTGGATAAGTATCTTATAGATATCCTTAACAATAAAATTCGTATCAAATTATTAAATCTTACTGTCGAAAAGTAAGTCTAGTATCATACTATCCATTACCCTCGTCCATGTCTAATATTTCAAGAGGCTCAATATGACATGGCCTTTCGGGGCTACGGGATAATAGTAACCCGTCATTCCGAGCGCCGATAGCCCGTGGAATTCAGTGCTTGAGCCAAAACCCTGTCATTCATATTAATGTCATACTGAGCCTGTCGAAGTATAAGACATTAATTACGAATCTCTACAGCATGTGTTAATATTACTTTCCTATGCAAAATCCTGCAAACACATCGTTGAGTACTTGCTCACTCCACCGCTCACCCGTTATCCAGGATATCTCTTTAGCGGCATCCCGTATCTCATAGCCGATAAGTTCGTTGCCCTCTCCGTTCTGGTTTAGCTCTTTTGCGTTTATAATGAACTCTGAGGCGCTTTTAAGCAGGGAAGCCTGTCTTTGGTTTACTATTGTGTTTCCCAGCGTTCTAAGCCCATCTTCTAAGTAATCTTTCAGATAATTTTTGAACTTTTCAATTCCTTCCCCCGATACTGAAGAAACAACCATATCAAGCTCTTGTTTAGATGATGTTCTATTATTGACAAGATCGCTTTTTGTACCGATAAATATTACTTTTTTATCATGATATCTGGATCTGATACTTTCCAAAAGATCATAGCTTATTTTTGAACTGCTTTGATCCGACATATCGGAAAGAACGGCTACTATGCTGCTTCTCTCCATAACAGATTCCACTAATTTGATACCTTCTATCTCGATCGTATCATCGCTTTCTCTTATTCCGGCGGTATCGTACAGGTGTACTGCAGAACCGCCAAGCATTATGGTTTCCTTCAGATAGTCGCGAGTGGTGCCAGCTATATCGCTTGTTATAGCTCTTTGTTCACCCAGCAGGGCATTGAATAAAGTACTTTTCCCAGCGTTCGGAAGGCCAACTATCGCTACATGTAAGCCCGAACGCAATATATCGGCGGAACGGTAACCCTCTGCAAGCTCGGTACAGATTTCCGCAGCTTCGCCAAGCAGTTGGTCAAGTTCATCTCTATCGATGAAGCCTGCTTCCTCTTCGGAAAAATCCAGTTCTAATTCAAGCAGCCCTGCAGCTCTTTTCAGGTTGGCATTTACAGAAATAAGCTTATCCCTCATACTTCCGGATAGCTGAGACGCGGCGAGCCTAGCCCCATCTTCGGATTCCGCATGTATCAGATCCGCCACCGCTTCCACCTGCGTAAGGTCCATTTTACCGTTAATAAACGCCCTTTTGGTAAATTCACCTGGCTGTGCGGGCTGCGCACCTTTGCGGTAGAGAAGATCCAGTACCCTCCGATAAACGATATTTCCACCGTGGCTGCCTATTTCAGCGGTATTTTCACCTGTATAGCTATTAGGCGATTTGAATACGGAAACCGTTACTGTATCGAGCAGCTCACCTTTATCCGTGATTTTGCCGTAGTGTATGCTGTAGGGATCAGCTTCAGAGAGCGAGTTGACTTTGGCAGTTGAAAATACAGAGTCCACTATATCGAATGCATCTGGCCCGCTGATACGGATTATTGAAAGCCCGCCGACACCGGGCGGGGTGGCCAAAGCCGCTATTGTGCTATCTTTTGTTATATCAGAATTGCCAGTCATTCTTATCTTGCTTTTGGAAAATATACTGTTTTGTAATTACATAAAGTACAATATAAGGTTAACGATAGATGATTAAATTAAGTGAGCTATTGGACGGTGTGGAAGGAACTTATGATACCCGGGGCAGCGATACAGATAATATCAATATAGAAAACATTACCAGCGATAGCCGATCCGAATCACCGAACTGTTTGTTTATAGCAATAGAGGGTACGGTAAATGACGGACATGATTATATAAGCGGATTACCGGATAATTTTATTGCAGTATTAGGTAGCCGAGCAAACGCAGATACTGCATTACCATATATTAGAACTAATAATCCACGCAAAATATTAGCGCTGTTATCTCATAAAATAAAAAATAATCCATCGGATCATTTAATAAATATCGGTGTAACTGGTACAAACGGAAAAACAACTGTATCATATATCATACATTATTTACTTGGTAAATTAAATCATAAATCAGCACTTATCGGAACTACAGGTATCTACATCGGGGATAAGCTTATTCCGGCTACCCACACCACCCCATCCGCTGAAAAATTAGCCGAACTATATTCAAGTTTAAAAGAAGAAAAGTTAACGCATTCGGTTATAGAAGTATCGTCTCACGCTTTGCACCAGCATAGGGTAACTGGCATATCATTCAGAACCGCGATATTCACCAATCTCACTCAGGATCACCTAGATTATCACGGCACTATGAAAGACTATGCCGATGCTAAGAAAATACTTTTCGATAATTTAAAAAGTGAAAGCTCAGCGATATTTTATTCAGGAGATGGCTGGGTAAAGCACATGGCTCGTGATACTAAAGCTGAAAACATCAATGTCGGGTTCGATAAATCCGATGATTATTATTTATCTGATATAAAGATAGATATTAATGGAACGCGTTTTAAGATATCCATTGATACAAATGAATATACAATCAGTACCCAGCTTATTGGAAAATTCAATATGATAAACGTCGCTTTATCGATAGCGGCACTGGTTGGTGATAAATATAATATTAACGAAATAATTCGGCATATAGGTGATTTCCGTGGTGTGCCCGGTAGGATGGAGGTATTTAATATACAAGGAGCTAAAGCTATTGTCGATTATGCTCATACACCGGATGCTTTAGAAAACGCTCTGCGAACGTTATCTGAAATAGAGGGGAGAGGGAGAATAATAACCGTCTTCGGATGCGGAGGGGACAGGGATAAAACCAAGCGCCCACTTATGGGTGCGGTAGCAGAAAAATATTCTGATAAAATCATTATCACAAATGACAATCCCCGTACAGAGGACCCTGAATCAATAGCCAGCGATATAGTTGACGGCATTAAATTAAACAATCATCAGATAATACTAGATAGAGAACAGGCAATTGTCAACGCAGTAACCCAAAGCGAGGATAACGATATTATACTGATCGCCGGGAAAGGACATGAAGATTATCAGATAATCGGAAAAGATAAAAATTCCTTTTCCGATCAGGCGATACTTCGTTCTCTTCAATAATAATATTAAATATCTAACCTACGATTACTTACATTTACTTTGTGTTTAGCATAGCGATCGGATTTTTATAATCTTTTGCTGTGTTTTGATATTTTTATGCCCTATTGAATAGATTAAGTTTGTATCAGACTCAAAAGATAAGTGGTTACATTAATTAATCGGGGATACCGATGAATAAAAGAGAATTTATCAGAAAATCAATGTTGGGCGGTATAGCAGCCGCTGCAATTAATAAAACCGCTAAAGCAAATACAGCAAATAATGATCTGGCAATCAATCAGGTAGGGCACAACCACCTACCGAATAAGGAGGTAAGGAAAATGAACAAAGTTATCCATAGAGCTGAATCACGTGGGCATGCAAACCATGGCTGGCTTGATACTCACCATACTTTCAGTTTCGCCAATTATTATAATCCTGATAGAATGAATTTTGGAGTACTAAGGGTGCTGAACGACGATAAAATATCGGGCGGCTCGGGTTTTGGTAAACACCCGCATGATAATATGGAGATAATTTCGATCCCTTTGAGTGGGGCGCTCGAGCATAAGGACAGTATGGGAAGCGTAGGGGTAATAAAAGTAGGCGATGTGCAGGTAATGAGCGCAGGAACTGGTGTGTATCACAGCGAATACAATCATCTGGAAAATGATGATACACGCTTCCTCCAGATATGGCTTTTCCCGAACAAGAAAAACGTAGAGCCTCGATATGATCAGATCTCTACAGCTGATATAAAGAAAGAGAACGAATTTTATCAGATTCTATCCCCTAAAACTGATGACGAAGGTGTATGGATTCATCAGAACGCATGGTTCAATATCGGCGAGTTCAACAAGGATACCAAAACTGGTTATAGCATAAAAGATTCCAGAAATGGACTTTATGCATTTCTTTTAGAAGGCGAGGCTATGGTAAATGGCGAAACGCTGAATAAACGTGATGGGATAGGCCTTTGGGATACATATAATATAGACTTCGATATCAAAGAAGGAACTAAAATACTGCTTATGGACGTTCCTATGTCAGTAAGTTAATTAAGAAAAAATATCATTGTATAATTAAATTAAGGAGACAGCAAAAATGGCTGAAACCACATGGAAAATCGACCCGACACACAGTGAAGTATCATTTAAGGTTAAACACATGATGATATCATCTGTTACAGGACACTTCGAGGATTTTGACGCTACGGCACACACCGAAGGCGATGATTTCAAAAACGCAAAAATCGATGTAAATATCGGTGTTGATTCGATAAATACAAAAAATAAAGATCGAGACGCTCACTTGAAATCCGACGATTTCTTCAACGCTGGCGCACACCCGAAAATCACTTTTAAAGCTAAAAGCTATGACGGTGACAAACTTATCGGTGATCTCACAATCCGTGATACTACTAAGCAGGTAACTTTGGACGTAGATTATAACGGAATAGCTGTAGATCCCTACGGCCAGACTAAAGCGGGATTCGAAGCCGAAGGCACTGTAAACAGAAAAGACTTCGGCCTAAGCTGGAACGCAGTTACAGAAGCAGGCAATATAGTCGTATCAGATAAAGTAAAAATGATAATAGATGCTCAGTTTATAAAACAAGAGCAGCAAGCCGGCTAAGAAGCCACATAGATAGAATTATAGCAGAAAGCGGCATTATAGTGCCGCTTTTTTTAATCTATAAAAACCTTTTTTATTGTTCTTTCATCTATAAGAAGAAAATAGATCCCTTTATGTAAACCTTCGGTTTTAATTAAATTGCTTCCACTGGAAACTACCTGCCTACCGGAGACATCTACTAGAGATAAGCTATATATATGCGTATCAGACAATACTTCAATAATACCATCTGTATTGATGATCGTTATATCGTGATTAGGTTCTATGGAAGATAGAGTTGATGAAGTTGTAAAAGAACATGTCTCGCTCCAATATGAGACTGTTCGTTCAGTGTGAACGGGAAAATTTCGTACCGACCAATAATAAGTAGTAGAGGGCTCTAATTTTTTTCTGATGTGCGAATAAAAAAGGGAAAGCCATTTTCTTTCCGGTGTTACCTGCAGAACCGAGTCTGTACCATCTTTATCTCTTGTGATTCTCACTGTATTAAAAGTACCTTTATAAGCTAAATCCCAACTAAGGGTATCAAAAAAGTCCACATTAGTTTGTTCGCAATATTCCATAGGTATTGTAGGGGGATCTAACCTAATCCACAACCTACAGTAAGGACTCCATAAAGAACTATCGTTTTCTGTATAAGATTTGATTCTGAAATTGTGATACATACCGTCAAATACCTTGCTGCCTATTACAGAAAATGTGTCTATGGTAGTGAAATCATTGGTCACCGAATCTCCAGGTAGTACATATTGTACTCTATATCTATCGGCACCTTCAATACTTGTCCATCTCAGTGTATCAGTCTTATTATATACGCTATCGCATTCCGCGAGAAGTAAAGGAACTTTGTCACCGGGGTTGCCAGCATTCCCTATGGTAAAACTCCTTTCTTCGGAAATAGCCGTTTTAGATCCATCTACAGTTACTACTCTCCAATAATACTTCCGGTTGTTATCGAAACCATATAAAGTGCTTGTATTGCCATCTATTTTAATCTCTTTATATGGCCGCAACCACCTATTATATTCTTGATTATCTGTTATTTGAAGATGATAATAATCGTATTCAGACTGCTTTAGTCTTTCCCAACTAAAATTTACCGAATTCCCGCCTCTGTTCTCATCCTCTTCAGGGTTCCAAAGCTCTACTTTTTTCGCTTTATTATAGTTCGGTCTAAAAAAGTTGCCTTCATATCTATATAACTCGCCATTCAAACCAGTGATTATAGGTTTATCTTTATACCATGCCAGTTCCACACCTACCGGTCCAGAAGGTACAGGATATTGATCTTCGTAATCAAAATCTACCCATTCTTCGCCACCGTTGTTTGTCATGACTACTTTACCATAATTACCTATTGCAATTCCGTTCACCTCATCATTGAAGCTAATCTTGTATAAGCCAAATACAGGGTTTTCATTTGATCTGAGCTGTAACTCCCAGTTTTTGCCACCGTCTCTTGATCGATAGATTACGTCAAGTTCCTGTTGACCTACCCCGTTTGATTCACCCGCAAGTCCATAAATAAGATGCTCATTTACTTTTTCGTATTCACGGAATCCAATAATGTGTTCTGTTAAGGAACCAAGAGTATCCCATTCAAATGTATTGATATTCAAATGAGTAAAATAGTCTTTGTCAGCCTCATTATTATATATAATAGTTTCAATAATTGAGTCGTTTAGGAAATTCACAT
Source organism: uncultured Hyphomicrobiales bacterium (assembly GCA_964462685.1). Lineage (GTDB taxonomy): Bacteria > Bacteroidota > Ignavibacteria > Kapaibacteriales > UBA2268 > CAYWYR01. Next base: position 126,008 of record CAYWYR010000008.1, on the reverse strand, counting down.
CATCGACTCTACGGACAGGATTATCTCCTTTTTGTATAGAATAAATAGTCTCCCATCTATCCTTAGTCAAATAATATGTAGCAGTTGAACTTGCATACCCGGTTAAGGAGTCATACATATCAAATTCAACCACTTGAGGACCCTTATCGATATTTAGTTTTTCAAACGTAGGAACATCTTTATCTGCAATCAAAAATGCAAGATTTGGAGTAAAACCAGCCAACCAATATTGGTCATTATCAGGTAAATACCTCAATATAGAAGGATTTAAAAAACGCATATCCCATGGTAATGGATCAAAATCAGAGTTATATTCGGCTAAGGTAGTCCAGTTATCCCCCCCATCATGAGATTGTTCGAGTGTGGTCTTAGTTTGTGCCACTACTAGACTCGTCAAAGTATCATTTTTGAAGTGAATGTCAAGAATTGATCCTTTGTTTTTGGCACCTTCTGAATATACCCACCCCTGCGATTGCAGGGCCGGGAAATTCAAGGTTAAAGAAGCAATTAAAAGAATTATGAATTTCATATTGTATTCAGATATTTTCGGTAGATTTTATAATATAGTAAAAAATAGCTAGATAACTGCTAAAATTGAAAAGTATAAAAACCTCACTCACTCCTCCCTCCTTGTCTTAGGAGAGTAGTTTGTTGAGCCGTCAAGTTCAATAGCGTCATCAATTATCAGTTTGAGGGATTCATCGAAGCTGGCGGCGGGGGATTGAAATGTATAGCCTGCGATGCTTCTTCTACCCTTGAAATCTAAGATCGGGGTTGGGCTGGGCAGTTCGTTCGCTCGCGTAAAGCAGAGCTCAAGTATATGGCTATCGCCTTTCTTTTTCGGTTTAGGAATATTTATATAGCAAACCCATGTCTTTCCATAATAGAAGGGCAGCCCCCATCTTTCTTTTAGGCTCAGGCCTTGCTCCGTCAGGTAGTCATTCGGCTCCAGAATGAGGTATTCGTATTCTGGAGCATATTCAATCAGTCTCTCTATTGGCATGTACCGCTCCTTTAAATTATTAAAAGGTCGTTAAAATTTATTCATTGAAATACTGCATGGGTGAAAAAAATTAAACCATATAATAAATTAAAAGCCGCTATTTATATCAAACCTAAGATAATGTTTTAAAGGATGGATTCATAAGGAATTCTTTGTTGTTCAGGCTTCCGTGCATTTATTATGACTAAATAAAAGCGAAGATACTTTATATTGCTGATATCATTAGCAAAGTATTTTATCTAAAGCAGGTATAAATTATTTAGAATGTTTTGTTATATTTGGTTTTAATTGGAAAGTATCCTATTGTTGTAAGGTACTGATCAGATACTAATTGTGGCAAATGATAATCAGTCGCCAAATACAATATAAATGGAGACTTTTAAAATGCAAACTTACCAATCGCGTGAAAGTATGTATCCAAGATTATGGAATACATTAATAATGTATTATATAGTATTCTTATCAATAATAATAGTGCCCACCATAGCTAATAGTCAGCCCTGGGATTATGATATGGTTAGTGTGACACCAGGAAATGAACAACTTTTTTCTGATAAGGCTGATGGTATGTTACACCTACTTGAAGATTCTACTAGTCTGCAATGGACACCACTTTGTTATGATCAAGAGGTATGCGATAGTATTAATGGCTGGGGATTATGGTATAGAGATACAGCAATAGTAGAACATCCAAATTTTCCTGGCTGTATGCTACTAATGACTTATAAATTCCGAAGATGCCCAATACAACCTCTTAATATTCAGCATTATATAGAGAGATGGGTAGTATCAGAAGATACTACTGGTTCCGACTGTCAGCCTTACTTGAACATATAAATAACCCAGATGAAACTATAGCTTCAGACAGGCAAAACAAATTAAATCATGATCTTTATGCTTTGGTTGCTAAAGAAAGATTTATAGAATCAAATAATGCATTAATGAACCCCCCACTCCCTAGTATACCTGCAGACACATTATACTGCGATCAACCCCAGATCTACCGTGTTAATTATGTTAAAGGAACTTGCAATGGTTTTTGTTATGGATATTATACATATCCAGAATCAAATGGAGGGGATTTTGTATGGAGCCCAAGAACATGTGATGATCAAGCATGTTGTATGGTAACTAATTTGTTTTGTATAGATAGAGCTACGGGAAATTTAGTTCATACCGAACATGTTACAAGTGATGGTTCTTCAACTTCTTGTGGTGATGATCCCTTGACATTAGTTGAGTGCTCAACATCCTTACCTCAACTAGATTTAGAGACTGTTTGGGTTCTTCCTTGTCGTCCTACTTGCGAGCTTGATTTCTTGGATCTAGGTGGAGAAGAGGTGATAGAATGAGAAGTGTTTTATCATACCTATACTTATGTAGCTTAGTGTTAATAGCATATCAACTACAAAGTGCTGACATAAATTATCAAAATATAAAATTTACCAACAGCAACGGTGAGATTTATAATTCTATTGATGGTGGTAAATCATTTGAGACTTCAAATGTTAGTACTTTTAATTATGACAATATTGTTTTTGTAAATTCTAATGGGAAGAAATTCAAAAGCATTGACAGAGGCAAAACATGGTTTCAGGAAAATATCCGAATAGTAGAGGATGAGAAAGAAATCGAGTTTGATATTTTTCCTAACCCCTCATTAGGAGTCTTTGAAATCAATAGCAATAATAAAGATATTACAAGACTAACTATAACTGACATAAGTGGAGATATAGTTTATGAAATTCAATATCCTTCTTATCCCATAACTATCAACCATGATTTTGAAAAAGGAAGATATTATATTACTTTGTTTGATATGTTATCTAAACCCAGTACTTCCTTAATAATAATTCATTAACTAATGCACAGGGTGAGGTGTAAGCCCTTCCCCTATTTAATATTATGAGAAATATCATTTCTACTTTTTTGGCTTTTATTCTCTCAACTAGTTTTTCTTACAGTAAGCAACCAGAGATAATAGCATACTTTTTTCCTCTTGAGTCTAATGAAGGAAATATAATTTTTTATGACGATCCATATTTCGTTTTAATAGGCTCAAATCAAAAGATTCCTCAAGAGGATATCAAGGATAATTTCTACAATGAGGCTATGCATGTCTCGATGTTTGATATTGAGGGCAATGTTATGTTCTTTGATACACTATATAATAAAGGAACCAGGCACATACCTCACGAGGTTGTTTTTAACCCTGACAACACCTTTTCGGTTTTTGGATCTTATGAGGTTGTATGGGGTCAAGGAATAACTTCTTTATTTGGAGGTGCCAGGTTGTTTAAAGCAGTTTATGATAACAAAGGCAGAGTTTCTATTTCTTACGATTCAATTGCTGATACACCTTCAAGATCAATTTCTTATAAACCGATTAAATATCAAAACAACTTACTCTCGGTGTTCAATGATAAAGCAGGTAAATTTCCTCCAACTAAAATGTGGGTTAATCTATATGATACTGACGGTAACTTTTTAGAAACAAAGGATCTTTATTATCCTGAAATGAAAGATCCTGATAGTTATTATGTGTTTGAAGTACGCTCAACAACTCCGTTCAGCGATGGTTATTTTGTTAATGCTAGTGGGTTGCATGTAACTGATAACTACGTTGATTCTTCAGGTTCCGCAATAATGCGGTTTGACAATAATCATAATTTAGTATTTGAGAAATATTATCTGAACGCACGTCAATTCAGCAGCTCATATTCAGATATTAAAGTCCGTGATGAGCTTTTGTATTGCATTAATAATGGGCATTTAGATATCCGGGATTTAAATGGCAATTATGTGAGATCTTTATTTTTTAATGATCAGTCAATGTTAAGCGGAGAAATATTATGCGGAGATATAATCTTCGTCGATGATCACATCCTTATGGGAGGAGCCCGATTAACAGGAAGTGCAGATGAAGGTGATAGGGATGTTTATTATTCTCTATATGATAGTGAGCTAAATCTGATATGGGAATATGTTGAGCCTATCCCTGTTATAAATAGAAGCGTTTCCAGTTTATTAGAATATAATCCCGGTGGCTATATAGCGTCTAGAGGAGACATATACGGAGTCGAGATCGAGATTTTCGATAACGAGGTAATGGGTTGGACAAGTGTATCTGAAACGATTACAGGCTTTTCCGGCATATACCCTAACGTAATTCAAGCTGGTGAAAGCATGAATATCCAAAGCACTGAAGGAACAGAAATCACTTCAATAAGTTTAGTCCACAATGACGGTAAAACAGAGAATATAGACTATCAGCAATTAGGTTCTGATATCCAAATAAGTACATTGCAATCAATGAGATCAGGTGTATACTTTCTGCTAATCGAAACCGTAACAGCTACAACCAGCTTCAGATTTATAGTAGAATAATAATGCATTAGAACTTACATCTTTATTGAGGAAGCGATAATTTATTTCAAAACGTTAATTCTTATTGCTCGCTCTTTCGAAGAGACCGTTCGGCATAGAAAAGAGTAAGAAATCAAGATTCCAAAAGTTTTGATCAGGTAGTCATTCGGCTCCAGAATGAGGTATTCGTATTCTGGAGCATATTCAATCAGTCTCTCTATTGGCATGTACCGCTCCCCCCTTTTTTTGAAACTAATTTAACCTATAATGGTATATTGAGACTACTAAAATAACAATCCGCAGTATTATACTCAGATGACAACCGCTTTCAGAGACAGGATCGCAAAAGATCCCACCATTTCGGATAACGATAAGTACTATTTCTTCTATATGTATGATCTGGGTACCAGCTTTATAGTACCTATGGCACTCAAAACAGGTATTTTCAAGTCTGGGGATAGTGTTGCGGAAATCGGTTCGGCGGAAGGCGGCGTTCTTGTAGCTTTCGCTGAAAAAGGCGCTAAAGACTGTCTGGCTACCGATATTGTGGAGAGCCGTTTGGAGATGGGCCGCATTATTTCGGGCAAGGGTAGCTTCGATATAAAATATACGAGTCATGATATTATATTCGATTCACCTAAGGATGAATGGCGAACACATTACGATCTTGTACTTTTACGGGATGTAATCGAACACTTGGATAAAACCGAGAAAGCCCTAACCAATATCAAAGCCATAATAAAACCTGGCGGCCGGCTATATGTTACCTTCCCACCTTACCACAGCGCATTCGGTGGCCACCAACATACTCTAGCCAACAAATGGGGTAAACTGCCCTGGATTCACCTGCTGCCGAAAAATTGGTTCGCTAAGATGATATCAACAGGCCGGAAAGCTGATATAGAGGAGGTTGAAAGGCTTCAGAAAATTCAGCTTACTACGAAAAAATTCGAGGAGGCAGCACTCGCCGCCGGCTATAAGATCGAAAGGAAGACTTTCTATTTGCTGCGCCCTGTGTTCAAAATGAAGTTCGGCCTACCGACAGTTTCTATGAACGCGCTATCCTGGATTCCAGGGGTAAAAAGATTTTTGGTGATGGAAGCGGCATACACACTGACAAAAGTAAATTCCCAAAACAAGTAGCATAAGTTCGGAAACAGGAAATCAACCTAGAAATCAGCTGGTTTTGAGTTTTTAGCCTTCGCTATCGGTTTACTCATCGCTTTCCTGCTGCGCGTCAATTCTTTCTATCAGCTCAAGTAAGCAGTCCGCGTTGGCGATACCGGATGCCAGTTTGATCCTGAGATTTCGGTATTGGAAAATATTACAAAATGTAGCACCAGCTACATTGGCATTTGAAAAGTTAGCTTCCGTCAGATCAGCGTTATTGAAGATAGAGCCTGTTACGTCACAACCGACCATATCGGCGGAATTTAGCTCACTGCTGGTGAAATCATTATTGGCGAATATCGAACCGCCACCTTTAAAGAAAGTCATATTTATCTTAGATAGATCGGTATCCCTTATCTCGGAGCCAAGAGCGATACAGTCTATCCAGTTGCTGTTTGTAAGCTCGGAGTTCAATATCTTCATTCTCCTCATATCCGAAAACTCAAATGTTGTGTATCTACCTGTTACATTGGTGAATGTAGTAGTATTAAGATTTGTTCTGTTGAAATTGGTATGGGACATCTCGGATATATCGAAAAACGCCGCTCGGCTCAGATCGGCAAACTCGAAAGACGCTTCGGTAAGGAAACTACCCGAAATATCGACATCCCTCATTTTAGCGTATCGGAAGTTGGCCTTTTCGGCTTGAATATCAGTAAGCTGTACTCTTTCTCCTTCGCCATGGTGGAAAGTAAAGTATTCAAAAAAGCCTTCGGTTAGGTCGCATCCTCGGCAGTTTCCTTTAGCCAGAATCATATAATGATCTGTTTCTAGATTGCCTTGCGGTATTTCAGAGAGAATCCCGAGCGGATCGGTATTTACTAGTTCAGTATCAGGTCTTAAAAACAGCAGTTTTCTATTGTTTAAGCTATCGGCATAATCATTATTATTATAGATTTTCAGGCCGTAATTGCCAGGTTGCAGAATAAGTGACTCAGAAGGATTATCTGCGGTCAACCGGAACACGGTAGCATCGAAAGGATCAATAAGCTCCATATCCACGTTTAGTCCGTCTTCGAGACTGAAATGATAAGTATATTCATTTTCTACAGATATTCGAACGATATCTATGCCAGGTTCCCCGTTGAAGGAATCTATCACGCTGTCGGCCAATACCTCTCCTCTAGCTTCAAGATCAAAAGCTACGACGCCGCCTATCCTGATGGTGTTTTCTTGCGGATTATGCCCGCCCGCCGTATCGATCAAGAAATAGGTTTCCGATCCGGCTTTTCGGGTAATTACTTCTGTGTCTGGGCCTAAAACTCTTTCCTCTACGCAGGATGATAGCGTGAGTATAATAATAGATAAAGCTGAAAGCCAGAAAATATATGTTCCTTTTGAGGGCAACGAATACTTTATTTAGTTCTAAAGAAATGCTTATTTATAGCATCATAGACAAATCGTATGCCATTAAATTACAAAAAGAAATCATCTATTTTTATAAGTATCTACCTACCAAACACCAGAGAAATCATTTATAATCTTCATCGACGATTTTCCAGAACAGCTCGCTTCTAAGCTCGGAGTGCCATTCTTCCATCATATCTTGGCGCTTTTTCATCTTCGCCATCTGTTCCAATAGTGTATAGTCGGTATCGGGTGTAGGTTTGTGCCCTTTTTTTACGTCTTCTTTATAAATAATATGGTAGGCCGGTTTATTGGGGTCTATAGCATATATAAGGGGATCGGTTATATCTCCTATTTCCATTTCCTGAACTTTTTGCCTAGCATCCATTGAGAAGTAATTGATACGCTGCGGCTCAACAAGCCCGCCAAAACCTTTTGTCTCTTTATCATCGGAATATTTTTTCGCAAGCTCTTCAAACTTAGCACCCCTTTCGATACTGTCGTTGATTGACTTCAGGAATGCATAAGTCTCTTCTTTGGAATTGTTGGAGCGGTCTATTTTAATCAGAATATGGCTTGTCTTGATCTCGTCGGATCTTTTATCCGCTACTTTGATAACGTGGAAACCGAAAGGTGACTCAACCGGCTGTGATACTTCTCCGGGCATTAAAGCATAAGCTGCTTTTTCATATTCTGGAACAAGTGACCCTTTTTTTGACCAGCCCAGATCACCGCCAGCGGTCTTAGTGCCAGGATCCTGGCTGTATAGCTCTGCCATTTCAGCGAAATCAGCTCCGGCAATAATACTGTCCCTGATTTTCAGAGCCGTCTGTTTAGCTTCGTTTTTCGTGTTGTCATCAGTAACGAGATACTTGACTATATGCCTGATAACGGGCATATCCGGTACTTGCTGTAGCGAGTCTTTGAACTCGTTGAAAAAATCAGTCACTTCCACAGGTGATACCTCAAGGGTGGACATTTTCATCTGGGTCAGCTTTTCGGCGAGCAGTGCGTTCTTTATCTGGTCTTTATATTCATACCTCAGGCTTGATATTGATTTGCCATAGATATCAGCTATACGCTGCTCCGACCCGTATCGCTGTTTCATGCTCATAAGGGCCTGGTTCCAGCGCATATCGATTTCATCGTTAGATACATCAACCGAGTCGATAACGGCTTTTGATACCTTAAGCTTTTGGTTTATCAGTAGATCCAGTATCCGCTGCCTAATAGCCGGGTCCTCGGTATCAATACTTGGATTGGTCTGTTTCAGACCCATAATCTCGCTTTTGATATCGCTGTCTGTTATGATCTGTTTTCCGACTATAGCTATAACTTTGTCTAATGATTCACCTTCTTTCGGCTGTGCGGAAAGAGGTAAAGCAAAGGCAAGAAACACAAGCGGGAGTATTGATTTAAATAAATTCATGTTCTTTTATCTTCGAATAGAAATTGATTCTAACGTTAATCTTGATTATTCAATAAGGATTGTAATTTATCCTCATATACTTTAACGTCGTATTTGTCTCTTAGATACGAAATCCAATTACCGGTAAGCTGTCTGTTCCTATAATCCTGAAATTGAGAGGCAAAGTCAGGTATTGATTCTTCAAATGTCTTTACTCTTGGGGGATAGATTTTATCGATTCTGATGATGGACTTGCCCATATCTACTTCTAAAGGGCCTACTATATTTCCTTCTTTTAGTTCATCACCCATCACTTTTAACAGGATCCTGTTTTTCCTGATGTCTTGCGCCTCCCATTTACCTTTCGAATCTCTATATTTAGCACGTTCTGTATATTTACCGGCTAATTCAGCGATATCTTCACCTTTCTCAATTCTCTCCAAAATATCATCGGTTAAATTTTCATCAACCAGATAGACTTCCGTGAAATCTACTGTAGGATTGGTTTTATATTCAAGTTTATTCTTAGTGAAATATTCTTTTGCCGCAACGGAGTCGAATTTCAGCTTATTCCACACCTCATCGGTTTCTACCTGATACAGTAATATACCATCACGGAACTCTTCGGATAATGCCATATACTCACTATCATCTGCCCTGAATTCCTCGCCGAGAAGCTCATATACCTTTGGTTCGATTATCTTGTTTATCCCGCTTCTGATCGATAGCTCGATATTCGCTATACCTTTCAATTTAGGGTTTTTATTAGATTGCTCAATGTATTCATCAACGGTGTACGAGGCTCCGTTGAACGTGAATAGCTCTTTGGTTTTAGTTCCGTCCTTTACGCCATCGGCCCAATTATTGTCATAATTGTTTTTTTGGCTGTCCAGTTGTGATAGAAACTCATCAAGTACTTTTTGATTTACTGCCAGACCATAGGCTTGTCTGATGCTGTCCAATAATACTCTTCTTTCAGTCTCCATTAATGTTTTACGGTAAATATCTTTGATCCCGTCTTCTTCTTCATCTGCATTGGCCTGCTGGGAGTCAACACGCTTAATGATATGGTAACCGTATTTGGTTTTGACAGGCTCGGATATCTCACCGTTCTGTAGTTCGAAAAGCTTGTCTTCGTATTCCTCTACCAGTTTTCCGCCACGACCTATAAAGCCGCCAGAGCGAACATACCAGCCTTCCAACACACCGCCATTTGCTACAGATGTCTCGTCGGAGGAGTGCTTTTCAACCATCTCTTCGAAACTCGCACCGTTCTGAATCGCCTGATATATGCTATCAGCCAGTTTTTCCTTTATCTCCCAGTCGCCGCTGCCTACCTGTTTTGCCGCAATTAGGATGTGAGCTGATTTTACAGCGATTCTCGGCTGCTTGTCATGTAGTTTCACAACAAAGGTACCGAACTGATTCGTGATAGGCTCAGGATGGTACTGGCCTACTTCAAGTGAGTATAGTGCGTCCTCCAGATCTGGCTGTATTCTTCCAGAGGTTACATATACGTCCAGAATGCCGCCCCCTTCGCTAGTGCTTGGGTCCATTGAGTATTTTTTGGCGAGTTTGCTGAACGGCTCACCAGCATCTAGTTTACCGATGATCATTTCGGCTTTTTCAGTTGGGCTCATACTGCTGGTGGAATCTTCACGCAGGAGAATATACGCCATCTTAAACTCAGATAGCCTTCTCTGTTTTATTTTCTCAACGTGTGGCTCAATCAGCATGGAATTGAGAAGGTGGGATTCAGCTAATCTTTCCTGGTTTTGCCTTATCTCCTGTACAATCTCAGGTTTTTGGTGATATCCTTTGTCCAGAGCGTCGATTACTTTTAATCGGTAATTGGAATATAAGTCTATAAAACCCATGACTGAATCGAGTTTAAGCTCAGATAAGGTTTTTGAGCCTTCCGGTAGGTTCTTGTTATATGCTTTCGCTACCTGCCCAAAAGTAATTTCCTGATCGGCTACTTTAGCTACTACAGTGTTGTTATCCGCAATTGATCTTTGCGATACTGAAATTAAAAGCGATGCTATAAGAAATACTTTAAAAAAGCCAATAGTATTGTTGGGTGTCATTTTAAAACCGTCTGATGATAATTCACTAAATTCTCAGTTAACCATTACGAAATTAATTAAAAAAGGTATAGGTATCCATTAAGAGGACACATTCTAAATCATTGGGTAAGAACTCATTGAGTCATGACTCATTGAGTATGTTGTGGAAGGTTCAGCATTTGAAGTATTAAACTTCTTTTCTAACCCTGCGGGTCTTGTTTTTCTTCAGAGAAACTTGTTTATCGATATCCGCCGCTATCATCCCGGCTATATCAACGCCCGTGGCTTTTTCTATCCCCTCAAGCCCTGGGGAGGAATTGACTTCCAACACAAGCGGCCCTTTCTCTGACTGGAGTATATCCACACCCGCGACTTTCAACCCCATAGCTTTTGCGGCCTCTACCGCAGTCTTCTTTTCGGTCGCGTTCAGCTTTATTACCCGAGCTGTACCGCCCCTGTGTATATTGGATCGGAAATCGCCCTCCGCTCCCGTTCTTTTCATTGCGGCCACTACTTTTCCGTTTACAACGAACGCCCGAACGTCGCTTCCGCCCGCCTCTTTTATGAACTCCTGCACCAGTATATTGGTTTTTAGCCCAGAAAACGCTTCCACGACTGATTTAGCAGCTTTAGAAGTTTCAGCCAATACAACACCCAGGCCTTGCGTACCTTCCAGTAGTTTTATTATATACGGCGGCTTACCTATAGATTTGAGCAGCATCTCCACATCCTTGTCCTTTGGATGTTTGGCGAACCCGGTTCGTGGTATACCTATACCTATTTCAGACATTATCTGAAGAGATCTGAGCTTGTCCCGGCTCCTGACAATAGCCTGGCTACTAGCCGTAGTATATACGTCCATAACCTCAAACTGCCTTACAACGCTTACACCGAAGAACGTAACGCTGGCGCCTATACGCGGTATTACCGCATCAGGCATTTCCAGTCTCTCACCGTCATAATACAACATGGGCTCGCCTTTTTCCGAGAGTATGGTACACTTAGTGTGATTGATCACACGGGCGTCATGCCCCGCATCGAGGCAGGCACTGAGAAGTCTTTTGGTGGAATATAGGTTTGGGTTGGTAGAGAGTATATAGATAGTCATTATTTTAGAAGGGTGTTTTTCTTTGATACATCCACCAAGAACTTCTTGGATATGAACTGACGGCCGATCAGTATTGGATAGGTCATTTCCGATCGGTCGGCAAGTGTAAACTCAATACGGTAGAGCTTTTCACCAAAGCGTATCTTAGTTTTGATCAGATACCTTTTCTGTGTAATACCGTTACTGCTTTTTACGTTTCGGACACCATATTTCTCGAATGTGTATTTTTGGCTGTTATATTCGGGATGTGCGGGATCGAGGACATAAAACTCAATTTTACTGATCCCTTCCTCAGACCTTATTTTTTTTATTTTGTGGCAGTGCAGCGAGGAGGTGGCGGCGCCTGTATCTATTCGGGCGTTGAGATCACTAAGCCCGAGCTCCGGTAGTGATACTGTTTCAGAACGGCCGATAATGATCATCTGTAAGTACTTTTATAGGATAGATAAGAATGAGATAGACAAGATATAAAAAAAGCAAACTATATTTAGATTGCTTTATAAAATTGATCTTATTTACTGTTCCCCGAGCCAGGATTCGGCTTCATCATTATCACCGAAATACTTGATCGTACATTGGGAGTTATCGTTGATCAGTTTCTCCAATAGCGTCCAGTAACTGGGGTCATAGTATTTACCGAGACAAAAAGCTATTACCGTTCCTTCTTTATAAGGCAGAAGCTTATTAAAGTCTTTTCCTAGTTTATATTCAGAAAGATAATCGAACTTCCATTCAAATTCAGAGTGATCGTAGAGAAGCTTCTTGCTATTGGTATCCTCCTGTATATTGCATACCACAGCCGCCGTCTGTTCAATATCCTCCAAATCCCTGTCATTGGATAAAATCTTAACCGATATTGTACCGGTATTCTTATCATAATCAACGAGCGATTTGCTATTTGAATATGTTTCTTTTGTTAAATCTGGTAATGCCTTATCCATATTCTTAAGCCCCTCTATTAAAAGTCTATCCCGTAACGGATTAGCTAAAATAAAATTTTACTGTAATTATGCTTTCCGCTATTCCATCCTTTTACAGATAGAAGATCTTTACCGCTATCAATTGCACCTTGTTCTATCTCGGTACCCATACTGTCGTTCCATCTGTTAAGATATCCGAAGAGCGCCACAACTCCCATTATCTCAACTATCTCACCTTCATCCCAATACTGTCTTGCATTAGCTGCGACTTCGTCTGTGACCGAATTAGGTATGGTAGATGCTGCAACGGCAAGATCTAGAGCTGCTCTTTCTGCCTCGCTGAAAGAGCAGTGGGTCTTGTATTCCCAAACGTTTTCCAACTGTTGTTGCACTGCTCCGTACCTTTCAGCGGCTCTTATCGTGTGTGCTTGGCAGTATCTGCAGCCTGCTACGTTACTGCTTACATATCCTATTAGCCTTTTAAGAGCAGAGGTTACCCTGCCTTTGTTTTCCATCACAGCTTTGTTCATTTCGATAAAAGCGTAGGCTATCCTAGGCCTACGGAACATGGTTTTTATAGAGTTAGGGCAAAAACCCAATGTCTCTTCGTAGAATTCGATAAGTTCCTGTAGTTCTTTGTCATCGGTGTTATCAGCCGGCTTTACTAGTGGTTGATTCAAATCTTACTCTCCGGTTATGATTCTTTGAAGTGACCAGCGGCCTTCCCTACCTGCGGTTGTGACAAAACCGTAAAGGCTGTCGGCTGATGCGAAACCGTTATAGAGTATTTGGCTTTCACCCATAGGAATACTATTACTAGGAATCCACTGCAGACGATTCCTTACTGGATCAACGAACCATTCTCCTTTTGGTCCGTCCCACCCCAATGTATCGTCGAGGAACTCCATGTCTGTTCTGAGTTTAATCTCATCGCCGAATATAGTATCGACGACCAGTGGATCAAGGTTGACAGTATCTAATCTAAACCCTAGGTCATTCTCAAGAGTATCATAATAAAAAGTCACCTGAAACTCATCGATCTCATTAGTTTGTAGCCATCTTACCTGCCCGGCCCATTTACCCAGCACAAACTCTTCACTTATTTGGTCTATATCAGCAAAAGGAGCCGGTTCGGTAGGCAGATCATCACATGCTATGATCGCCAGACTGGCGATTACAGAAATTAAAAATAAATATTTTGTTTTCATATTATACCTAATCTACAACAATGCTTTTCTTATAATACGGTTTTATATGAAAACGTTGCAATTCTAATTCAATTTTCTCTATTCGAGATTTACATAAAATTGATGTTTGTCTCTACTTATAACTGGCTGATCAATATTAGTCTAATTCATTGATTTCTTCAACTACTTCCATTATTTCTTCAGCTAGCTCTCTTATTGCCTCGGGGTAGATACTACTGTTATCTGAATCTTCGTATGCGGCTTCTGTATCGATAAGGAAAGTCCTGGCATCGCCATCCTTTTCAACACGGAAAAATATCGCTCCCTGATCCATGCAATCAGGGCAACCAAATGTAGAATCTTGAAGTGCCCAGATATCGTTTTCATATTCAAAATACTCTTCTAGAATCTCAAAAGCTTCATCTCGCTCCTCACCTTCAAACAATTCCCATGAAAATGATTCTTGGACTGTCTCCAAACCCGGATAAGCATCTGTTTGGTCTTCATATACTAAATCGTTCTCGATTTTGAAGATCTCTATACAGTTCTCCCCATCGCAAAAACCATAAGCCGTTCCAAAAGTTATAACAAGGCCTGGAGGTGCCTCTTCGTATTCATCGTCATCATCTCTATCAAGGATATCATCACATCCGTAGATACCGAATATCGCGATTATAGCGATCAGTCGATAGATTAGTCTTTTCATATTTTGCTCCTTTTTATATTGTGGACGTATTGAGATGTACCAGAAGTCTTATTAAGGACGCAAAAAGGACATAAAAAGTAGGAAATATAGATTCTTCTGCTAAAATGATCTTCTGATGTAGTAAACGCCGCAAATAGCGATTAAGGATATCATACCGTACATAGCCCACTGCCCCATAGTCGGTATTGTTGAGGTGGAAAGGGTAGCCGGATTATCAGCTGTATAGTAATCCCTGTTCGGATCATCTCCCGTAAAAGGTATTAAGCGGAGTGTATATCCAGTCTGTATTTTTAGGTTGGTCAAATTGTAACTCTCAGCCTGATCATCTGTGATAATGCCTCCAATGATCGACTGGCCGATATTATCTCCTGTATTATAGATAGTATTATCTACAGGCAGATCAGAGATTGAAGCCCCTTCTCTGTAAATGAGAATATACCCGTCAGCATTTATATCTGATGCCCTCTCGAATGATATACTTAGAGAAGTTTTGCTGGCGCCTTGTATATAAAAAGTATTCGGCTGTCTAAATGGTTCTGGGCCGCTCCAAAGCGAGTCCAGGCCAGTTTCTACTGTGCCGATACTATTTGTGGCCCTGCCTCTGAGATAGTACCAAGTATTATCCGATAAACCCGATAATTGATCAGTTGGACTATGGGACTGATTTCCGCTAAAAGACTGTGAAGCTGTTGATTGATTCAGGTTACTTTTATCGTCGCCATAAATTGTTGTGAGGCTTGTCTGGGCTCCGTTATCTTGTAATGTATAGGCTAAAGCGGCAGTTCCGTTGTTATTGCTCGTGATACTTGTGGACGAGACCGTTGGAAGGCTTGCGGTTTCAGCTGCCACAACGCCAAACCTATATCGGCTAGAACCTTTGAGTGTTGAAAATATTCCGCCGACATATATATTACCATTGGATGCAACTAAGTTATTTACAGCTGCATCGGTATCTGCGGACCAGTCTGTTATAACAGAACCTGTTGTACCGCTTAGCTTTACGAGATTAGCTCTATTTTCTCCGCCGAAAGTAGCGAAACTACCTCCTACAAATACGTTCCCAGCTGATACAGCAATAGAGTTCACTGTAGTATTTGTGCTTGCATTCCAATTTGCATCAACATTGCCATTGGATTTGGAGATTTTTGCGATATCGGTTCTAGATAGACCGCCGATATTATCAAAAATTCCACTTACAAATATATCTGAATCCGATAGCTCTATATCATATACGATTCCATCGGCATTTGGATTAAAACCTGCTATAGCTGAACCATCAGTACTGCTTAATTTTGCAATCCTACTGCGTGCTGCACCGCCGATATTCTGGAAAAGCCCACCTACATAAATATCTGAACCGTCGATTGTAATTACTTCAACTCCAGAATCCGCGTCGGGATCCCAGTTACTATCCAAGGCTCCGTTTGAGATACTCAGTCTCGCCGCTCTATCGCGATTGGAACCTGCGATATTACGGAAATCTCCTACCACATATACATCCGACCCTGAAATGGCTAAGTCTTTCACAATATCATCCGGATCGGGATTCCAGGATGCGGCGGGCGCGCCAGTAGTATTGTTCAGTTTAGCGAGGTTGTCTCTGCTTGTTCCACCTGCTGTAGAGAAATCCCCACCGATAATAATATCGCTGCCTGAAACTGATATTGCATTAATATCACCATTTACATCTGGATTCCAATTAGCATCGACTTCTTTTGTATCATTATCAATCCTGGCGATATTATTTCTTATAATTCCATTCAGACCGTAAAAGTCACCACCTACAAAAACATCAGTTCCAGAAATATTTATAGATAATACTTCATCATTAGCATTGGGATCCCACCCTGCAACTACATCTCCGTTTGTATTATCTACTTTGGCTATATAGTTTCTGCTGTCTGTATCAATTTGGGTAAAATTTCCGCCCAGATACACATCAGTTCCATCAAAAGCTATACTTCTTATTTGATTATTAGGGTTAGGATTCCATAAGGTAACCGCACTTGCGTTAGATAAATTGAGTTTGGCTGCAAACCTAATATTTTGGCTAGCGATCGTAGAAAAAGCACCCCCGACATATATATGGGTACCCGATATCTCTACAGTATTAACAGTACTACCAGGCTCTGGATTCCAGCCAGTATCAGGGTTACCCGTAGAGAGGCTTATTTTGGCTAGTCTCCTGATTATATTCATACCAACAAATGAAAACCCGCCGCCGATATAAACATTTGTCCCATCAGATGCGATATCGTTAATAGCTGTGTTGACATTCGGATTCCATGATGACAGTGCTCCAGTAGAAGCGTTTACTTTTGCTATATAGCCTCTTGAATTACCGCCCACTTCGGTGAATCGGCCAACAAAAGCAAGATCGCTACCCGCGATAACCATTGCCGTTACTTCATTATTAGGGTCGGGATCCCATGTGGTGGAAGCGTTTCCATTCGTATTGTTGAGCTTTGCTAAGTTATTTATCGACTCTCCGCCGATACTTGTAAAGCTTCCAGCTACATATATATCACTTCCGGATACAAGGATTTCATTGATGGCTCCGTTAGGGGAAGGATTCCAGTCAGTATCGAGAGTACCATCGGAGTTTATGTGTACAAGATTGTTGCGGGTTGTAATACCTACCATAGAGAAATTACCGCCAATATACCAACCACCGCTTCCGTCCGGGGCGGAAGTACGAACGCTTCCGTTGATAACGAGATTACTGTTTGGCAGAATATCCGATATAGTGCTTAGCTGAACACCGCTGCCTGAAACCTTAGGGTTTAAAACCGAAAAGCTACCACCTATATAGGTATAATCATCATCAAACGCGGTAGCTAAGATTGCACCGTTTGATATAGGAAAATCCGTATAGATGGTTTGTGAAAGTAAAGAAAGAGAATTAAATAAGACTAAGAAAAAGAGAGGGAGAAAAATGCGTGACATCTAAACTGTAAATGAGTATAACAATTCAGCAAAACTATTCTTCTGTAATTATAAATACAAGGATAGATTATGAATATAGATTAATAATATAGGTGTTCATTAAGTATTATTGTAAATTTTGGGATCTCTTATTCTCTCCAATAGCTAGGCGCTAACAAGATGATAACGGTATAGACTTCCAGCCTGCCGATTATCATGAGGAATGAAAGAATCCATTTGGCACTATCGGGTAGCCAGGCGTAATTATCCGTTGGGCCAACATCCCCAAGCCCAGGGCCGATATTGTTTATATGGGCTGCCACCGCCCCAAACGAGGTTTCTATATCTCCCGTAGCGAGGGACATAAGCAATATCC
Organism: uncultured Hyphomicrobiales bacterium; assembly: GCA_964462685.1. Taxonomy (GTDB): domain Bacteria; phylum Bacteroidota; class Ignavibacteria; order Kapaibacteriales; family UBA2268; genus CAYWYR01. The sequence goes on along the minus strand of CAYWYR010000008.1, from coordinate 108,426 downwards.
CTATCATCGATATTATCACCACTGATATAAAGAATCCCGCCACGTTAGTAATCACTTTTGTATCAATACTCTCCCCGCCGATCTTAACGGGTTTTATCGCGTTCGGGTGGAGCAGTTTCACTATCTCTGTATATACGAACCTGAGCAGAATGAATATCCTGATCTGTTTCATACCACCAGATGTAGAGCCGGAACAACCACCCATAAACATAAGAGTAAACAGCAGTAGCTGGCTTACAACAGCCCATGTTTCATAATCTGCGGTACCGAAACCAGTAGTAGTGATGATGGCGAGTACCTGAAACAGGCCGTACCTGAATGTTTCTTCTAAACCGTATCCCTGATAACCGTAAAGATCAATCCCGATAATAACCGTTGCGATACCTACCACCAAACAAAAGAAAAGAAATTCCTTATTTCTCCAGATACTGCCGAAATTCCCCTTCAGCCAGTTATAATGCATTGAAAAACTACTGCCCGCAAGGAACATGAAGAATATGATCACATATTCAATATATGCGGAGTCGTAGTGCGCCACTGAAGCGTTCTTGGTGGAAAAACCTCCGGTTGCCATAGTGGCAAGGGCATGATTGAGCGCATCGAACCAGTCCATATCGCCCAGCCAAAGAAGAATGAACTCGGCGAATGTAAAAAGCGCGTAAACGCCCCATAGCAGTTTTGCTGTCTCTGTGATGCGGGGGGTAAGCCTATCGGCTATTGGGCCCGGGGTTTCGGCCTTGAAAAGCTGCATACCACCAACACCGAGAAAGGGCAATATTGCGATAGAAAGCACTATTATACCCATACCGCCTATCCAGTGTGTAAGGCTTCGCCAAAGCAGTATGCCTTCGGGCATAGCCTCAATATCGATCATGATGGTAGAACCTGTTGTAGAAAAGCCGGACATCGTTTCATAAAACGCATCCGTAAAGCTTGGCAGAGCGCCAGAGATAAAGTAAGGCAAGGCCCCGAAAAAAGTCATCAATAGCCAGCCGAACGTAACAACGGCAAACCCTTCCTTAGAGCGTAATTCTTGCCGCTTATCGGTACTGATAAAGGATATTCCACCCACTACTATAGCTAAGGCGCCCGATATAAGAAAAGCCGACCAATCATCACCACCGTAAAACAATGAAAACGGTATTGGCAAAAGCAGAGCCCCACCAATAAACATGGTAAGGAAACCGAGTATCCTGACTAATACTTTTATCCGCATCTTTTTCTTTTAAGATTGAATTGTATCGAACTACACCGCAAAAATATGAAATAGTAAATTTGGAAAGGTTTTAAAACACTTTGTATTGTAAAGCCCAAGTAAATGAGTGGGGTATAATCTAATCACCTGTAGCCCCGACCGACCCGGTCGGGTTAAATGCAACTGCCATCTCAAAGCCATGTCATACCTAAGTGTCACACTGAGCCTTTCGAAGTGCTCATATATGTGTGGTGAAGCCAGGGGGAGTCTTTTGTATATTGAGAGTCTGGCACTTGAGATTCTTCGCTGCGCTCAGAATGACAGGGTTTTGGCTAAGTCACTGGATTCCTCGTGCTGTGCCGCTCGGAATGTCAGGGGTTTTCTGCATTAGACAGGCTCAGGCATCGGGTAAAAAATTTACAGTCATTTAGAGGTCATGTCATACCTAAGTGTAACACTGAGCCTTTCGAAGTGCCTGTCGAAGTGTCTGTCGAAATTTAAGACATGACTAAAGTTTAGAAATATATTATACCTGTCCGACCCTTCGACAAGCTCAAGATGACAAGTAATATCGCCGCTCGGAATGACGGTGGTCTAATCTAATATCCTGTGGCCCCGAGGCACCTACTCGGGAGGAATGTGTGACCTTTATAAATAAAAAAGCCCAACTCGTTAAAGTAGGGCTTCAGAATTTTGATAAATTCAGGATAGTAGTTTAATCAGGCTTAATCCTGAACAGAACCTGGCCGAACTCAACGGCTTCTGAATCTTTGAGTACTATTTCCTGTACGGTACCCGATACATCGGATTCAATCTCGTTCATGAGCTTCATTGCCTCTACTATGCAAAGAGTAGAGCCGACCGTTACCTTTGACCCTATCTCGACAAAAGGGTCGGAATCAGGTGCTGGCGCCCTGTAGAATGTGCCCACTATAGGGGATGTGACTTCAAGAAGGCCGCTATCGGCTTTCTGCTCGCCGTTTGAACCGCTATCGCCTACTTGTTGAGGTGCTGGCGGCGCAGACATCTGTGGCTGTTGGGCGTACTGCATCTGCATAGGTTGCTGAACCTGCATCTGGGATTCGCCACCGTTGCGGGATATTTTGATCTTTATATCCTCTTCTTCTATCTCCAGTTCCCTTGCGGTACTGGCATCAAAAAGGCCAAGAACTTTTTTTAAGTATTGGATATCCATGATTTACCTTATTCCTTTACACGTTCGATATAGTTTCCATTGCTGGTATCGATACGTATCAGATCGTTCTCATTAACGAATATCGGCACCTGAACCTCGGCACCTGTTTCGAGAGTGGCGGGTTTTTTGGTGTTGTTGGCAGTATCACCTTTAAATCCGGGCTCAGTATAAGTAACCCTGAGGTTTACGTGCGGCGGTACCTGTACAGAAAGAACCTGATCACCTTCAAACTGGAGGCTTACCTCTTCGTTTTCTTTTATGAAACGGAACTCTTCTCCAATGGCTGCCTCTTCAACAGGGATCTGGTCGTATGTTGTCTGATCCATGAAATACAGGAGGTTTCCATCTTTGTAAAGATATTGAAACGGCTTTGTTTCTATCCTTACAAGCTCTATTGATTCACCGGAGTTGTACTTGTGTTCCGCTGCGTTGCCTGTTCTCAGGTTTCGCATGTTAACCTTGAAAAACGCACCGCCCTTACCAGGTTTACGGAATTCAACATCAGTGATTAAACAGTTCTCGCCGTTATATTTTATTACCGCGCCGGAGCGCAGGTCGCTGGTATTTGCCATTTCCGGATATCTTTATGCCTGTAATAGAATACTGGGCAGTTATCATAATAGATTATTTGAGGTGCTGACTGGATTCGAACCAGCGTTCGCGGTTTTGCAGACCGATGCCTAACCACTTGGCTACAGCACCTTAAATTTCAACGACTACAAAGTTACCAAATAATACGTAGATAGTGAAATCTGGTTTTATATATGAGTGGTAAATGCACCTTCGCAATGGCGGAGCTGAATATCTAACCGACCGACAGAGGACGCAACAGCCTTGACGGGACTTTCTGATCAGGAAGGTGCGATAACTGGTGAGGGCAAACACCACTCGACTTATTTCCGTATGTATGACGCCGACCTCGGCCGCTGGTGATCCCCCGACCCCGTAACCCACCCGCGGCAAAGTCCATACTCAGCTTTCAACAACGACCCGGTACTGTATATTGATCCGCTGGGGGCGGATGCTAGTGCCGATAAAGTGTCACATTTTGTAATGTAAACTGGATTCCTCGGCCTGCTGGCACTTAGAACCCCCTACTCACCTGATTCTGCTAGCTCCTTAGCTACTTTCCATATCGGGCCGGCGCCCATGCAAATGATTACGGCATTGCTTTCTTTTATGCCGTCTTTCAATGTGGTAACTATATCATTTAGTTCTTCTACATAGAGTACATCGCTGTGCCCGTAGGAGGTAGCACTGTCTGATATCAGTTTACCCGTAACGCCTTCGATAGGTTCTTCTCTGGCAGGATATATCCCAGCTACAATAAGCGAGTCAGCTTCGTCGAAAGCCTCGCCGAATTCCTGATAGTGGTTTTTGGTTCGGGAGTAGGTGTGGGGCTGGAATACAGCTACGATACGTTTGTCGCCGTAGGCATCCCTGGCGGCTTTTAGCGTTGCTGATATTTCTGATGGGTGGTGCGCGTAATCATCGATGATATCGCAGCCCCGGAACGAGCCCTTTTTCTCAAATCTGCGCATTACCCCTTTAAAGGCTTCAAGAGCTTGCGATATCGTTTCAAAAGGTACATCGAGCGCTAATGCTATAGTGATCGATGCCAGGGCGTTCTTCACGTTGTGATCGCCGGGCGTATGTATCTTTACCGTGCCAAGCTTTTGGTTGTTATGGATTACTGTGAAAGTAGAACAGCCGCCTTCGTGCTCGATATTCGACGCGCGTACATCGGCATGGCGTGACAGACCAAAAGTTACGATTTTTTTGTTGATCTTCTTTAATATCTGCCTGTTCAGTTTGTCATCCAGCCCCACGGCTACAAAACCATAAAACGGTACTTTGTTGGCAAATTCTGTGAACGTATCCATAAGGTCTTCTTCATCCTTATAGATATCCATGTGTTCGGCTTCGATATTGCCGATGATAGCGAATGTGGGTAATAGCTGGAGGAATGATCTGTCGTATTCATCTGCTTCCACTACTGTCCAGTTACCCTTGCCAAGCCTTGCGTTTGTGCCGCCGAAATCAGATAACCTGCCGCCCACAAGTACTGTCGGGTCGATACCGCCTTGTATTAACGGGAGAGCTACCATTGATGTGGTAGTTGTTTTTCCGTGCGTTCCAGCTACTGCCACGCAATAGTTCAGCCTGGATACTTCCGCCAACATCTCCGCCCGCCTAATTAGGGGAACGTTTCTTTCCTTAGCTTCTCTGGTCTCTACGTTTTTGTCGATTTTTATCGCCGAACTATATACTACTACTTCGGCTTCTTCGATATTTTGGGGATCATGGCCGATATATATCTTCGCCCCGAGGTTCTCTAGATAATCGGTATTATCCGACTGGTTCATATCGGAGCCCGATACATCAAAACCTTCTCTGATCAGGATTTCAGCGATACCGCTCATCCCTATACCGCCAATTCCTACAAAATGTATGTTTCTTACAGACGAAAACATATAGAACCAATCCTTTATTGTTCAGTTGCTGCTAATTATGATATGTAAGATACGCAATGCCCACTCAAGTATTGAGATGTGCTGTTAATGCGTATTATTTATTCAATATTAACGGGATTATAAAACTGTAAAAATTTTTATGATAATGGTTTTACCTTTTTGGGTTTGTCTAAAAGCTTAGCACCCATATATACCAAAGGCATAGTAATCAGTGGCATGATAATATTAAACCACGTAGGATGAAAGGGAACGAGCAATAGATTTAGTATCACAAAACCAGTTGCTATGGCTCCTGTAGTAATCGCATTTACAAGCCAATATCGCGGAGAGGTGCGTGCTGAAATGATCCCCGCGAAAAACGCGGCTAATGCCCACCCTAGCCCAAGTACACCAAATGCCATTTCCGGTAGGGCCACCAGATACTGGACCATGAGTTCTTTATTGCCAGCTGCGGCAGTCTCAGGCATAGGATATAACATGTGGACTATCTGATCGCCCACCATAACCAAAAGCATAAAAGCTATCAGGCCAGTCAGCACAGGCAGAAATCTGTGGCGTATCATATATCAAACCCCTCTGATAACGTGGCGGACTATGCCCTGAATCTGAAAATTATAAAATTCGGATATTTTTAGAGGAACAAACTTTTCATTTTCAGCAAAAAGATACGGATGCCCTTTTACTGTCCTGTATGTCTTTACAGCCATTTCCCCATTGACCGAAGCGACTACGATTTGGCCGTCTTTTGCTCTGTCTGCTTTTTCTACAAGTAATACATCACCGTCGAAAATATTTCTATCGATCATACTTTCCCCGTTCACCCTTACAACAAACACTTTGGAAGGGTCGGGCACAAGCGAATCAGTAATATTGATATCGGTAAGCGGCGCGGCTATGGCAGGCCTTTCGTTCTTGCGAACGCTGGCCCTTACCACAGGTGCTTCAAAGGAATACCTGCTCCTTACCTCTATCACTTCTTTTATTTTCATTTATAGGGCTTTGTGTTTTTTTTGGTGCCTGATTCTGTTTTTTCTACCAGACAACACTTATGCCAGATTAGCTTTACTTTTAAGCAAATGTATGGATTACTTTGGTTACCGTACCGATAATCTCATAACTGAGCATATCGGATAATTTTATTGGGATAAACTGGCGGTTCTGGGATTCCAGGTAAAGCTCTCCATTTACCTGGCGGTAGTATTTCACTAGATGCTGATCGCCGATTTTCACAACAACTATACGCCCGTCGTGTGGTTTTATCTCTGTATCGATAACAAGTACATCTCCGTCTTTAATGCCGACATCTTCCATTTCTCGGCCAAAAACCTTTGCGAAAACGGTAGAACCAGGATGGTCGATAAGTAGCTCGTTCAGGTCAACGATTTTCTCGATGGATTCATCGGCCTCAACGGGTACACCCGCCGATACCGACATAGCGAACATAGGAATATTGAGTTTTGTGCCAGACTGGACTTTATAAAACTGCAGAGTAGTATCTTCCATAACAAAATCCCCCTTTTTGGTAGTGGAAAGCAGAAAGCGGATGTATGGTCAGAATAACAAGTAATCAATATTTGTTTTCCCCATCCGGACGGACAACTTAACAAAAATGTGGAAAACCGCAAAGGTTTAATCTGTAAATTTTTTTATTTAATTTTTCCCCCGTCATTCCGAGTGGCGAAGCCAGAGGAATCCCGTGTTTTGATAATATACTTGTCATCCCGAGCTAGCCCCGAGGCGGAGAATCCGCCGTCATTCTGAGTGCAGCGAAGAATCTCAAGCGCCTCATACTCGACAAGCACTTCGACATGCTCAGTGTGACACTTAGGTATTACATGACCTGACTATGAGGATTTGGCAAAAGGGCGATATATTCCTAACAACGGTTTGCAACCCCTTGTTATAAATCAATTCGGTATCGTTATATGAAAAGAAAGCGATTACTTGTTATGATAATAACGGAATAGCCATAGCCAACACAAATTTCTTAATTTTGTAATCCATTGATACAGCACTCTGTAGAACTATTAAATAGCGATAATAAAGATGTCCAGATATAAAGATTTCGTTTACGTTGAAAACCTTTCGCAGCACGTTGATAAAGAGGTAACTCTTAAAGGGTGGCTATATAATAAGCGTGGTAAGGGAAAGCTTCATTTCCTTTTATTGAGGGACGGAACGGGCATCGCTCAGTGTGTAGTATTTAAGGCAAATGTATCCGAAGAGGTATTCGAGGCGACTAAATCACTTACTCAGGAATCTTCATTCTGGGTTAAAGGTAAGGTAGTAGCTTCGGATAAGGCCCCCGGCGGCTTTGAGATTGACGCTACTGATCTGGGCGTATATCAGATTACTGAAGAATACCCGATCACACCTAAAGAGCATGGCGACGCTTTCTTGATGGATAACCGCCATCTATGGCTGCGCTCGAGCAGGCAACATGCGATAATGAGGGTACGTGCTAACATACAGAAATCGATCAGGGATTTTTTCGATAACAACGGTTTCAAGTTGATGGATTCTCCATTGCTTACCCCCAACGCTTGTGAAGGTACTTCTACACTTTTCAGTACAGAGTATTTTGATTTGGGTGATGCATTTCTTTCGCAATCCGGTCAGCTATATGCTGAAGCATCGGCAATGGCACTGGGTAAGGTATATACATTCGGGCCGGCTTTCCGTGCGGAAAGATCTAAAACAAGAAAGCACCTTACTGAGTTCTGGATGGTGGAACCTGAGATGGCATTCTTCGATCTGGATGATGATATGGAGTTGGCGGAAGATCTGACTGTATTTATAGTACAAAACGCACTTAAAGAATGCAGAAAAGAGCTTGAGATACTAGAACGCGATTTAGAGCCTTTGGAAAAGATAACGGGCGGCTTCCCGAGAATATCATACAGCGATGCCGTAGAAAAGCTAAGAGAGATGGATGTGCCACTGATCCGTAAATTAGAAGGCGGCGGCGAGGAAGAAATAAGACCTTTCCCATGGGGCGAAGACTTCGGTACTCCTCAGGAAGAAGCCCTTACAAAGGATCTTGATCAGCCATTGTTCATTTACGGATACCCTGCCGATATCAAAGCTTTCTACATGAAACGCGATCCTGAAAATCCTAAGACTGTGCTTGCCATGGATATGATAGGCCCGGAAAAATCCGGCGAGCTTATAGGTGGTAGCCAGAGAGAGGACGACCATGATCAGCTTCTTGAAAGAATCAAGGCACACGATCTGCCACTCGAAGACTTCCAATGGTATCTCGACTTAAGAAAATACGGTTCGGTTCCTCACTCAGGATTCGGTATGGGGCTTGAAAGAACTGTAAAATGGATCACAGGTGCAAAACACATACGCGAGACGATACCGATGCCGAGAATGATTACTAAAATCAGACCTTAAAACGAAAGAGTATTATGATGTCTTCCAACATAAAAATTGCCTCAGTTTCAGTATTCGCTCTGCTATGTTCGGCTATTCACGCACAAGAAGTAATGCATGTAACTGAAGTAGTAGATTACCGGTTCGGTGAGAATACCATTCACGGGCAGAACCCACAGCATTTCCCCGAAAACATACTCGGCTGGCCAAGTGCTACGGCCAGAAGGAATGTTGCGACTACATCCCCCGATGAGATATGTGCCCTTGGTTTGGGGGGGGCGATAACTCTCAAGTGGAAAGGTATGTACCTAGAAAATACCGATGGACCTGACTTCACTATTTATGAAAACGCATTCGAATACTTCAAAGGTATATATGCCGAACCGGCATCGGTAAGTGTGAGCTGGGACGGTGAAGAATGGATAGAATTTCCTTATGATATAATGACATTAGAAGGCATGGCTGGCACAGCCCCCACGCTTGGTGAAGGGGATGTAACTGTACCGGGCAATGCCGGCGGCAATAGTTTTGATCTTACCGATGTAGGCTTAGATAGGATAAAATATATAAGAATCGAGGATAAAACACAGCTGATTCTGGAGAACCCTGATCACCCGAACCATGATTTTACCCTCAACGGTTTTGATCTGGATGCGGTAGTAGGTTATAGCCTGATCGATGATAATGCGAATGTTGAATCATTTTTCAGCTATGATAGTGAACCCGGGTTTATTTTAGATCCTAATCAAGATTATACTATAATACTCCCTACTGGCCAGCAAGCTGGCATAATGAAACCTATAGATATATACTACAATTACGAGTTCGTAAAGAAACGGGGAAATGTAGATTATGATATTATTATGGTCAAAGGCAATAGGTAGTCAACTATTCTGAGTGCGTCTATAATAGTTTGGGCTTTTCACTCCCTTGAGCTTGCCCCAAGCCATGAACATCACCACTCGTCATTCCGAGTGGCGATAGCCCGAGGAATCCAGAGCTTGTCGAAGTCAGAGGCAAAGCCATGTCATTCAGAGCGCAGCGAAGAATCTCAAATGCCAAATACTCGACAAGCACTTCAACAGGCTCAGTAGGACATGGCTTCGGGATGAGGTTTTGGTATATGTGCGATTTATTCCCAACAAGGGGTTGTAACCCCTCGTTACAAATCGTTTCGATATCGCTATTTGGAAAGCGATTGCTTGTCATCCCGGGGCTGGGCCCGTCGGGGCTACAGGATATTAGATTATTTCCCCGTCATTCCGAGCGGCATAGCCCGAGGAATCCAGTGCTTTGATAAAACACTTGTCATCCTGAGCTAGCCCCAAGGATTAGACAAGTGCATAACATTTTTACCATCGCCCATGTCTTATATTTCGACAAGCTCAATATGACATGACCTCTAAATGACTTGAATACTCATCCGATGCCTGAGCTTGTCGAAGTCAGAGGCAAAGCCCCGTCATTCTGAGCGCAGCGAAGAATCTCAAACACCGCATACTCTACAAGCACTTCGAGGGGCACATTATGACACTTAGAAATGAAATGACTTATGATTGATGATTTGATAACTACTCTAACGGCTTAATATATTACGGCGCTACGATTATAATAAGTGTTAAACATACTCATTATACCATCGTTAAGAAATGCAAGGAGGATATTTATGGCAACTAAGATAAAAAAGGGGACTTCACCTGCTAAAGCTATCAAGAAAGCTTACTCTAAACGGGAGGCTGATAAAGTAGAACTATTGGAGTTGGCTGGGAAAATGAAATCTAAAATAAATCCAGTTCAATTCCAGAAAGAGGTCAGGGATGAATGGGGATAGGCTTTTAGTAGATACGAATATCTAACTTTATTTTCTGCAAGGTGATGCTCATATAATAGACGTGTTTACCACTCATAGGCCAGTGGCATCCATAATAACAGAGATGGAGCTATTGTCGCACAGGTTTCTCAGCGATGATGATAATATTTTGATTAAGAGTTTGATAAGTAGAATTCAGATTGTCAATATATCAGAGAATATTAAAGAACTCGCTATTGAAGCACGGATTAAATCGGGTCTTAAATTACCAGACGCTATTATCTCAGCAACCGCTACATCATTAGATATACCTCTTCTTACTGCTGACTTAGGCTTTTCCAAGCTAGAAGATGAGAATGTTATTATATATGTTCCTTAGTTTATGAAATATCGAGATAAATATATACCAAAAGCTCCACTCGTTTTACCTGACATTTACTATCACTTTGACGGGCACATTATGACATGACTTCGGATGAGGGGTTGGGAACCGTTTCGTTAGTGCTACTCGAAAAGAAAGCGATTAGTAGTCCCACCACCCTAAGCTAGCCAGAGGCCAAGGCAAAGCCATGTCATTCAGAGCGCAGCGAAGAATCTCAGACGCCAAATACTCGACAAGCACTTCAACAGGCTCAGTGTGACACTAAGGTATGACATGACCTTTGGTTGATATGACATTATAGCCCCATTAGCTGCATAAGATCATTTTAGGATCAATCAAACTCGATAACAAACTCGTTTTTTCCGCCTTCTGTTACCTTTATAATAGCATCATCAAAATCGGGTGCACCCAGCCCGATAGTAGCCCCGTTTGAAAATCCGACCTGCTCTTTTGGCATTCCGATAAAGTTTTTGTCAAGATTCTTGCTAAGGTTCGTATCATGATAGCCCGCAACGCCATAAGTTCCAGGCTTTACGTCTTTTACTATCAGTTTCATGGTTTTACCAGTTACTTTTTCCCGAACCGAATAACTGTACTTTTTTTCGTTTAGCCAATCGCCTTCTTGGTAAATAGCAAAAGCTACATCCCCTTTAACTTCGTCAATATTTTTGATTAACAGGGTGATATCGGCAGTAAAACAATTGTAGGAAATGCATAAAAAACTAAAAATAAGTGATAATGATTTCATTGTTGTTCTCAGTTAAGATTATGAAGCAAGTGTTGCCACATGAAACGGCTGTGAATAGTATTTGTTTTCGTAACTATTGCTATAAAAAAGTGTTAAGTTTGAGTTAATCTTAAAATAATAAAGGATAAAATGTATAAAATATATACTTTGATAATAGTAGCTATTGCCTCTACTCTAGCCATGAATGCGCAAAGTTGGGTGCAGGCCGCGGACTTCATCGGTAATCCACCAGAAAGGCACCACCCTGTTACTTTTTCCATAAACGGCTATGGATATATGGCTACAGGGGTTGATGCTAATAATTTATTATATAGAGACTTCTATAAATATGATCCAAGTGCAGATAGTTGGGAAAAGCTGCCAGATTTTCCCGGTGCAGCTCGTGGGCTTGCTTATGGTGATACTGCATCTGGAAAGGCCTACTTAGGTTTCGGTGTTGGCCAGCAATACTTTAATGACTTATGGGAGTTTGACCCTGAGACTGAACAATGGCGAGAGCTTACCCCCTGCCCTTGTGAAGGTCGTACGCACCCTGCCTTTGTTGCCGAAGGTGATTATATCGTGGTTGGCTTTGGAAATGACCAATCAGGAAATAAAAATGATTTTTGGCAGTATCAGATATCTACTGATACATGGGAAGAAATAGCGGATCCAGTTGGAAATAATCGTCACCATCCTTTCTACTTTGGTATAGATGGGGATGTATATGTAGGGCTAGGACACGGTAGTGTACAAGAGGTATGGAATGGGTTAACAACTCCCATTTATCGTGACTGGCATAAATGGACCCCAGGCGTTAGTACAGAGTGGACTAAAATGCAAGACTTTCCGGGAGAGCCCCGCGTTGCTGGCCAACAGACTGCTTTCCGAGGTAAGGGCTATGTAGTAAGTGGACAGGGTTATGACCACCAAAATTTTGATAGGGGTGAATTTTGGGAATATGACCCACAGACTGATAGCTGGTCCGAATTACCGCCTCACCCTGGTACAGGCAGATGGGCTCCGGGCAGCTTCTTATTGCAGGGAAGGCTCTATATTGTAGGCGGCAGGGCACATATAGGTAGTAATAAACAAAACTTTGACCTAAGAAAGGACATGTGGTATGTCAATCTGGTACCGTCATCCGTTGATGAAGACAGAGTGGCAAGTGCTGGAGTATGGCCAAATCCCGCTAGTGATGTATTCAGCTTCGGCAGCGGTATTGAGCTTGTATCATATACTATTACAGATATGAACGGCAAAACCGTAATAGGTTCGGATTCAGGTATGTTCAGCGATGTAAATATCAGTGGATTATCCGCGGGCCAATATATCGTTACTGCCAAGGACGTATCGGGTGATACATACCAGGATATACTGATTAAGAGATAATATCTGTACATCCTGAATAGAATAATAAAAAAAGCGGCACTATTTTAATAGAACCGCTTTTTTTGTGTAGTAAACTATATCAGAGAGATGTATCTTATCTGAATTTTTCTTCATACATATCATAGCAATCATCCAAGATTTTAATCGCTGTTTCCTTATCCTGAAATTCCTCAACAGATACTTCCTTGTTTTCGAGTTTTTTGTAGTCCTCAAAAAAGCTTCTTAGTTCGTTAAGGTAGTAATCCGGTAGTTCGGAAATATCCTCAAATCTTGATACGCTTTTGTCACCTGTAGCTACGGCAATTATCTTATCGTCAGCCTCGCCGCCGTCAAGCATTCGCATTACACCGATTACCCTTGAGGGCACTAGGCACATCGGTACTACCTCTATCTGGGATATCACGAGTATATCAAGCGGATCTTTGTCCTCGCAGTATGTCTGTGGGATAAAACCATAATTCGAGGGGTAGTAAACCGAGGAATAAAGGACTCTGTCGAGTTTTATCAGCCCGCTTTCTTTATCAAGTTCGTATTTAGCTCGGTTTCCACGAGGTATCTCTATTATCCCGTTTACCAGGCCTGTTCCCCTTTCACCTGGGTCAACATTATGCCATGGGTTGAAGTATTTGCCGTTTCTTATATCTGTGTTGTTCATAGTATTTTCTTAATGCTGCTTTTTAATGAACGCAAAACTACGGCTTATGACTTAAGTTAACGAGTAAATAGATCATTTTTTTTCAGAAAAGTGAAAATACTATTATCTTCTGTTCATTTACATTTTGATTAGAATCAATCGTATTCTTTATTAAACCTTAACAGTAGAATTGTATATTTGATCCATATCAATACAATTTAACTCCGTAACTATATGGTATTTAAGAAAACAACCCTTTTTTCAAAGATTCTCTCTATATCGGCGTTCATCATTGCCGGTGCGGTTCTTATTCTTCTCTCTTCTGTTTATGTTCAATGGAAGCTCAAGCAGCAGTCTATAGCTAAGGATATTCAGTTGCAGCTGCTCGATGCCCAGCGCAGGCTGAATGATTTCCAGTTCAGAGGCAATATTAACCAGATAGACTCTATAAACGCTAGCCGTATCGCTATCAACAAGGATATAGATTATTTCAACGATGATGAAGACCTTGAAGAATTAGAGCGTTCCGTAAATGCCTTCTTTGATAAATTTGAAGATCTTATCCAGCTTTGTATCAAACGAGGGATAGATGAGGACTCTGGGATGGAAGGTGATTTTAGAGAGAGGATTCATAATCTGCAGAAAATAGTAAAAGATGAGGGGCTGACCCAAGCCCAGATATTGGCTCTGGAGCTGCGCCGCCGCGAGAAGGACTTTATCATGAGAGGCGACAGCAAATATATTGATTCTGTCAAGAGCATAGCCAAAAGGCTGGAAGAGACAATTCAGATGTCTCAGCTCAGAGGTGAGATGAAGAAAAGGCTTCTTGAAGATATCGCATTATATACAGTAGGCTTCCTAAAACTATCTGATGTGAGCCAGCTGATCAATACCAGATACGAAGAGCTGAACGAAATGAATACCAACCTTATGGCTATGGGTATGGAGCTGAACAGTAAGAAATCCCAAAAAGCTGAAATCGCTCAGTTCTTTATTTTCTCTGTAATGGGTTCGGTTTTGGTTGTCTCTATTATTCTTAGCCTATGGATGTCCCGCCGTATATCCAAACCGATATCAGACCTGAAAGATGCTGCCAATCAACTTGCCAGCGGAAATCTTAACGTTCAGGTTAAAAATACCAATACCCGTGATGAAGTTGAGGAGCTTTCGGCCAGTTTTCAGAAAATGGTAACCCAGATAAAGCAGAGAACAGATGAATTGATGGATAGCAATCAACAGCTAAAAATGTTAAATGATGAGATCATGAAACAGCAAGCTTTGCTTAAACAACAAAGCAAGGAGATAGAGCAGAATAATCTTATTCTATTTAAGCAGAACAATGATCTTGAAGCATTACTTGTAGAGAAAAACGAGTTTTTAGGTATTGTTTCACACGATTTGAAAAACCCACTGCAAAGTATCAAAATGGCAGCTCAACTCATGAAAACTGATACATCACTGACAAAAAACGAAGTATCCGAATTCTCTGCTGATATCCTTACTTCCTCCGCTAGAATGTTTGATCTCATAAAAAACCTGTTGGATGCCAATGCTGTTGAACAGGGTAAAGTGAAGGTAAGTTATGACAATTTCGATACGGGTTCGATAGTGGATTCGGTAGTGACTAGTTATGAACACAGAGCCAAAGAAAAGGGTATTTCAATTAAAGTTGAAAAGCCTACACACCCAATATTTATGTATGGAGATAGTGGATTATCATTGCAGGTCTTGGATAATTTGATCTCCAATGCCGTAAAGTACTCTCCTCATAACTCACATATAAATATTAAAATATCTACCGATTCAGATAACTCAATAGGTATGGTGTCTGTGAAGGATGAAGGCCCTGGATTATCGGAGAGCGATCAGGCTAAACTTTTCAATAAGTTCTCCAGGCTTACGCCACAACCCACAGGTGGTGAGCACTCTACAGGGCTCGGGCTGTCTATAACTAAAAAGCTCACCGAGATGATGGGAGGAAATGTAAAATGCGATTCCGAACTTGGAAAAGGATGTGTATTTACATTCTCTCTTCCGCTCTCCTCGGATATACTAGTGAACTGATCGATTGAACTGATCGATTTAAGTGTTTATTATGCGAATGGATAATATTTTCATTAAATTGTAACGAATACGCTTTATCGCGTGACTTATAATTATAGCGTAAATATTCTCCTAATTCAATGATTAATTCTATATCGGTCCCAAATCAGTTGATGCTGACTATACTGTTATTGCTTTCAGCAACTATAGGATATGGGCAGATCAGTATCAATGAGGCTCTCACCAGCTCTGATATCGACTATATCGACGGTATATCATACGATGGAGACTGGATAGAGCTTTACAACAGTTCCGATCAGCCTGTACAGCTATCGGATTACTCCATAGCCGACGAAAGCCTGGAGAGTCCCTACACCCTGCCCGATACGATTGTCGCGGCTCAAAGCGTGATATTGTTTTTAGCCAGCGATGATACCTTGATGGAACCACCGTTCATCGGTTTACCTTTCAGGCTAAGTTCTGGCGGAGAAACGATTACTCTTTACAAAAACGGTACAGCCTACGAAGTACTGGAATTGCCGGAGCTGGATACCGACCAGGCATACGGCCGGATGCCTGACGGCATTGGGGACTTTATTAAACTGAACAAACCTACCCCCGGGCGGAGAAATATTTTTTCAGCAGAAATAGAGCTAAGCCATGAACCCGGCTTTTATGACGATGAGATATTGTTCAAAGCTGAAGTACCGGAGGGGTACTCGCTTCAAGTAATATCAGGGGAAGGAGAAGAACCTTTTCCGATTAACGGTCTGTTGGTTCAGAAGCAATTCGCTGACAAAGAAACCGGTATCTCTTATATACCAACAACCCCGAATGAGGAAATGCCGTTTCCAGAATGGAAAAAACCCTCTTCTGATGTTTATAAAGCTGATATTATCAGGATTGTACAATACTATAATGATATTGTCATAGATACTTTCGAATACTATTTTTTTGTAGGCTTCAAAAGCGATCTTAATTCTGTATCTATAAAAATAGATGAGGAAGATTTTTTCGATCATGAAACCGGTATATACCATCCTGGCAGATTTTTCAATCCCGATAATGTAAACTGGTCTGGTAATTATTTCGCTAGGGGCAGAAGCTGGGAAAGAGAAGGATCTTTCACTTATTATATCAATGGAACAAAAGAATTCCACACCGATATCGGACTCCGTATCCACGGAGGCCTGACGAGGGGGGCCGCTCAAAAGTCACTGAGGCTCTACGCACGAAATGATTACGGTTCCGAAGATTTCCCAAAAGAATTGATAAACCCAAACAGGAAAGAAGACTATAAAAGAATAGTACTTAAAACATCCATGGGAGAATGGGGCAGGGAAAGTACCACAATAAGAAACACAGTTACACAATATCTAGCAAAAAAGTTAAATCTTGATTACTATAGTGATAAATATGTAAATGTCTTTATTAACGGTGAGTACTGGGGCGTTCAACTATTGGAAGAAAGGTTTGATGAAGAATTTCTATCGGGAGAATATGATATTAAAGAAGATAATATAAACCTTCTTAGCAGTTACTTAGTTGAAGTTGACAACGGATCAAACGCCTCCTATCAAAAGTTTATGGATTGGTTGGAAATAGCGGAAACAGAAAGCCCGTTGTTTCCAGATCAGCTTTCCGAATATATCGATATCAACAATTTTTTAAATTACACGATTTTAGAAACATATCTTGCTAATTATGATTGGCCAAGTGCTAATATAAAATTCTGGAACTCTGATAGTGCGGATATCAAATTCAGGTGGCTACCATTTGATTTTGATGCTGGTATCAACAGTGCGGATTTAGATATGCAGAAGCATATTAATAATACCGATACGACTGTTACTTGGCCAAACCGACCAGCTTCTACTTTAATTTTCAGGAGAATCCTATCTAATCCAGAGATAAGACTTGATTATTATAGAATGTATGAAAAAGCATTAGGTGAGTTGTTCATAATAGATGATACCCAAAACCATATTGACTCATTGGCAGCGGTTTTAGAGCCAGAGATGGAAATGCATATCGCGCGATGGGGTCATTTTGAAAACATTGAAGAGTGGAGAGAGAATGTAGAGAAAGTAAAAGATTTCTTTGACATACGCTCTTGTTTTGCTCTTCAGCATCTGCAGAACCAATATCCAGAGATAGAACCTTTGGAGGATTGCGTACTTTTATCGGTACAAGAAGATCCACACTCCAATACCTCGCGATCTGTTAAAAGCCTGTACCCAAACCCTGCATTCGATAATATCAATATTATTCTTGGCGAAGCTGCTTTAGGCGATGTCGATATCGAAATTTTTAACTCGATAGGTAATGCGGCCTGGTCGGGTAATATTATACCGGTAGGCAATGCCGTTAATATTAATTTATCTAACTTGATTTCTGGATTTTATATAGTTAAGCTTCATTATAAAAGTAATAGCGGCAGTCGGTTAACGGAATACCATAACTTCATAAAAAAATAGCCGACAGGGTATGTACCCTATCGGCTTTTGCTTTAAGCTTTTCTTAAGATTTAACTCTCAAGTATGTATGTAGTTATTAATCGAAATACCAAATCGCGCCGATTCTTGAACCGCCGAGGTTGAGTTCTGTGGCTTTAACATCTTCGATATCTGGACCGTCATTATTGTCTACCCTATCTGAATCAACGTATCCCTGTAGTTCATACATTACCCCTATTTGTGCAGTAAGATAAAAATTATCTGTGAGTTCTGCCTGAGCACCGAAAGCTGCGCCAAAGCCGAGTGATGTAAAATCTTCTCCAGCTCTGTTGTCCAAACCTGTATTCATAAACTGGTCATCAATTGAATACTGAGCCATAAGTGCTAGATACGGATCCACTTTACTGTCCCCTTCATCTAATATATATCTGAATTGAAAGCCTGTTGTAAATGCATTTATCGCATCTTCACCATCTTCATTGTATTGGTTGAAACCGAACATAAGCGCTAAGTCAAACTGGGGATCGGCCGCGTAGTAAAGCGATGCCATCTGATTATCGGTACTGAAATTAGCACCTATACCGAATAGTCCTTCCTTAACCTGTGCATCTGAATCAGTAACTGAAAATATGGCCATTACAGCCGCTATTGTTATTGAGAATATACTTCTCTTCATTTCTAAACCTCTTGGTTGTTATTAATAATAGGTTTATATAAACCTTTATCTTAATTGTATAAACAAACACGTCAAGTAGAAATAATAATTGTATAATTAATAAATAATAACGGTTGTGATTGTTACTGTTGCTATATAAATAAAAGAAGCCGCTTATTGATATAAGCGGCTGATAAAAGAGGCAACTAAATTTTAGATATAGATTTAGTCTTGCATATATATGATAGCGCCTAAGCGAGAGCCACCAAAGTTGATCTCTGTATTAGTAATGTCCTCATCGCTGATGTTAACAGAATTTTCCATTCCGAAACCAAGTCCTATCTGAGCGAAGAGATAAACGTTTTTGACTAATTCAGCTTGAAGTCCATAAGCCGCTTGAATGAAGAGTGTGTTGTAATCATCTCCTTCATTTGCATTAGTACCATAAATCAAACCTACTGACAAGTAAGGATCGATAGTATTAGCAGGTTCTAAGAACAAATATCTGTATTGAAGTCCAATGTTCAGTACATCTGCCGCATCTCCGCCGTCAGGGGTTTTTGATGAATAGCCTAAAGTCAAGGCAATATCCATGTTTTCCTCAAGTGCATAGAAAATCTGAGCGCCAGTATCGTTAGCACCTATTGATGCCCCTACGCCTATGTTGCCCTCTGGCAGTTGCGCCTCAGCGTCTGTCGAACCCATGAATGCCATAGCTATTACCGCTAATGCCATCGTGAAAAAATTCTTCCTCATACGTAAACCTTTAAGTTTATGATTAAAAGTTAAGCATTTATTGCTTATCTGTTTCCATCCTACTATCATTTGTGAAGACTCCAAATCGGCACAAATGAAATTTCTTTTTACTTACTGACAAACCACATCTTTTCACAATATAAAAAAGTATTATGAATATTTATATAACGCTAATACGAAGCATATCAGCAGTTATTACATCGGGGGGTAAAACACACGGGGTTACGTTGCGAGCGGTTTTTTATTGCCACTCCATTGTTAATTGATAATTTTAGAAAGTAGATATTATCCATTTGATACAAAGGATTGTTATAGTGCTGGTTTTAGTTGTACTTATAGTAACGAGTATTTTGGTGGCCGCTGGTTTTTTGGTGGCTTTCCTCTGGTCGGTAAAGAAGAACCAGTTCGAGGATACCGTAACCCCTGCGTATAGAATCCTAAACGACGATAATATCATTAAATGAGAAAAAACATTTCAATAATATCATAAAGGAACAGGTATGGACAAGGAAAAGGATATATTCCAGGGCCAGACCCCCACGGCTCCTAAGGTTGCTGTAGAACAGCCGCCAGTGGAGTCATTCACTTATGAAAACGGACTGGTAAGGGCGTTTGCCATAGCCACAACTGTTTTCGGTATAGTAGGTATGCTAGTAGGGCTGCTTATGGCGATGCAGCTATGGCTACCCGAACTTAACTTCGGCATCCCTTATACGACCTTCAGCCGGATAAGACCGGTGCACACCAATGCGATCATTTTCGCTTTCGTAGGAAACGCAATATTTATGGGCGTTTACTACTCACTGCCCCGGCTCTGTAAGACTTCGCTCTGGAACAACAAGCTGGGATGGTTCCAGTTTTGGAGTTGGCAGTCGATTATCCTGGCTGCGGCGATTACCCTGCCGTTGGGATATACAGTGGGTAAAGAGTATGCCGAGTTAGAGTGGCCTATCGATATCGCAATAGCTATATCATGGACGGCTTTCGGTATCAACCTTCTGATGACTGTACTGAAAAGACGCGAGCGTCACCTATATGTGGCGATTTGGTTTTACCTCGCCTCATGGATTACAGTTACCATACTGCATATAGTAAACTCGATTGAGATACCTGTGCATATCCTTAAATCATATCCGGTTTACGCTGGTGTACAGGATGCACTTGTACAATGGTGGTACGGGCACAATGCTGTTGCCTTCTTCCTGACGACTCCTTTCCTCGGTCTCATGTATTATTTCATGCCCAAGGCGGCCAACAGGCCTGTTTACTCTTATAAACTATCGATCATTCACTTTTGGTCATTGATATTCCTATATATGTGGGCGGGCCCTCACCACCTTCTGTATTCGTCGCTTCCTGAATGGGCACAGACTCTTGGTATGGTTTTCTCGATAATGCTTATCGCACCTAGTTGGGGCGGTATGCTTAACGGACTGTTGACTCTCCGCGGAGCTTTTGACAAGGTAAGGGAGGATCCGGTACTGAAATTCATGGTAGTGGCTGTTACGGCTTACGGTATGTCCACATTTGAAGGGCCGATGATGTCCATCAAATCAATCAACGCACTATCCCACTTTACAGATTGGACTATCGCTCACGTACACATCGGCGGTATGGGCTGGAACGGATTCCTAACCTTCGGTATGCTTTATTGGCTGATACCGAGATTGTACGGAACAAAGATATGGTCAAAAAAACTTGCGAACGCACACTTCTGGATCGGTACTCTCGGTATAATATTCTATGCTGTGCCGATGTACTGGGCCGGGCTTACACAAGGCCAGATGTGGGCAGACTTTGATGCCAGCGGCCAGCTTGCCTATCCGAACTTCATGCAGACAGTTAGTGAGATAGTTCCTATGTACGCCGCGCGTGCTCATGGCGGTATGTTCTACCTTCTGGGTGCTTTGTTAGGTGTATTCAACCTATACAAAACTGCCAGACAGGGTACGTTCATGTCCAAAGAAAAGGTTAAGGCGGTTGCACTTCGTGACAATTACAAACCTAAGCGGAGCGACAGGGGTATCCAGAGATGGCTCGAGAGAAACCCTGTGCCTTTAACTGTTGCCAGTACACTGGTAATACTGGTTGGCGGGGCTTTTGAGATCATCCCGCTTTATGTAATAGATAATAATGTACCGACAATTGCCAGCGTCAGGCCATATACACCTCTGGAACTTGAAGGACGAGATATATATGTAAGAGAAGGCTGCTATACATGCCACAGCCAATGGGTAA
The DNA here is from genome assembly GCA_964462685.1 of uncultured Hyphomicrobiales bacterium. Classification (GTDB taxonomy): domain Bacteria; phylum Bacteroidota; class Ignavibacteria; order Kapaibacteriales; family UBA2268; genus CAYWYR01. The sequence goes on along the minus strand of CAYWYR010000008.1, from coordinate 87,091 downwards.
GGCCTTTCCGTGCTGAGACAGAACGATATTCTGCCAATCATGTCGGTGGCTATTCCAAATCCGGCGAGTTCGTTTACGATAGACCGTTCCAATGGGGATCGAAACGAATCGGGCCGGACCTTCACAGAGTTGGTGGCAAGTACAGCGATAGCTGGCACTACAAACACATGCTGAACCCTCAGTTTGATCAGGCAGAGTCAATAATGCCACCGTTCCCGTGGCTTATAGATGATGATCTGGATACAGATTACACCTCCAAGAAAATCGCTATACAGCAGAGCTTAGGGGTACCGTATCCAGAAGGTTATGCCGATGTTGCGCTGCAGGATCTACAGAAACAGGCTGCCGAGATACAAGGCAGGCTCGCTGCCGACGGAATCGAGGTTAGCCAGGATAAAGAGATCATAGCGCTTATCGCATACCTGCAAAGGCTGGGTACAGATATCAAGGCACAGAAAGATTATACAGCTATGATGGGAGGAAGAGACTAATGTTCAGAAATATATTCTCACAGATCGAGGGTGTTACTGATTTCCCTCTCGCGGTATTAGTGTTTTTCTTCCTGTTTTTCATCGGTGTTATCGCGATGGTATTCTCTCTTAGGAAGGATACGGTCAAACACATGGAAAACATCCCATTGCAAGATGAGGAAGCGGATTATCTACCGAAACTGCACAATAAGGTTAATAAAGAATCATTTGACCACAGCTTAAACGGACAAGGGGTATAATATGCCAGAAGATAGATTGTTGGACCATAATTATGACGGCATTGAGGAATTCGACAACCCATTGCCGCAGTGGTGGCTGATCCTTTTCTACGTGACTATAATATTCGGTGTGGTGTATGCCGGTTGGATGCACTTTACAGATATGGGAAAAGACCAGTACGCACAATACGAACAGGAGCTGGCTGACTATCAGGCTTTGATGTCATCCGGCGCTATTGACTCTACACTCGTGTTTTTCGATGACGAGAACTTCACCTACGATGACAGCCCTACAGTACTTCTTGCAGGTCAGCAGGTATTCCAGAAAAACTGTGTGGCATGCCACACCGCTGATGGTGGCGGCCTTGTAGGCCCGAACCTTACAGATGAGTACTGGATACTTGGAGGCGGTATGGAAAACGTAGTCAATACCCTGCGAAAAGGCGGCAGGGAAGGCAAAGGTATGATCCCTTGGGAAGGTGTTCTTGATAAGCAGGAGATACTGGCTGTATCCAGCTACGTATTATCGCTTCAGGGCACTAACCCTGAAAACCCTAAAGAACCCGAAGGAGAAATCTGGGTACCGGATGAGGAAGGCGAAACGGATGATCAATCGGCTGCCGAAGATGTTACTGTGAACTGATAAAGACTAAGGCTCGCTAAAAAGGTGAGCCTTTTTTTATCTGTATATTAAAAGAATAAGAAGAAAGGAAGGGCAACGGAATGCTAAGACACAAAAGCCCAAAACAAGATTGTAAAACCCCCGTGAACAAGTTTCACGGTACCCCCAACCACCCCAAGCAGATAAGCCTGCAAGAGTTTGTAGTAGATGAAAGCGATCTTACACGCAAGGTGGGTGACTCTTTTAGGGACAGACCCTCTACGATGGATGAGACTGGTAACAGGCTCTGGATATACCCAAAAAAACCTAAGGGAAAAAGATATAACGCTCGGACTGTTTTAAGCTGGTTCCTGCTAGTATTTTTTGTTGCTGCACCATTTATAAAGATAAACGGACACCAGTTCCTACTTTTTAATATTCTCGAAAGGGAGTTTGTGCTGTTCGGTGTTAAATTCTGGCCGCAGGATTTTCATCTGTTTGCTATCGCGATGGCGGTGATAATGCTCTTCGTGGTACTGTTTACTTCAGTATTCGGTAGGGTGTGGTGCGGTTGGGCATGCCCACAGACAATATTTATGGAAATGGTTTTCCGCAAGATAGAATACTGGATCGAAGGTGATGCAAACCATCAGCGCAGGCTGGATAGAATGCCTTGGAACGCTGAAAAAATAAGAAAGAAAAGCCTGAAGGCCGTTATATTTTATGCTCTTTCATTCTTCATATCCAATCTGTTTTTAGCATATATTATCGGCAGCGATGAACTCTTCAAGATAATCAGCGAACCTATAAGTGATCATGCTGCAGGTTTTGCCGCTATAGTTTTATTCTCCGGTGTATTCTTTTTCGTATTTTGGTGGTTCAGGGAGCAGGCCTGTACATTTGTCTGCCCCTACGGTAGGCTGCAGTCAGTACTTATCGATAAGAGTACAATAGTGGTTGCCTACGATTACAAGCGTGGAGAAAAAAGAGAAAAATTCAAGAAGAAAGGGCAAAGTTCAGACGCCGGGGACTGTATCGACTGTCATAAATGTGAGCAGGTATGCCCTACAGGTATCGATATTAAGGACGGCATCCAGCTGGAATGCATCAATTGTACCGCCTGCATGGACGCGTGTGATGAGGTAATGGTTAAAGTTGGCAGGCCAAAAGGTCTGATCAGATATGCGTCGCTGGATCAGATAGAGAACGGACAGAGCAAAGTGGTTACACCGAGGATAGTACTGTATTCGGTGCTTCTAACAGGTTTGATTGTACTACTGACAGTGCTTATGATGACTCGCGAGAATATCGACACGACAATACTCAGAGAAAAAGGTACACAAGCTTTACTTATAGGCGATGACATGACAAGAAATATCTATTCGATTAAGTATATCAATAAATCCAATGATAATCAGAGCTTTACTATAAGGCCTGCCGGATTGGAAGGTAATATCATCATACTCGGTGTAGATAATAATCTGATCGAAGCAGAACCAAATTCTGTTAATGAACTCAAATTCCTATTTGATGTTCCTGTAAGTGAATTAGATGAACCATTGACTGACATTCAATTTGAGATACTAGATGAGGAAGGCAATATAATTGAGTCGAAAAAGGCCAATTATGAGAAACCATCCGTATTGAATATAAAAAGGTAGTAAGAAAGATGGCTGAAAAAAAGAAGAAAGCTTATTGGGGATGGGGAATTGCAATTTTTTATTCCTGCTTTGTAGTCGCTATCCTAAGTTTCCTGTTTTATTCCCGCACGGTAAACGTGGACTTGGTTGATGAGAACTATTATGAAAAAGATCTCGCATACCAAGGTACTATCGATAGGATGGAGAATGCTAACGCCCTGATTGGTAATGTGACTCTGAAACAGAATGGGGAATCTATAGTCGTTGCTTTTCCCGATGACATATCACCAACGGATATCAGCGGAGCTATGCGGGTACTAAGGCCCAGTGAGAAGGATTTTGATATGCTGTTGCCTGTAGAACTGGACGGCGAAGGCAAAATGAATATCGATAAATCGAAGATGCCTAAAGGTAAGTGGGTGGTTCAGATAGAGTGGGAAACACCTGATATGCCTTATTATTACGAACAGTCACTTATGGTGTATTGAATATATGTGGGAGATTATCACAGCTGGATTTCTCTTTGGATCGGTGGCGTCGCTTCACTGTGTGGCAATGTGCGGCCCTATCGCACTTATGCTTCCGCACCCAAGTACAGAGCCATTGGCTATAGCTGCTGATAATCTTGCCTATAATATTGGGCGCGCCGTTACTTATATGGCTTTCGGACTGATAGCCGGTTACTTTGGCTCAATGATAGGGCTTGATAGGCTTCAGTCAGGGGTATCGATAGGCATCGGTGCCGCTATGATAATAGGATATATAATCTACAGATACCTGCCGACTGGCAAACTTCCGCTTTCAGGCATTGCAGGCGGATTTGCCGCAGCTATCAAAAAACCTTTTGGGGAATTGCTTAAAAAGCGAAGCAGGAGTTCACTGTTTGCATTGGGTTTGCTTAACGGGCTATTGCCGTGCGGCATGGTCTATACCGCGGTATCTATGTCCATGGCATTGGCTTCCCCGATTGAATCGATGACATTTATGGGGCTCTACGGGCTTGGTACTTTCCCAGCGATGACGGCTCTTTATCTAATGCCGAAGACCTTCCGTGGCAAAATAAAGGGGTTGGCAGTAAAAGCTCTACCGGCTATGGTAGTATTGGTTGGCCTGTTTATGGTATGGCGTGGCGTTTATGCAGTGCCTGATACGGCAGCTGAGCAGGATACAGAAATCTGTAATTATTGAATCTGAAAAAATGATATTTTAGTATCTGAAATTCTTAAAAATCAGAATATTATTATGATTAAAATCTATGCAGCAATATCAGTAATGATGTTCTCGGCTGTGGCCCTCTTATCCCAGCACAATCCAGAGGCACTTACCGGGTAACTCGATAACGCTAAACTCGAACGGCACTAGAAGCGTAGATTTAGGAGATATGGATTTTACGGATAAGTGGGAATACGATAATGGCATGAAAGCCATATTAATGTGCAAAGAAAATAAGGGACACCATCTGTACCTATTATCACAAAAAGGTAACCAGCTAACTATGCGGGCTGGTATTTTAGGTGATATCTATGTATTTGAGATGTAATACCCCGAAAACTTTTTAACCTTATCTCACATCAGTACCCAGAGGTGTGTCGTCTGGTAGCGTTACAAGCCTAGGCCCTTTGGGTGTAGTAGCTGCCAGTAGCATACCTTCTGAGATTCTTCCCATCAGTTTAGCTGGCTTGAGATTAGCGACAAGTATCGCTTTTTTACCTATTAGCTCTTCCGGGGTATGGGTTTGTCCGATACCGGCCAATACTTGTTTGGTCTCATTACCTAAATCGACCTGAAGCTTAAGCATTTTCTTGGATTTCTTTATCTTTTCCGCTTCAATAATCTTACAAACACGAAGATCGGTCTGCAAAAAGGTTTCAAAATCAATTTCAGGTTTTAACGGTTCGGGCTTGGCTACAGTTTCCTCATCAGTACTTGTATTATTCTGATCTTTACCTAACGTGGTACCTAATCGTGAAATCCTTCCATTTACGAATTCATCCTCTATCCTATCGAAAAGAATGCCTGGGCTTTTGATTTCCTGCCCCGGCATCAGATTTGGAAGAAAAGCATCCTCCCAGCGAGTAATATTTTCGTTCTCTGGGTGACCAGTGGATATTTCCAGACCTAAAGACTCCTGAAGCATAGCCATTGTATGCGGTACTATCGGAGCTAGCACTCTGGAGATGACCCCAACAAGCTGACCGCAAATATACATCGTTAGGGCAGCATCATCTTTGTTATCTTTTATGGCCTTCCAAGGTTCTTTGTCATTAAAGTACTTGTTTGCTGCTCGGGCTACATCCATAGTGGCTGTAATAGCATCACGGAAGCGGAATTTTTCGTATGATTCTACAGTTTTTGCAAACGACTCTGCTATGGAGGCGAAAAGTGTTTCTTCGTGCTCGCCGAATACATCTTCCTGTTCAAAAATCTCAGCTGTGTGCCCATCCTCTATCGACTTGGCCCAGTGATCGGCCAGCATACCAGCAGCGGGTATTACTGGCAATCTACCTTCGTAATTTTTGTTGAGGAACGTGATGACACGGTTTACGAAGTTACCTGCTATAGCAGCTAACTCGTTGTTATTCCTTGCCTGAAAATCCTTCCATGTGAAATCAGAATCCTTGCTTTCCGGTAGGTTTACAGCTAAGGCATAGCGCAGAGCATCAGTCATTTTTGGGGTATTGTATTCCTGTAGATACTCCAGGAGGCCAATACTCCAGTTGCGGCTTTTAGAGAATTTCTGCTTTTCCAGATTAAGGAATTCGTTCGCCGGTACATTGGTAGGTGAGATATAATTTTTTCCGTCAACCGACCCTGCATGGAGAAGCGCGGGAAAGATCAGTGTATGGAATACGATATTGTCTTTACCGATAAATGCGATATACTCTGTTTCCTCGCCGCCCATCCAGTAATCTTTCCACTTATCCGGGCGGAACTGTTTTGTGGCTGTGATATAACCGAGAACAGCATCGAACCATACATAAAGCCGCTTACCCTCGGCTTTTTCATCATCGACACCTTCTATACCTGTGATCGGGATACCCCAATTCAAATCGCGCGTGATTGATCTTTCCCCAAGCCCGGACTTAAGCCAAGAGCGTGTCTGCTGAATTACATTATCTTTCCAGAGGTGTTCTTTGCTATCGATATATTTTTCAAGATATTCCTGAAACTGGCTAAGATCCAAGAACCAGTGATAAGTTTCCTTTAGTACCGGTTTGCCCCCGCTGACAAGGCTTACGGGATCTATCAGTTCTGTTTGGTTGTAATATGCGCCGCAGTTATCACACTGGTCTCCCCTTGCACCTTCTGTAGAGCAGTTCGGGCAGGTACCTTCCACGTATCTATCGGGCAGGAACATATCTGCCTTTTTATCATAGAATTGCTCTGTACGCTTTTCAGTCAGGTAACCTTGTTTCAGGCAGTCCGCAAAAAACTCTCTCGCCGTATGTGCATGTTCGGGGGAAGAGGTTCGGCTATAATAATCGAAGGATATACCGAAAAGATCGAAAGCCAGTTGGTTGGAATTATGATATTTATCGATGATGTCCCGCGGCGAGACACCTTCTTTTTCGGCCGCTATTGTAATAGCTACACCATGCTCATCGCTACCGCATACATACAGAACATCCCTACCGCTCATCCGGCGGTACCTTGCCCATATATCTGCGGGAAGATACGCCCCTGCTGCATGGCCGAGATGCACGTGCCCGTTAGAATAAGGCAATGCCGATGTTATTAGAGTTCTTTCGTAGGGGTAGATGTTCTGCTCGTTCATGGAGTGTAGGTTATATTGTAGGATCTTAAGTTACAAAAATACGAATAGAGTATGAAGTAGCGAGAACGGAGTTGGATACTATAATATTGAGTAAAAGAATTTGAAGCTTTGTTACAGTAATCACATTATTATCGTATGCTTTTTATTCGAGACAAATTTACAGTTGTGAGCCATATTGATTGATACTTTAGAGAATAGTGAAAAATTAAAAGGATTGAAATTTATTGATCTTTTTGCGGGGATCGGAGGATTCCACTATGCTCTTAGATCATTCGGTGCCGAATGTGTTTTTGCGTCTGATATCGACAAAAACTCAGCTCAGATATATTATGAGAATCACAGGCTTCAGCCAGCAGGTGATATTACCCAAATCAGTGCAGCTGAAATACCGCAACACGATATTCTCTGCGGCGGTTTTCCATGCCAGGCTTTCTCCATATCAGGCAATAGAAAGGGGTTTGAGGATACCAGGGGTACCTTGTTTTTTGATATAGCCAGAATCACATCACTTCACCTGCCCTCAATATTATTCCTAGAAAATGTAAAAAACTTTGTCAGACATGATAATGGCAATACTCTCGAAACCGTACTCAGCACACTCAGCCAGTTAGGGTACAAAGTGTATTATAAGGTATTGAATACGAGCGATTTCGGCCTACCGCAGAATAGGGAAAGAGTATATATCGTAGCATTTAGAGTAGATAAATATTCCGATATCAGTTTTAAGTTCCCAAGTGAGATATCAAAAAGTAGCTTGTACGATATTTTGGAAGACCACCCAGAGGGTGCAAAAGTTATAGAAAGACCCGATATCAATATCTATAAGAATATAAATGAAGACGATGTGATATTCAATCAGATTTCCCCGCCAAACCGACCCGTTCAGGTAGGGATTGTAAATAAGGGGGGGCAGGGAGAAAGAATTTATCACCCCATCGGCCATGCGATTACTCTATCTGCTTACGGAGGCGGAGTGGGTGCTAAAACAGGTTTATATAAAACTAACGGTGTAGTAAGAAAACTCTCCCCAAGAGAATGTGCCAGAGTTCAGGGTTTTCCCGAATCATTTAGATATCACAGTAGAACCAACGAAGCATATAAGCAATTTGGTAACAGCGTATCGATAGATGTGCTCCAACATATTTTGATAGAAATCATCAAAGCAATAGATAAAAGTGAATAAAAAGCAATTACTGGGTTCAAATACCGCTAAAGGTGGTTTTCGAAACGAACTGGACATAGTAGATAAATTCAATGATTGGCAGCAAGATATTGATGCAAAGAAATGGCTACAGATAATGGGGTATGATCTTGATAAGATATCTAAAATAAACGCAGTGGTAGTTAGATATGGTAAAACTGATGTGCAAGTCCATATAAATATAATTCTTGTAGATGCATTGGACGTTCAGAATATCCAGGTCAAATTAGTGAGCCAAGCTAAAGGGTATAATCAGATCGATAAACGCTGGGTAGATGATTATGCGGAGTATTGGAATATGCCTAAGAAAGCCATGAACATATTAAAGAGATACTGTGGAGAGATAGCTCCTGATGTAGAAAAGCCAAGAGATAAAAGGAGAATGTTTTTTGATGAGTTTACAAAAGAAGAACAATCATTTATTATAAAATGGCTGAATGAATATAAAACGCTTATAGTATGTGATATACTCAAAGGGCGCGGGCAGTTTGCGGCTGAATGGATGTTGGTAGCTCAGAAGTTTGATAAGAATGCCAACTGGAAATTGCTTCCAATGAATATATGCATCAATCATTATGGTAATGGAAAGGTCTCAACAACCCCCAGAGGAAACATCAAAATAGGCACGATAACCGTTCAAAGGAAAGGGGGAGATGGTGGCAGGCCTACCGCATGCATGCTACAGTTTAAAATGGATCCAGCAGAGATTTTCAGTATCCAATAAAAAAAGCCCCGGCTAATGCCAAGGCTTCTCGTGTATCATAAACAAGGTCGGCGGGATATTATAGATCCAGCCAGCCTCTTTTCTTTAGTTGTAATATTGAACCTTCGCCACCGGTTGCGATACCGTTGTTTATATCACAGAAGAAGAGATCATATATTCTCGTCCCTTTGGGGTTGTTGTATTGCTGCCACGTACTACCTGCATTAATTGTCGTAAATATACCACCTGATTTGGTACCGATGGCAAAATGCGACTCATTAAGTACAAATAAAGCGGTTGTACCTACTGGTGCTGAATTTGATACTTCCTCCCAAGTAGAGAAATTATCGGTTGATTTATAGATTTTACCTTCTGCACAAGCGTAATGCGTATTCTCATCTAAGGAGAAGAATGGTGGATTAGATTCTGAAGACACCGGTAATCCTGATATATAATTCATAGCAAAAGGATAATTAACATTTTTCTCATACCATGATTTTCCTTTGTTCGAAGAATAATATATTCTAAATTCGTTTAATGTATTATTATTCATAATATTGACGTTAAAAATCCATATATGCTGACCGTAGGTGTGAGTACGTACATTATACTGGAATTCTTCATCAGAAATATTATTCTCGCTTTCCCAAGTTTCACCCATATCGTATGAAAAGAGAGAACCCAATGGATTGTAGATATATATGCTGTTATTTTCTCCAAATACAGTTTCATAGTAAAGTGGTTTACGCCAAATATTACCATCCCACATTCCACCTTCCGAAAGTTCCCAGTTTTCGCCACCATCTTGAGTAATAAATACCCCGTAAGATGATGTAATCACACCGAAGTTTTCGTCTCTAAACTTAATCGTACTCTTATTACCAGCTCTTCTTTTAACTCCATTAAGGCCATTGGTAGTCCATGTGGTACCGCCGTCTATTGTTTTTAGTACAAATAGGTTAGGTTGGGTCACGGTGTTTTCCATTGGAGAAGTTACGGCCCAGCCAGTACCGCAATCCAAGAAGAAGGTGCTCGTGATATCACCAATAGCACTGAAATCAACAGCTTCTATACCTGGTAGTAAGTCTTTGGTATCAATAACAAGATCAGGAATTACTGTGTTGCCTGCTTCTGGAGCACTAGTTAAGATTTCGATTTGTGACTGTATTGACTGATGCCATGCCACGGCACGGATCTCTCTATCGGCTATCGCGCGACCACTAAAGTTACCATTAATATCTGCATAAGTAGTGCCGCCCCAAGTATTTCTACCTTCGATAGTTACTTCTACCAAAGCATTCGGGATTGGATTCCCGTCGCCGTCAACCACTCTACCGTTATAAGTAGAAAGAGGGATTGGTATATCTACGTTCCACGGCGTGAAATGCGAGACTTCGCCTTCATACATATTGCCTGTGCGGGTTGCTGCACCTTCTTCTATCCATGCTGCCTGATCAAAATCATAGTACCAAAGCGGAATACTCTGCGGGGCTTCGGCTTGCTGCGAAGTATTAATAGGATAATTTAGAGTCGCAGTTTTACCATTGGCTAGTTTTAGCTCCTCACCATCTCCTGTAATTGTTATATCTGCAAAACCGTAAGATTCCACAGCTGATATAGTGCCGTCTTCCCTTATCCCTTCAAAGTCGCCAGGGAATATATTGATGAATTCATCAGTAGATGTAGGTACGAAAGTTATTGAAACATCAACATCCCCAGTATATGGCTCACCGCTTTCGGTAACGAAGGAATTAGGCTCGAACTCGGCTATCATCCCGTCATGTTCGGCGGCACCGCCATCGGCTGCGTCGATGACAGTTACTTTGCCGAGAGGTTTCATGGTTGCAAAGATAAGTCTTTCGGTATCCTTGGTAGAGTTGATGATTTTTTGAGTGGACATATAACCGCCGAGCTCAAAATCAACAGCCGTATGTTCGCCTTCCGGGGCGCCGTCCAGTTGGAAGCGACCTTTGGCATTGGTAACACCGGATGAGGCGCCGCTCGATACGTTCACGCCCGGCATCGGATTGCCTTCCATATCATATACAACTCCGATTATTGTGGATTCGCCTGCAAGTGGTGACTCTACATCTATCGGCCCGTCGCCGTCATCTGGATCGTCAAGGGTATCCACTTTTTCACATGATACGAATGCAAACGCTGCGAACGCCAACATCCAAAATTTATTAAACCAAGAATGCCGTTGCATATTAGAACCCCATATTATTATTGGATATATGTTATAAGTTAACTGTATATAACCCTATAGACAAATAAGATGCAAAAAAGTCACACTTTTGATAAAAAAAAACCTCAGCTGTTAAACTGAGGCTATTATGATATGATAAGTAGTTGCTATTAGCGATTATAGGTCGAGCCATTCTGCTTTAGATAGTCTCAATATAGTACCGCTCGCACCAACGGCAACGCCGTTCTCGCCATCACACATGTGGATATCCAGGATAGCTGCGCCGCTTGCGTTCAGGTATTGTTCCCAAGTCTGGCCGCCGTCTCTGGTTACGAACAAACCTCCCATATCTGTACCTACATATATTTTGTTTTCATCTAACATGAATAAGGTAGATGCAAAACTTGGAGCTGTAGTAGAAAGATTGTTCCAGCTACTCATTTCATCTAACGAAGTATAGAAGCTGTTTCCACCAATAGAATAATGTTTATCAGCATTTAAAGAAAACAGTGGTGTTACTCCTGATTGTTCTCTAAATGTTCCAGAATACCGATTAGGATACATTTTGAACGGAGCACCCATGATTTCCTCAGATGTCCAGCTAGTACCGCCATCGGTTGTTCTTGCTATCGTATAATCGTTTACACCTTCATACTTAGGGCTGTTTGATGCAAAGATATAGTACTCGTTATCACTGACAAGGTGAGATTTCAAGAACATCTTGTAATCCTGTGTATCAAATATAGAGGCTATATCTGTGGTGGTAACAGTTTGCCCGAGATCCGTTGTAGTGGATACTCCTTTACTGCCGATAATCGAAACGGTATTACCGTCACCGAATATGATATTATCCGCATCTGATATTTTATGATCTGTAGTGCTAATAAAATCTGTCCAAGTATCGCCACCATCTTCTGTATAAAATGATCCCACTCCTGATAGAGCAACGCCAAAATCAGCATTCTTGAACTTTATCATAGATTTTCTGACAGAGTAATTAGACCAGCTTCCATTTATATCTGTGCTAGTCCAGTTTTTACCACCGTCAGTCGTTTTATATATATTCAAAGTGGGGGTTTCTGTTGAGTCATAACCGAATGTTTCTATCGCCCATCCAGTATTACAATCCAAGAAGAAAACGTCTGTAAATGAGCCATCCTCACCAACATCTACAGCTTCCCAGCCCGGAAGCAGTGCTGAAATATCGATAATAAGATCAGCTATAGTGTTGCTGGAGCCTTCTGCGCCAATTGAAGCCATCTCTTCCTGAGATTCAACAGCATTAAAAAATGCTCTGGCCTTAACCGATTGATTAGCTTCTGCTTTTGTAGTGAACTCGCCGTTTTCATCTGAATAAGCAGTGAAAACCCAACCGATCGTACCTTGAGCGACAACCCTTACATAAGCGTTCTCAAGTGGATTACCTTCGCCGTCAACTACGCGGCCTCTCAGGTCGGCAACTTCGATAGGTTTATCAACATTCCATGGCGTGAAGTGCGATACTTGGCCCGTATAAATATCACCGTTTAGAGTCGCTGCACCTTCTTCTATCCATTCCGCCCTGTCAAAATCGTAATACCATAGGGGAATGGTAGCAGGTGCGTCCGCTTTCTGAGCGTCGGAAACCGGATACGTCAATGTAGCTAATACGCCTGGTGCAAGCTCTAGCTCTTCGTTTCCAGCTGTTATGTTTATATCCGAAAAGCCGAAAGACTCAACAAAAGCCTCTGAACCATCCTCTCTGATACCAGAAAAATCACCTGGGAAAACATTCGTAAACTCGCCCGTTGTTATCGGTACGAAAGTAACCGATACCTCTGCTTCACCAGTGAATGCTGAACCGTCAGAGTTTACAAAAGCATTCGCTGGAAACTCAACTGTCATACCGGCATGATCGGCTGTACCGCCAGTGGCTGCATCGATCATAGTTACCTTACCCTCGGGGGTCATAGTAGCGAAAACAAGTCTTTCTGAGTCCTTTTTGGAATCTACTTTTTTCTGTGTTGTCATATACCCGTCAAGCATAAAGTTGACTGGCATGCCGTTACCCTCAGGGGCATCATCTAATTGGAAGCGGCCTTTAGCGTTAGTTACTCCCGTGGCGTTGCCACAAGAAACGTTGACTCCCGCCATTGGGTCTCCATTTGTATCGGTAACGATACCGATAATAGTCGCTTCGCCGGCTATTGGGCGGTCAATATCGATTGGGCCGCTCCGGTCACCGGTATCATTGGTTTTCTCGCATGAGACTAAAGCGATCATTGCCACTATAAGCAACAGTAGCTTAGATTTGAACAGTGTAACTGTTTTCATAATAATATCTCCGAATAAGTAAGAATAAGTTATTGTAGATCGATCATCTGCTAAGAAATACAAAGAACCCTCAATTCCGTTGCATCATACTCGAAAAAAATTTTCATAATAATCTAACACATTTATTAGTGAGGTGTATATCCATTCAGAAGGCCTTTAAAAAATAAACAGTAAATAATGGAGATTAGAAATGAAAATGCTACAGAACCCAAAAAAAATTTTCTTGTATGCAATTGCTGTAATAATGTCAATAGTTATTATCGCATGTGATAAAAAAGGTGATAACCCCTTAGATATAGGAGGCGGTGGTGAAGATTCAGCACTTGCAAACTATGATATGGATATCATAATGCCAGATAATATTGATTATGTAGAGCTTGGGGATGAATTAGGTGACTACGTTCACAATGATACACCTAGAATGACAGACGAAGACGGCAAACCGGTTCCGAGGAAAAAATTCAGCGGAATATTTGACGCACTAGAACTGACTGAACAGCAAATTGCATCACACTTGGAGCTAAAAGAGCAGTTAAAAAACTGTATAGAAGAAGCAACAGCGCCACTAAGGGAACAAAGACAAGCCATCATTAACTCTGCCAAGGCAACTCGCTCTGATATTATAGAAAGAGTAAGGGCTGAGGCTATATCGAGAGAGGATGCGAAAGTTGAATTTACGGAGCTGAGAGAAATTGTAAAGTCTCAACTTGAAGAAATGAAACCGGAGACCAACCCAAGAGAAGAATGCCTTGAAGCCTATAATACGGCATTTGGTGAGCTGCTAAATGCAGAGCAGCTTGAAAAGTGGACTGCTTTTCTCTCAAACCAGAAAGAAAATTTTGAGAGTGATAAAAGGGATCGTAAGATGAGAAAAAGAAAAAAGTAATACTTAGTTGAATATTATAATCTGAGCCTGATCCGACAATAGTTAGATCAGGCTTTTTTATTTTTGCAGAAATGTTATCGGGAGGTACTGTGGATACATATAAGGCTATAATAGAAGACCTTTATAGCAAGCCGCGGGGCAATATCAAGCCTGGGCTTGAGAGGACTGTTGAGCTGTGCGATTATTTAGACAGCCCTCAAGATAAATATGATTCAGTGCATATAGCCGGCACGAACGGCAAAGGAGCAACGGTATCGATAATTGCATCAACACTGCAAGAAGCAGGCTATAAAGTTGGATTATATACTTCACCACATATTCTCAGATTTAACGAAAGGATAAGAATAAACGGTAAAGAGATATCCGATAACGAAATTATTGAAATATATAAACAGCTTAAAGATAAATCCGAAGAAACAGGAGCTACTTTTTTTGAGATTACAACAGTACTGGCGTTTGAATATTTTGCGAGCCAAAATATTGATATAGCGATTTTAGAAACGGGTATGGGCGGCAGATGGGACTGTACTAATGTAGTAAAACCGATAGCAAGTGGTATTACATATATCGGCTTTGATCACCAAGAATATCTTGGTGATACGATTGAAAAAATCGCTTCAGAAAAAGCAGGTATAATTAAAAAAGGTATTCCAGTATTTACCTATGCTGATGGAAAAGCTAAAAAAGTAATAGAAAAAAAAGCTGATTCAGTTAATACAGATTATATAAATACCAAAGGTATCTGCGATATTTTATTAATGCAAAATGAGGACGGCTATGAATACCAGATAAAAATCAATGGTATTTTATTTAATTTAGCTGAATTAAATATGCCGATTAAAAGCGGGGAAGATAATATCGGCCTCGCTTATGCGGTTCTTCAATCAATCAGAGAGAAACACCCTTGGGAAGAAAATCATTTTATTAGCGGGATAGATAAAATATCTGAGAATACTGGATATATTGGTCGAATGCAGGCCACAGTTTACAGGGGCAAAAAAATATACTTAGATATAGCCCATAATGTAGACGCTATAGAAAATCTGATACAAGAATTTAAACTTAGATACAAAGATGAGAAACCAGTATATATTTTCGGTATTATGGCTGATAAAGATATCCCGACGGTATTGAAATCTCTGTCGGTATCGGCATCGCATATTATTTTTTACTGCCCAAACACCCCCAGAGCAGCGACTACAGATAAATTAATTGAATATTATAATCGAATTGGCATTAAAGACACCGCACCTTATCAAACTGCCAGTTCCCAACATGAAGCACTTAAATATGCTATTGAATATGACAAACCAATTATCATAACCGGGAGTTTTCACATGGTTGAGGACTTTTTACCAATTTTGGCCCATAAATAAAAAAAGGGGCTTAATAGCCCCCTTAAATAAATCGAAATAAAAGATATTCAGCATCGAGCTTATCTTTCAATTTCGAAATCTTTCTCGTCAATATCTGTGTTTACGGTATAATCTAGTTTGATGATATTAGAAAACGATGTCGATTCCATCTCCTTGATAGTTGGCAACCGCACACCTTGGAATTCACGGTAGTCATTCATATAGTGAATAGCTTCAATCATACCGCCTTGCGTTTCCATATTCTCAGTGAACTTAGTCAGAAGGCCGGTTTCTTTATCAAAGTAGAATATCTGCTCTTTATTATTTGGGTGTACGGCTTTAAGCAGATATTTTCCGTTTTGTTCGCCAAGCGTAGTAAGTTCGGCCTGGCTTTTACTAAGGCTGATAACAGGGAATATAGATTCTTCAATGGCTGTCATTTTCATTTTATCGCCCTGTATCATATCAGGAATGCCGTTATCAAGTGACTTCATATATGTGCCGTTATAGATAACCTTGCGTTCCATGCCTGGCAGTACCATTTGTGTTATGAATCTGCCGTCAGCAATTTTCTGGGATCTGAAATCTCCTTTATACTCCTGACCAGCGATATTCAATACCAAGGAGCCATTGGCAACTAAATTTTTGATACCGTCAATGGCGTCTTGCCCGCCGATTGCATCAATATAGTCCTCTATGATATCGTCGGGAGTTTCACTTGTCTTCTTCATTACAGCATCTTCGCCTTCGATAGGCATCACATCTGTATTGTAGTCATATATCTTACCGAACTGTACGAGTGATTCCCTGACGGAGGGATCGCCCACTACAACAAGGTATGCTTGTTCTGGCATCAGATATTCTTTTACAGCACGTTTGATCTTGCCGTCGGTGATGGCGGCTTTTCTTTTTGTGAACTGCTTTGCGTATTCTACAGGCTGCCCCTTAAAATAAGCGTTCTGTACTATATATCCAGCGAATGAAGGGTCTTCGAACGACATATTATAGTTTCCGATCTGATATTTTTTCATTATCTCTAGTTCGCTTTCCGAAGGGCCGTTTTCAGCGAGATCTTTTATCTCGTTCTGGATAACCACTATAGCGGAATCGGTTACACTATTGCGAACGTCGGAACCTGCCATCAGATAATTGAAGAGCTTATAGTTTGTCAGAGTTCCAGTCGGGGAGTATGTATAAGAGTGTTTTTCCCTCAATGTTTTGAAAAGTCTTCCCGAAAAGCCGCCTGATATAATACCCGAAGTAAGATGCAGGACATCTCTGTCCTTATCTATATAATCTGTTGTGGGCGCAAGATATCTGATAGAGGACTGTACAGATCCAGGCCTAGAGATAAAGTAAACCCCTACAGGCTCCTGAACCGCTGGCGGTACAGAATTTACAGATTGAGCTGCACCTGTCCATCCGGTGAAAAGGTCTTCTAATTTGTTCTTAAGCTTTCTGGCAGTGATATCGCCAACCACTAATATCGAAGCCCCGTCGGGTTTGATATAGTCATTGTAATACGACCTGATATCCTCTATTTCCAGCTTCTCTATGTCTGCTTCGTCCATAGTCTGGGCATAGGGGTGGTTGTTGCCGAAAATGACTTTTCTTGACAGCTTAGATGCCATCGAGCTGGGGTTGGATTTCTCAGATTTCAATCCCTGAAGAGCCTGTGGCTTTAGCTTATCTAATTCGTCCTCCGGTAGAGAGGCTTGCGTGAGTATCCCTCTCAGCCCGCCCCACATTATATCTTGATGTGCGGTAAGGGAGTTGCCGCTTATTGAAAACGATTCGGTTCCGGCACTAGAGCCTATCGATATACCTTTTCCGTCCATCATATCGGCAAATTGCCTTGCACTTGTTTTTCCGTATCCTTTAGTAAGCAGAGAGGCAAGGAAGTCGGCCTGACCAGGGATTTTATCCATAGCGCTACCGCCTGGTATCAAGAGCCTGAACTCCACGATAGGTGCTTCTTTATCTTCGATGGCAAATACTTTCAAACCATTTGATAAGATAAATTCTTCATATTCCGGAAATTCAAATTCTACTGATTCCAGAGCGGTTGGTTTCTGAGTTATATCGATATCAGCTGCTGATGTTTGAGCCATTACGCCTGTATTAAAACCTATAATTGAAGATAAAAGAACAAGACCCGTTATTTTCTGAGATAATCTCATTTAATTACCTCCTTCCGTTTTTGGCATGTAAGTAAGTACTACGCGGTTCTCGGTATCAAAATATTTTTTTGCAACTGCTTTGATATCCGCTTTGGTAACGGAAAGGTAGTTGTCTATTTCTGTATTGATAAGAGAAGGGTCCCCGTAGTAGCTTTGGAATCTTGCCAGGGACATAGCTTTTTCCAGTACATTCCTGTTGGACTGCGCTGTATTCATTATAGTGATATTCTTGACTTTTTCAAGCTCCTCATCTGTAATGCCATCTTCGATAACTTCCTCTACCAATTCGTCGATTTCCCGCTTAAGCTCATCTGGATCCGTATCAGCGCTTGGCACTCCGATAATAAGTGCCGCTCCGGATTTTTCAAGAGCTAACGGTATAAAGGAAGTCTGTACTGCGAGTTCTTCTTCATCAACAAGCTTTCTGTACATGCGTGAGCTTTCCCCTGCCGCCATTACGTTGGTAAGCAGCTGCATAGCGTAATAATCTTTGGAGCCTATCTTTGGTGAGCGGTAACCGATAAAGAGTGCAGGCAGCTGAGCCTTTGTATCATACACGGTTTCGGTTATCTCGCCTTGCATCGGCTCTAATTTGAACTCGCTTCTTATAGGTTCCGGGGCTCTTTCATACTGGCCGAAATATGCTTTTACGTATTCTCTAGCATCGGATATGTTGAAATCCCCCGCAAGAACAAGCGTAGCGTTGTTCGGCTGATAGAAGTTATTATAGAATTTCTGAAACTCCTCTATACTTGCGTTATTGATATGATCAGGCGAACCGATAGTGGTCCATGAGTAATTACCGCCTTTGAAAAGGCCGTTCGTCATTTTCTCCAGCCATGTACCGTAGGGCTGGTTGTCATAACGGTTGCTGCGCTCTTCCTTAACTACGCCGCGCTGGGTTTCCACTCCTACTTCCTCCACGTTCAGCTTACGCATACGGCTGGATTCAATCCATAGCGGCAGCTTAATCTCGCTGGAAGGCACGGTAAATTTATAAACCGTTTCATCAAATGATGTGTGGGCGTTTAGATTGCCACCGATAGCGTTGATGAATTCCGGTATTTTGGCTCGCTCGATATCGTCGGTAGCCTCAAACATGAGGTGTTCAAAAAAATGTGCGAAACCTGTTAATTCTGGGTTTTCGTCCCGCGAGCCTACCCTATAATGAAGCACGCACGATACGACTGGCGCGCTTTTATCAACGTGATAGATAACTTCGAGCCCGTTATCGAGCGTTTCGGTCTTGAAATCAATATCGGCAGCCCTTGCCTTTCCCGATCCTGTAAGCGACATAGCCACCGCCATTAAAAGTATTGAATATTTACTTAACATCATTCTCCGATGTGTATTAAACTTGCTTGAGAAAATCCAGGGAAATGAATTAGTAGTTCCCCATAGCATAGTATTACGGATAGGAAGTGGTGGGGTTTTGATACACAAAAAGCCCCACCACTTTTAGAAGTGATGGGGCGTTCATGATCTGTGAAGATCATAAAAAGAGATAACCCCTTACTTACCTTCCATAACCTTGGCTACTTCGCGCCATGTTTTTACCTCGTGGTCTGCAATGGTCTGTGCTGAGTGGCGGAAGGTAGCGAAATCCGTCAGGTTGCCCGTAAAGCGTATAGCGTTCATCCCCAACTCTTTTGCACCTTTGATATCGGTATGCTCTATATCACCGATATGGGTGGATTCTCCGTAAGCGAGCCCTGTGGGTTCTACGGCTTTCTTGAATGCCTCTGGGTGGGGCTTGCTGTAGCCTGTTTCATCGGAGAACGAGAAATGATCGAAATACTGAGCGATACCGTCCCGCTCCATAAGCTCCAGCAATACTGTTCCCGGGGAAAAACCGGTATCACTTATTATCGATAGTTTATACTCACTGGATAGGTCTTTAAGGACTTTGTCGGCATCATCCATAAGTATCGGGGGATGTTTCAACACCGAGTCGGCAAAGGATGTGACAAGGTTGTTTCGGTGGGGCTTACATTCTTCGGCCTTGAGTGAGGTAAGCAGAAAATCTACCGATTCTTCCGCGCCTATAGTACGCTGCTCATCCTTCCAGATCTTTTCAAAGTATTTCCAAGTATCGGCGATAGCGTTTTCAATTTCATCTCCCATTACTATTCGCCCGGCATGGCTGTCCAATAGCTCCACGAGGGCTTTTTGCCTGTAGGCGTTTCTTTCCCTGCCGCCAGTGGAGTTATATAGTGTGTTCCAAAAATCGATTGTGATCAGTTTGCTTTTCATCAGTTGTATATTCGTCCTTTCCAGACAGTCTGTTTTTTTAATAGCAATAATGGAAGTATAGTTTCCATTATGATTAGGATCAGTACCGAAAACGGTGTCCACGGTATCAGATTGTACTCTTTGAGTTTAACGGCTGCCAGCCATATAATGAGTGTATCACAGACGATTCTGAAGCCCAGATATGATGCCGCGAGCAAAGGTTCGCCTATAATCAACGCCCCGACTATCCCTAAGATAATCGAAACGGTTGTTACGACAAAAGCAACGGCTATCCAGCCGAGTGCGCTACCGCCTTTTACCCACCGCTGGTGCTGTGCAAGATATTCTTTTACCGAGTTGCAAGGGAGTGTCCTGACAGACGACTGTAGTTCGCAAGGATAGTATATCTCAGCCTTTATCCTGTTTGATTCCCTCATAAGGGCGAGATCTTCTGTAACGGAAAAGCCAAACCCTTTGAAACCGTCGGTTCTTTCGAAAAGACCTTTACTGGCAGAAAGGTTGTTGCCGTAGCATCCCAGCGGTATCCCAAGTGTATTTGATGCTGCGGCCATAGTATGGGTGTATATCCATTCCACCGCTTGGAATTTTGCGAAAACCCCGCTGCCTTTTATATTGTTTTCTATAAGAGTAAAAGATGCGATCAGCACTTCGGGCAGAGTTGAATCTTGATACTCCCTTTTCCCCCTGCTGTATATGCTTACCTTGGAGCTAATCCAGTTTTTCGGAACGGTGCAGTCAGCATCGGTCATTATAATGAGTTCACCCTCGGCTACTTCTATGGCAGCTTGCAGGGCCCCGGGCTTTCCTGGTAGAGATTTCTCGTTATCATCTGTTATGCGGATCACATGGATTTTGACGGTTTTACTTTTAACCGCATTATCCTGATGATGCTTAATCACTTGCTCTATCTCATCTTGAGTGAGGTCATCGGAGTTATCGTTAACTATAATCAGCTGGATAAGCTTTTTTGGGTAGTCGGATTCTAATACTGATTTTATGGCTCTACCAATCCTGCCTTCTTCATTTCTGGCGGGGACAATAACTGTAACTGGAGTAGATAGGGAAACAGAATTTGATACGTTATTCACTTTTCTGAACTTTGAAAAATTGGCAAACTCCCCGATCATGAAATAGACTGTCCGCAATCCGAACAGTAAAAACGGCAATAGCCAAAGCAGAGCCCATACTCCGGTTGATAAATCTATATTTCCATCAGGTAATCGCACAACTGCAATCTATCTATTTGATGTTACAAAGACATGGTTCGGTAGAATAACCAAAGCTGTTTTTCAGGAAAAGAAAAAAAAATTCGGTTACAGCGTGACTTTTTTCTTACATAAGTGTCTTTGTTGTTAAGAAAGGCAGAATATCTTGTTAACATGCGCTTAACAAACAACGTCAAGCTATCTGTTTAAGATGTAGAACAAAGTTATCCACAGCGGATGTTTGAAAGAAAAAAAGCAAAGAATTTTTGAGAGATAGACAGATTTTAGTATCTTGTAAAGATATCTTAACTATTTATCTATACACCTATTGACTGGGTAAATAAACAATAACCCCTCCAAATAATGGTAATCAAAGATTCGAAGGTACTTATATTAGGCGGTTTTGGGCTAGTGGGCTCAGCTATATCGCGGGAATTAATGAAGCACGGTCCCAAGCAGATCGTGATATGTTCTTTGAAAGAAGAAGAGGCCAAATCGGCAGTTGAAGCTCTGGAGAAAGAGTATGCTGGCAGTGGTACGGTATTTAGTGCGGAATGGGGTAATATATTCTCTCGCACCGAGTGGAAGGATACTCATGTCCGTAATCTGTATGAAAACGAGTCCTACAGATCGCAGTTCATCAATGATGTGTTTGCAGACCTGAACGATGATATACTGAAAAGCATGTTCCTTTATCATTTGCTCGATAGCTACAGCCCAGATGCAGTGATCGACTGTATAAACACCGCCACAGGTATTGCATATCTTGATGTTTACAAAACAGCTAAGGAGGTTATGGCCTCCAAAAGCGATACAGGCATATCAGGTGACTTAGCTGAAAAGATGGTAGCAAGCAGCTATATTCCCCAACTTATCAGGCATATACAGGTACTCGGTAAGTCTCTGGAGAAAGCAGATGCTCAGATTTATCTTAAAATCGGCACCAGCGGAACCGGCGGTATGGGAATGAATATACCATATACGCACAGCGAAGACAGACCATCTAGAGTGCTGATGTCAAAAACGGCTGTCGCCGGAGCTCAGACACTGCTTATGTATCTTATGGCACGTACACCTAACTCTACAATAGTTAAGGAAATAAAGCCTACGGCTACAATAGCTTGGAAAAAAGTAGCTTATGGTGAAGTGACAAAAGGTGGCCGCCCGATTGAGCTTGTGGATATGAATCCAGAGCATGCACTGAAAATTGACGGAAATCTGGATTTCGGCGACAAATCCAATGTCGAGCATACTGGAGAAAACCTCAAATCAGTATATATCGATACTGGTGAAAACGGTATTTTTTCGAAAGGTGAGTTCCAGGCAATCAGTTCAGTAGGACAGATGGAACTGGTAACGCCAGAAGAAATAGCTGAATATACTGTTTTTGAGCTGAGAGGAGGAAACACGGGTAAGGATATAATCCAAGGTTTAGATGCCTTTAATCTGGGACCGACTTACAGAGCAGGCTTTCTTCAGAGCAGAGCTATAGAGCTGATAGACAAACTTGAAAAGGAAACCGGCGAAGAGAGCGTGGCATTTGAGCTTTTAGGCCCTCCTAGACTATCAAAGCTTCTCTTCGAAGCCTATCTGATGAAAAAGACAGTAGGATCTTTAAAAGAGTTGAAGAATGCTGACCCAGCTAAAACAGCTGAAAAGGCAAGAGAGCTTATAAAGAGTGACAAAAAAATCAGACAGACAATACTTTCAGTTGGCCTTCCGATTCTTATGGACGGAAACAGCTATCTGAAAGGAGAAACGGTAAAGATACCTGTTCAACAACCAAAAACAGAGTATCCGCTTACTGAGGAAAATATTGAGAAATGGACTTATCAAGGATGGATAGACCTTAGAGAGAAAAACATCGATGACTGGACCGAAAGAGCGAAAAATATAATCGAACAAGTAGAGGACTCACTAGGTGAGATGACCGGTAGCCGTTACTTTTACACGGAACATTACTGGGAGAACTTTGATTCGATTGACGGAGGTAAAATCGCGGCCTGGATCTTCGAACACGAAGACAAAGGCTGGAGATATAAGAGATAGATTATGAAAAAAACAATTTTTAATAACACTAATTACAAGGGAGACTTCATGAGAAGACTTGTACTTTTATGTGCTCTCGTTACTGGGCTTACGTTCAGCAGCGCACTGGCACAGAAAGGCGAGGATCAGAAAGATGTACGATCCGATCTGCCTGGACAGCAGACCAACGTATCGGTTGAATCTAAATATCCTCAACCTTTCAACATTTATGATAATCCTAAAGACGCTCCAGCAGTGTCAACTGGATACTACTTCAACGACAACGCAGTTGACCCCGACCCGTCTGGTCTTGACCTCGAGGACACTGAGTTCTACCGTCCGGAGATCGAACAATTTGAATTGCCTGAATCCTTCGAGCCGGACAGATGGACACCCATCGTAGCTGGCCCGAGAATCTTAGACTCTACAAGCTGGAACAACAACCCTAAGGGTATGTATTTTTTCAGGAATCCAGCATTACCTACACAGAACAACGGCTACTTCTTTGAAAGCATACCTGGAATCGGAACAGATTCAACTGATGATGCATTCGCTGGGCCTATGCCAATCGATCTTTCAAGACCTTTTGAGTTCAATGGTATAGCTTACGATTCTTTCTATATATCTACCAACGGTGTAATTGCACTTACAAATACTAGATATTTATACGATGAGGACGGAAGGAGAATAGCCACTCTAAAAATTGATGGCAATAGAAACGCATATAATACACAGTCAATGGATTGGTTCTCATCTTTCCGCGGGCCGAGATTTGAAAATGACGCTGCGGCTTCATTGAGCGATCCAACACCTGATAACTTTGGTTATAGATACTCAGTTATGGGTAATCAACTTGGTGTGGGTGGAAGTAATGTTTTAGGCGGTATAAGGGACTTCCCTTTAGCTGGCCAAACAATCAATAACGTTTTTGCGAACCAACTAAATTTCAAAACAGCTCTTATAGCACCATTCTGGGGTGATCTTCAGGTATCTCAGTGGGATCCAGAAAACGAGGTAAACGATCCGTTTGGTAGAGCTTATTTCAAAACAGATACTACTGAACAGTATTTGACAATATACTTAGAAAACTTTCTTTTAAGAACAAAACCAGGTCAAAGTCTTTGGGATCCCACACCTCCTTTACAATTTACGGTAGGTCTTAACCAGAGAGTTAACAATAGTATTCCAACACCATCAGGATCGGCCCAAGTTATATTAGATACCCGAGACACATCAATTACTATAGTATATGATCGTTTCGCCGGTGGTTTTATAGATGGAAACAGATTTTGGAGTGCTAGCGATTTGTTCCGTTGGAATACTATGGCAGGTGTAAGCGGATTCGCACGCCATGTTAATTATAACAGGCCAGGTGGGCCGCAGACTGATGCTGATCCACAACCTTGGGTTGAAGAGTATCCACAGTACACATACTACTGGAACTTTGAACGAAATCCATTCCTTGGGCAGGCTTACCCTAGAGGAGAAGGACGTTCAGTTATTTTCCGCCAACTTCAAAATACCTTGAGAGTAGAGGCTATCGAATATCGCGTACAGTCGCTAGATCCACAGGGGCCTCCGGATTATACTGAAGTAATTGACGCCGAAGATGTAGACAACTATGAGCTATATGCTAATAGTGATAGACTGAGAGGCATCCAGCCTGTAGCTATCATACAAAACCTTTCAAACGACATTCAAGGTAGATTCCGTGGCGTAAACTACGTAAGACAAGATCTTGATTTCCAAGCGAGATTCCGCGTAAGAAACAAAGCGACCGGTAAAACAAGATACAACTCACTAGTACCTATAAACGCTAGATGTCTATCATGGGATGACAGAAACGGCTTCTGTGATGGAAGACCTAACGAGGATATTGATTTTGTCGACCTTAGAACCGAAGACGGTGATCTAGTGATAGAGGAACTGGATTACAACACTCCGCCAAGTACTCACTATCACAACGAACCGTACAGCGGTTTGCCGCCTTACGACTATGTAAGAGTGTTCTTCCCTCCTTGGAGAACGAACCCTACACTTGATGAAGATATCGGTAGAATGGCTGCATCAATCACAGCAGAACCAGTTCGTAATGATGGTACAGACTTAAAAGATCAATGGCCATTTGATGATGTTCAGTCAGTAAACTTGTTTGTATTGAGAAACCTAACAGAATTCTACTACGATGGTTCTGAATATCATTTCGTTGACAATCAAAGAATGCCTTCAGTACTTCAGTGGGTGAACTTAGGTGCGGATATGGTGGCAGGTACAGTTGCCTCTGACTATCCATTACCCCCACGTGAAACCGTGCAAGCTGCTAATAATGGTATTGTAAACGGCGAGATCATCGATGACAGATTAACTTCTCCGACTATTTCTATGGATAGGTTCGACGCTGGCTTAGACTGGACAGGACCGCGAAAGGAAGGAAGACCTTACGGTGATATCATTTCATCTTTCCCAATTGATATCAGAGATAAGAGAGGTGCGGTAGTATCTGTATCGATCCAAAGAACTCAAAAAAGAGATTCTTGGGATAGAGGATATTCTGATCAGCAGTTAGTAGGTCCTGAGCCTCGTGCGATATTAAACTCAGATCCCTTAACTCCATGGACATTTAGAAATGCAGCTTCAGCAGTTCCAGACTCAATTGTTGTAGAGTTTGCAAGACCTTCGAGAGATGAGGTTGAGAACATCGTAAACATACGTGAATCTGAATGGAGGTATCTACCAAGAAAAGGTGTTCCGGCTGGCGAAGATAACGCTGTTGAAAGAAGTACACCTGCACTAGTTGTATTTGGTGGCGGTGGATATATCTCACCTTTCTGGGAGCAAGATCGAGACTCAATATTACCTCCAGTGAGTGATGAAGATTTAGGAGGCCTAAAACCTAATATCTATGATACTGGTATTGACTTCGGATTCAATAAATATTTCGTTCCGATTCCTGATACATTTGTTGACTGGCCTAACAGAGGTGGTATGACTTTCCGATTCCGTATCAGGGTTATAGCAACAAACGACCAGAAAAACATAACATGGATCACTGATGATAATGACCAATTCTATGTTGATAATATCTCTCTTCTAGAAGAGGATGAAGAAGCTACTGATCTTGAGGTTTCTAAAGCACTTATAAAATGGAGATTTTCAGAAGTACCCGCAACTCAAGCTGTGGAGATACCTATTGAAATGGAAATAAGTAATAACACATCAACAAACGCCCCGTTCTATTTCGCCCAGGCTATAATCTGGCCGGGTACGATAGCAGATTTACCTCAGGGTAATCAAGCGATCAGAGACCTAACAGATGGAATTGATCCTGTGTATTGCCGTGCAGTTTCAATACCACAGCATTTGGGTAATTCACAGATAAATGTTGATATGCCAGCTTTTAACGCTCGTAATGCAGGATACGATAGATATACCCTTATGGGTATTGTCAGTATACCAGGCGGTGATAGAGAAAGCCGTAATGATACTACTTTTACAGAATTCGAAATCAACCTCGGCGATACTTATGGATATGATCCTGAAAACGCGACTAATGATGTTGAAGAATTTGGTACTGGATTAGGCCTTGGTTCAAGGGGTTATGTTACAGGAGGTATTGGTAGAGCAGCATTTGGTTACCGAAGAAACTTCTCTCCTGTACCGATTTCGACAGGAGACCCTGATGGTTCAGCTTCTGGATCGTTCGCCATGCAGTTTGAAGTATTCAATGCTGATACACTAAGAGGTTATGAAGCTTATTTCGCTGAAGCTAACCAATCACCAGATGATATAGAGTTCAGATTATATCGTGATAATAACGGTACACCTGGACAGCAGATTACAGCTGGTAGATTACAAACTGTGAGAGGCTTCGACTTTGAAAGAACACCTGCTACGAATAATTATTTCTTCGGTGAGTATGTTTCATACAGAACCGATCAAGAAGTTATATTACCAAAAGGTGAATACTGGATCGGTATTGTTCAACTTGGTCAGACATCGATAGCTCTTGGAGCTAACGGCACTAGAACAGCACAACGAACTATGAACGTATCACTTCCTGTACCAATTGATGGCCCGCTTGGTGTAGCAGGTGTTCAATCAAATATTCATCCAGAATTTAGAAGGGATGGAAATGATCTCCAACAAATTAACAGAAATTTTTTCGCTTATGAAGAAATAGCTGGTAGCGGCAACTGGGCACCTTTCTCGCCAGTTGTTGGTAATAATGCCTTTGCTCACATGGATCACACAGGCTCTATTGCATCTCTCAATAGTCCGGATGGAACAGCAACGCTTACAAGGGGTTTCTGGATTCCGCTTCTAAGACCATATTTTGGCTTAAAAGCTCAAGGTCAACCAGGTGATGTAATAGAAAACTGTAAAGAATGGATACCAGTTGAGCTAACTACATTCGGTGCGAGAGCTACGTCACGTGGTATAGATCTAGGATGGGAGACTGCTTCTGAAATAGACAACCACGGTTTCTATATCGAAAGACGTGACGTGACCCAAGGTGTTGAAGACGAATGGAGCCAGATAGGATTCGTTAAAGGTAACGGAACCACTACATCTACTTCGATCTATGACTATACTGATATGGACGTTGTTTCTGGACATACTTACAGCTATAAGCTTCGTCAGGTGGACAGAGACGGATCACAGACTTGTTACGAATCAATGGTACAGACTGAGACATTTATGGGAGAAGGCGCATTCACACTTGAGAATGCTAGTCCTAACCCGTTCGGTCAAGGTTCTACTATGACGACAATCGGTTATACTGTACCTGAAAACGGTAATGTGAAACTAGAGATAGTTGACCTATTCGGTAACACAGTAGCTGTACTTGTAAACGACCACATGAATGCTGGCGGTTACAGTGCAGACTGGGATGCAACGGATATGACAGGACGTCAGGTTTCCACAGGTACTTATATCTTCAGACTGACCCAGAACGGTCAGACTCAGACAGGTAAAGTTCAGTTCAGAAACTGATAACATGACATTGGTGTTCTAAGACAACTTAGCTACACTTAAAAGCCCCTTCTCGTAGTGGGAAGGGGCTTTTTTTGTTTAAAATCCATTAGGAGTAAGAGAAATGAATGATTTTATCAAATACTTTATACTGACTATAATTGTATTAATCATAGGGACCGAATGTATAAAAGCTGAGGGAATAGTCGAACTAGAGCGATTCGAAATAATACAATCTGTTTATCAAGAGGGAAATCTAAAAACACTTGATACTATTGATGTTACTGCATCAGGTAAGTACGAGTATAATAATAAAACTGAGGACTCAATAATAATACAACCTCTATTGACTGTAAGAAATTCACTGGATAGTGTTAGCTATGATGTAATGAAAGGGGAAAGCGATATAACCTTCATTACCGAACTTAGGATTGACAAAATAAACAATGGGAACAGATACAGCGATATAGCTTATGTTGACTACGACTGCCTTAAGAATAACGATGCTTTAGGGAACTGTAACAATACCGTTTTTGATGTTGACTATGGTGAATATAGGATTGATATCAACGGGAATAGATATTTCAATTATCTGGACTTCGATTCCGCAGATGATTATAGAAAAGTAAATGGAATTCCTGCTGGTAAGTATGCAAAAATATATATGCAAAAAATTGATTTATCAGAATTGGATTATGAGAATTTAGGTAACAACTTAAATATATCAGTAATATTCAGATCGATATTCATAGATGGTAATCTGCAAGGCGATATTGCGGAATCAAGATACGATGAAAAAATAGTTTTTATGGCATCATTCTATCAAGATCATCCTTATATATATGAGGATTTTTATTTATATGAGATAAATAACAATTCTCCTGAACCTCTATTGGATAGATGGACTAATCAGGGAGCGGAATTAGTTAACGGAATGGATTATGTCCATACTCAGTCAAAAGATATATTCCCTGTAAAACCACATAGAGGTACTACTTCCGATACATTCGATATGCAGAATCCGATACTGAAGCTAGATAGGATTAATACTGATGGAAATGATTGGGCTAGCCGGAATAGTGTAGGTGGTGATATAATAACCTCACACACGATAGAGCTAAATACCTCCAGAGATTATGTGTTATCACTAGATATCCAAAGAGGGCGCAAAAGAAATAGCTGGGATAGAGGCTTTGCTGATAGTTTACTTGTTGGTCCAGAACCGAGGGTAGTTTATCAGGACAATACGGATGAAGTATTTGATCCTTATTACTCAGCTTCACATATTCCTGATAGTCTTATTATCGAAGTTTTTGTTGCGGGAGAGGATGAAGATATAACAAACATTCCTGAGCATAAATGGAGAAGGTTAAAACGAAAGCATTTAAACCCTAGCGATAGCAATTACGATGCTTCAAATCTACCAGCATTAGCCGTATTTGGGGCGGGTGGATATATAATGCCTTTCGACCTTGGAGACTTGAATAAAGTATTGCCAAAAATATCGGAAGATGGAGATGGATACATTAAGGAAGATATATATGATGTAGCGTTGGGAGAAGGCTATAAAACATATAGGGTACCTTTAACGGCATATCTTAAAGAAAACAGACTTAATGGGATCGATATATCAAAGATGAGATTTAGAATTAGGGTAGCCGCTACAGATGACAAAAAATGTGATGAATGCATACCAGATGATAACGATGAATTTTTTATTGATAATATTAAGATAGTGGAAGATAATGAAGAAACAATAGAATTAAGTATATCAAATATTCATGTCAGATCTGATTCTGTAAATGCGAAAACGGATAATATCGATATACCTATAAGTATAGAAGTATCTAATAATACAACTACCAACGCACCTTTTTACACTACGCAAGTTATGATATATGATATAAGTATAGAGAAAATGAATAAATGGTATGGTGGGTTATTAGGATATATGCTTAATAATCATCCAAAATACTGTAGACGCGTAATTATACCCCAGCATATAGGCATGACATCAATAAATATTGATATGCCCGCATTTAATTCTTATCATGATACTGGTACTTATACAGTAATAGCTACAGTTGGGGTACCAGGTGGCGATATGATTCTTTGGAATGATGTTGCTATTTCTGAAATTAATGTTATAAATAAAAATGAATTGACATTTGCAACCGGCGAGAATGACGTAGAAAAATTATACTTAGATGAGAATATTATAGGACTAAATCTCCCAGGCTATTCTAAAGGTGGAAAAGGTAATCAGAATGGATATTACGGTGGTTTCTCGGCTATCCCATATTCTATTGGGGGGGATCCCGGCATATCATCAAATAACTCGATAGCGATGAAATTTGAGCTTAATAACAGAGATACGATTTTAGGTTATCAGATATATTACCCAGAGAATAACAGTAACCAGAATATAGTTTATGAAATACTAAGAAGTGATCTAAATAGTCCAGATAATGAAGTAATTAAAGGATCAGTTATCACACAAAAAAGGGGGTATGATAATACAACCAATAGCTACGAATATGACAAGTATTCAAATATTCAGTTAGATGAACCAATAGATTTGCATCGAGGTACATATTATTTAGTTGTAACTCCGGAAGAAAGTAACCAATTTGATATTGGAGCTTCGGGAAATAATACGGCGACTCGAATATTATCGTACTACTCGGATAGCAATGATTTTCTAGGTACTGAAGGCATAGTACATACACTTGAAACAGTAAATGATGAAGATGGGCACTATAGAATATTTAACGGAAACAGGTATATGTATAAAAATGATGATCAAATATGGAAGGCTTTTATTCCTGATTTAATAGGGAATTTAGGATATCCCCATCTTGATTACACAGGTACTTCGCCCATTGATAATAAAACCATGACGCTGACGAATGCCTCTTGGAGACCTATGATGAAAGTTATAACACGAGAGAAAACAGGTGTAGGGGGGGGGAATATTGAAAATTGTGGATCATGGGTTCCAGATCCTCCTCCTCCCGCATTCTTATGGTTACCAGTGGAGCTTACCTCCTTTAGCAGCCGTGCTACCTCAAGAGGGATAGATCTCGGTTGGGAAACTGCTTCGGAGGTTGAAAACCATGGCTTCTTTGTGGAAAGGCGTGATAT
Organism: uncultured Hyphomicrobiales bacterium; assembly: GCA_964462685.1. Classification (GTDB taxonomy): domain Bacteria; phylum Bacteroidota; class Ignavibacteria; order Kapaibacteriales; family UBA2268; genus CAYWYR01. Next base: position 55,936 of record CAYWYR010000008.1, on the reverse strand, counting down.
CACCTACGGCGTGGAAGACGAATGGACTCAGATTTCATTTGTAAAAGGGAACGGTACTACAACCGCAACCTCACTCTATAATTTCACTGATAGTGATGTAATATCTGGCCATACCTATAGCTACAAACTTCGACAGGTGGACCGCGACGGTTCCCAGACCTGCTACGAGACAATGGCTGAAACCGCGACTTTCCACGGGCAGAAGGCTTTTGATTTATCTCCAGCCAGCCCAAACCCCTTCGGCCAGACATCCAACTCAACCAGCATAACCTATGAGCTGCCGGAAAGCGGACATGCAAAGCTGGAGGTCGTCGATATATTTGGCAATAGTATAGCGGTAATGACAAACTCGTACAAAAGAGCTGGTACGCATACAGAAACCTGGAACGGAGAGGATACTAATGGACGTGAAATAGGAAGCGGCACATATATTTACCGGCTTACTCACAATGGAGAAACATTGACAGGTAAACTTCAATACAGAAGGTAAACGGGTTTGAGGTAAGTTTGATATAATATTTTAACTAAAAGCCCGAGGCATGATAACAAGAGCACGGGCTTTTTTATTAGTTTTGTAGATCAAAAACAGGTCATATTTATGTCAACGATATTCAAAAAAATCATCGACAAGGAAATTCCAGCAGATATTCTGCTAGAAAATGAGAATGTACTGGCTTTCAGGGATATTTCCCCTAAGGCTCCAGTCCATATTCTGATTATCCCGAAAAAAGAGATCGATAGGATATCAAATGCGGAAGATGATGATACAGAGCTTCTCGGTGAAATGATGCAAACTGCTAAAAAAGTGGCTCAGCAAGAAGGCCTATCAGAGGAAGGATACAGACTTGTTATGAACTGTGGCGAAAACGGAGGGCAGGAAGTTGAACATATCCATCTCCACCTGCTTGGTGGCAGAAAACTTACTTGGCCACCTGGATAAACCCTGTTAAAATCTAAAATAATAAATATCAAATAATTAATTGAGAAAATGAGCAAAGAACATATAGATATCCTTGGGGATAAGGGGGATAACCTCCTTAGCTTCGATAATCCTAAAATTTCAAAAGAACACCTTACGGTGCCGGGCAGTGATTATATCGATACGGTTTTTTCGCATACCGATAGAAATAACAGAGTATTGAATAATCTGGGCTGGCTGAGAGAAACTGGCCGCCTGGCTGGTACTGGTTATGTTTCAATACTGCCTGTTGACCAAGGGATTGAACATTCAGCAGGTGCATCTTTTGCTAAAAATCCTATCTATTTTGATAGCGAAAATATAGTTAAGCTTGCGATGGAAGGGGGTTGTAACGGCGTAGCGTCAACTTTTGGCGTACTTGGTTCAGTTGCAAGAAAGTATGCACATAAAATACCGTTTATCGTAAAGATAAACCACAACGAACTTCTGACCTACCCGAATAAATTCGATCAGGTACTTTTTGGTTCCGTAACGCAAGCTCACGATATGGGTGCAGCAGCGGTAGGTGCGACAATATATTACGGTTCAGAAGAAAGCTCACGCCAGATAACTGAAATAGCTGAAGCTTTTGCTTATGCCCATGAATTAGGCATGGCTACTATTCTTTGGTGCTACATCCGTAATAATAGTTTTAAGTCTGATAAGGATTATCATACATCTGCTGACCTTACCGGCCAGGCGAACCATTTAGGTGTAACTATCGGCGCGGATATAGTAAAGCAAAAACTGCCGACGCTTAATGGCGGGTATAATGCCCTGAATATGGGCGACAGTAGCTACGGCAAGTTTGATAAGCGTATATATACAGAGCTTTCCAGCGATCACCCTATTGATCTTACTCGCTACCAAGTGGCGAATTGTTATATGGGCCGTATAGGGCTTATAAACAGCGGCGGCGCATCGGGCGATAACGACTATCAGGATGCGATAGAAACGGCCGTGGTGAACAAGAGAGCGGGCGGTATGGGCTTAATCTCTGGCCGTAAGGCTTTCCAACGCCCGATGGAAGAAGGCGTAAAGCTTCTGAACCTAATACAGGACGTATATCTGGATAAGGATATAACGGTGGCTTAGCTAGAAGTTAAATATCTTATTCTATAAAGGCGAGGCAGTTGCTTCGCCTTTCTTTATTGGTTATTTATAAAGAAAGCATAGTTTTATTTCTAATATATATTGAAATATGCTACACAAAAATTGCTAATCAAGAAAGCCTCGCTAATTAAAACGGGACTCTCTCAGATTAACTATATATATTTTGAATGGATTGTAGTTGCACAAAATCTACCCTACCTAACCCTGCCGATTATCTGGCTGCCGGCTGTATGGGTAAGCCTAGATACAATACCCGTGTTATAATGTAAGTAGATTATCACTCTATAACAAACCAGACTTTCTGATCATGTCGGCATCAACATTATCTTGTGGCCTACCAGAAGATTCTTTATTTTTTAATAGATCATGAATATTGATAAAGTAAACTGACAGACCATCAATTTCAATCATTTATTTATTATTATAAGCGTCATCAAATTTAACGCCATCTATCTGCATTATTAAGTCTATTCTGTTAGGTGGGTAACCTAATTGAATAATATTATTAGGGTTCTTAAAATCATCTTTGGACAGCCCAAGAGATCCGAATCCAAAATCATTTAATGCTTCTAATAATTTTAAAGAATTGCTATCACTTACTTCTAACCAGAGGTCAAAATCCTGTGTAAACCTAGGCATACCATGAAACGCTAGAGAATAACCCCCAACTACTAAATATTTGGTATCAAACTTTTGTAACGACTTTATAAACTCTATGAAAATGTCCGTAATCATAACCCATGTATAAACAGTATCTTTTACGTAAGGTTTCTAAAGCCTCTAATCTCAATTCTCGGGGTTGGTTTTTCCAAAAGTAAAGATCATCATCGGTCTTATTATCTTTAGAACTGATATTTAATTTGAGAAGACTCTTATCCATACTATAGGCACGTTATTACTGATTGTATGTTACCCCTCTTTAACCCTGCCGATAATCTGGCTGCCTGCTGTATGGGTAAGCCTGAGTACTCGGTCGGCGTTTTCCTTACGGCAGATAAGTACCATGCCGATACCGTTGTTGAAAACATGGCGCATCTCTTCTTCGGCTACGTTGCCAGTTTCTTGGATAAGCTTAAAGAGTGCTGGCCGCTCCCAGGAGTTCCAGTCGATATCGAGCTGTAAGTTTTTCGGCATTATACGCATCGTGTTACCTTCCATACCGCCACCTGTTATATGGGATATACCGGTAAGCAGGCCTTCTTCCACAAGTGGATATACTTCGTGCAGGTAGCTACGGTGAACCGCGAGCATTGCTTCGCCTAGGGTGCCGTCTATTCCTTCAATCTTGCTATCAACATCATATTTACTGAAAAGTACATTGCGGGCCAGCGAGTACCCGTTGGTATGTAGGCCAGTGGATTTTAGGCCGACAAGCAGGTCGTCTTCTTGGATATTCTGACCGTTTACGATGAGTTTTTTATCAACTACGCCAACTATTGTTCCGGATAAGTCATATTCTCCATCAGCGTATATCGAAGGCATCTCGGCGGTTTCCCCACCGATAAGTGCCGCTCCGTTCTCGCGGCAGGCCGTTGCAAAACCCATGATTATATTTGCGGCGTCATCCGGTACGAGTTTACCTGTAGCAAAGTAATCAAGAAAGAAAAGCGGTTTAGCACCCGAGCAGAGTATATCGTTTACGCAGTGATTGACAAGGCATTGGCCAATTGTATCATGCTTCTGCATTTTGAAAGCTACTTTAAGCTTTGTACCGACACCGTCAGTACTGGCTACAAGTACCGGGTGATCAAGCTCTGGAAATCTGGCATCATAAAATCCGCCGAAATGCCCTAGTTCCGATAATACCTTATCGTTAAAAGTTGATTTTACAGCCGGTTTGATCTTATCGACTGTTGCTTCGCCAGCCGCTATATCAACACCTGAATCTTTGTAAGTACTCATAATTTTATTCTTTATTCTGTAGCCGTATCGGTACGGCCCCATTCTTTTGAAAATGCTTTGCCTCTTAGCCTGACGGATACGTCGTTGAGAAACCATCTGCCCATCGTACTGAAATACCCTTCGGAAATAAACCTTCGAGAGGATTCTATCACAACAACTTTCTTGTTGATTGATATTTTTCCTTTCTTACTAAGTCTTCTGTAAAAATCAACGTCCTCACCTGCCACAAGATTCCCACGGAATCCGCCTATCGCCAGAAATACATCACGCTTAGTTATCATGCACTCGCCACGTGCCATGGTAAAGCCGAGTTTGGTAGCTGACCAAAAATACCAATTAGTCGCAAAATGGAAAAACCTATCAAAGTATCCAAGAAGACCATTGTCTTCTATAGTAGCGTCGCCGTGTACGAATACGCCTTCGGCTATAAATTTGTCGTTATGAGCAAATCGCGCAAGCTCAGATATAAACTGATAAGGGTTTCTCGGATAAGTGTCAGCGTTGATAAACACGAGTACATTGCCAGTTGCAGCAGAAGCCCCATTGTTTCTACCTTCGGCTATTGTCCTATATCTGCCTTGCTGATCTATGGTTTTATCGGCTAACTGGCGTGATATTTCGATGCTACCGTCGGTACTGCCACCGTCACAGACTATAAGCTCAATTGGCACTTCAGAAAAGTCGATAGCCGAACGCAGGGACATCAAGTTCTTACGAAGAAGTTTCTCTTCGTTTAGCACAGGCACGATTATACTTATAACAGGTGCTGAGTTTTTATTTGATGCTGCGTTTTCCATTGCTCACAAATATAAGTACAAATATCAGTAATCAAGATGTGAGCTATGTACTATCTATTTGTGATTATAGGGCTTAACCGGATATATACTCATTAGTATAGAGATTGCTTGGTTCTATAGGCTCGGATTCAAACCCTTTCATATAAATCCAGTCTATAAATTTTTCGATTACTTTTTTTTCCATCTGCCCCCATTCTCCGTCTTTGAAAGCCCCGGCTACAGTTCTTCTGATAGTTTCTTCCAGATCGACATCCTTGTACCTATCTTCTACCAGTCCTTTCAAAATCTCAGCGGCTTCTTCGGTATTGTCTTTAGCGAAATGATACCCTTCTGATGTAGCGGCGATAAAATCTTTGAATGCTTTTTTTCTTTCTGATATGAAAATTTCGTTACCAGCTATTACGGGAGAGTAAGAGTATGGAATCGAATAATCCGCCATTTTAAAAGCTGTATAATCCACACCTTTTGAGTCTGCTTCTACGCCTTCCCAGTTCAAAAATATCCAAGTCGAGTCATAGCCCTGTTTTAAGAGTGCGTCCCAAATACCCAACTTTTGAGGATATTCAATAGTAATATCGCCTCTTCCGCCATCGTTCTTTATCATCTGCTTGACTATAGAATCTTCATATTTGGCATTGTAAGATGCATAAGTATGACCGTCAAGCTCTTTGGGGCTTTTGATCTTATGGTAGTTGAGAACGGCAATGGCACTCAGATCCTCCTGTAGGACCGCTGCTAAAGCTATAAGGGGATAGGGGTCAGCCTTAGTTCTGTAGGATAATAAGCTTTCGGTGGGGCATAGGGCGAGATCTGCTTCTCCCTTTTCTACCTTTTTCGCTGGCGTTACAGCGTAATCATCTTCTTGAGGGTTCAAAACAGTTACATCCAGACCTCTGGATTCGTAAAAGCCTTTGTTTTTGGCAATTAAAATCCCGATATGGTTCGCATTCGGTGTCCAGTCCAGAGCAATTCTTATATTTTCCATTAATTTCGCTTGAGGATATTTATTTAACAGCAATCTAAAACGGTAATTTGGGCTGTCTATTTTTGTTTTATAAAAAAAAAGGCTTTAAACTATCGCTTAAAGCCTAAAATGAAAACTATTCCAATATATATCAACTGTTCATACTTGATAGAAATTCTTTGTTGCTTTGTGTACCCCGAAGCCTGTCGAGCAGGAACTCCATGGAATCTATAGGCGACATATCCTGAACAACCTTCCTGAGTATCCATACTCGCTGAAGATCCTCTTTGCTCATTAGTTTGTCTTCCCTTCTTGTACCTGATCGGGTAACGTCGATTGCCGGGAACACTCGTTTTTCGGCGATTCTTCTATCCAGTACTATCTCCTGATTACCAGTACCCTTGAATTCTTCGAAGATCACGTCGTCCATTTTCGAGCCTGTATCTACAAGGGCCGTAGCGAGTATCGTTAGGCTACCGCCTTCTTCAACGTTTCTTGCCGCACCGAAGAATTTTTTCGGTTTCTGTAGGGCGTTTGCGTCCACACCACCGGAAAGTATTTTGCCTGAATGGGGTATTACGGTGTTATGTGCCCTTGCGAGTCTGGTAATTGAATCGAGAAGTATCACTACATCCTGCTTTGCCTCAACCAACCGCTTTGCTTTTTCGATAACCATATCGGCTACCTGGACGTGGCGTTCTGGCGGCTCATCAAAAGTGGATGCGACAACCTCACCGTTTACGTTCCTTTCCATATCGGTTACCTCTTCAGGTCTTTCATCGATCAGAAGAACGATAAGCTTTACCTCGGGGTGGTTTCTTGCAATGGAGTTGGCAGTCTGTTGCAGAAGTACAGTTTTTCCTGACTTTGGAGGAGAAACTATCAGCCCACGCTGCCCTTTACCTACAGGCGCTACCATATCCACAATACGCGTGGAATATTCCCCAGGGGAAGTCTCCAGCCCAAGTCTTTCTTCAGGGAAAAGTGGTGTTAGGTTTTCGAAAAGCTCCCTATCACGGTTTACAGCCGGATTGGAGTAATTACATTGATCGACTTTCAGTAGCGCGTAAAATCTCTCGCCATCTTTTGGGGGGCGTATCTCACCTTTGATCGTATCGCCAGTTCTTAGATTAAACTTTTTGATCTGGGACGGTGAAACGTAAATGTCATCTGGCGAAGGAAGATAATTGTAATCAGATGAACGCAAGAAGCCGTAACCGTCTGGCAGTACCTCTAACACTCCGCCTGATGTCATATACCCGTCTTCTTGCTTGTGGTCTTTAGCGAACTCAGTCTGATGTTCGATTATGGCCATAATGAGCTCTTGTTTTTTCAGGCCGCTCAAACCCGACATCCCCATTTCCTTGGCCATTGATACAAGATCGGGAATTTTTTTTACCCTCAGCTCTTCAACATCAAACACTTTTGGAGCTGTACCTGTGGATTTTACAGTCTCAGAACGGTTTTCGGGGGATACGACAGACATGTCTCTGTCGCGCCTGTCACGGCTGTCTCGCCTTCCGGAGTCCCTATGTCCGCGTACTCCTCTTTGCCCTTGTCGAGAACCTGAGTTGGTATTTCTTGATCGTCTTTGGTTCTGCTGATTTTTAATAGGTCATCAGTAGTTAGTGTGGTACATTATCCGTGCTTTGACATTTCGCATTGCAAAATGAATCTTTGTGGAATTAGCGTTAACCTTGGTCGGTTATCTGAAAAAAGGTTGGTTTCCAAAAGAGGGTAGAAGTGTTTATAGCTTCCGTGCCGGACTGTTAAAAAAAAGTTTGCCGCCGAGCAGATAATGCCGCTCTAACGTTGTAATAGTATTTATCTATCAGATTCAAAAGCTCCCATCTAAAGCCGTATCAACCGCGAAAAAGGGTTGTGGCATCGATGGGAAAGGTTGAATCGATAAGTCTTGGTAATGTTTTTTTAGTTAATAGCTGGTGATGAAATCTGACCGAAGCTATATGCAGGTACGCCAAATTCGATACGATTGTCCCTGTGGCGTATTGCAATTTAATATAATCGGTGTTAATTGCAACATATATTTTTTGCGAAACCGAATTTTTATATAAATCATTCCAACAATGGTAATCCGTAATAGTGATTTCGTTTATCCGCAGCTAGCTTATCCATCTTATACTGATCCATCAGATACTGATCCATCAGAAAACAGTATGGATACCAAACTCTCTGAGTTTGGTGAAATGCTTAAAAAGCAATCTGTTGATCTTAGGGTATTCGTTGATTTTGACGGTACTATAAGTATGGATGATATAGGCGATAGGCTATTTGAAGAGTTTGGTCATATCCAGCCGTTCAATACGGAGTTCAAAAACGGTGAGATGAGTATCTTTGAATACTGGAAGAAAGTGACAGCCACTCTCCCGCCTGATCTAACCGCAGAACACATATCGGACTATTCCCAGGATATTCAGATCGACGCGTATTTCATAAGATTTCTTGATTTCTGTAAAGGGCTGGGCATAATGCCAACAATAGTATCTGACGGTTTCATTGATTACATTCGGCCGGTTCTCGATAAAGAAAAAATCGCAGGGATAGATATTTTCTCCAATAAACTCAGTTATGGCCCAGATGGCACGAAACCGGTATTTCCATATTCAAAAGATGGATGTGAATGTAAATCTGCCGTTTGCAAACGATCTCTGGTCTCTCTTAGATCTAAGCCTGAAAGTATAATTGTCTATATAGGCGATGGGTATTCTGATTTCTGCCCAGCCGAAGCTTCCGATATAGTTTTTGCTAAGAAAAACCTTGCTAAGTGGTGTAATAATAACTCTGTACCGCACCACCCATACCGTTCATTCTATAATGTTGTCAAAATCCTTTCGAACAAAATCCAGAAGCGGACATTGAAGCAGAGAAACAGGGCTAAGATAATCCGATCGAAAATGTTTATATATGAGTAACCGATGAAAACGGCTATAACTATTTAGAGTGATGTTTGATAATTGGGGCTGCATAAGCTAAATTTGTTTACAGGTATTTATGCCTGCCACAAAAAGATTTTATACCCGCCATTGATCAACAGAAACGATAATATAAAGTGCAAAGTCGCTATTCTAAAGCTGAGTGCTCTGTTTATCATATCAATATTTTCACATTTAGATTTAATATCCCAAGATAACGACCAACAACCCCCGGAGTCGGATAAGCTATTCACCACCCGGATAACCTCCATTACAGTAAATGGCGATACGCTGAGCCTGCCAGATTATCTAATGGGAGAGGAAATACTCATCAGTTCGACAGATACTCTGGGTGTCGAATATACTTTGGATCAAGTAGAAGGGACCACCCCACCACCTGATATCAATTTTCTCTTCAAAGTTTTACTCGGTAACGGTTCTGGCGATGAAAGCAGAAAGTCCGTTAATGTTTCTTACGTAAGCTATATCAATCTGCCACAAGAAGATTATCTATTTGAGGTATCGGCCTTTGATATAAGGAAAGAATGGGTTACAAGCCCCGCAACCCTTCAAATCAGCGTTGATGATTCAGAAGCTAGGTTAAGAGATTCACTTCAGAACTTAAATGATAAATTAGATAGCCGGATAGCCGAAGCAAAAGAAATATCTGGAATTACCGACCCGAGAAATATCGCCCCATTTATAGCTGGAATTATAATTGCCGCTCTGATATCAACTCTTTTATATATATTGTCATCACTCCGTGGCAAAAGCAATAAAAAAGATACGAAACTGAAAACTATAGATATATACTCATCCGAACCCTTCCTTGCTCTGCAAAGAGAAAGAGACAGGCTTAAGCAGGAACTCGACTCGCTACGGGAGCAGATTAGCGGTATGGAATTCCGAAGCCAGGAAATCCGTTCCAAAAACCGCGAGCTGGAAGACAAAGTAGGGAAACTTACCGAGTACAAGGACAACCTTGAGCAGCTACAGGAGCAAAAGGATGAGCTTTTCGCTGTTATAATCCATGATATCAAAAACCCCGTTGGCATAATAAAAAACCTTGTGGAACTGCTACGTTCATTCGATCTGACCGCGACAGAACAGCAAGAGATAATGGATGATATAGTCAAGACTACCCAGACTATAGTATCGCTATCCCACGAAGTATCGAGGGTTCTCGCGCTTGAAGGCGGCAGGATGAACATGAACTATACGGTTCAGAAAATATCTCCACTTATTCAAGAAGTATCCGACAGGAACAGCCGTAAAGCCGAGAAAAAAGACATAGTAGTTGATACTGAGATAGGCGACCTACCTGAATTTTCATTCGACTTTATGAAAATTTACGAGGTAATAGACAACCTCGTATCTAATGCCATTAAATTCACACAGAACGGCGGTGCTGTCCGGATCAGAACCCGTATCCAAGATGATAAAGCTGTTCTGGAAATATCTGATAACGGGCTGGGATTATCAGAAGAAGACCTAAAAAAGGCATTCAAAAAAGGCTCTCAACTATCGGCCAGGCCTACGGCTGGTGAATCATCCACTGGGCTGGGCCTATGGATAGTTAAGAAACTTGTTGAGGCGCACGACGGCCGCGTATCTGTAAAGAGTACTCTCGGCCAAGGTTCCGTGTTCTCGGTATTTTTGCCATTACAGCCTAAAAGCCAAGATAACATTATCGAGATGTAACCCCCCGCCCCTTATTCAGAATTCTTGCCGCTCTCGCTGCTGTACCTCGCTGGCGAGGTCAGTTTTTGCTAACAAAAACTGGGTGTGGTTCTTTATCTAGACTTCAAGATTGATACCACTTTTCAAGCATTTGGTATTAACTAGTTAATATACAAACCCGTCACACCAAGTGCCGCAAGCCGAGAAATCCCGAGCCTACGATTCCGATGCCTGAGCCTGTCGAAGGCGGAGACCTGAATGTCACCCTGAGCCTGTCGAAGGGTAAGACATTCGTTAAAACACGCCTACCGCGTCACTCCGAATGCTGCAATCCAAGGAATCCCGAACATACGATTCCGATACATGAGCCTGTTGAAGGCGGAGACCTGAATGTCACCCTGAGCCTGTCGAAGGGTAAGACACGCGCGAGCAATAATTAATAACACCAACCTGATTTGCTACCGCGGCTCTTCATTCTGTCGTTAAATAAACAAACCAATAAACCATTCAGTTTAAGGATAAGTATGATAAAATAACCCTAAAATTGCGGTAACTGCTTAATTACCATATACTTACAGCGAATACAGGGTTATTTATTTTTTCTTACATAGATACTGCAAGTAAAACTTAGCTTTTTATATCGTTAAAAATATTTTATCTTATAAGACTTGTTTTTTATTATTTAATCTGTTATATTTTCTTTTGTAAGTCTATTTTAATCATATATATAAGGAGGTAGCGAAATGAGAAAGCTCGCTATTGTTATCGTAACCCTTTTTATAACAGGTTTATATACACAAACCTATTCGGACTGCCCAGAAGGTACAGATTGTATACCCTTGAATGGTGGTACTCTGCAAACACAGGTTTTTAAACTACTTGACCCTGATTGCGTTGTAAGAGTCAATTATTATCTTTGGGTGCATGTAAAATAAATGAATAGGTAAAGAAAAATGAAACTTGCAATTCTTATTTCACTCATTTTGTCCTCCCATCTGTTATGTATTGCAGGCTGGAACTTTGTGCCTTTTAATGATCCGATAATGAGGCCTTACTATATATTTAGCAGTGGAGAAGATATCAAGCTCATGGGTGTTGACTTTACAGATCATAATAAAGTAAGTCAATATGATTTTGGTTTAAATGGAATCGAACCAGAATTGGATTTTGCCTTTGATTGGCGATTGACTTACCAGAAATATGATTCGAATGGCGATCGTTATTTCGTATTAAGTGATTCTGTCATATACATCAACGAGACAAATTCACAACCTACAACACTACTTGTAGGTGATGAGTATGACACAGAAAACAATAATGCCGAACGACTATATTTATCTATAGCATTGGGCAATGGTGATGATGTATATTTACTTAATAGTTTACGATACTATAAATCCAAGACTATTACTAGCACCGGTGCAACAAAATATGTCATTGATTCTGCAATAACAGAGATTGCTTTATTTAGAAACGGAAATATTATCGATAAAAAGTATCTGCCAACAGGGCTTTTGGCTTTTCCTGACAATTTACTTTTTTATAACGATAAGCTATGGGTGATTGACCAAAAAATGGGGCTTTCATCATTTAGTTTCGATGATATCGAAGGAATCCAGCATATACAACCATTGCTATCTAACCCGTTATTTGATCCGAGGATTGATATCCTCAAACATACTTATGGGAAAGATGGCTACATCTATACAGTGAAGGAGTTCGTAACTAATAATCCAAATATTAGGAACGCAGCCCTGATCTGGTATAATATCAATACTGGCGAGTTAAAACATACAGCCATACCTGAATTTAAAATCCATAACAGGGATGACGGAGAATTATATGAGGCTGAATCTCGAGATTTTTATTCAATAACTTCCAATAATGGAAAGATTATCATTCTCATGGACAAGGGATTTTCTGTTTTTAATCCTGAAACAGAAGAAATCTTTACATATTCTTTGGATGAAATCTTGAGAGATATAATATCAGAAAATCTACACAGTTCAAACTTTATGTCAAGCGGTATGGCAATACACGAAGGGAGATTGTATATACCTACTTCTTACGGGGTACTGATTGATGATGTGGAGAATTATACAACAATTGCAGAGAGGAACTACAAGATAGATCATTTCCTTGTCTATCCGAATGTTATTGAGGCGAACGAGAGTGTAACAGTGGAATCCCCAAAGGGTTTGAATATACAGAATCTGAAAATGATAGATATCAGTGGCAAACTGATTGAAGTAACATTTTCAGTTGATAACGGCAACATAGCCATAATAAACGTCCCGAGAGCGACAAAAGGTTTGTATGCTCTAGTCATTGAAACAGATGAAGGGACTTTCTTAAGTGAAATAATAATCAAATAAAAAGGAAAAGAAAATGAAAAAATTATTTTCGATAGCAGTGATAATGCTATTTTTCGTAGCATTAAATGCACATGAAAGCAAAAGCGTAGTTAGTGTGTATACCGACTTAAATGGAATAACATATACTAAATACGAAGGTGAAGCCCACTATTCAGTTAATAAGCACAACATAGACAAAGCCAATCCTATGTTGATTAATAATGTAAAACCAGGAAAGAATTTACTTGTTGATGAAGGTACAATTGCCATTGAAATGTATGATCACAGTGGTATGTTCGCTAAAAATGGTGGTCTAACAAAGGATAACGCTAACTTTTTATCAGTCGATCCTGAAATGAATTCATTCGCCATTATACCTAATCCATCTGAAGACAACATTAATATAACTTTTGAGTTGTTAGAGAGTGCTAATGTTGAAATACTATTGTATGAATATACGGGCGAAATTGCTAGGCCCTTAATTACACAAAAGTTTAGTATTGGTACTCAAAATATATCAATTCCTACAAAAGGACTAACGAGTGATAAATACTACGTGACTTTTAAAGCAAATGGCAAAAAGATAACTAAAATGGTTTATCTCAAATAGTGCATATACCTACCTATAGAATAAAAGGTGCTAATATAATATTAGCACCTTTTTTCTATGATTATTGTTTTCACTCCATAGTATTTTGATAAAAGAGACGTCACTTTCTGTATAAAATTCCATCCTTTAATATTTGTATCGATATCTGTTAACTCGAATTCATAATTATAATCCTTAGCTAGTATGAAGCTCTTGTATATAGTTATAAAATCGAAAATAATATTATTCTTATGGTTGTTAAAAGTTTTAGATTTGTAACTATTCAGAAAATCAAAAGAGAACACAGTTTTATTATATTTAATACTTTGGTGGAATATTAGTTGTCCATCAGTATTTAAAAAGCTGTAGTACTGAAATCTATTCTTGAGTAACCGGTTTGGTTTGATAACAACTAATCTATCATTTATTTTTTTTATGTATCCATCTTTGACATAATTAAACATTAATTTATGCCTAAAGTGTTCATAATCGGAGGTGTCATCTAAAATAGCACAAAGGAATAAGCATGTTATAGGTCTCTCGATGGTATTAAGTTGCACAAAAATATCATGTGCTGAATCAAAAGGTTTTGTTTTGAAATTACCAACCTTTATATAAAATACCTTATCCCCAATTTTAGCTTTTCGCTTTACTCTTTCTCTAATAATCATAGAATCACTATCTTTCATATAACACTTAGTTTCTTTGGGCTTAACCAATAATATTTCATATCTCTCAGGCAATACAGAACTATTTACTATAGTTTCTGTCGTATTGGATATACCCAAATATCTAACAACATCTTCATGGAACGTTTCATTGATAAGATTATAAAATAAAACCGATATCTTGTCAGGTTGAAAATCATATGATAGTTTATATTTAGCTTTATTTCTCATCTATAATAAAATCTATTAAAAAGAATTAGATAGTGTGATTAAAATAAAAATACTATCGAAGATATGCAAATATAACGATTTAATACCTGCAAAATATCATATTCAACTCCCTGTTATAATTCTACAGCTTTACTTCGCTGCTATCACCTATACTGAGCACTGAAAAGCTACTGGCGAGTGTAGCACGGCTGCCGATAAGGGAATCCTGCAAAACCGCACCCGATACATTGGCATCACTACCGATAATGGTATTTTTTACAATAGAATCACTTACAGTCGAGCCATCGGCAATCGTGGTGTAGGGGCCGATTACCGAGCCTTTTAGCGTAACGCCTTTGCCTATATGGCAAGGCTGTATTACTACCGAACCTTCCCTTTTGCCGCCTTCGCTATCACCCGATCCTCTTTCAAGGAGGAATTTGTTGGTGGCCAGTACCGTTTCCTGTTTGCCGCAGTCATGCCAGCCCTCTACTTTGAATGTAGTGAACTCCGAACCTGTCTCAATCATGTGCTGCAAGGCATCGGTCAGCTGATATTCGTTCTTTGTTTTGATATTGTTATCAAGAATATGATCCAGCGCCGAACGCATCTCGCTATAATCTTTAATATAATATATACCGACTATTGCCTGGTTTGATATTGGTGTATCAGGTTTTTCGACAAGCTTTTCTATTTTTCCGCTGCTTTCAACCACTACGCCGAACCGCCTCGGGTCGGCAACATACTTTACACCGAGTGAGTTTTTTCCAGATTTTTTAGCAAGCGATAGATCAGCATCGAAAATCGTATCGCCGAGAATGATCATTAGCTCATCGTCGAACGTTTCGCGGGCACACCATATCGCGTGGCCAAGCCCCAGCATTTCATCCTGAACTACGAAATCAACTTGTATATCGTAATTCCTACCAATATAGTCTTCTACCATTTCCCCGAGATAGCCAGTAATAATCGTTGCTTTATCGCATCCCTGGTGTATCAGCTCATCCATTATGTGTCCCAGGATCGGTTTTCCCGCGACATTCAGCAGTACTTTCGGAGTGTTGTGGGTATGGGGTCTTAATCGTGTACCTAGGCCTGCAACCGGTATTATCGCTCTCATGATGTTATTAGCTTATATGGTATTATAAAAGTGACTGGCTTTCAGATTGAATAAGGAAAATAACGGTGTTGTATTGTATGTGGAATAATTTCGTGGTTTCTTTATTGTAGATATAAATAATATAACTTATCTTCAGAGCAAGTATTTAACTCTTGAAAACAATTGCGTGTAATATCAATATGATCTCAGATACTCCTAAGCCTCCATACTATGCAGTAATTTTCACATCGGAACCGACAGAAAACAGTGAAGGCTATGAAGAAACGATAGACAAAATGGTTACTCTGGCGAGCGAACTTGACGGCTATCTGGGTATCGAGACCTCTGGAAAGCAGTTAGGCATTACCGTATCATATTGGAAGGATCTGTATTCTATACGCGAATGGAAACTACGAACCGAGCACGTCGAAGCACAGAAAAAAGGTATGCGCACTTGGTATAAAGCATATAAAACCAGAATATGCAAAGTAGAAAGAGATTATGGTTTTGAGACTAACTGACTACTCCACCACAAGCATTTCACTTACCATTTCTCCGCCGCTGTAATCCAAAGAAATCAGGTATTTACCCTTAGTCAGTAATGATATATCCTCTTGGAGCGGGCTTGTAGCTGACACCATCACATCCTGAACAAACAGCTTTCTTCCCGATAAATCTGATATTCTGAGAACCGCTCGGCCTTGGATGCCTGTTTTTATAGATACCAGATCTTTTGCTGGCTGGGGATAAACGTAAAGTCCGTTTTTGTGGTTTATGGGATTATCTTTGCCCTTTATCCATCAGCGTTCTTACTTTCTCATACATCATTCCATCTTGCTGTTCAAAGCGGAATGTATGTTGCACGAGCCCTACATTTTTCATGAAAATATATATCCTGCCACGACCTGATGTATCGAGACTTGCTGGTGACCCGTCTATCATATCTCTAAAACTATATTATTTTTTTAAATACCATACATAACCTATTGATATCATAGTAAATCCCCTAGTTTCTGTAGGCCATTGTAAACCATAGCCTAGCATGAGATCTACTTCACCAGCATTGACATAAGCACTTAAAGTAGAAAATGCATTAAATGGAGATATACTAAATATAGATCCATTATTAACTACTAATCCAGCTTTCCAATCATCTCCTTGAAAAGGAAGATACATCAGATCAATCTGCGCTCCCGCTATCCAACCTATTGAATTAGCCAAGATTGCACCTGCCGCTAATCTTACTCCAAAATTATTTTGTTGGAAGCCCACAACACCATTTAACATACCCGGCATACCGATAGTAAAGCCAGCAATAATACTACTATTAGTATTTAGAGGTAAATTATTATCAACTTTATCTACCGTATCAGGCACAGTTGGCTCTGCATAAAGCTTAGGTGATAATAGATAGATGAAAAATACTATAAGTATAAACGCACAATTATTTTTCATATATGTTAACCTTTAATTCATTCCGTCCCATCCACTGGAACCTGATTTAGATATCCATGCTTGGCTATACCTTGAATCTGCGAGAGAGACCAGTAGGTGACGTATTAAGGTCAGGTTCGTGGCTGCGTAAGAGGTATTATTTAACCCCCTATCTTTGCCCTTTATCCATCAGCGTTCTTACTTTCTCATACATCATTCCATCTTGCTGTTCAAAGCGGAATGTATGTTGCACGAGCCCTACATTTTTCATGAAAATATATATCCTGCCACGACCTGATATATCGAGACTTGCTGGTGACCCGTTAATAGTATCTCTGAAGCCATGCTCGGTTTGTATGCTTGCTACGTATGTAGTACTGCTTAATCCATCATAAACAAGCTCGTATGGTGATAAGAATGTATGATTCTCTACACTTGCGAAAAACGATCTTGTTCCGTTCTGCATATCTACAACACTATCTTTTCTGAAAGTAACTACTGTATCAGTTGCCAAATGCAAAATCTGCGTCCAACCCTGACCCATAAAGATTTCGGACGTATTGTTCACCGAATCGTTTGCCTTGCCGTAATCTATCCATAGATACAGTCTGTTGTTTTCGATTGCCCAATATGAATCTCCATCAACACCATCTGAGATAAAAGGAGATGCCCTGAATGCGGATTTACCATCGAATGTCAACTCCTCAAGTATTTCGAAAGTATCCTGAATGCCATCAAAGGGCAATCCTTTTTCTCTCTGGATGGCAGTGGGTTCAAAAAGCCTGTCTTCATACACCCAGTAATTGCCTACTTCTAGAGGCATATATAGCTCGATGCAGTCGCCACCGGGGCATTCTTCTTCTGATGCTACTGAGGGATCCTCATCGCATGACAAAAGAAAAATCAGGATAAGAGCAACTGGTAGGAGTTTGATGTATTTCATGTTATTATATAATAAGATAGTGATTGGCAAAGTATGAGTATATTCTACAAGATATATAAAAAAAATGGAACTATTGCATTTAATTGATATTGTATCATATCCCCATAATATCAATTGATCAATAATGTTGGAAAGCTACATCCTATATCAGTTTAGTACTGCAATGATAACACAAAAAAAAGTTTTTATATCTATTTGGAAGTTTGAAACGGTTTGATTAAGATAAAAAAATCAATTATAAAAAACCTCAAGTCGAGGTATATTTATCATTAATTGAAAGGAGTACTATTATGTACAACTACCCCGCCCCCCCGCTCTATTAGAATACGATATCTAATTGGAATACTAGCGGTAATCGCTTTGACCACTACATTTAGCTATGAGAGTAGAGCTCAGTTAAATACCGGTGCGCCATTCGAAATATGTTATCCTGATTGCGAAACTGATTTATGGGTTCCTAATCCTAATATGGATGCGATAACAATTTTGATTAATGTATGTAATCCTGCTATAGAGTTAGAAGTAAGATATCGATGGAGATTTGCATGTGGGCAATATTATGATATATATATAGAAGGCATCGGTGAGGGTAGCGGTTCTCTTGCTGGTGCATTAAATTGCCATGGACAAGATATTGGTTCCCTATTGAATGAAGTAACTGAACAGTTGCTGATAATTAATCCTCAAAGTTTTCCGCCACTAGGACCTAGGCCAGAGTGTGAAACGAATTGGCGTGTTATGAATGGTTCCTGTTGGACATTTTCTGGCAGACTTTTTGGGATGGGTGACCCTGCTCCGGTAGAAGCTAATTTTATTGACCCATTAGATTGGATATATAATGTCTGGTTGCAGCCGTGTCCAGATATTGAATGCTGTCTCGAAATATATACAGTATGTTTTGATCCAATAACAAATACTAGAACTATATCATTGACTAGCGAAGACCCTGCAGATCCTAATTGCACACAACAGATGGAATTAAATAGTGGTGATTGTACGCCTGTTTGCGGATCAACATATAGATAAGCAGCATAAAATGAAAAAAAATATTTTTTTACTATTGATAGCTATCATAGCTACAATCAATATGAAAAGTGAAGACATCAAGATAAAATATCCTGATGGCAGCTATAAAATATCAAAAGACAATGGCAGAACATGGGAAAGATATAAAGCTCCAGATATAATCTTCAAGTATGAAAACTTCTCCAAAATATCCTCTGACAATGGTAAAACATGGAAAAGAGTGATAGATACCGAAGAGATGAGAGGATTTATAGTATCTGAAGATTTCATTTTCATAGACCAAATGACAGACAAAATCCCAATCAGATATAAATTATTAGATTCTGAGGGTACAACTGTAGAGTTAGATAATATCACTACCGAATATATCCAGTTCAAGAGTGATTACAGTGGACTACATTTCATCGTATTAGAATACGATGATGAAAAAACGATCTTTAAATTACTTTTTTAACAATCAAGGTTGTACCCAAAAAGGGTACAGCCTATTTATTTTGGTGTTAATATGAACAAGCTAATAATAATTGCCTTTTTCTGTACTTTAAGTATATCATCAGCTGGTGTATGGAAACCGCTAAATAAATCATTATATGACTATGATATAAACGATATAAAAATCGTGGATGAAACAAACATAGTAGCTGTTGGTGATTTTGGGTCTATCTATAAAATTAATTTACCCGGTACTGACAAAGTTGAGTATGTAAGGGCGGTGGAAAGCGACGGTTCACTACTTAATATCGAGTATATTGATGGTATTTTCTATGCCGTTGGTGAAAATGGTTTATTGCTCACATCAACCGATATGGGTAATAATTGGAACAGAATTGATTTAGATCTCCAAGAAGATATCAAAGCTATAGGTGTGATTGATAAGGAAATCTACATGGTGAATAATAAAAGCATCATGCACTATAATAGCTCAACTAATCAAATTACAGTAATAAAGGATGATCTTGATGATTGGAATGCAGTATTATTTGAATCAAACACAATATATTTTGTAGGTGATAATGGACATCTAGCAACATACGATTTTGAAGACGGGTATATCATTCAAAATTCTGGATATCAAACAGATATAACAACGGTTTTTTCAGATGGTGAGAGTATATATTTCACGCCAAAACAAGAATATGTGCAAAAAACTGACAAAAGTTTAAATACAATCGAGCCTGTCGAAATAGGCTCTAAGCTTAATATAGTTGTTGCAGCCGAAATAAATGCAAATAATGACATCATTATTTTCGGTGTGATGGGTTTTTCAGTGCACCTTGTACTAAGAACAACCGATGAGACTTTTAATCTCCAGAATTCTATTAATCTGCCATATATATCAAAATTTGTATCTGAAAACGATATTACACTGTATAGCGGGAAAGATGGTATTTTGGGTTATATACCGGAGAACATAGATATTAAAACAAGTTTCCCAGGTTTCAACCTGGTTTTCCATTTTTATCGTCCAACATTTAAAATCAATGATATTTATAAGAAAAATGACGAATTAATAATATTAGAAAGAGATAAGTTTTCAAAATTAAATAACCATGACAACGAAATAGATTCGATAAGTTCTTTTGGATTCGATTATCTTGTGGATGACAACCTTAATGATGAAAAAATCGTTATAAGGCGCAGTTGGGCTGGTAATAATAAGTGGAGGATGGTGCTTTCAAAAATATCAAATGGGCAAATTATCGATATAGACAGCACGCAAGAATCTCATTTAAATTATTTATTTTATGAATCTGATACTCATGTTTATGTTTCCGGGAGAACATATTTGTATATGGTGAATAAAGAAACATTAGAGACTGAGGAAATAATAGGTTTTTATGAAAAAGATTTCTTTATATATTCTATTGTTGAATACAATAATGAGTTGTACGCTTTGGGAGCTAAAACAACAGGTGGATTCAGTATCTTTAAAAATATTGACTTTGAGAATTGGTCTGAATACTATTCTTTTGAAAATCTAGCAATGCCAAATATGACTGTAATAAATGACCAGATCCATATAGGCGGTACTAGGGGAAATCCTTTGGACTTCTCATATCACTTAATAAATATTGAAACTGAAGATGAACTATTCAATTATAAATCTATTTACCATGGTGATGAGATAATATTCTATGATGATTTTATGAGCATTGCCACCGGCTCGAATAATATTATTGCATATACTATGGATAACGGCAGTTCATGGACTGTAGATTCTGTAGATAAAGCAGTACAGGTCTATGGTACACACAAACTAGGCAACTACTTGTATTCTTTTACCAACAATGATATTTTTGTTAAAAATCTGACTAAAGCTTCTATTAATGAACAGTTTGAGAACGGGTGGACAAAACATAATTCTTTTAGTCTCTACCCTAACCCTTCTCCGCAAAACCCTGCTGTATCAATCAGTGTGTTGGATATTACAGGAAAAGCCGAGTACACCATTTTCGATATCACAGGGAAAGTATTGAAGTCCGGTATAGCTGAAGGTAATAAACTAAATATTCAGGGATTAAATTCAGGTAGTTATATAGTATTTCTTGAGAGTAACAACCAAAGCTATGCCGCTCAATTAAAGATAGAATAAAAATCCTTACCCTCCTCGCCGCCATACAAACAACGCCATACCGTTTTTCGTATCTTTGTAATCAGTGAAAACTGTAATCGGCTGATTTTACTTCTGCCGAAACACTATCCCAGCGGAAAAGGAAGAGAATGAACGAACTTGAGCAGTATAGGAATTTTTGTATCATAGCACATATCGACCACGGTAAATCAACCCTTGCCGATCGTATGTTGGAGACTACCGGCCGTATTACAAGCCGCGAGATGACAAACGCACAGATACTCGATGACAACCCACTGGAGCAAGAGCGCGGAATAACGATAAAGCTCCATGCGATACAGATGGATTACGAAGCAAAGGACGGACAGAAATATAAGCTGAACCTGATAGATACGCCTGGCCACGTAGATTTCTCATACGAGGTTTCTCGCTCGCTGGCCGCCTGTGAAGGGGCTATACTTGTGGTTGACGCCACACAGGGTATCGAGGCGCAGACAATTTCAAATCTGTACCTCGCCATTGATAACGATCTAGAGATAATTCCCGTTCTGAATAAAATCGACCTGCCCGCCGCCGCTACCACAAAGGATAAGGTTAAGCAGGAAGTAATGGACTTAATCGGCTGCGATGAGTCTGATATTATAGAGGCATCCGCCAAAGAGGGTAAGGGTATCGCAGAAATACTTGCCGCCGTTGTCGATAGAGTGCCGGCACCTAAGGGCGACCCCGAAAAACCGCTCAAAGCACTTATCTATGATTCGATTTTCGACCCCTATCTCGGGGTTATCGTATATGTGCGTGTTATGGACGGTATATTGAAAGAGGGCGAGGACGTTAAGTTCCTCATGGCCAATGAAATCCAGCAGGCCGACGAGATCGGCGTGATGCACATGAAGAGGCACCGTACCAAACAGCTTTCCGCAGGGAATGTTGGCTATCTTACCGCTTCAATGAAGGAGCTCACAGAAGTAAAAGTAGGCGATACTATAACGCTTGCCAAAGGCGGCGTTACTGAAGCGATACCAGGCTTTAAGGAAGTAAAGCCGATGGTCTTCTCTGGTATTTACCCATCCGAATCTGACGGGTTTGAGGATCTGCGGGAGGCACTTAGCAAACTGGTACTGAATGACTCGGCTGTAACGTTTGAGCCGGAAAGTTCCAAAGCGCTCGGTTTCGGTTTCCGCTGCGGTTTCCTCGGTATGCTCCACATGGAGATAATCCAGGAAAGACTGGAGCGCGAGTTCGGCCAGTCGATCGTAACGACAGTACCCAACGTACGCTACAGGGTTGTGCTCAATCACGACAAAGGCGAAAAATTTATCGAAAACCCCGCTGAACTACCTGATCCTGTTGATGTTGACAAGATTTATGAGCCTTATATCAAAGCCCAGATAATCTGCCCGAATGAATATGTGGGTAATGTTATAAAGCTCTGTATGGAAAAGCGCGGCGACATAATCGGACAGAACTACCTGACACCCGAGCGTGTGGAGATGAGTTTTGAGCTTCCGCTTGCAGAGATAGTTTTCGATTTCTATGATAAACTTAAAAGCAATACCCGCGGTTATGCAAGCCTGGATTATGAGATAGCCGAGGAAAGGCCTTCCCCACTCGTAAAACTCGATATATTGCTTAACGGAGAGCCGGTGGATGCGCTTAGCTCAATCGTTCACCGTGACAAAGCCTACGACTGGGGCAAGCGCCTTTGCAGCAAGCTTAAAGAGCTTATCCCGCGCCAGATGTTCGAGGTAGCAATACAGGCGGCCATCGGTAACAAGGTAATCGCCCGTACAGGTATATCCGCTATGCGTAAGAACGTAACGGCAAAATGCTATGGCGGCGATATTTCCCGTAAGCGTAAACTACTGGAAAAGCAGAAAGAAGGTAAGAAGCGAATGAAACAGGTAGGCTCGGTAGAAGTACCACAGGAAGCCTTCCACGCGGTGCTCAGCCTGGATTGATGTGGGGTGGGGGGAATAGTTTAGATTATAACATATTTCAAAATTCATCCAATACATTTCTTTGTAGAAAAACTCGCAAAAGGAAATATTGCTTATGCGAGTTAAAGTTAGTTATTCCCCCCCCCACTTCTCACCCCTCATTCATAATCTCCAGTTTAATACCGCTGGGATCTTTGAAGAATAGTGCGTAGTATTTTTCACCGTGTTGTGGGTAGTATTTTGGTGGATCGACTATTTCCGCTCCAGCTTCAATAATTAGCGGATATAGCATATCTATGTCTGCTTTGTTAGAAGCCCTGAAAGCCAGATGGTGAAGCTGCCCGGGTTTGCGGCGATGAACCTCTTCGTTGGCAAAGTGTTTTCTTGGCGAGTTGATGCCTATTGTGATATTATCATGCACATATTCCACCACGTCGAAATCGTGTGCTTCAACTCTTCCCCCACCTTTTCTATTTAGATCAAAGCCTAAAAGTGGCATAAGTTTGTCATAAAACCTGACCGATTCTTCCAAATCTTTAACTGTTATCTGCACGTGATCAATTATTGGTTGCATAGCCCATATAGTTTATTATCACTGATTCTATAATCCCAAGTTAAATCTAAATCTTCGATATATTTATGCAAAACATACGCTTCTGCTTTTCGTAAATCTATACTGTGATTCAGTAGTATTCATAGGTATTCTACAAGGATATATGGAAGATATTAGAGAGATAAACGAACGTATCAAGCAGCAGTCTGAATTTATTGATGTGCTGCTACATGAAACAAGCAAGGTGATTGTAGGCCAAAAGTATATGATGGAGCGGCTTTTAATCGGTTTGTTATCCAACGGCCATATCCTGCTGGAGGGTGTGCCAGGGCTGGCGAAAACCCTCGCTATCAATACCTTGGCCAATGCCGTAGATGGTAAGTTCAGCAGGGTGCAGTTCACTCCGGACTTACTGCCGGCAGATGTTGTCGGTACTATGATTTATAATCAGGCAACTAAAGACTTCTATGTAAGGCAGGGCCCGATATTCGCAAACTTTGTCCTTGCCGACGAGATTAACCGTGCCCCAGCCAAAGTACAGTCTGCTTTACTTGAGGCGATGCAGGAACGGCAGGTAACTATAGGTGACGAAAGCTATAAGCTACCAAAACCTTTTTTGGTTCTCGCTACCCAAAACCCACTGGAGCAGGAAGGCACATATCCGCTGCCCGAGGCACAGGTAGATAGATTCATGTTAAAGCTTGTCGTATCCTACCCTGAAAAAGAAGAAGAAAGACAGATACTTAGACTGAATCTCGCGAGTGCATTCCCTAAAGTTCAGAAACTAGTCAATCCTGAAGATATACTGCAAGCCAGAAATGCAGTGGATTCTGTATATATGGATGAGAAAATTGAGAATTATATACTGGATATTATATTCGCTACACGACAGCCAAGCGAAAAGCTTAAACCACTGATATCATTCGGCGGCTCCCCACGCGCGACAATATCTCTGGCTAAGGCGGCAAAGGCTTATGCATTTATCAACCGCAGGGGATATGTTGTACCTGAGGATATAAGGGCGGTATCGCTCGACGTGCTAAGGCACAGAGTAGGTATAACTTATGAAGCTGAAGCGGAGAACGTAACTAGCGAGGACATAGTAAGGGATATAATCAATAAAATCGATGTACCGTAGGTAAATGGCTACAGTAACAGATACAAAAGAACTGATATCCCGTGTTCGTAAAATCGAGATAAAGACACGTGGCTTATCAGAACAGATATTCTCAGGTGATTACCACTCTGCCTTTAAGGGGCGCGGCATGGCATTTTCGGAAGTACGAGAGTACACGCCAGGTGATGACGTGCGGACTATCGACTGGAACGTTACAGCCAGAACCGGCGATGCCTATGTAAAGGTATTTGAAGAAGAGCGGGAACTGACTATGGTGATAGTCGCCGATATATCAGCATCTGGAAATTACGGTACAATAGATCAACTTAAAAGCGATCTGATAGCTGAACTGACGGCAGTATTATCTTTCTCTGCTATGAAGAATAACGACAAAATAGGTCTTCTGCTTTTCTCTGATATCATAGAACTATATGTGCCGCCAAAGAAAGGTAAAAAACATATTCTACGGATGATTAGGGAGCTGCTGGAGCATAAGCCAAATAGCCGAGGTACTGATATAGGTAAAGCGTTAGAATTTATGTTGGGTGTCGTCAAGAAAAGGGCGATCGTATTTCTGATGTCGGATTTTATATCTGCGGATTTTGAAAAACAGCTCGCCATCATAGGCCGCCGGCATGATACTGTTGCTATCAATATTAGTGATAGAAGCGAGGGGGAATTAGCGAATATAGGTCTTGTTCCGATTACCGACCCCGAAACCGGAAAACGCGGATATCTTGATACAGCTTCAAAAAAGAATAGAGATCTATATAGCAAGCTAAGAAGTGATACTCAAATTAAATTGAAGCAGCTTTTCACAAGAAAAAAAGTGGATATGCTGGAACTCAGCCCTGGAAAGGATTATGTAGTGCCATTGCATACATTCTTCAAAAAACGTTCCGCACGCTTGTAAATCCTTTTACAAATAAACCATATACAATAAACGAAATCATCCATTACATTTATTAAATTATTTTATGCCCATAGACTACGAAAAGTATCCTAAACCTGAAAGGGTGCGGCATCACATGTCGGCAAATGTGTATTTTCCATTTGATGAACGGAATCCGCGACCTGAATATTATCCTCCCGTAATTGAAGGGAATATAGATTGGGCAGAACATTTCGATAATGGAAAAGGGCCAGACTATCTCGATATTGGATGCGGCATGGGAATGTTTCTATTGGACTATGCTGATTTGAATAGAGACGTAAATATTCTCGGCATAGAGATAAGGCGCGAGCCGGTAAACTGGATAAATACAGTTATCAAGGGTGAGAAGCTCGGAAACGCGTCTGCAATGAGATATTCTGTAGCGAACGGTATGGATTTTATAGATTCTGATTCTGTTACCGGTATATTCTATTTTTTCCCAGACCCATGGTATAAAAAAAGGCATCATAAAAGGCGTGCCTTTACTGAAGAATTCCTTACCGAATGCCTGAGAATATTAAATAAAAACGGTAAATTATTTATCCAGACCGATGTAGCAGAGCTACATGAGTATCATAAAGAAATACTCGCCAAATGGCAGGAGAATAATAAATCAGAATTAATTATTGATGAGTCATTCAAATCTCGAGACAGCCAGTGGGACCTGCCCGAGACAGATCAGGAGCAAATTGCTATCCGTGCTGATTTTGAGGTTCACAGGCTAATAATCAATCAAAAATAATAGCTACGTATGGGCGGTATCAAAATATATAAAGAAGTACATGATGATAACCGCACGCCTCCTTTTATGATTAAAAGGATGGAAGATTATTGGGAAAAGCAGCAAAAAGAGCCTGATACACCGCATAGGCATAATTATTATACAGTACTTCTAGTTCTGGATGCAGAAGGAAGTCACTTCATAGATTTTAACGAATATTATATTGACAAAAACCAAGTGTTTTTTGTCTCGCCCGGTCAAGTGCATCAGATAATCGAGAAAAGGCAATCAAATGGTTATGTGATGACCTTTGGTCAGGAATTTCTTGCATCGAGCAATATACCTGACGGGTTTCTAAAAGGTATGGAATTCTTTATCGGGTTCGGGGAATCCCCACCGCTTCAGCTATATAATAAGGAAGTAGAAAAACTAAAAGCATACTGCGAGGAAATGGTAGATTTATATTCGAATAATATAAATTACAAGCAACAAGCTATAGGCTCTCTACTACAATTATTTCTGATAAGATGTGATAATCTGTGTACCCTCGATAAAGATAATTCCCATGCTATGCACTTCCGCCAAACGCTATTCTCTGATTTTAGGCAGAAGGTAGATGAAGAATATAAATTGCAGCACGGTATAAATTTCTATGCCGAAAAGTTATATGTAAGCGCGGATCACCTTACCAGAGTTATCAAATCGATTACAGGTAAATCTGCTAAAGAGTTTATTCAGGATAGAATAATAACCGAAGCCAAAAGAGAGCTGTATTTCACTGATAAGTCATCCAAAGAAATAGGGTACGAGTTAGGATTTACCGAGCCAGCTCACTTTTCGTCTTTCTTTAAGAATTGTACGGGATCAACCCCGGGGCAATTTCGACAAAAAAAGTAGTATTTAATTAATCAGAATACCGCATAAAATATCTGACCTTATCGGTATTATCTTGGCTTGTCAATTTGCGAAGTAAAATAAACGCGACATCTAAAGCCGTTGAGGGGCCGATTGATGTGATAATATTGCAAGCCACTATAATATTACCATCACCCGGTATAGCCCCATAGCTTTTAAGTTCAGTAATCCTATCCGGACTGCCCATGTCATAAGTGGTGGCAGGTATATCCCTTAGAATACCGGATTTGGCGATCGGCAAAGCCCCGACACAGATCGATGCGATAGGTTTGTTCTGATAGTGAAAGTCTTTGATGAGTTCCTGTAAACGCTCATCATAAGCGTCATCATAGAAGCCGGCATCTCCAAAACCACCGGGAATAGCCAAAGCGTCATAATCTGCCGCCTTGAATTCGCCGTATATCATCTCCGGCTGAACGAGGAAATTCCATTTCGATTTCACATCCCGACTGAATCCGAACGTATCAAGTCTTATCGGGGTATCGCCATGGATAGATGCCCAGCCGATAACATCGGAAAACGAAGCTGCCTCCAACGCCTCAAATCCCTCACCCAAAAACATCAGTACTTTTATCATAGATTCTCTCAGAATGGGTAAGCCAAAAAGAAGCGGAATCTATCCTCTTCTATAGAGTATTCGATAGCGGGTGCCGGCCATTTAACGAAATTGGCAGTTTGGACCAGCCAGTTTATCCAAGGCGGCCCTTCGGGTATCATACGCTGAAGATCATAATCGAGAGCTAAGATAAATCGGCGTTGGCCATAAACTCCACCACCATACTGACTGTTCTCCATAGAATAAGTAGAGTAGGACTCACAATCGAAATCCGGGTTCCCGCCATCGCAAAGGTTGCGAGCGGCATATCCCATGGCTACGTTTAGCCAGTCAGGCCAAAAGTCCCGAGCAGATTCTGGCAGTACATCATGAACGTTCAGTGATAGATAAAAAGTCTGGCTGGAATAATCATCTACAAAAAAATCATGTGGTTGCCTGCTCCTCTCGCCGTGCCATTCTGCGGGCCAGATGCTGAATTTCAGCTGCAGAGCGGATAGCTCGGGCACGTAGGCCTGAGCGATATATAGGCCGCTACCCAGTGTGTTGGCTATCATATCGGTGGTTGAAAAACCCCAGTTTGCTCCGTAGCCGTCGAGAATCTCGATATAAAGTGTATATCCCAGCCCCATTAAGCCACCGGCAAGCATCGATTCCTGAAACCCCACACCAGATGCGAGAAAAGCGTCGGAAAGGAAATACGCTGCGTAATAAGAGCTGAAAACGTGCCCGGGTTTATCCAGGTATAAGGCATAATTACCATCTTCCTGAAACTTGAACTCCGATTTTTCCGACCATATTGTTTGTGACTGTGCTATATGCTGAGCCGTAAAAAGCCCTGCTACGGCAAGTCCGCTAATTATAGCGGGGATAGGCCGTATATCTGTTTCATAAGTAGGCTGATAGCTGGTAAAAGCCCATCTCGGGTCGCCAAGCCACTCAATCATCGTATCAGGAGGTGCAATATCCTTATCTTCTCCTTCAGATATCTGGTTTGATGAGCCATTAGTAAGCAACCAGCTGGTAGAAGCGTTATAAGAATTGAATATGCTGCTTTTCATCTCATGGTCTAAAAGCAAACCGTTGGGATTATGTATATCAGAGGTGCTACCGTTATCAGGATTTGCCGAAAAGCTGCAAACACTTATAAGCAGTAAAAAAAGAGAAAGGAATACTTGTGATAATGTCTTCATTACAGATAGACGAAATTAATTTGCTTGCCTTATCGGTATTTGGCAATACTTTTGATAGTTAACAGTTTAGAACCATTGGTTATCTGTCCACGGATAGCACACAAATAAGTTATTGAAGATATGGAAGATTTAGGTAGAAAACTAAAAGAAGCGCGAGAAGCGAAGGGCTTATCTGTAGCCGAACTATCGGAGCAGACAAAGATAAGGGAGCACTATATCCTCGATATAGAGAAGGGTGAGCTTTCCGGAGTATCGCCTGTTTATGCCAAATCATTTGTGGAAACCATAGCCAGAGCG
Organism: uncultured Hyphomicrobiales bacterium; assembly: GCA_964462685.1. Classification (GTDB taxonomy): domain Bacteria; phylum Bacteroidota; class Ignavibacteria; order Kapaibacteriales; family UBA2268; genus CAYWYR01. The sequence goes on along the minus strand of CAYWYR010000008.1, from coordinate 26,471 downwards.
CTTGGTATCGATACCGAAGAATATAGAAGTGAGCTTGATTCGGCCGTAGCCAGGATGCAGACCGTTCGTTCGAAAACACAGGCCGCCCGCCGCGACGATAGGATAAAAAACTCTATCAAAGGTTCGGACAAGTCGTTTCTGGATTCGATCAACCCGAGTAATATAAAAAACTCCTTTACCAAAGAGAATATAAAGAAAACCGTAGTAATACTTTTAGGCCTTTTGGGACTGATAGTAGTATATGTGGTTTATTTTGATGCTGACCCGGATAGAGTAACCGATCCGATACTGACCGATAGCACATCTGTATCCGATACAACTTATATCGATGTAGATGCTGACGAGATAGAGGAAGATGAAGAGGGCTTATTGGACGGTATGTTCTCCGGCAGGAGAGACAGTATGGAACTTACTGCCGTAGCCATAGACTCATCCTGGGTGAAGATAGTGATGGACGGCAACCGTGCCGATGAAAAACTGATAGTGCCAGGCGAGGAAGTAACCTGGCGTGCCAAGGAATTCTTTACCATCACCCAAGGTAATGTAGGTGCCCTTGAAATCCGCCGGAACGGTAAACTGCTGGAGCCATTCGGCGCTAAGGGAACAGTTGTAAAAGGCGTGCGCATAACAGAAAATGAAGTAAAAGTGCCTTAGAGATGAAATAATTATTTAAACTCTGCCTTCCTTTTCCTCCGCTATCCAATTTACATAGCCTTTGATGTTAATTCCAGCGAATAAGAGATTTCCGATCGCTATACCGAGGCTACCCATAAGTGTAAACCCCAGCCCAGCCCATATCAGATTGGATATGGTAAATATTATAAAGCCTGCTTTTTGCTTTCTTCCAAGCAAATAAACGCCGAGCAGGCTTAGCGCCATAGCCAGCCAGTCTATCAAAAAATAACGAGTGAAGTCTTCCATCATATTGCCCTGTTGGTATTCTGAACGGCGGGCAATATAACGCAATAGCGGATATATTATCTATGCTGTAACGTTAATCACCATTATTTTTATCGCTACTACTATCATCCTCTTTCTCCCATTTCAGATAGCCACGGAAATTGATAGCGGCGAAAACGATATTTCCCACAGCTAAACCATAACTATCCAACAGTGTAAACCCCAGTCCAGCCCATATCAGGTTGGATACAGCCATAATAAAAAAACCAGCCCTTTTTTTGTTGCCCATAAGGTAGGCACCATATATACCGAGCGCCATAGCTGCCCAGTCGATACCATAATGGTCGGTAAACATATCCATTTGCAAATACCTGTTTCCAATAAAAAAAATCCCGCACCCTCAAGGTTAGGGAACGGGATTAACAGGTTTTGAGTATAGTGATAAATTTTACTCTTCTATTTTAGTAACCTTCATCTCTATTTTCTCATCAGGCATATCGTTGCTGTTTCTAGGGGCGTTAACCACTTTATCAGCTACGTCCATACCGCGGGTTACCCTACCGAACACGCTGTACTGGCGGTCTAGGAAAGGTGCATCATCCACGCAGATGAAAAACTGCGAACTCGCAGAATTCGGGTCTTGGCTGCGAGCCGCCGATATAATACCGCGCTTGTGTGGTGTATCGTTGAATTCAGCTTTTACTTTTTTCTGGTTCGGATCGCCAAAGCCCCAAGTGGAACGGTCGCTTTCTTTTGAGTTGGGGTCGCCACCTTGGATCATAAAGCCAGGTATCACTCTATGGAATGCCGTTCCGTCATAGAAACCGCTATCGGCAAGTTCAGCGAAATTTTCGGTATGTTTCGGTGCTACATCCGGCATTAGCTCTATCTGGATCGTTCCGAGCTCGTTGCCTTCCTGTGTAACTTCTATTTGATATTTAGGATTTCCCATTTATCTCTTTCTTTTTTAATTAATAATCGTCGAGTGGTTTTGCTGGCTTAAGATCTTGAAAGTTCGTATTTAATATTTCATTCCACATATCAACTGAATCCTGTACCATTTCCATTTGCTCTGGTATATCACCCATTATGTCTATTGAGATGATCATATCGTTCTGCTCTATAGCATCTACAACATCCTGCCCTTCAAGCACTTTTCCGAATACAGTATGTTTACCGTCCAGCCAATCAGTTGCTTTATGTGTAATGAAGAACTGTGAACCGTTAGTCTTCGGTCCGGCGTTTGCCATTGATAATATCCCAGGGCCGGTATGTTTTAGTGTGTCAACTATTTCATCTTCGAATCTATAGCCCGGTCCGCCGCTTCCCGTTCCCATAGGATCGCCACCCTGAATCATAAAATTATTTATAACGCGGTGGAATCTAATAGAATCGTAATATCCCCTTTCAGCTAAGTTTACGAAGTTTGCTACCGTAAGAGGGGTAGCCTCTCCGTAAAGGCGAAGGGCTATATTGCCTTTATCGGTTTTTATAATAGCCATTAGCGGATTATCACCGCATGATATAATACCTATAGTCATCAGCACAGCCGATGCTAACAGAACGATTTTGGAAAGTAGTTTCATTGTATCTTCTATTTTATGATTGTGTATTAGATAACGTTTCGTGCGACAAGCAAAATTAACACAATCCCGAGAATTACTCTATATACCGCAAAAAGTGTGTTAGTATTGTTTTTCAGATATTTCAATAGAAACGCTATGGACATATATCCGCTTATCCCTGCCACTACTGTTGCTATGGCAAGCGTAAGCCAAGAAGATGAGTCCAGGGTAGGCGCTACTTCCGCAAACTGCAGTATGCCACTGCCGAATATAGCTGGTATAGACATCAAAAAGGAAAACCTGGCGGCCGTTTCTCTTTTAAGCCCCATAAGCAGGCCAGCGGTAATAGTGGTACCAGAGCGAGATGAGCCGGGTATCAGGGCCAGGCACTGGGCGAGACCTATTATTATTGAGTCTTTTACCGTTATCTCATGGATATCTTTTCGGCGTTTGGCATACCGGTCAACTAAGTATAACACAACACCAAGCACTATAAGCGATAACGCTATTACATATAGATCTTTAGTGAGACTGCTTTCAATCAAATCCTTAAACAGCAGCCCGACTATTACTATCGGCACCGAACTGATGATAATCAGCCAGCCCATTCTGGAGTTCTCGCTCTGCTGCTTTACGGGTTTACGAGTTTTCGATAGGTTTTCTTTGAAAAAAGCGATCGGTATGTTCTTGATATCCTGTGCGAAGTAAACAAATACCGCGGCCAATGTACCGAGCTGAACCACAGCTATAAAAGCTGTCCATCCAGCGGGATCGTTGGGGTCGATAATATCCATTAACCTGCCGCCGATAGTCATGTGGGCGGTAGAAGAGATAGGGATAAACTCGGATAAGCCTTGAAGCAGCCCGAGTATTATAGCTTCAATTATCGACATTGATTATAGTGATTTTATAGATTGGAATCAGCACTGCCGATTCGGACGTGGTTTGATAGTATTTCGTTCATAGCCAGATACTGAACCTCTGATATCAAAGCTGAACTATAAGCCATTTTTGCAGTTGCCAGTCCCATCAGGCAATACGGTGTAAGTATATCCTCATTACCCAACATGGCTTCGATATGTAGCTTGATAGTTTCAATATCCCCTCTGGCTACAGGCCCGGAAAGTGGGGGCTGTTTATCGGATAATGCCCGCAGGTTATTGCCGAGTGTTGTTTTGGCTATGGGGGGGAGAAATTCCTTCGCGTCTATATTTGCCGAGTCGGCTATATTATTGGCAAGCTGAACAATCGTTGTCATGTAATTGGAAGCCGCAACAGCAACCGCATGGTACAAGGCTTTCTCTTTCTGGGAGTTATTGTTTATTCTGATGGGGAAGCCATAAAGGAAGGTAACGAAGTTGGCGAATGTATCATAATTATCGTCATCTGCATCCACGCCCCAACGTATATCTTTCAATACGTCATCTTCCGGCATTACGAAGGTCTGGAAAGGGTGTACGCTGGCAACGATACCGCCCAGTTTTTCAATTTCGATCAGTGCTTCTTTTCCAACCACACCAGAGCAGTGAACAAAATATTTGCCTTTGATATCCTGACTGTGCTGCTCGGAAAGCTCATTGGCTACCTTGGTTATCTGGGAATCATTGACGGTTATGATTACCATATTTGGCAGCTTATCAATCGAATCAATATCCCGAACTATATGCCGGCCTGAACCAAATAATTTTTCTAATCTCCCAACCGAATTTTCGGATCTGGCTAGCACCCACTCCAGTCTGTTAAGTGAAGAGAGCTCACGTGCAAGTACCATCCCTAACTTTCCAGGGCCAATAATGCCAAATGTAAAATCTTCATTTTCGAAAGTTATCGGAATTCTTGCCATTATAGTTTCAATGCCCTTGTTAACCTGATTTATTCAAAAGTAAGCAATCTAATTGCGAATAATATCAAAACCATCAGGTATATCCTTGATGGTATATCCTTTTTGATTTATCATATCCCTTAATCCATCAGCTTCTGCCCAGTTTCTCTCTTTTTTAGCCGATAATCTTTGTTCAGCCAAATCTAGTATTTCAGATGGGATGTCATCGGTTTTTTTTGCTGAAATATCCCATACCCCAAAGACTCTTTCCGCTTTTTCGAAAAACTCTAAAGCCTTATCGGTAGCTTCTGGATAAAAAGTTTCCGGCGGATGGTTCCCGAAAAGCGAATGTATCGCAGCTATCGCACGTGGTGTGTTGAGATCATTTCTGATATGGGAGTCAAACTCTAGAGACATAGCCTCAACTATCTCTTCAAGTGTTTTCTGACTCTCATTATTTTTCAGCCATGAATCCTTATCGGTTTTAAACTTATCGTTCTCTTTTATTTCAATAAGTGAATAGATATAGTTTTGGATTCTTTCCATCCCTTTTGCGGCAGCTGTACAGCTGGTTACCGAAAAGGCGATCTTTTTTCTGTAATGCTGGCTCAGAATAGCGAATCTGTATTGCTTCGGCGTGATACCGTTCTTTTCCAAATCTGATAAATTCCAGATATTGCCTGTGGATTTGGACATTTTATCCCCATCAAGATCCAGAAACTCGTTGTGCATCCAGTATCTTACCGGTTCTGTATCATAGCCCGCCGCGCTTTGGGCAAGCTCATCTTCATGATGGGGGAAACACAGATCGATACCTCCTGTGTGTATGTCTATCGGCAGTCCTAATGTTTCCTTGCCCATCGCCGAGCATTCCAGGTGCCAGCCTGGCCTGCCTTCAAGCTCTGAGCCTTCATATTTAAGAATCCAGCTCGGTTCATTTGGTTTAGAAGCCTTCCACAATACAAAATCGAAAGGTGATTTTTTTTCGCCGAGTCTTTCCTGTGTGGATTCGGCCTGCTGTTTCATAGTATCTGTGTCGAGATTCTTAAGTCTGCCGTAATCGCTTTGCTGCTTCCAATTTTCTACATCGAAATAAACTGAACCATTTGATTCATAAGCAAATCCTTTATCGAGTAGAACAGTCGTAAGCTCCATCATCTCATCTATAAAATCGGTGGCCCGAGGGGTAGCGTGGATGCTTACCTTATCTATCCCGAGCTTTTCCAGGTCTTTGAAGAACTGGGTTTCATAATATGAAGTGAATTTCTTGAGTCTATCTAGCGGAGAATCGCCTTCTCGGATTGCCATACCAGCAAGTGCATGGCTGGATGAGCTACTGCGTTCTATAGTTTTGTCGTCAATGTCAGTTATATTGACAACCCAATTGGTACTGAGCCCACCAACAGCCTCCAATGATCTCCGTAGCAGATCGCCAAAAAGGAAAGCCCTGAAATTACCGATATGTGCCTTGCTGTAAACCGTAGGGCCGCAAGTATAGATACTCGCCGCTTTTTTCCCTTTCTGTAACATAAAGCTTTGATAATCTTTGGTGAGAGTATCGTATAACAGAAAATCTTTATTGCTATCGGCCAAGTCTATGTCGCTTCTGTGCATCATTTCTCTTTATGTGATGTCTCTTCGTAAATATCTTCAAGATAAGATCTGTAGTAACTTTTCGGTAATCCGTTTATCAAATGCTTAAACCCTATCAAATCTATAAAACCCATTCTATAAGCCGCTTCCTCAATACAACCTATCTTCAGACCCTGTCTTTTCTCAACGGATGCTATAAAATTGCTTGCATCCAGTAGCGAGTCTGGTGTGCCGCTATCAAGCCAGGCTATTCCGCGGTTCATTAGCTTTACATCCAAACGATTATCTTTCAGGTAGCTTTTATTGAGATCAGTGATTTCTAACTCACCCCGCCCGGAGGGGCTGAGTTCATTTGATCGGGTGGCTGCTTCGGAATTGTAAATATATAATCCGGGTACAGCATAGTGGGACTTAGGCTTCTCAGGCTTTTCTTCGAGTGATATTACTTTACCGCTGTTATCAAATTCAACTACTCCGTATTCCTCCGGGTTTTTCACATAATATCCGAATACAGTGGCTCCATTGTTTTCCTGAACAGCCTTTCTAAGGAAATCAAGAGGTCCGTAAAATATATTGTCGCCCAATATAAGCGCCACGTCGCTTTCGCCATAGAACTTTTCGCCAATCACGAGTGCCTCGGCTATCCCCCGAGGTTTATCCTGAAGAGCATACTCTATATCCATCCCCAGTTTAGCCCCGTCCCCGAACAGTGACTTATAATGGGGGAGTGTTTCTTCATTGGAAATAATCAGAACGTCTTTTATCCCCGCCAGCATAAGTACAGAAAGAGGATAATATATCATAGGTTTATCGTAAACCGCCACCAGCTGTTTGCTGTAAACCTTTGTTAGAGGATATAGCCGTGTACCCGCTCCACCTGCCAGTATTATCCCTTTAGTGTTTTTGGGGTTGTGTTTGGCGAATTCCGTCATCAGTAATCCTTGAAATCGTAATATGTATTTCCTTCTTCGGTAATTTCCAGCGTAGCCAAACCCTTATATACCTGCTCATCTAAAAGCTTCCGTGAATTATCGTGTGATAGATTGAGTTTTATCATTACTTCACTTAAGGTTAGATTACCTTTGTTTTGCTTGGCCAGAATCAGAAGGTTTTTTTGCGTTCTCTGGTTATCCATACGGTTGTAATCGGCTTTGATTTTTCTCAGGATAAGAAACCCTATTAGTAGCGGGGTTATACCGACTAAAGCGGTCATAATCGCCATTTTGCCGTGTTCGCCGTCTTCTATGTTTCCCACAGCAAAATTCAATATCATCATAAGAGTGATAAGGCCGCCCCATCCTACTAGACCGTACGCTGGTATTTTCCAATATCTACTTATAGCTTTCATTATCTCTTCCGCTTTTCAGGGTTATAAACATGCGATTCATCCCCTTAGTCTCATCATATATATTATTTTTGAATATCTAATAACTGATAAGCTCCATTAGCTTGGCGCATGCTATAGCACCATAAGTACCCACCGCATACCCGAGAACCGCCAATAAAACGCCGACAGTCGCTAGTGATGAATGAAACGCGCCCGCCACGACGGGTGCCGATGCCGCCCCACCCACATTTGCGGTGGAACCGACAGCGATATAAAAGTAAGGTGCTTTGATTATTTTTGCTACTACTAACATAATTACACCGTGTATAATAATCCAAACAAAGCCGATACCGATTAGGTATAGATTAGAAAAAGTGCTTAGAAGGTCAATTTTCATTCCGATTGTTGCGATCAGATAGTAAAGGAATATAGTGCCCCATCTGGAGGCTCCCGCGTATTCTAGCTTTCTGAATTTGGTAAATGAAAGCAGAAGCCCAACAGTTGTGGCTATGACTATCAGCCAAAAGAAATTTCCCGCCAAAAAGCTGAACTGCTCATTTATAATAGGTATCTGGGACATCCTTTCCGCTATAGGCCCTGCTAGAAAGTGGGCAAGCCCGGTAGCCCCGAAACCAACCCCGAGTATCTGCATTGATCTAGAGAATGTAAAAGGCTCTTCCTTGCCAGCGGACATACCTACTACTTTGTTCTTGAGCCGCTCGATTGCCGAATTATCGGCTTTGAGCCACTTATCTATAGCATTCGATCTGCCGACACCCCATATAAGGGCTGCCATCCAGAAATTATAAACGATAACATCCACCGCTACCATACCGCTGTAGAGGCTTTCCTCATATTCATAAAGCACGAACATTGCCGTTTGGTTTGCCCCGCCGCCTATCCAGGAGCCAGCCAACGTTGCAAGTCCTCGCCAGGTACTTTCATTGCCCGCATCAGCCAACAAAGCCGGTTCTATCGCACCAAATAATGCCAATGCCGTCGGCCCACCGATCACTACGCCGATAGTACCGGCAATGAACATGATCAGGGCTTTTGGCCCCAACCCGAGTATTGCCCTGATATCTATTGATAAAGTTAACAATACGAGTGAGGCAGGCAGTAAATAGTTTTTTGCAATAGTATAGAGATCGGAATTTTCAGATGAAATTAAATTAACAGAATTTAATAATGCAGGAATCAGATAACACCATAACAGCGCCGGAACAACCCTGAAAATCTTCGGCCAAACTCCCGTTACCTTATTTGATAGATAAAAAACTATCCCTAAAACAGCTGATAACAAGCCGAAAACCACGGTATCGTCACTAAAGAAAGCAATTTGTTCAGTCATCTATTTATAAAGCCTCTATGTAGATAATGGTGGAGAATAGTTAAGCTTAAGTTAAGCGGAAAATAAAATTTGAATTCTAATCTGCCATAGGTAAATTGTTTTACTTTTGAATACTAAAATTGAATTTATATCGTGCGTGATAATGCAAATATGAATCAATGAAAAAAATTTTAAGAATTTCTTTTTTCAATATCCCTTTCCAGCGGATAACAAAATAGCGAACACACTATCAATATTTCACAAAAATTCACAGGAGTTATAATGAGGAAGCTTTTAGCTACTTTATTAGCAGTAGGTACGGGTGTCGTGTCCTTAATGGGCCAGCAAACCAATGCGAACTGCGTACAAGGCCAAGCGATACAGTCGTTCGGCACAAACGGCGTAGCCAACATCGCAGAGGTATCCAGCACAGGGATAGTAGATGTTTTGGTTGATTCAGAGGACAATTTGTTCTTTGCATCTAATATTAATGATGACGCGACATCAAATGATGTTTTGCAGCTTATCGGAATTGGATCTGACGGTTCTACATTAAGCAACTTCGGCACAAATGGCCGAATCATCTTTCCAGATATGTCAGAGATTGATTTTAATAGTGTATCTGCTGCTTTGGATGCAGACGGAAACATATATTTCGCTACATCCTTTGATAACGATGAAACTGGGACTTTCAATCCCCGACTTGTCGTAGCGAAGGTTGATAATAACGGCGAATTCGATATGGATTTCGGCGTTGACGGTATCTCATTGATAGATTTAGGTATCGATATCGAAATAAATGATATTGAAGTAAGCGGTAGTGATTTGATTCTTGCAGGTAGCATGGAAGAAACTGAAACAGCTGTATTGCTCAGAGTTGATATGACGGGCGAGCTTGATATGGACTTTGGCGATGCTGGTACTGGTCTTATAGAAGTTGATGCCACAACTGACGAAGATGATTCTTTCTTAGATGTAGAAATCGACGAAGACGGTAATATATATGTTCTCAGACAAGATAACTTTGTTACCGGCGGTGTTTCTGTAGATTACAATCTAGTAGTTGATAGATATGACATCGATGGAATGCTTGATCCAGATTTCGGTGATGCGGGTACTTCGATGCCTTTCGCTACGATCGCAGGCCAGTCATCCGAGGGGCAGATCGTACTTACAGAGAACAACGTATTCATCTCCACTACAAGCGATAATGCCACTACTGGCGGTTTCGATGGCCAGATAGCTTCTGTAATGACTGCTGACGGAATGCTTGATCCAGATTTCGGCACTAACGGTATAGTAACAAACGGTTCCGGTAGAGATGACCTCCAAAGCTATGCAGGTATAACTGTTGGTATGGACGGAGAACTTTACGTACTCGGTAATTATGATGATCTTAACGGATCCAACAACAGAGTATTCTCTCTTGACGCTGCTGGAATGTTGAACACTATGTTCCCTGAATACCAGCTTAACGCTAATCCTGGTGGTTTCGGTGATATGGGCAGCGGTCTTGTCACTTTAGGCGACGGTTCAATTGTGGCCGTTCAGAATACCCCTAACATGAATATGGCTACAAATGACGATATAAACATCTTTAATATCTGTACTGGCGGCGGTGAGCCACTTATGGCTGATTTCGACCAGTCTGCTTATATCGGTATCAGATCTATCGGTTATGACGACGCAAGCTTTGTTTGGTCCCCAGGTGATGGCGACGGCCGCGTAGTATTTATTACGGAAGTAGGCTTTGATGTTTATATGCCTATGCAAGGGCAGATTATCCCAGATATGGATAATTCAATGGCTTCTTATATGGATATGAATGCTTCTTATGGTTACTCCCAGCTTATCTATAACGGCAAGGGCAACATGGCCATGGTTACAGATTTGTACTCTGAGACCGAATATATGGTAACTGTTTATGAATACGCGGAAATGGATGGCCAGATCATTTACAATTACGAGGAAGCGCCGGGAAATCCTAGAACTTTCATGACAACAACTCTTCTTGAAGAAGACCTTAGCATTGTTAGCACTATGTCAATGGATGACAAGCTATTCATAGATTGGGAAGACGCTAACTATGTTGAAGGATCAGTAGATTATGAAGTAATGCTATCTGAAGATATGGACGGCACCATGCTTGCTATGGGCTACGATATGCCAACCAATATCGGTATGATGAGTGAATACGAATTCGCCGGCCTGATGGCTGATACAGATTACTATGTATGGATCAGACTTGCCGACGCTACTTCCACTAGCGAATGGGTTACTTTCGGTCCTTTCAGAAGCCAGGCAATGGAGCCTATGGCACCGACTTTCGTTTCTTTCGACAACAGAACTACTTCTGAGATAGATTTCACAGTCAGCGGCATGTCCGATGGATTCATGGTTCTCGCTATGGATACCGAACCAATTAATCTACCGATGATAACGGACGGCACTGTATATACTGGTGCGGATGCTGATTACTCAATGGCTTCTGAGCCATTCGGCCCTATGACAGGCAAACATGTTTATAACGGTATGGGTTCGATGATCGAAGTTGAAGGCTTGATGATGGATCAGGAGTATTATTTCGTTGTTGTGCCTTTCAATGGTGCTATGGGCGGAATCAACTACGACGAACCGCTATTCATTACTCACACCACTCTTGATAGCGAGCCGGCTTCAGTTTCTAATGTTATGGCAATGAGAAACGGTACGGATTATGAAGTGACTTTCGATTATACAGGCGAAAGTGTTATCGTACTATCTAATGATATGATGGGTTATGCTGCCCCTGTGGACGGCATGGGTTACATGATGAGTGATATGATCGATGGGGAAATGATAACTTTCATGACTAATCAAGACTTAGACGAAGGTTCAGCAACTATCACAATATCTGACTTCACAGTTGGCCAGGAACTTAACTACACTATCTACACTTATAATGGTGATGTGTACGAAATGGCTACAGGTAACATGGGTATGGAAGGATCACAGAACTATGATGAAGGAACTGACTTCTCTTTCACTCCAATGGGTGTTGAGCCATCTGAAGTAACTCCGGAAGTTACTGAAAGAATGATCACATCAGTTGAGATAGACTGGTCGGATGACGCTATGAACGCCACATTTGCCGCCGAAGCATACCTTGTTATCGTAGCTGAAGAAGGCGTAACGCCGACTCTTCCGATGGACGGCATGGCATACACTAACAACATGGCTCTCGGTACTTCTTTTGACTTCGGAACTTACACTCCTATCGATGACAATGTATCAGTTGTTTACAACGGTACTGGCACTATGACTGAGATCGAAGGACTTATGGCAAGTACGGAATACAATGTATGGGTTATACCTTATACAGGCAGCATGGGAATGAGCGGACAGAACTATAGCTCAGCTCCGACAGCTGTAACATTCAAGACATTTGCTTCTCAGCCTGATAATGTAATGAACTTCCGTTTCACAGACAGAACACAGACTTCTATCGAGCTTGCATGGGACAACGCAAACATGGAAAATGTTATCGTTACAAGAAATACTGTAATGGGCAACTGTGATGTAGAACTTGGATTCGACCCAACGGTTGGCGATGAAGTTCCTAACTGTAACAACGATGAAGTAATATATGTTGGTACTGGTTCTACACTAAACGATATTAACCTTGTTGCTGGTACTGATTATTACTACTCTGTTTACACTCGTAACGGTGAAGTTTACATGGATATGAACACTTATAGCTATAGCACAGGTGCTGATCTGGAAGTGATGACACTTACGAACCCGGCTGCTACTCAGCTAGTATTCAAAAACGTTCCTTCAACTATCACTTCCCGCCAAGACTTCACTGCAACTGTAGCACTAAGAGATCAGTTCAATAACAGCATAACGGCTCCTGCCAATACTACTGTAAACCTTGTTTACAATAGCAACAATGTAGGTATGGCTACAATGAACGCCGGGGACTCTGTAGTTACTGTAACTGGTAACATAACTTCTTCTCCTGCTACTAGCCAGACTCTATCTGCTACGGCAAATGGCTTGACTGCCGCTACTGCGACTATCAATATCACAGCTGGCGAGCCTTCTAGAGTTGATGATCTTAGCCCTGTTGCTAACAGAAGAGATATTACGGTTACTTGGGATATCCCAGCAGATGCCGACGGAGTAGTTGTATTTATTAGAAAAGGATCTGCTACTAACCAAGCTGACCCTACTGATGGCACAGCTATCACAGCTACTACTTTTGATAACAACAGCTCAGCAACTCAAGCGATATACGTTGGTGATGACGAATCACTTACATTGACTAACCTATCGTTTTTCACCAGATACTACTTTGCTGTTTACACTTACACAGGAAGCGGTAGCGCGATAAATTACAATCCAGCTGAAGTTACTAACTCTGCGATCACTAGATTCAAAGAAGGTAATATCATACCTGACGCAGCATATATCGGTGAGACTTTCAACATTACCGAGCCTACTCCAAACCCAGTTAGCGAGAATATCACGTTTGAGCTTCAGAATGAGGATGGACAGAACGCATTCGATATCAGACTAGTTGACGTAGCTGGCGCTGAGGTAGCAGTTTACGCTACTGGTAGAACTTACAGTGTTGCGGCTACTTCTATGAACCTACCTGTTCCATCTCAGCTTGCTAACGGTATCTATTACCTGCATGTAACGAACGGCGAACATACAATGACAAAAGTTATCAAGCTTGATAGATAATCTTAATGAGAATCTAAAGAAGCTTAAATAGCTTTTTGGAATACAACAACCTACCTTCACATCGTGTTGGTAGGTTTTTTTTTGACTACGCATTTTGTGGATTTTTGCTTTCTAGACTATGTAGGTAATCAATGAACATATGCTAATATTTACCTATAAAATGATCTATATGGGTAGCTATATGGGTAGATAGCTTTATTAATTAAATGAAAATCAAATTCATCAATCTCGAGTGAAATCAATGAATGAAATCTCATATTCATGCTATTCTATTGTTATTAAATAATTTTAAAATGGTTATAGAAGATCAAATTCAGCCTGTTTTTACAGGAAAAAAGCAGAAATAGAAATCAATCATATTAATCATAAATTACTTTCACGAGGTGAATAGATGAAAAAGCTATTAACATTAATAGCGGCGTTTGTATTGTACGCTGGGGCTGTGTATGCCCAAACAAGTACTTGCGATGCTGGGCAACCACTAACAAGTTTTGGTAATAATGGCGTATTGCCCTTATCCGATGCTGCTACAAACGGCAATCTGGATATGACAATTGACGCTAGCGGCAATGTATATATCGCAGCGGTAATGGACGACCCGATGACTATGGCAGAGGTTATCAAAGTATCGGCATTTGATAATGCCGGTGCGGTGATGTCAACCTTCGGTATGGGCGGATCATTCGTTTACGATATGGGTAATACCATGGAGTATAACAATGTAAACATCACAAATGACGCTAACGGTAATGTGTACGTAGCTACTTCTTACAATGAAGATATGACAGGTACGCCAGAGCCTACCGTAGTAGCTATGAAATTTGACAACACTGGCCAGCTGGATATGAACTACGGCAGTATGGGTGTTGCGAGTATGCCGGTCGCGGCAAACGAACTTGAACTGAACAGTGTGATAGTTGATGAAAACGCTACTTACATGTTTGGGGATATAGACAATGGCACAAATTCCCTTATAGCATCATTTGATCAAAACGGTATGCCGTCCACACTTGGTGGTTTTATAAATGGTAGCAGGTCTTATAATATGGCTAATACTGGTAAAGAAACCTGGGGTAATGTTGTATACAGTTTTAATCCAAATGGTAATGGTTCTGCAACAGTCCTTCTTGTAAATGAAGACACAAATACCAGTAACTTTGATTACGGTATTAATACATTCACCTTTCAACCTACCGTGTTTTGGGTTGGTACTCCCGTAAGTGTAAACTCTCCGATTCCATTTACAAATAGAGTAATGAACGGTGATGTAATACTTGCCTTATCAGGATCAGACTATAGATTCGCCGGAACCGATCAATCAGGAAATCTAATTATTGAAGGTTTATTAGGTAGTAATAGAACAGTCGATTTCAGATTTGGTAATGCTGGTACGGTAAGAAACCCTAATAATATCTCTGGCTATGATAGATTGGTGGACTTTGAAACTGGTGCGGATGGTGAATATTATATCTTAGCTGAACAAGGCGGCGATATAGTTCTCTTCGCATTAAATAATGATGGCAGCTATAACGATGAATTCGGATTCAATATACTCTCAAATTCGGCGGGTAGTGCTAACGAAGCTGGCTTAGCTCTGGCCATAGGCACCAATAATGAGCTATTATCAGCCATTGCTTATGAAGAAATGAATAATACTATGGATAATATCTCCATCGACCTTTCTTCTATCTGTACCGACTTTGAAACAGTGCAGCAAGAAAAAGAAGAAGATGATGATATTTATAATGAAGAAGAGTTAATTGTTTCTACAGTACCGTTTTCGACCACATTTGATATTACTAATACTGAAATACCTGTAGTGAAAGCTGTTGGCAGTTTTCTGTTCTTATCAGAGCATGGCACTCTATATACTACTGGGAGTAACTCAGATCTTGTTGTGTACAATGGTGACGGGTGGTCTGATGCCGCATCCGGACGGCATGGAATATACGGTATTAAAGACGATGGTACTCTATGGTCAATCAACGGAGCTTCTTCTACGCAAATCGGATCTGATAGTGATTGGGAGCAGTTGTCAGTAGGTTGGGATCACTCTTTAGCCCTTAAAGAAGATGGTACTTTGTGGGCTTGGGGTGTAGATTGGCGCGGACAGATGGGAAATGGGGGAGTAGCGTCATCAACTCCTACACAAATCGGAACTGATAATGATTGGGAAAAAATAGAGGCCGGTTATCAAGTTTCTATGGGGCAGAAAACAGACGGTAAGCTCTATGGCTGGGGATCAAATAGCTATTATCAATTGGCAGTTCAAGGATCACCAGGTGCTACCACTACATTATATTCACCAACCAGTATATCATTTTTCGATAATATTGCTGTCAAAGATTTCGAGCCTGGTATTTTTGCAAGCCACGTAATAGACTCATCTGGTAATTTTTATACTTGGGGAAATAATTATTATGGAGCTTTAGGAAATGGATCGGCCGGATTTAGCAGACAATATACACCAGTTATTGCAGGTACAGGTTGGTCTGAAATAGAAATAGGAGGAGATAACTTGCAACAAGCATATGGAATAGATAATAACGGAAGATTGTATACATGGGCTGGTGAGTTTAATAATTATTCAAATTCACCACGATTAATAAGTGATGATAATCATTTGAATATTTACGCGGCAATAGAATTTACTTCAAGTCCTATATACTCAGGTATCAAAGAAGCAATTACTTATGTGCGTAATCCTGATGAACTTAAGCAAGCTTCTCATATTGCCGTTAGGGCAAATGGTTTTGAAAATATGGTCATAACATTTGCACCTGGTAACGGAAATGGTAGGCTTGTAGTACTTACACCAGAAGGAAGCACGACGTATATACCGACTGAAGAAGAAAAAGATAATATAGAAGCATCGGGTTCTACTATAATAACGATTGATGCCAATGCTATTTCCGGTAGTAGTCCGGCAATACCAATGGGTGACTCATATATTCTTTACAAAGGAAATGAAAACACTATATCAATCAACGGTCTGGAAGCAGGAACAAACTATACTATCCAAGTATTTGAATATTACCCGCTTGGCGATCTGAATACGGAAACTGCTATGGGGAATCCGAGAACTATCAGAACTAAACAGCAGCTTGATGTGGAGATAATCTTAAGTGATTTGAAAATATCAGGCAACTCAATATTCGCAGACTGGACAATTTTCGGGCAGAATCCTGATATGTATATGTACGAAACTCAGATTACTGATAATGCATTTATTTCCTCGCAGGAATTTGATATTATTGACCTTGGAAACATGAGCGAGTTCGAGTTTGGGAATCTAATTGGTTTAAATAAGTATATCCATGTAAGAGCAATAGATATGGATGGTGTGGAATCAGAATGGCAGACATTTGGTCCGTACCAGCTACTAAATCCTGAACCAGGATATATAATGTCTATGGATGTTAATGAAAGGACCGAAACGAGCATGACTGTAGAGTGGAATTCAGAACCTGGCAGTAACAATGCTTACTTGGTATTTGCTTATGACGAAATACCTGGTAAAGAAAGGTTTATGGAAGATGGTTACTGGAATGATAACATGATCTTACCTACTTACAATTCTTCTATAATTGACTATAGTTCCATTACAAGCTTATATAGCTTTATCGATGCAAGAATAGTGTATTATGGTAATGGGAATGAAGTTACCTTAACAAATATGAGAGAAAATACACCTTACTATCTTGTTGTTGTTCCTCTTGATGGTTTAGGCGATAGAGTCAACTACGGCTCGCCGAGGGTATTCACCCACACTACTATCGAAGCAGATGCCCCTTTAACAGCCCCAAGCAATATCACTATTGTACAAAACGGTACTGATTATGAGGTAAATTGGGATTCTGGCAGTGACAAAACCGTCCTTATAGCTACTACAACAGGCATTATGTTGGAATCTATGGAAAACGGTATGGCTTATTCAGCGGGCGATATGATAGGTGAGCACCACATGGTAGTAGGCACAAGGATGGCTGGCGACGGCTCTCCGATAACATTGGAAGCTACCCTGGGTAATACTTATACACTACAGGTATTTGGTTATACTGGTGATACTTATGAGTTAGCTACTGGCCTTGCAGGAACAGAAGGCTCACAGCATTATACCGAAGACTATGCAACCTATTCATTCACTGCTACCGGCGTAGAGCCATCAGCGGTTGATATCACGGTTACCGGCCGTATGCCTTCAACAGTCGATCTGGACTGGGCAGATGGCGTTGCGGCGGCAACAGTTGGTGCAGACAATTATCTTGTAATAGCTAAAGAAGATGCCGGCAGCATGCCAACAGGCCCATCGGATAGCCAAGAGTATCTGAACGGCAATACATTGGGTTCCGCTATAGATTTCGGCGATTACACAGACGCTACTCTCGGCGATTACAGTGTAGTATATAACGGATCAGGCACAAATACTACAGTTACTGGGCTGGATGCTAATACGACATACAACTTCTATATCTTTCCTTACTCGGGTGGTAATGTACCTAATGACCAAAACTACGCTTCGATCGGCAGAATGGTAGGGACTACTACTTTCGCTGCAAAACCGATGGCTGCCAGTGGCTTTGAAGTGGAAGCTCGCAATCAGAATACAATCGTACTTGGTTGGGATAATGAAAGTGCAAAAACCGTTCTCGTATATAAATCGGATATGGAAATCGAGTGCACCCCTATGATGGGTGATGTAATCGATATGAATAGCCCAATGTCGGGTTGTACTGCCGAACTAATCTATATGGGTACTGGTGATACTTACAGCGATACTGGCCTGATGATGAATACTGAGTATCATTATGCTATATACGCCCGAGCGGGTGAGCAGATGGAAATGATCAACACATTCAACTATTCAGATGCTTCAATGATGGAAGCTTCAACAAAATCGGCAACGGTAATCACAGAAGTAAAGATCGATGCTATCCCAGAAACCGTAACATCTGGTGAGTCTTTCAACACTACGATCAGCCTGCTCGATCAATATGGAGATAAAGTAGGAGCAACATCCACAACAACGGTAGGATTAAATTTCGATGGTTCATCAGTTGGTTCTGCAACGATAGCTACCGGAGATACATCAGCTACTTTCTCAGCTACGATAACTACATCATTAATCGGTTCTGATAAAGAAGTAATAGCTGTATCAAACGGTATAACATCCGATACTACAACAGTTGATATTATGGCAGGCGAGCCTTCAAGAGTAGAAGATCTTAGCCCAGTCGCTAACAGAAGAGACATTACAGTTACCTGGGATATCCCATCAGACGCGGACGGCGTTGTCGTTTATATCAGAAAACGCTCTGCCACCAATCAAGCAGACCCGACTGACGGAAGCGCTGTAACGGTTACCACATTCGACGATACCAGTACAGACTCTCAGGCTATTTATGTCGGCGGTGATGAATCACTATCACTGACTAACCTATCGTTTTTCACTAGATACTACTTTGCAGTTTACACATATACTGGCAGTGGTAGCGCGATCAACTATAACCCTGCTGAAGTAACCAACTCTGCACAGACTAGGTTCAAAGAAGGTAATATCATCCCAGATGCTGACTACATCGGTGAGACATTCAATATAACCGACCCTACTCCAAATCCTGTTAGCGAGAACATTACTTTCGAGCTACAGAATGAGGATAGCCAAAGCGCGTTCGAGATCAGCCTTATCGATGTCGCTGGAGCAGAGGTGGCGGTATATGCGAGAGGTAGAAGCTACAGTGTTGCGGCTACTTCTATGAACCTACCTGTTCCATCTCAGCTTGCTAACGGTATCTATTACCTGCATGTAACGAACGGCGAACATACAATGACAAAAGTTATCAAGCTTGATAGATAATCTTAATGAGAATCTAAAGAAGCTTAAATAGCTTTTTGGAATACAACAACCTACCTTCACATCGTGTTGGTAGGTTTTTTTTGTTCAATAAATATTTATCTGAAACAATGGGCTACTAAAAACCGAATCATAACGGTATGCATAATCTAAATTCAAGACTACCAAAGCTAAACTGCCTTTTTATAGTAATTTTCGCTCTGCTATTTTCGATTACTAACTCGTATGCCCAAGAAGAAAGCGATAGCAATGAGAACGAGGAAAGTAATGAACTGAAAGGTGCAGTCTATCAAGCAAAAAAATATCGGGATATACTAAGGCTCATTGAGGCTTATCACTACAGGGAACTTGATATTGATTCACTTTCCGAGGCTACCTTTGAGATGATGATGCAGTCTTTGGATAATTTTTCTCATTTCTATGATAAACAGCAGTATATTGATCAGAGAAAAACCGACAGGGGAACATCAGTATCGGCTGGCTTCAACTATATGACAGTCGATAAAAAAGCGTTGGTATATAATGTTTATGATGGTGGCGCCGCCGCCGAATCCGGTATAAAACAGGGGAGCTTGGTTCTATCAATCGACGGGCAGGATGTAACTGGGAAAAACTTAGGTAAATTGTCTGAGTTACTCAATGGCGAGGAAGGTTCGGAATCAACTTTGGTGTTAGATTATTTCGGCCGGATAGACACATTTTCTATCAAACGTAAACCTTATGTATTATCTTCCATAACTACTTCCTTCGCTGCCCCGCGTTTGCTTGACTATGGCGTAGGTCTATATGCAAAACTTTCCCGGTTCAGTGATGAGACCGCAGGCGAATTCGAGGCACTTCTCGACTCGCTTTCTTTAGGAATGGATATTGAGGATATTGGATACGCAGTAATAGACCTTAGAGGTAATGCCGGTGGCAAACTGGATGCTGCTCGAGACCTCGCTACCTTTTTTATGGATAGCAATACCGTAGTTACCAAAACCAAAGCTCGGGCTGATAAGTTCGTTTTTGAAATGAGAACCCAAGAGCGAGGCCTGCTACATAGCGTTCCTGTAATTGTGCTTACCGATGAGGTAACAGCTTCATCATCAGAGATATTCGCAGGTGCCATCCAGGATCATGACCTTGGCGTTCTTGTTGGGCAGAAAACTTTCGGAAAGGGAATTGTACAGAACACCTGGGACTTTAATGATTCTACAGGTATCAGGTTTACAGTAGCGAGTTACTCTACACCATCCGGCAGAGAGGTTGAACCCAGGATTGAATATGATGAGTCGGCTATAGATGAAAGTATATACTTTGGGATGAATGAAAAGCAAAAAGCAGCGTTTGAAGAGCAGATCAAAATATACGGCACTTCTGGTAGAGTAGGTGTCTTCAAAACCGAAAACGGCAGAACTGTTATAGAGTTAAAAGGTATAAAACCCGACATAGAAACCGAGGAGAGGGAATATAGCAAAATGCATCAGCTTCTCGAATCAAAAAAAATGTATTATCTTTCAGCTTATGTATTTGCCCAGAACAACCCGGAACTTTTCTCTATAGTTAAGGGAATGGATAAAGAGAGTTATATCGCATATTACGAAATCCCACCTGACCTAGTAGAGTCATTCGGAGTTCTGGCCAAGAACAACAGTTTATGGAATGATGAAATGTATGATATGGATAATGATATTATGCATGTTTATCTAAAAGCGGAACTAGGCCATCTGGCATTCGGAGGGGATACAGCGAGCCGAATACTGGCATTATCTGATCCAAAAATGGATCGCGTTGATGAATTTGTCAGGGAGGCTATCAAGATCAGGAACTATAAAGCCGATAATTAATTTTCACCAAACTATTTGAGGTATAGGCGTGACAGATTCAGAAAATAATCTCCATATAATGTTTGATGTAGGCGGGGATAGGTTCGCCGCGCCGATCGGCTCTATCAATCATATACTTAGGTATGGTGGGATATCTCCCATACCGGGCTCGTCAAAGAATATGATTGGGATATCGGAAGTAAGGGGCAATACCATCCCGATTATGAATACGGCTGCTCTTCTCGGTATGGGCGATAAGCAGTTTACCGAAGATAATTTTATCATGCTGAGCGATAAGGAAGGTAAATCAATAGGGTTCGCCGTCGATAAAATGAGCGGAAATATCAATATTGATAATAATAAAAAAAATATGCCAGACGGTATGGCGGAAAATAGCAGCTATATAACAGGCACGGTAAATACCGATGATGGTATAGTCGTAATCGTTGATCTTATCAAAATGGGCGATATGGGATAATGAATCCAATCTTTATCTGTATTAGCCTTCCATTACATATTTTTGTATTAGGTGACAAGCGACATTATTAAGGAATAGGAATGCCTGAACTAATTATTGAATCAAACGGGAGACTTGAGAAAACGGCCGTTTATCTCAACGGTGAACAGCTGACAGGGATCAAAGAACTATTTGTGAGTCTGGACGAAACAGGCGTATTCGATGCATTGCTTTCATACAAGGGGGGCGATGGCCAAGAATACACTAAGTCGATCTTTACCGATTATCTTACCGCTGTTCAAGTTACTGAGCCGTCCTTCACTTATGAAGATGCGATGGCACTGCAGAAAATCACCGTTGATTCCGACGGAGATATAGAAGATACTTTAATCGCATGGAACGATGAGGAACTTGACGGCCTGATATCGGTGTATGTTCATATTAAAGCTAGGGCTGAGGAAAACTCCTCAATATTCGATAAACTGATGAACAAGAAAAAAACGCCAGTGGGTGTACAGTGCAAAGCGGAACTGGTTTTCAGGGAAGAAGATGATAGTGAGCATCTAGAGACTGTATTCTGATAAGTCATCATATCTCCTATTATGACAAAAAGTCTTATAACTTTATTAGTCGTAACTTAAATGCCCTTTTATTCGCTATATAGTTAATACTAATTAATCCAGATTTGATCAATGAATAATGTATTCTTAAAAATCAATTCCAGAGCCGTTATATTGATAATGGCTCTCGTTACTTTCTTCCTACTTCCTGATATCTTGGAAGCGAGGCGGGGCGGGCGGTCATTTGGTGGTTCCAGAAGATCGTTCGGTAGAAAATCAACTTCTTCCAAGCGTGGTTCTTCCTTCGGTAATAAATCCAGTAGATCTAAAAGCACATCTGCACGAAGAGGTTCTTTCGGCAAAAATGCAACCCCAACTCAGAGGATGAGCGCTTTCGGCGGTAAACAGCTTAGCTCAAAAAAAGCCTATACCAGTAAATACGGTGCCCCGAGAAAAACCACAACCCAAACTATCCCGACAAAAACCGCTGGGGGTAAGTCTGTAAACACAAATTACAGGGTTCACAGTTATGGCGGCTTCGGTTTCGGTAGCGGGTTTATGACGGGCTATATGCTCGGTACTATTCCATGGTATTGGTCCACGCCGTTCCACCCAGCCTTTTATTACCGTGCCCCTCAGTATCACAAAGCCGAAGATGGTTCAGTGGATGTTTATCCCGGAACTTTCAACTGGGGCAAACTTTTCGCAGGTATAATTATTATCGGAGGTGTGGGTTTTGTTGTTTTCAGGGTTGTAAGGAACAGCCGCAGAAGAAGGGATGACGAGACTTATTCCCCTGGCCGAGGTTCTTTCGGGTAGATTATAGTCCAGTCTATGGGTTAGTCTAATTCAAAGAATAATACGAACCATATATATCGCACCGCTGATTACTAAAATATCGGCGGTGCTTTTTTTTCCTGAATTTAATCTCTCATAATTAATGGCTAAGCCGCAAACAGCAACTGTACAACAAAAAGTCCTTAGTCAGACATTTGGATATGACGGGTTCCGTCCCGGGCAGGAAGAGATAATAAAGTGCATATTATCAGGGGAGGACACGCTGGCGGTAATGCCAACCGGTGCAGGAAAATCTCTATGCTATCAGGTGCCAGCATTGATAATGGACGGTACATGTCTGATCATATCCCCCCTTATAGCGCTTATGCAGGATCAGGTAGCAGTACTTAAGGAAAAAGGTGTAGCCGCTGAGTATATAGCAAGCGGTATGCAGGATGCCGAGGTGCGCAGTATTTACTCCAGGGTGAGCCTGGGTGAAGTGAAAATGCTTTACGTTTCACCGGAAAGGCTTAAATCGGAATGGTTCAGAAATTTCGTATCATCGCTCGATATAAGTTTTATTGCAATTGACGAAGCACACTGTATCAGTGAGTGGGGGCATGATTTCAGGCCATCCTACAGGCTGATAGGAGAGCATCTGCAGGTCGGAAAGGCGGGCTCCTACAGGCTGGCTGCTTTCACTGCCACCGCCACGGCGAAAGTTAGGGAGGATATATGCAGCGTTCTTCAGCTAACTGAACCGAGGGTGTTTGTACGCGGTTTCGATAGACCTAACCTAACTTATGATACTGAGTTCTGTTCCGATAAGAAAGAACGAATATCAGAACTTATAAAATCGATAAAGGAAGGTTCGAGTATTGTTTATTGCGGTTCCCGTAAGCGGGTGGAAGAAGTATATGAACATCTAAAGCAGCAGGATCTGAAGCCGCAGATGTACCACGCAGGGCTGGCAGACAAGCTAAGAGAGAAAAATCAAAACGAGTTCCTGACAGGCGGCTGTAATATCATGATAGCCACTA
The DNA here is from genome assembly GCA_964462685.1 of uncultured Hyphomicrobiales bacterium. Lineage (GTDB taxonomy): Bacteria > Bacteroidota > Ignavibacteria > Kapaibacteriales > UBA2268 > CAYWYR01. The sequence continues at coordinate 2,707 of CAYWYR010000008.1, read as the reverse complement.
ACGCTTTTGGTATGGGTATAGACAAGAAGGACGTACGGCTGGTCATCCATCACGATATGCCATCAACTGTTGAAAGTTATTATCAGGAAGCGGGCCGCGCCGGCCGTGACGGTAAAGACTCCCGCTGCATCTTGCTATACAAACAGAAGGATGAAAGACTGCAGGAGTTCTTCATCAATTGTACTTACCCAGAGAAAAGCTCAATATCAAAACTATGGCGAGCGATTAGAAAAGAGATTTCAGAGGGCAGGCCCGAGACTCTTATCAGAAGACCCTACGCGCTCGCAGCTTCTACCGATGAGCCTTTTGCGACGGTTACCAATGTTATATCGCTACTGGAAAGAAACGAATATATTGGAAAGAGCCGCACGCCAACGAAAGCAAAGGTAAAGTTTGATGTGCCCATTGAAGACCTTCGGCAACTGGACCGTGATCTTGCGGATAGGCAGCAAAAAGAATGCTTGAGGGCGATAGTAAGATGCTTGCCTTCCTCGGCTATGAATATGCCATGTGAGCTTGATCTGATAAGCTTATCAAATAAAAGTGATATAAACCGAAACCACCTAAGGGGATTTTTAGGGTATCTATCTGCCAATGGTTATGCGAGTGTTAGGTATTCAGGGCCTATAGGTCAATATCAGATCAATCCTGAACTTGGAGATACCGACGTATTGCCGCTGGATTATCAGCAGCTGGCCAAACAGAAAAACCGCTCCTTAGACATGCTGTCCTCTGTAATTTCTTATATCAAGAAAAACGGATGTAATAAACAGTATATCTTGGATTATTTCGGCCAGGAAACAGGCGAGATTTGCGGTAAATGCTCTGGTTGCCAAGGCAGAGGCCAAAAACAGGACGGCGATGATAAGCTGAAAGCCATGATATTGAAAGGTGTGGAAATCACTGGCGAGCGTTACGGCAGAATGATGGTGATACAGTTCCTGAGAGGGGAGAGAACCGAGAGAATACTCGACAAAGGGTTGACGGCTAAAAAAGGTTTCGGGATGATGAGCGAAAATTCGGTTGGGCAGATTCACGTACTTATGGATCAACTTATCGAAGAGCGAAAACTGGAAGTTGACCCCGGTAAATATAAAATAGTGACCTTAGGGCCCTCTGCCTTCGATTATATGCTGGATGAAGCTACTAAAGATGCACATAAATCAAGTGGCGGCGCTTACGAAAAAGCCCTATCGGACTTATCCAACACAGTAGCGGAACTGGAAGGTATAAGCTCTTCTTCCTTTATAAGCTCTGCTCTGATGCAGAAGCTATCGGCTAATAAACCTGCTGGCACACACGAGCTCGATAAAATGGGAGCATTAGCCAACAGGTGGGTTGATAAATACAAGAACCTGATAGTCAATACCGCTACACTGACGGAAAAATCGGGCAGCCGTAGCTCCGCTAAAGATGATTTCGTGTTGGACTATAAAACCTTGCTGGAAAGTGCAGGCAGAATACTTTCAGCCAATCCGAACATATCGGCGAGGGCATTAAGAGAAGAACTCGGAGCATCTTTTCCTTACTCAACCATAAAAGCTGTGTTAGCTGATCTTAGATAATCTTTGATTATCATAACAACACCAATCATTGTAATAACTGTAACGCATTCTCGCTCTATCTTATACAAATGCTATTCATGTGTTCTATTAGCTATATTTGTAATAGTATTCTAACCACTCCAGTAAAAACATTCAGGTGTACCGATGGGTTTTTTTGATAGATTCAAAAAGAAAGTAACCTCCACTATCGATAAGGTTGCAAGTAAACTAGAATCGGTAGAGAATAAACTGGATGAAGGGGTGGATATTGTTGCCACCAAAACCTCCGAAGCCGTCCAGTTTGATAAGCTGAAGGCTGGCCTCTCCAGAACCAAAAATGCTTTCGCAGATCAGATAAACGGGCTTCTGCGCCCCGGCAGAGTTATCGATAATGAGCTGCTGGATGAGATTGAAGAAGTTCTTATTACGGCAGATATAGGTGTTGATACATCCGAAAAGATAATTGAGAACCTGAAAGTTCGGGTAAGGAAAGAGGGAATAAAAGAAGCCAACGGTATCTACCCGATAATCAAAGAAGTAGTCGCGGAACTGCTGGTCAAATCTCCATCCGCTGAAAACGATAAGATATACGAATTGCCACAAGACAGCAAACCCCATACAATCCTCGTGATCGGTGTAAACGGGGTAGGCAAAACTACTACTATCGGTAAACTGGCTTTCAACTACCGCCAGAACGCTAAGCAAGTGATAATCGGTGCTGCCGATACATTCCGGGCAGCCGCCAACGAACAGCTGGAGATATGGGCAAAGCGTGCCGATGTTGATATCGTTCAGCGAGGTGCGGGTGCCGACCCAGCCGCGGTATGCTATGATACTATGGAAGCCGCCGTTGCCAGAAAAAAGGATGTTGTGATAATCGATACGGCGGGAAGGCTCCATAATAAACATAACCTTATGAGGGAGCTTGAGAAAATGGCTCGGGTAATGCAAAAGCACAAGGACTCCGCACCGGATGATGTTTTTTTAGTACTCGATGCAACCACAGGCCAGAACGCTATCCAACAAGCCAAAGAATTTTCAAAAGTAGCGAATCTCACGGGTATCGTACTAACCAAGCTGGACGGCACAGCAAAGGGCGGAGTCGTTATAGCCATAGCGCACGAACTTGGCCTGCCGGTTAGATATATCGGTGTGGGCGAGCA
>CAYWYR010000007.1:0-156543 GCA_964462685.1 uncultured Hyphomicrobiales bacterium | reverse complement strand
CAGGATAGGTAAATATCACCTCTGAGAATATATCGTTTTGTGTCGGCAGTAAATAGGCTGTTGTATCCAGTTCCGTATAAAGATAGCCGGCGTTGGCACGGAGATCAAACTGTATCTGCAAAGTATCGATCTCAAATCTTTGTCTCGTGTTTACCCCGAAATTTACCCCAATAGCTATCTGGTCTCCTTGTTGAAAGTTTCTACCTACAGACTGGGAAGTTGAAAAGGAGATTTGGGTTTGGGATATTAGAACAATAGTATTACTGAATAGTAAAAATATAAATGATAAAACTTTAGTCATCAATCGTGAAAATTAAAGTTGCATTATCATCAAATATTTCTTCATAAGTAAACTGTCTATCTTTAAAAATAAGAATTGGATAATCTTCTATTTCTTCAATATTTGAGGGTCTCGAGGTATAATAATAAATTGAGCTTTTATCAAACATTTCATAATACTGAAATTTTTTCATGTATTGTTTTTCATCCCGCTGATAGATTATTTTTGAATTATAACCTTCATTATTTAAATATGATAAAAGTACTTTCAAACAGTATGAGCAGTAATATTCATCTACAATAATAACAGGGCCTTCTATATTGCTAATTTCTAACGTATCATTACTAAATTCATTGATGATTTTATCAGCTAAAGCACAGTTATACGACATTAACATTAAAACCATAATTGTATAGATTTTATTCATATACAAACCTATAGAGTTTAGCTGTAGGCTTAGGTGTAGTCATATTTTTCATTGTATGATTTTTTAAACTAGCTATGCCACCAAATGAAGAGATTTGATTATAATCGTACATGCTAAAGAAATAAACCTTATTATCAAAGAAGTTTAGGTTATGTTCAGCAGCAAATAAAGGAATATAATTATCGGTGAACTCTTCCTTATAATTATCCGCTTCAATTAGTTTAGCATTTTCAATGTGTATTTCTTGAACATGGTTAATATAATTATCGTTGTCATGCTCACTGTTAGACAGATAATATATAATAATAGTAGTATCATTTTTGAAAGACAAGTTCACAATTCGACCAAATCCCTGCTCTAGCATATTAGACATATACTCTATTCCAGCAATAGCTCCTTTCTTGTTCCGTATAGTTTTTAGACTATCTTCCCAGTAAATATTTTTTTCAGGAAATGTAGATGGTGCTAAATATAATGAGTCTTGTAAAATGAAATCATGATTATATAGTCTTATAGCCATTAAATCTGGATTCACGACTGAAATAAAATCTAAGCTATAATCAATGTATTGGTTTGGCTGAAAAGCTGTGAGTTCAATAGAAGTTAACTCTAATGGGATGTTTTGTAATTCCTCATAATCATAACTGTATTTTTCAATTAGCGTCTTTATTTTAGTATCTTGCTCACTATAGTTGTAGTTTCTACTAACAAAGAAATAACGATCAAAAAGTTGTATTTGATCAAAAACATTATCGAATTTCAAATCATCGATAGTTTTATTTGTTTTGAAGTCATGAATAATTAAATTTGTGTTTGGCGAATTTGAAACTAAGATGAATATCTTATTGTTCCTTACAGACATATCTTTAATACTTGCATAATTAATATTCTTTCGATTGCCATAAAGTTTAATTTTGCTGTTAGTTGAAGCATCTACGATTAATAGACTGTCTTTGTAAACTTTATCAAGGTAAAAAAGTTTACCATTTTCATCAATTGCAGTTTTTATAACTACTTTATTCTTTGTAAAATCTAGATTGCTCTCAATTTTTGAAATGCCAGTAGTGTCCAATTTCAAATTTGGTTGATAACTAGCATAAATATTAAGTCCTAGCATAATAAATATGCAAATGAAGATGTATTTTTCTAATCTGAATTTCATATTATTTCCTAGTAGAAATGAAACATGTGACACCTAAGTGCCACATGTTATTAATTTAGTCATTTATTTGACCAGTTGGCTTAGACTCAGTAGCAGGATTCCAAACAATTATAGTCGAATTATTTGAAGGTTGGCTATTCGTTGCGGTCCATTCTACTGTTAGTACTCCTAAAACTTGAGTACCGTTTAGGGTACCATTAGCTATTTGATCTATAGCGAAACCTACAGCATTCTCTTCGTCTGGGCTACTTAATGATGTACCTTTTGGGCAGCTTGATGCACCAGGATCGTTACAAAATATCAACCCATTATTGAAATAAGTAGTAACAGTCTGGTAAGTTGCCGGATTCTTTTTACCGTTATTATCAGTTCCATTATCTTGTCCATTCTTGGCTTCTCTATACAGAGTTGAAAATCCAGATGTTGACATGAATAATATAAGTAGGGATGCAAGAATTATCTTTTTCATCTTTCTTCTCTTTTGTTTTATGAATTTAAGATTTACCCATGTATCGTTAAAAATCTTGAGTATCAAACTTTTTATAGTAATGATCCATATTGGATTGATTCCCTTTCATTTACATGGGGCAGCTTTGATAACAAGTTGATTGTTAGCAAACATTCTAATCATTATGTGCAATTGCTCACATAATTTTTAGTTGCTTGCTTCTTGCTTATCAGCTGTTTGCATATTAACAGATTATTTGCACCCCCCCCTATAATGTGGAAAACTTTTTAAGTTTGCTATTGCAATATCATTTTTCCCTATATTTGCATCAGCCGTTGGAGGTGCCTTTGCGATAAAGTATCGCGGGCTGAGAACATACTCCCAGAACCTGATCCGGATAATACCGGCGTAGGAAAACCGGCGGAAGCAATTCCATTTCGGATATCTATATGCTTCCCCTTTTTAATCTCCTATTCTGTATCAGGCTGCCCCAACAGGCGATAATTAATTTTATCACCAATATAAAGTAAGAGCAGACCTATGAAAAACCATAAAATCCCCCGATCGGCATCCCGCTCCTTTGCCAGATCACTCGTAAAAATATCCTTATGTGTGGCTATAATTCCTGTTATGCTTACGGAGAGCATCTCAGAGGATAGCACAAAAGCGATCCTGAAAGATACGATCGAGGTCCCGAGTTTGACCGTTACATCTACCCGGGCGGTACAGCAGCAAAGCCCGGTAGCATTCAGCACGGTTGATAAGGAGGAGCTGGAGCTTCTTTATAATACCCGCGATCTGCCGCAGATCCTCCAGACTCAGCCATCCGTTATTACCTATTCGGAGAACGGTAATTTTATCGGATACACCAATATGTCTCTCAGGGGTTTCGATCAGCGAAGGCTTGCGGTATTCGTTAACGGCATTCCCCAGAACGATCCCGAGGATCACAATGTTTTCTGGATCAATTTCTCCGATATCGGCTCTTCGCTTTATGATGTACAGATTCAGCGCGGAGCTGGGCTGATAAATTATGGTGCCGCAGCCATAGCAGGTTCGATCAACCTTACTACCTCGCTGGAGGCAGCTGAGCCTGGGATCAGGTTCGAGACAGGGATCGGCCTTCAGGAAATCGGGGCCGCGGATGAGATCAGGCATAACGTATCTCGCAACAGTTTTGAAGTCGCATCCGGTATCACTCAGATTGGCGAAACCGATTATGCCTTCTACGGTAAGCTTACACAGATAAATTCCGACGGATACCGTCACCAGAGCTGGGCGGAGCTGACTAGCTGGTTTCTCTCCGGGGCTCGGTTCGATGAGAACCTGACCACTCAGATCAATGTTTGGGGCGCATCCCAAAGGGACGGCCTGGCTTATATCGGATTACCGAAGGACTATGTTGATGATTTGGAGCGAAGAACAAATAATTATAACTATTGGGAATACGATGCTACCCAAACAAATGTAGGCTTCGCTTCAGATGTAAGACCGCAGGAAATAGAAGATTTTTCATCCCCACGGGTCGAACTGTTAAATGACTGGAAGTTATCTGAGAACGTCACTATCAAATCCTCGCTATATGGATTCGGTGGTGAAGGGTATTTTGACTTTGACGGATCATGGGCAAGTGCGGAAATGTTTAGATTAGACAATGATTACGATATATCCGCCGGTGGATTCGCTACTAACTCTATCATTCGCGCTTATGTAAATAATTTCCAGTACGGGTGGATACCACGCCTTACTTGGGATCACGGTGATGGTATGCTAACGGCGGGGGTAGAGATGCGATCACATAGTTCCGACCACTGGGGCAAGATCCAGTTTGCTGAGAACCTTCCAGAAGGTTATGACCCGGATTATAAGTTCTATGGATTCGAGGGCGAGAGGACTATACTCTCAGCATTCGCCAGGGAAAGCTATAAGCTAAATGATATGATTACCCTCCAGGCAGGCGGGCAGTTAGTATATCACAACTATACACGAGGAAATGAGAAAGTTGGCGGAGAGTTTTCTCGCTACCAGATAGCTGAAGATGTTTTCCAATCAGGCGATGGCGACCTTTTTAGTATAGACTATCTGTTTTTCAACCCGCGTATCGGGGCAAACTTCAACTTCGATGATAACCAGAGCGGCTACGCCTCAGTCGCCCTTACCAGCCGCGAACCGAGGATGAATCTTCTTTACAATCCAGCGGAATCATACTTCCTTACGGCATCTTCACCAAATGTAGGGGGGCTACCGCTTTTCGTACAGGACGAAGCAGGTAATTATGATTTTAACTCCCCGCTGGTAACCCCTGAGCGAATGCTAGATATAGAGCTCGGTTACCGCTATGCCGATGAAGCAATAAACATAGGTATCGGTGGATATTGGATGGAGTTTACCGATGAATTAGTCAACAATGGCCAGATAAATATATTCGGAGCGCCGATTGCTGGCAATGCCCCACGAACCAGGCACTTAGGATTAGAGCTTGATTTTGCTGGCGAGATTTTCACATGGGATGGCCATAGGTTGACTGCTGGCGGTAATATGACTCTGTCATATAACGAACTTATCGAATACAGTGAGTTTTTTATAGATCCCGATACTGGGGATGAAATAGAGATCGATTTATCGGGCAATAATATAGCAGGCTTCCCTAACTCTATCTTCAACGCATATCTTATGTATGATGTCGCCGGATTTATGGCAAGATTAAACGGGCGCTATGTAGGCAGTTTCTATACGGACAATTATGCTGACAGAATCGGAGAAGAACAATTACAGCGGTTTATAGCTTATACTGCTAACGAGTTAGATGCATACTTTATAATGTCTGCCGATGTATCTTATGAATTTGGGGACATATTTGGTACCCAAAGCCTCAGGTTAAGGCTGAATGTAGAAAATCTTACGAATGAATTATATGCTCCTTCGGGGATCGGGCAGAATTTCTTCCCAGCTGCGGAGAGAAATTATTACTTTGGTATGGTGGTAGGGCTTTAAGCCCTATCGCTTTTGTTTAGTTAAATAGGATAAAGTGCTGTTAAACATAGACTGAATAATCAGTCCTTTTTACCTCTTCAATCTCCGCCATCAAATCATTAAAAAGCGGTAGAGCTGAATCATCCTTTATTGAAAGTCTTTGATTCAGTTCACTGCTTATTTTATTTAACTTTTCAAAACCAACTGTAATAGTTACACCACATAATTTGTGGGTCCATTGTTTTAATTTTTCAATATCATCACTGGTAAAACTATTTTCAGCATTATTCATTACTATTTGGATATTTTCTTCAGCATTCGAAATAGATAATATCCCAGCTTCAATTACATCGCCTATCATATCTTCATTACCTACTAATCTTTCTTTAAGCGATTGCAGGTTAAAACGCTTAGCTTCTGCTAGTTGTTCTGATAAAGTCTCTTTTCCATCATTTCTTATATAGCTAATAGCTTTTTCTACTTCTGCTTTTTTCAAAGGCTTCGATATAAAAGAGTCAATACCGGACTCGCTTATTTTACTGTTCATTTCAGAGGCCTCTGCAGCCGAAAGTGCTACAATATAAGCATGCTTCATCTCATTCTCAGTTTCAAAAGCACGTATCGCATATGCGGTTTCAAAGCCATCTATTCCTCCCGGCATATTTATATCTAAAAATATAAGCTGCGGATTGTACTCTTTCGCTACCTCTAAGGCTTCTTCTCCTGAATTTGCCACTAAAATACTCGCTTCCGGAAGGATCGACCTGATAAGGGTTTCAGCCAAAAGCAGGTTTATTTCCTCATCATCGGCTATGCATATCATCTTGATATCGTTCATTTAAATAAGTCTTGTATATTTTAGAGAGATATTGAAAGACCTCTTATAATCGAGGCAAGCCTAATGGCATCAAATATTTTTTGCTCGGAAGTCCCAGCGTCCCTGAGAACTTTCTCATGTGATTTGGCACATGCCTCGCAACCGTTAACAGCAGATACAGCCAGGCTAACAAGCTCAAAGAGCTCTTTACCGAGTACTGGTTTCATCATAACGTTCATGCGTATACGAGCAGGGTGCTTATCGTAGGTACCGCCGTCAATCCAGTGCCTGAATCTATATAGCACGTTATTTACAGCTAGCATAGAAGCGCCGGCATGTGCCTCAGCGATCTCTGCATCGGTTGCATCTTCTTGCTTGGCAAGGCCGGTAAATGCCTGTATAAGCCTGTCGTTTTTTTCATTTACAGCTATTGATAAAGCTACTATATATGCTTCTTTGCGGGAAAGGTTATCACTTTTGAGTACTGCGTTCATATTCATACGCAGATCACGTACATATTTCGTTTCGCCCTCAACCATCGCATCCAGTGAGATGAATTTTTCAGAATCGTCCAAATTCAAATCAGCGAGCAGATCATCTCTAGTATCTTTCATTCTTTTCCTTTTTCTATTCCTAATTAAAACAAGATAGCCGAACTGGATGAAATCAGCCGGCTACCTTTATAAAAATACAGCTTTGCTTATTTAGCTAAGTGTTTCTTCGCCTTTTTCCCAGTTACATGGGCATAGCTCATCTGTCTGTAACGCATCAAGCACCCGAATAACTTCTTTTACGTTACGGCCGACATTGAGATCATTGGCAGAAGCCCATCTTACTATACCGTCCGGATCTACGATATAAGTAGCTCTGTAAGCAATTTTTTCTTCTTTTTCCAGAATGTCAAGGTCTTCAGCCAAAGATTTCGAAGTATCGGCGATAAGAGGGAATTTTAGGCCTCTTAGGTCATCATGATCTTTTCTCCATGCAAGGTGCACGAATTCAGAATCAGTAGAGGCACCGTATAGTTCAGTATCTCTATCGCGAAACTCTTCATAGTTATTATTGAATTCAGCTATCTCCGTTGGGCATACAAAAGTGAAATCTTTCGGATACCAGAACATTACCATCCACTTTCCATCTTTTTTATGGTCATCCGATGATATGTCTTTAAACTCCTGATCTTTGTCAAGGCTAACAGTTGCTTTCTTTTTAAAGTCTGGAAATTGTTTTCCTATTCCTACCATTGCACAAAACTCCTTATGTTTATTTATGATGTGTGATTACTGGAACGTAATATAGCTATTATTGTTTTTATCTATCAATCTGTATTTATTATATAAAATTGTTATACCTTATGATAGGTATTATTAATTTTGATTATACAGATGATGCGAATTTCTTATTCAGCCCAGCCTGCACTACGGACGGTACAAAGTCCGACACATCCTTGCCATATCTACCGAGCTCGCGTACAATAGACGAATTGAGATAAGTATATTTTTCATTAGGCATCAAAAATACAGTCTGTAGCTCTGGGGACATTTTACGGTTCATGAGTGCAATCTGCATCTCATACTCAAAGTCGGTAACGCTCCTGAGTCCTCTGATCAGTGCCGATACATTATAACGTTCGGCAAACTCAACTATCAGTCCTTCGGTAGTATCCACTCTCACATTATTCAAATCTGATAATGATGCCTCACACATTTCTTTCCTCTCCTTTAGTGAGAAGAGAGTTGTTTTCTTTGAATTGATAGCAATCGATACAATTACCTCATCAAAGAGTTTGGTAGCCCTCTCGATAACATCGATATGCCCATTTGTAATAGGATCGAACGAGCCAGCATAGAGGCCTATTTTTTTATTGCCAGAGTTATCTGCCAAAATCAACCTCGCTACCGCTATTGATCTCATAGGGATCTTTTCCTTTTTCGAAAATACGAGCGGGCAAATCCCCTTTCAAAATATGCTCGCCGTTTTCTACCAATAGCCAAGAACCCTCCCGTAGCCCCACCACAGGGATATCGGATTGAGAGTGAAATTCTTTGATACGAGTTTCTCTGGTTTCCCCTTTGTGAGTGGAAGTAGGGTCGGGATCGAGATAGTGGGGATTAAAATCAAAATCCACAAGACCGAGAGCTTCAAATCCCGGCGGGTAAACTATCGGCATATCATTGGTAGTATTGATAGAAAGGCCAGCAATATTAGTACCCGCACTTGTTCCGATATACCGAGTGCCGCCTTCAACACTCTCCTTTATAGCACGGTGCAAACCATACTTATATAGTTTATCTACCAATACGAAAGTATTACCGCCACCTGTGAATAAAGCCTCGGAATCCCTTATCGCCTTATGCATATCTTCCGTATCACCATAACTATGAAGCCCGCGTGTGGTTATCCCGAGTTTATCAAAACGGGCAGAAGCTTTAGCAGTATATTCATCATGCGATATACCGCCCGGCCGTGCAAAGGGTATAAAGGTCAAACGCTTTATCCCAATTAGAAAATCGGCTAACTCATCGGTGCAGTATTCCAGATAAGGTTTACCGTGAACGGTAGATGTACTGGCGAGAAAAAGGTGTTTAGGCATTTGATGAAATGGTATTTTTCTTATTTGATAACTATGTAATTTACGAATCAGACGGTTAAGACTTAAATTGTAGTAAAATCAATAAGCACAAACTGGATAAATACCCAAAATGTCTAATCATAGCAAATCGGAAAGACTGAGAAAACTAAAAGAACAAGCAAGAACGGGCGGCGGTGAAAAACGTATCGCCTCCCAACACAAAAAGAACAAGCTAACAGCTAGGGAACGTATAGACCTACTGCTGGATGACAACAGCTTTACCGAAATGGATATGCTTGCACACCACCACAGCACTTCCTTTGGGCTTGATAAGAATGTACCATTAGGCGATGGGGTTGTAACGGGACACGGCAATATCGGTGGTAGGCCGGTCTCTCTTTTCTCTCAGGACTTTACAGTAATGGGCGGGAGCTTAGCGGAGCAGCACGGCCGCAAGATAGTAAAAGCGATGGAGCTTTCGATGAAGAACGGCCTGCCGATGATCGGGCTGAACGACTCTGGAGGGGCTAGGGTTCAGGAAGGGGTGTCCTCGCTTGGGGCTTATGCGGATATATTTCTCCAGAATACACTGGCAAGCGGTGTTGTGCCGCAGATATCGATAGTGATGGGGCCGTGTGCGGGCGGGGCGGTTTACTCTCCTGCTATAACGGACTTTATAATTATGGTGAAGAACTCATACATGTTCGTAACAGGGCCTAAAGTGGTACAGACCGTCACCCACGAAGAGCTTACTAGCGAAGAGCTAGGCGGTACTTCGGTACACGGGGCAAAATCAGGTGTGGCACACTTTACTGCGGAAAACGACTTAGAAGCTGTGAAGATAGCACAGAAACTACTATCATTTTTGCCGCAGAATAATGCTGAAATGCCTCCGCAAGTTGTAATAAATGATGATGCAGAAAGGCTTAATACCAAACTGGAAGATATCATACCTGAAAACCCCAACCAGCCCTATGATATGAAAGATATCATTATCGAGATAGCCGATGAAGGAGACTTCCTTGAAGTACACGAGGAATATGCAGAAAATATCATAGTGGGCTTTATCAGATTAGGTGGTAAAAGTGTAGGGGTAGTTGCCAATCAGCCTGCTGCACTAGCCGGCGTGCTGGATATCGATTCATCGAAGAAGGCCGCACGATTCATCCGCTTCTGCGATGCTTTCAATATCCCGATACTGACACTAGTTGACGTGCCGGGCTTTATGCCTGGGAAAGACCAAGAATGGGGCGGCATCATTTCCAATGGAGCGAAGCTGCTATACGCATACTGCGAGGCAACCGTACCGAAAGTCACGGTGATCACCCGCAAGGCTTATGGCGGCGCCTATGACGTGATGAGCAGCAAGCACATCCGCGGGGACTTTAACTTTGCATGGCCATCAGCGGAGATAGCCGTGATGGGAGCAAAGGGCGCGATAGAGATCATATTCAAAAAAGAGATGGAAGAAGCCGAAGACAAAGAGGCGAAAGCACAGGAACTGCAAGACCTATATAATGAGCGGTTCGCCAACCCATACATAGCCGCCGGCTACGGCTATATCGATGATGTTTTCCAGCCCCAGTTCACCCGCGCTAGGCTGATAAACGCATTCGAGCTGCTGAAGAACAAAGTAGACAAAAACCCCAAGAAAAAGCACGGTAATATACCACTGTAAGGGGAACGGGTGGGGGGTATCCTTCCGAAAACCTATATTGGACATATAACGTTAGAATACTATGGAAACAGATCAAAGATATAATAATATAACGGAAGTTCTTGATAGGGTTGGCTATAGGCTGGATCATATCGGAAAAATGCAAGATGAAGCTACCAAGGAACGTATAGCATTTCAAAGGGAACAAGCCAAGACGGATAAGCAGATAAAGGATCTGAACAAGATCCGCGGTGAGTACTTTATGGATAGGGGCGAATATACCGAGATGATAATGGCGCCTTCTGTGAGGGAGATGATGCTTGAAGAATATGGTTTTCAGTTTTTTGACCGTAATCTGGAGTCGGTATCCCCCGACAATAAAAGTATACAGGTTGACGCTATCGCTTGGTCTAACGGCAAAAGAAATGAGATAGTGATTATTGAGATTAAAACTAAGCTAAAGGAAAAACATATCGAAGATCACCTAAACAGAATTAGATTTTTTGATGATTTTTTCCCTCAGTTCAATTCACTTAAGAAAACGGGTATGATCGTAGCTTTGGAAGCAGAACCTGAACTTAAAGAAATGGTAAACGATGCCGGATTCTATTACGCATCGTTTAAGGATGACTTTACTAAGATGAAGAACAGGAAAGGCTTTGAGCCATAAGTATTTTGAAGGAGGTGGGGAAGTGGTATCAGGGCAACTTTTGTTACAGCCCCTTCACTTAAATATCAGGTTTACGAGCGGGCTAGCCCGAGGAATCCAGTGCTTCAAATAAATTTGTTATGCTGAGCCTGGCCCAAGGCGGGGATAAACGCCCGTCATTCTGAGCGTAGCGAAGAATCTCAGATGCTGAAATCTTTATTAAACGAAGACTCTCCCTCGCTTCACATAACATTTACCGGCATTTCGACAAGCTTAGGATGACATTTTATAAGGCAGGCTATAGTGGTGGCAAGCAAGGCTTGATTAGGTTTTGCCCTATAAGGGCTCTTTTATCCTAGAATTCGATGTGCTTATATGAATACCTCGTAGAGGCTATTATTGCAACTTTGTTCTAAGATAGGATAGCCTCTATGAGGCAGGGAAAGTTTTGAGTTTGAATTTTCTAGGATAGGATAGCCCCAACGGGGCAGGGACTAAGTACATTTGTGGTGTATCTTGTAGATGTGGGGGCATGGGCCGGAGGTGAGAGAATACAGACATCATATCCAAATATTAGCTTGAATTGATTTAATATATACTTAACTCAGCCCCCCCGAATACAATCTCTCTACTACTCATTCCTCCTTTATTTGAAAACGAAACGATAATAAATGATTAGAGGAAGGAATAATGGCTAGGTTTTATATAGACACGGATGATAACGCTAAGGCGGAAGAGGTAAAGAATTTCTGCGATCAGCGGGGGATCAGCTTTCAGGAAGAATCAGAAGAGAGGCTGGAGAATATGGCGGACAGCCAGACAAAGAGTGATCTAAGCACAAGAAGCAATAACGGAAATCCAAAACCCGCCATAGTTGACAAACTTGACGAGTTCAAGCAACGGATGTAGATCGACTACATCCTTAAGAGTACTTTACAAATTAAAGAATGCCATAATATTATTTTGGCATTCTTTTTAATATATTTAACAACGAATCATAGCTTGACGTGGATATTATTATGCTATCATTGAACGTGAAAACATAGTATTCGCTATATTTACTTAAATCTTTATCAAAATCAGTATTTTTGATATATCTGACGATTTTTAGGGAGTCATCTAAACGGTTGTAATTTCTGAAGTCATTTAGGTCGCGATCTCTATCGCATGATAATGATAGATCATACTTTATGCCCTTGCTATTCAGGAAATCCTGCCCACCCCTTAATATGTTCAGCACATTATTATTACATGCCTTGCATATATCTACCCTTGTGTAAAAATGCAGAAAGTATTGGCTATTGATTGAAGGTACTAGTGCTAATACAATAAGACTAATTAATAGGAATCTCATATACATGCCATTTTTGATCGATCATCGAGATAGCCATTATCCCCCTGTTTGCTGCGTAGAATAAACTTTTTACATCAATATCCTTATTGATATGAACGGAACTGACAAGCGCCCCATTCAACGTGTATTTATTGAGATATGACTTATTTAGTATAGTTTTGCCATATTCTGTTTTAGGTTTGTTCAACATCAAGTAAATGTACTGATCTCTGAAAAAAAAGTCTAGATTCATATGGCTTAGGCTGTCCAGTTTGTACATCTCTTCTGGTAAATCAATAGTTTCAGTTTGGAACTTATTCAAAGAATATTCTATGGGTTCGGGAAGGTCACTGAATCTGATCGTATCGTTATCCAAGTTAAATACATAGTTGGATAGCAATGCGAGAAAGTAAGGCTTACCATCAATTTCGCTTATGCTAAAGTTATTTCCAATTTCTAGCCCTATCTTACTATCTATATATTCTTGGGGTAGCTTAACAGCGGGTTTCCAATCGTAATCTTCTATATTTATTTTACCTACAGTATATTCTTCACTATTGGGAATTCCATCATAAAAGTTAGTAGGAAAGAGTTCAAAATAAAAATCATTTCCTATTATATCTATAAATTCTGATTGAGGATGAAGTTTAGAATTATTATATCTTAGAGGTTTAACAGTTACTTCATCTGTAAAGATATTCGTCATTAAGATAACCGATAATACATTGAGCTTATCGAAGTTACTACTGACTTTTGGATCTTCATATACCAAATATCTTAATGCCGAAATAGTAACAATAGTGCTATCATTGAGAAAAGAAGATTCTGATATAGTATTGCCAAACTCACTTCTACTGGTACTACCCGGTAAAGATAAATACTGCTCCCTTGATATCAGTCTTTCACTAGGATCGTAATATATTGAATCTAAAAACCTAAAAGAATACGAATCATCGACAAGATATGATTTGTATAGTGTATTATCCTTGTTGTAGATGTTAATTCTATTAGAACGCCCCTTTGGATTAATAACATAATAGTTATTATCAGGGGAATATCTAATATCACTTATACCTTGATAATAAATCGAATCTGATTCGGCAATGATAAAATTTGGTTGACTATCATTACCTAAAAGACTACTATCTACTATAGATATAAGGCAGAAAAATAAAAATAGCTTATGGATTAACATGGAAGTATGCATCGATGATATGGTCAATTACTACAGAATCTGTTGGATGCGGTTCACTAAGCCACACATGAATCAGGGTATTATTAGACAGAGGATTTCCGATTAAAGGTACATTAAAGTCAAATGTAACAGATCCCACATTATTTGTTCTAGTATAACATCTATCAGGGGATTGTGGGCATTTTGTTTCTGTATTTACCCACATCCCATTTGCATCGGTATTCGTTTCGTGTGAAACATACCTGCAAGAAATTGTTCTACCACCATTAACAAAAGTCTTATCTGTGGGATAGGTTTCCTGTAAAGAAAACAAATTGGATAAAGAAACTCCAAGACCAATAATTATAATAGCTAAAAGTCGCTTCATAATATTCCTACGGTTGGTTGAATAACATTTAAAGGAATATAAGGATACCATACAAATATAGTTTATTGTATTATGACTCTGGTTTATTTGTTCTTAAATTTCAATTCCGGTATATAATCCTTTTCTAATACCTACCATCCATTGCGTATCTTACAAATCATTCTGGATTATCGTTGTCTTTTTATCTATAAATATGCGTTATAGAAATTAAATTGGTATCGAGGAGTTATCTTTATAGCGGTCGAAATATTCACTTAGTTGGAATCGTAAATATCGTTTTGAATGTGATCCGAAAATCCAAAACCCGCCATAGTTGACAAACTTGACGAGTTCAAGCAACGGATGTAGATCAATAATCAGTCATCACTTTCTCTGTGGGAAGTTTGATTGTAAAGGCGTGTGGCTTCGGCCTTATGTTCTTCGGGTACCATGATCTTGAATACCGCAAGGGAGCCGAAAGTAAAGGGCCTCATAGAATCGCCCTGATTGAGTACAGTAGCAGGTATATCGCTTTGCCTGAGCCTACCGCAGATAAGCTCGGCTTCATACTCTGTACCGGCGGTGCCAATGGAAACCCATTCCTCGCCCCGCACCTCGCTAAAGTCCATTCCGTCGAGATAATGCAATATCTGAACGGGAGAATGTGGAATCATTCTACTACTTTCGTTTTATAGACCTGTAGCACTTCGCCGCCGCTGTCATCTGTTATCAGGGTAAGTATCATTAGCTGATCCGGCTGCCATGAAAACTCGGTAACATTATATGTGTGGCTAAAGCTTATGGTATCCCCTCTCGGGATAACGGTTTCGCTAACCGGTTCGCCAAAGAAACCGTTAACGGCATCCCTTAGAGTATTTGTATGGATATAATCCGGTACGTGGGTATCTGGCTTTTTTCTATCATCAAGTTGGGAGCCCACTATGCTGTCTTCAACAATATAATGTACTATATGATGGTTGGGGTCGCTATCCTGAACGTAGAAAACATTTGATTCGATTGATATAGTCGCTCCATTTAACGTAGCCTCGGTCCATACATCCATATCAGCTAGATTATCAGTAGTGCCTTCATCCCCTACTTCTCCGTTGAACAAAAGCTCATTCATGGACTGTTCCATTTTACCTGGCGAGATAGTAAACTGACCGTCCACAACTTTTCTGGAAACAGCTATTCTTGGATAACTGTTAACGCCCAACAGATCGTGTATCTGTTTTGCAGCTTCATTGGTCAGATCTACCTCATTGCTATAAATTCCAGTCGGATTGGCGAATACGCCCCAGTGAATCGTAAGCAGTTCGACTCTTCCGGGATCATTATCACCTTTCAGTTGTTTCATCAGATCGGCAGCCTGCGGGCAGTTGGCACATCTATAACCTGTGAACTCTTCCAGAAGAACCCTACGTGGGATGTCAGGTATGATTACTGGTGTAGTGGTATCACCTGGAATAACAGGATTTTCTAGATAAGGTTCATCGATAACATCACATGATACAAAAGCTATTGAGGCTGCTATAAAAAGGAGAATATTTTTCATACTATTTTCAACGGTGTAGAATGTGATTTGTTTTCGTGTTTGATTTCGTTTATGCTAAAAAGTGGATGTAATCTGTAAATAAAGCCCGTTGGAGGCTGGAACCAGCCGACAGACACCACCTACGCAAAGCCAGCCCGCACGCTGCCGCCCGTACCCGACGGTAAATCTGTTTGCATCGTGAACATAGGATACCGTAGCGTTTGGATAAAGCAATTGCCGATCCTCAAAAGGGTTGCCGTAATTATATTCCCCCCAAAGGGTAAGATACCATCCTAAAGGGTTAGTGTATTCAAGAAGGCCCATCACCCAGTCGCCACTGATATTGTCAGGTTCGAATGCAATAGAATCCTGCTGATACCAGGATTTTTGGAACTCTCCGCGCAGCGCATGGCCGCCGCCTAATCTATAAGATGCCTCAAAAACCAAGATATCATTGGTTATAGATCCCCACTTTGGTTTCCTGCCGTTTTCGAGTACGTCGCGGTTGTACTGCTGGTGCAAATATGTGAAAGTGGTTTTGAATTTCTTCGACCATTTCTGGGAATATTCGATATTGAAATCCCTGAAATAAATAACATCGCTTACATCAAAGAATCCGCCTTCGTATTCGAATTCACTGACTTGAGTTGTATCCAGCTCATTTACCTGCGAGTAGTTCACCACGAGCTGGCCATCATACTTTAGCCCGAAAAGATCATCGGTAGGCAGATCGGTTGTGATATCCCCCGCAAAGGCGAACTCGCCGTTTGTCTGTGTTGCATAAGGGAATACCGTTGCCAGCCTGTAGGTATGCTGTTTGTTTATCGGCGGAATGAAGTTCAGGAAGAGATCCTGTAGTTGCGCGGTTCTCTCGTTACGGAAATCCATATTATCTATTCTGTGGAAATCCAGATTGATTGAAAAACCATCGGTAAAATATGCTGTATTTAGAAGCAAAGCGTTACCGGAATTGTAAACATATTCATTCAATATAGTGGGATCGTTTACTTTGTAAGCGTATTCACCTTCAATCTGGAAATCCGATCCGAAATATCCGAGCCTGGCTGAAGTCGCGAAGACATTTTCCGGAAGATTATAGAATGACTCCCTATCGGGTTCGTACCTACTGGTAGCACCAATCCCCATTATTAGCTGGTTACCAACATCGGAATCAGTGGCATCATTATAGAGTGTGGTAAGATTGAGTTCCATATCCCCCGCTCTTACAAGGCCATCACCGAAATCCCAGTAATTTCTCTGCCTGCCTGTGATAAGTTTAAGGTCTATCCCTTCGATCGGGGAGTATTCCGCCCGGAAACCATCGACGAAGTTATCGATACCCAGGTTCGGCTCCCAAAAACTCCTAAATATCAGGCCGCTACCGATCTGATCGTAGAACGACCCGGCCGTGACCTTGAAATTCTCGCCCGTATAGGTAAGCCCGAGAAAAGGTATTCCCTGCCCCTGATAATCTCTTGGTAGATTAAGCATAGGAGGCTGGAAGTACTCATATCTCATCTGCAGATCGAACCCCTTGTATGCCATATTAAAATAGGCGAAAGAGTTCCATAGCATGGCCTCATCGATTCTTTCTGCGCCGATAAGCGAATCCTCGACATAATACTGCGTCTGGATATCCACATTACCGCGAATAGTTAGCTCATCTCCGAAAAACGAATCTGAAAGTGAGGGAGCAGAGGGTAATATAAAGCAAAAAAGGGAAAGTAATAATGCCTTCCCTATAACAATAGAATTTTGTCTGTTTTCTAGAAAGTTTTCTTTCAATCTGATAATATGGGTTTAATCTTCTATAGTGGAACTTGTTTCTTTCATTAGCCTATCAACTTCCTGTGCCAGCCCGTGCTGATCTCCAGCCATATCTTTATATTTAGCAAAGTCATCGATAGCTTGAGCCTTCATTCCGTTCTGCTTTTTGGTGATGGCGCGTCCGTAATAAGCTAAAGCGTATGATGGCTGCAATTGGATAGTCTTGTTGTAATCCACGAGCGCCTTATCATAATTTTTCATCTGATACCAAGAGCTAGCCCTTGCGTAATGTGCTTCGGGGAATGCGTTTGTAAGCGAAAGGCATTTATCGAAATAGCTAACTGCCTGCTGATATTTGTCCTGCCTCATCTCAATCATACCCAGGGCGTAGTATGCCTCAAAGTAATTCGGCTGCAGTTCTACAGCTTTCTCAAAGTTTGTTTTTGCCATCTGCAGCTCGTCATTATTGAAATGTGCCAGGCCCCGGCCGTAATATGCAGGCGCATAGGAATCGAAAGCACTTATTGCTTTGGAATAATTCTCGATCGCGGCTGGATAGTTTTTTGCCTTCATCGCATTATACGCAGTCTGTATAAAACCCTGACTATTGGCTTGTGAAAAAGCCGGCAGAGTAATAACCATCGAAATGATAGACAGTAAAATAATTTGCATATAAGTTAGGTGAGATGTTGTCATCTTCATTGTTTTCACTTTTACAGTTATTGTATATCTTAAAAAATACGAAAACTTTTTTATTAGATGCTTCTATACTAACTTGTATAGAGGATTTTAGTAAATAATAATCCCTGAAAACCACTATTTGACTCTTGTATATGGAATTGTTGCAAAAAATTATACTCTGGGTGGTAAGCATATCGCTTATTTTTACCGCCATTCAGATATACCTGCAGATCAACAAGATCTGGAAAAGGAAGCACGAAAAGGAAGTTGCAGCATCCCAGTCGATATCAGGTTCATTCCTTCTGATTTTCAACTGTACCATATCTATCCTATATTATGCGGTAAATGAAAGAGACTGGCTTTCTGTTGCCGATACGGCTCTTTATTTATTCCAAGCATTCATACTTTTGTTGATTTCCACCGGTATCTTCGTTCGGGATAGAGAGAAGATGAGGTTTTGGCAACTCGTAAAAACAGCGTTCAGGCTAGAGAAAAAAGAAGCCAATTACCTAATAAAGAAATTCTTCAAGCCCAATAACGCTGGGATGATAATCGATATACTACATCAATTGGCTATGATTGACGATGAGCTGGACCCCAAGGAGCTCGAGATTATCCAAGCCTTTTCAAAAGAGTGGAATATCAACTATGATGTCGATGAATTCAACAAAGCCCGCCAGGACTCACCGGAAAGCAATTATATAAGGCTGCGGACAAGTGTTGAGGAATATCTTGATAGCGCCCCGCCTACCGAACAGGCCGCACAGCTAAAAGATATGATGCAGACGATGATAGAGGCCGATGATGAAATCACCAAAGAGGAAGAGCTGATCTCATCCGAACTTATCGGGCTGGTAGAGAACTTTATAAGCGATGATGAATCAGCCAGCCTTTATGATGTACTGATAGTACCGCAGAATGAAGATCAGAGCTCTCTTGTGGCACGCATGGCACCAAATGCCAAAAAATTCGATGTGGCAGGCGGGCAGGCCTTCTCAATAGGTACATATTACTCCCAAAAATATGCGGAGATGATCTGCAACCAATACAGGGATATAAAGCTATTTACCATAGTCCATAACTCCGAAGAGTTATCGGACTGATACACGGCATCCAGTTCTTTTAAAGATTTTATTCAAATGTGCCGATATATCTTACTTAATGAAAATTAGATTAAAAATATTTCTCGTTATTCTCTTTAGCATCTCAGGCTGCTGGAATTATTCCTACTATGCTGTATCGGCTACTTTCCATACTGATTACGGTAAGATAATAAAGCCGACTGTTAAATACAACGGAAGAGAGTTCCTTTCTCTGATGAACACGGGATCCGTAGTTCTCGGATCTGGTGCCGAGGTAGAGAAGAATATGGCCTTTACCGATAATAGCAGTATGACTTTCCTGCCGGGCAGCTTTTTCTTTAGATTAGAAGAATTCGGTTTGGAAAGCGTTCACCAAATGCTATATCCAGCTATAAGGGACCTTTCAGATTCCAGAAATATTCTTATCCCTGTAACAGAATTCGGGATAGCTCTTTCCGGCAACAAGTTTGACTTTACAAAGTCTGGGAATACTTATACATTTACCAGGCTTCCAGGCTATAAAAAAAGACTTATGCTTGCTTCGGTAGCAGATACAGATAAACCCCTTGGCATTACAGGAGAAAAGTCCTCGAATCCGGATAATATCACTTCTACCAAAGATTCAAAACTTTCCAATCCTGTATTCTCTAAAAAATTATATAAGCAGGGAAAGGAAAAAGGCTATCTTTATAACAGGTTAAGGCCATTACCTGAATCCCGAGAGCAATCAGAAAGTTACACGGGTATTGAATATAATCTACCTGAGAAAGTAAGGTCTAAAATCAAACCTTCCCCCAACTCAATACCCGTTTATGAAAACGGGGTTATGATGTATATTGAATCCGATAATAAACCATCTAACTCTTCCCCAAAAAGCAATAACTCTGAACTGCCACTATTGAGAATGGGAAGCGATAAAGGTGATACCATTCAGCCACCATCGATTAATTATGAGCTGCCCGGCGATCTGAAAAGAGAAGAAATAGAAAGAAATCTTAGGAAAGATTAAGCCTTTTAGGTAGTGATCTTTTCGTCGAAAATAGATTTACCAGTAGTTATCAGTACTATAGTAACAGAGCTAATAGGCATTAGTATAGCAGCAGCAACAGGTGTAAGATTTCCAGCTACTGCGAATGAAAGGCCCACGATATTATACAAAAACGATACACCCATAGACAGATAAACCGTTTTTCTTGCTTTTTTAGAAAGTATCAGGGCTTTACGAAGTAAATCAAGTTTTTCGCCGAGTAATATACCGTCCGAGCTTGGCGTGAAATTGCCAGTATCCTCGGTTACCGCAATCCCTACATCCGCAATCGATAAAGCTGAGATATCGTTCAATCCGTCCCCTGCCATCAGAACGCCATTATCTGATCTACTTTTCAAACCCCGAATATGGTCCGCTTTACCCTCAGGCTTCATATTAAAATTCATCGATTCTCTATCCAGGCCGGTATTGCTCAAAGCTTCCGCATCTGTATCATTATCACCCGAAAGAACACTTATACTGTAGCCGTTCATTTTTAGATTGTCGAAAATACCTTTTAACCCGGGCCGCCATTTATTGGCTGCTTCAAAGTTTGCTACAATCCTTCCGTTTACCGAAATGTAAGTACCTGAAACAGATGCTCTATGGTTTTTGAATGAAAAATTCTGAACACCTGATTCTGGATACCTTGAAATTATCCATTCTGCTGAACCTATATCAACGGAGATATTATCATGACCTCCCGCTTGGGTTTTAGCCTGAACTACAACAGATATTCCTTTGCCTGGCAACTCTTCAGTTGATAAGATGCTATGATAGGACTTAGTCGATTGATCGTCTTCAGTGGCTTTCTTGATAGCCCTGCTTACAGGGTGTGATGATTCACCGGCAGCAGTATTGATTATATTTATCAGATAATTTTTCTTCTTGCTATCGGGATTACCGGACCAGTTTATAGTTCCATCGGTTTCGAGCGCGGTGTAAGTTAATGTACCTGTCTTATCGAATACCACAGTGCCGATATCGGCCATCCTTTCTATAACGATATCCGAACGAAGATAAAGACCCTTTTTGCCAAGTAGCCTCATCACTGTTCCGTAGGTAAAAGGAATCGTAAGAGCCAAAGCACACGGGCAAGCGACAATCAAGATAGCGGCGACTATAGAAAAAGCCTCGCCACTTCCCATTATGTACCAGTAAAAAAATGATATCGCAGCTATCGATAATATAACTATAGTAAACCATTTCGATACGGTATCGCTAATAACTGATAACCCTGTTCCCTCAGTGATATTTTCTTGCTTATCAGCTCTGTTCCAAAGCGAGTTCAAATATGCCTGATCAAAATCGCTGTTGGCAACGGCTTTGACGCTTGAACCTACTACCCTGCCACCGGTAAACATCATTTCACCATTACTTACTTCTTCTGGTTCGGCCTCGCCTGTTACAAACGAATAATCTATACTCGCACTTTGTGACAGAAGCGTACATTCGATAGGTAATATCTCACCGTTTCTAAAGCTTAGTATATCACCCTCGCCGATATTCTTTACGGGAATGCTCTCGGTTTTATCCTTGATGACTCTCTGAGCTGAAAGTGGGAAAAACGAAGCGTGGTCTCGTGAGAAAGAAAGGCCTTGATAGGTTTTTTCCTGAAACAGCCTACCCACCAAGAGGAAAAACGCCAATCCAGCGAGAGAGTCCATATAGCCCGGGCCAGTCTCACTAACTATCTCGTAAATGCTTCTCAGAAATAAAGATAGAATACCTATCGATATCGGAACATCCAGATTGATCTTCTTGGCTCTGATACTGCCCCAAGCGGATTTCAGATATCCGGATAGCGCATAAAGCAAGGGAATGCCCAGATATAATTGGATATCAGATATAAAGCCTAGTATCTCTTCATCCAGCCCGCCGCTGTTTGACAAATACTCGGGCAAAGCCAGCATCATGATATTGCCGAAACAGAAAAAGGCGACACCAATTTTCAGATAAAGAGACGAAAGTCTTTTCTTCTGAGCTGATTTTTGACTGTCCTCTGACCCGCCAAGACTGATATCGGGTTTATAACCGATCTTAGTTAGAAACAATGCTATTTCAGATAGCTTTATAGTATTGGGATCAAATAAGACGGTGCACTTTTTGTTCAGAAAATCTATACGGGACTCTCTTATTCCCCCGAGCAGTACCGGAAGACTTTCCAGCAGATATATGCAGGCAGAACAGTGTATCGCGGGCAGCAGGAAAACAACCGAAGCCGATGAAGACGTATCTAACTTTAATAGGCTGGCTCGGGTATCGGGATCGTCTAAATAATCAAAACTTCCTTTCGCATCCCTCGTGTCGACACCTTTTAAGCTGAACTCTGAATCTTTTGCCCTAACGTAAAATGATTCCAGCCCTGCTTCATGCAATAGCTCGTAAACGGTGGCACAGCCCGTGCAGCAAAACTTTTCTTCAGATCTTTCGATTATCTGTACACATTTATCTCCGCAATGGCTGCATAGTATATCCTTACTGGCGGCAACTGTATTGTTATGATTTTCTATAGCCGTACTGCTTTCAAAAAAAGTTATACTATTCTACCCAAATATAATCAGTATTGCGTTTAGGTAGGATATTATTTCTCTAATATAATCTGACCGCTGATCTCGCCGAATATATCACGTATAAAATACATCCCACTCGGGAAATCGATAAGATCGAATTCTATCGTAGCATAAAAATATCCACTGCTTTCTGTTGATTCTATTATCGTAGGAACAATAGGTGAGAGCGGCTGCCCTTCGGAAGAGTAAAGAAAGAATCTACCGAACTGATCAAGTGGCGCCTCTGACCGAAGTATTACATCTAACCTTACAGAACCTTCCGTTGGGTTTGGATAGATTGATATAACCCTCTCGAATAGTATGACGTCTTCAGAGTTCACGCCTCTCATAGTAAGTTCTGTCTCACATTCAGTCTCATCTGAATAACCGAAGATTAGCGGGTCCCCCTCTGCCAAGAGTTCATGAGGGGTACACTGATCTGATAGATACATAGTGTCGCGGTCGGTTGTGTCATGCATCGCATAAGGTGAGTAGCATACCGTTACATCAATGCTACCGCTGCCAGGTATAGTCACAGGGAACTGGGCAGATGGGAAAGTAAATTCCACATTCCTGTAAAAATATATTTCTTCGACCGTATAATCCGCTGTGCCTGTATTGATAAGCTCATACGTTATGCAGTTTGTAAGCCCGCTTTCTATCATTCCGAAATAATCAAACCTATCCCCCGGCGATATAGCCAACCTGTTACTATCCTGTCTCACATTTGAATATACAGAATCGCTCAAGGTCGCACAGCCGTACTCATTTTCCACTATTACACTGTAATACCCCGTTTCTGTAATAGTTACAAGATTGCCCATGGAATTCTCCCAAGGCTCACCGTCCCTCAACCACTGATAGGAAGCATATCCCGGGGTGGCTTCAACAAAACCCTCAAATCCCTGACAGAAGTCAAGCTCAGTAAGGGCAGTCAGGTTTACCTCAGGAAAACTATGAAAAGTCAGAGCCAACGTATCATAGAAAATACATCCGCGGTTATCTTCGCTTACTGCGATATAACTCCCCGTTTGGGTTATAACTCTGTTTGGGTCGGTATTGCCATTGTCAAGCCATTCGATAAAATCGGTATCCCCAGTAAAAGATATTTCAACTATATCGCCTTCACAGTGATCTCTTTTGTCGGGCAATACAGTGAAATCAGTTGCCGGTTTTTCAAAGCTGGTGATATTATAAACGACAACATCGGTCTGATCGCAATATGGATTTGAAGCCGATGGTGTGTTAGGGTATGTATTTCTTCTTGTATAAACTCCCGGCTCGGTTACCCGAATAGTCTGGGAACGCGCGCCCGTATTCCAAATAACATTACCTATTGTCATAGGATTTCCGATAAGGGTATCCCCTCCTGCACATTTTACTATATTGATAGTATCGGGTATTTGTTCTTCAAGCGTGCCGAACATTAGTTTATAAACGCCATTTGCCGCTAGATAGCCGGTTGTTCTGTCAGTAAAATAAATATCATCACCATCTGCGGGGTCATCAATACCGCATCCTACCTCCTGCCAAGTAATACCTGCATCTGTAGTATAATATGCACCGTTCACTTGTCCGGCTATCCAGCCAATCGATTCGTCTATCAAAAAACTACCATAATTCGGCCCTGGCGTTCTCACTTGGAACCATGATCTCCCAAAGTCTGAGCTCCATCTTATCTGCCCTTCTGTACGGCTACCGTGGCACCCAGTAGAAGAGGGTATGAGAATAGTATTATTGATGACATCTATCTCTTCATGCCAGTCGAAAGTTTCCTGGTCTATTCCATCGGTGGTTCTTGATATTATCCTAGGCAGTCCCAGGTCTAGATGTACCAAATCGAAATCCATTTCGAATATCCTAGAACCACCTATAAGAAGAACTCTGTCGCGGTCAATAAACAAAGGATCCGATAGTTTGATGTTAAGGATTGACATATCAACGAAATTCCAGGTTCTGCCACCATCGGTTGTGGTATATACTCTGTTAAACTCACATGTACCTACAAATCCCGCACCCTGCCCTAGCAAAACCCCTCTGTTTTCATCGTAGAAATGAAAACCCCAGAGAGATAGATTGGTGCCATCATGTGCCGGAGGGGTGATGTCTCTCCATGTCAGCCCGCCGTCATCTGATTTATAGATACAGCCGCGAAGATCAGATCCATCCAGAGGGCCGGAAACATAACCGACATTTTCATTAAGAAACTGGATCGTTTCAAACTGGGCGAGGTTCCCGGTTGTACTGCCATTACTATGTTCGTTTATGATCTGGCGGTCTATATCTATTACATCCCAGTTAACTCCGGCATCGGTTGTTTTGAGTATAACAGAATTAAAACCACAAGCCCATCCTATATTCGGCTGATCATCTAAAAAGAAGATATCCAGATATATCATATCATCATAAAAATCATAAGAATGCTCTGCGGGGGTAGGTAGGTTAAGCAGCCCCTTTTCCCAATAAAACTCATAATCCGGATCGGTATAAGGGTCTTGGCCGAAGAGAGGAGCACCGCATGTAAAACATACAGTAAACAGGCAGATCAAATGGAGAAAAAATCTGTTCATAATACCCTAACGTGAAAGTTTTAGATTAGGT
Source organism: uncultured Hyphomicrobiales bacterium (assembly GCA_964462685.1). Taxonomy (GTDB): domain Bacteria; phylum Bacteroidota; class Ignavibacteria; order Kapaibacteriales; family UBA2268; genus CAYWYR01. The sequence continues at coordinate 131,440 of CAYWYR010000007.1, read as the reverse complement.
GCAGATTAGTTATATAGATTATAATTATACTACTTACACTTAAGCTTATATGATATAAATATCTTTTTATTTCAAAAGTTAATATTCTGTTAAAGCAATAACTTCAGTTATTAACAATTTTTGTTTGGTGACAGATCAACTAAAAAGATTCTGACTGTCACCTATGCGACCATTATAGCTTTCTGTGTAGGCAATCGCTATATTTACCATTGTTTATAGAGATTAATTTCTATGAAACAAAACATAGTTTTCCACAATTAATTGGTATATGTCTGTTAAAAATGTGTTAAGCCGATGGAGCTCCCACCAACAGAACGGTTACAAGAATAGCGACAAATCCAAACGCAATCAACAAAAATTTATCGACAGTTTTACTTGCATTTATACTTCAGGATTTTCAAATTGTGCCCCCTCCGAAATGGCAAAACAAAAAGTTTTGATGTATTCGGGACTCACCGGAAGTTGGCACAGATTTTATACTTGTCTTATTCAGGTGATATAGGTTTACCGGTAAATCCGTGAAGCGACATAACAGCGTTCTAATATGAATCAGGTTTCCCCCACCTGATCCATATATTGACAATGCTGAGAGTATCTACCGGTTATGCAGGTCGATGGAAACAATGACAAACAGGAAAAAATATGAGCAGTAATATAGCCTCCACAGCTAATGCAAATTCAAATGGCGATCTAACGCTAGAACAAAAATTATCTAATCCAACTACGGATTACAGATCTACACCTGAGTACAAGAAACTCGTTCTCAACTGGAACCAGTCCCTTTCAATTATCAAGGATAATATAAATATATCCCAATACAAGACATGGTTTGTTCCCCTAAAGCCAGTCAAATGGGAAGAAGAGCTTGTTACCATCCAAGCACCTTCACAGTTTTTTGTCGATTACCTCGAACAGCAATATTACGATCTTGTAAAGAAAACCATATCCCGCGTATTCGGCGACAGTACAAAGTTCGAATACGAGATAAGGATAAACAGTAATCCTAATTCCGGTATTCCAGACGAGGCAGTGAGAGTCCCGGCTCTATCCAGCGAGCCTTTCGGCAGCCAGGGTACGCTTAAATTTGAGGCTCGTGGGGCTTACCATCCTCAACTGAAAAACCGTGATACGGGCTTAAACCCCGTATATACTTTCGATAAATATATTACAGGTGAAAGCAATCAACTTGCATTCTCTGCGGCTATGGCCGTTGCTGAAAATCCTGGCAGAACCCGCTATAACCCCATATTCGTTTACGGTGATACCGGACTTGGCAAAACCCACCTGTTACATGCAGTGGGTAACCATATCGTAGAGAGCAAGCCTAATACAAATGTGCTTTATACCAACTCCGAGAAGTTCACTATGGAGTATGTTTCTGCTATAAAAAACAATAAAGTATCGGAATTTGTTGACCAATACAGAAAAGTTGATGTATTGATTATCGATGATATCCAGTTCCTTGAAGGCAAAGAAAAAACACAGGACAATTTTTTCCATACCTTTAACGCGCTGCACCAAGCGGGCAAACAGATAATACTGACAGCCGACAGAACACCTAGCGAACTGAAAGGCATAGACGACAGGCTTATCTCACGCTTTCAGTGGGGATTAACGGTCGATATCCAAAAGCCGAGCTATGAGACCCGCATGGCTATTATCCAGAAAAAATCGGCTGCCGAAGGTATTGAGTTCCCACAGGACGTAGTAGAGTATATCGCCAAAAAAGTAACCACAAGCATCAGGGAGCTGGAAGGCTGCCTTATATCCATACTCGCCCATACGACATTTGATAACCGCCCTCTCGATTTAGACCTGGCAAGAGAAGTGGTAGAGCCTGTAACATCGAAAAAAGATGAGAAAATACTAAATGTTGATTCCATCAAAAAGGTAGTAGCAGATTACTATAATATGGATGTAAGCGTAGTTGAGTCCAAATCCAGAAAGCAGGAAATCGCTCTTACAAGACAGATGTCCATGTATCTGATAAAGAAACTGACGAAAATATCACTCAAAAGAATCGGTGCGGCATTTGGCGGTCGAGACCACTCTACTGTACTTCACTCCTGCCAGGCAATCGATAATTATATCGTTACCGATAAAACGGTTCGCGCCAGCTATGAACACTTGTTAGCCAAACTACAACGAGAGTACGAAGCCTAAAAACTCTGAAAATATATATCAGGTAAAGCCTTCCATTTTTTGGAGGGCTTTTTTTTGTATTGAGGTTGATGTGGCTATAGCTGGTACCCACGTCATTCCGAGCGCAGCGAAGAATCTAAGAGGCTTAATAACCCTATTTCCCACAGTATTTATATCTGATCTATTTGCTTTTACAGTAATTTTGCAATCTATTTAATATCTCACCCTCAATATCATTATGAAAGAAATCAATACCGTAGTAGTTAGAGAGCTGGAACACAGCGATTACCATCAGCTTGCCGATTCGATGACTAAGGCCTATCCTTCTATGCCAGGCTCAAACTGGACGCAAGAGAATATCGAGAGACTGCTCGAGATATTCCCGAAAGGGCAGTTTGTGGTTGTGGTTGATGATATTGTGGTGGGGGCGGCTCTTGCCCTGAAGATTGATTCCAAAATGTTGAAAGAAGCCCATAGCTATAATGAGGTTGTCGGGGGCAGCGGCTTTTCAAGGCACTCCGATAAAGGGGATATTTTATACGGGATCGATATTTTTATTTCGCCCGAATACCGTGGACATAGGTTGGGCCGACGCCTATATGATGCGAGAAAGGAACTTTGTGAAAGGATTAATCTTCGGTCCATTGTTTTCGGGGGGAGGATTCCGAACTTTAAGGAACACGGCGATAAGCTAACCCCGAGAATGTATATCAATAAAGTAAAGAGTATGGAAATCCATGATCCTGTGCTCAGCTTTCAGCTATCGAACGATTTCCATGTAAGGCGTTTACTGAAGAACTATCTGCCAGGTGATAGCGATTCGCAAGAATATGCCGTTCTTTTGGAATGGAACAACATCTATTATACAGAACCGGGCTCTGTGGAAGAGTATGCGAAAAGTATCATCAGGCTGGGTCTTGTACAGTGGCAGATGAGGAACTTCAACTCCGACACAGAATTTTTCGATCAGGTAGAGTTTTTTGTGGACGCGGTATCGGGTTACGGAGCAGATTTCGCTTTATTTCCGGAGCTGTTCAACGCCCCACTTATGAGCCGCTATAATCACCTTCCCGAACACGAAGCTATTCGCAAGCTTGCCGATCATACCGAGACAATCCGTGACGAGCTTCAAAAATATGCCATATCCTATAATATCAATATAATATCGGGCAGTATGCCGCTTATAGAAAACGGCAAACTGTATAATGTTGGTTTTCTGCTTAGGCGTGACGGAACAAACGAGAGGTATGAAAAAATCCATATCACCCCTAATGAAGTATCGTATTGGGGTATGGTTGGCGGTAACAGGATCAAGAAGTTCGATACCGATTGTGGCCCTATAGGCATACTTATCTGTTATGATGTAGAATTTCCGGAGTTAGGCAGATTGCTTGCTGGTGACGGCATTAATATCATGTTCGTACCTTTCCTTACCGATACCCAGAACGGCTTTACCCGGGTTCAGCGGTGTGCTCAGGCCCGCGCAATAGAAAACGAGTGCTATGTAGCGATAGCGGGATCAGTTGGTAATCTGCCGAGGGTAAATAATATGGATATACAGTTCGCACAGTCCGCTGTATTTACCCCTTCGGATTTCGCATTCCCTACCAACGGAAAAAAAGCCGAGGCAACTCCAAACAGTGAGATGACTTTGATTGTTGATATCGATCTGGATCTGCTGAAACAGCTTCATAACTACGGCGCCGTCCGCAACCTGAAAGACAGGCGACTGGATCTTTATAGTGTTGAGAAGAAGTAGTATGGTAGCACGATAACTTAATTCAATATCTCGTTCTACTGTAGCCCCGACGGCGCCCGGCCCCGGGTAGAGGCCATGTCATATTGAGTGTCACACTGAGCCTGTCGAAGTGCCGATAAATGTATAGTGAAGCAAGGGAGAATCTTTATTTAGTCAAGATTTCGACATTTGAGATTCTTCGCTTCGCTCAGAATGACGGGGCTTTGACTCAATCACCGGATTCCTCGGGCTACGCCGCTCGGAATGACGGGATACTATTCTACTATAGCCCCGACGGCGCCCGGCCCCGGATAGAGGCCATATCATATTGAGTGTCACACTGAGCCTGTCGAAGTGCCTGTCGAAGTGCCTGTCGAAATATAAGATATAAGCAAGGAGGCTGAAAGCCAAATAGCCACGAAGCTATCAACCGTGCATAAGTACGTAAGTCAAACCTATCAAATGATTATTTTCGGCATTCTAACCACACGCTGCCTATATTCCTTGGGTGATAGTTGGTGGTGTTTTTTGAATACTCTGTTAAAGTATGACTGGTTTTCGAACCCGCAGCGATAATATATGTCTTTAATCATATATTTAGGGCTTTTCAGGAGGCTTTCCGCTTTGCGGATCCTTTGTTGCAGCAAAAAAGCGAGTGGTGTAAGGCCCATTTCATTTTTGAATACTTTATAAAAGTTTGGGGTACTCATGCAGGCAGCCCGTGCCATATCATCCACTGATATACTATTGTGAAGATTATCCATTATATACTGTATAGCAGCGGATATCCTGTTGCTGGTTGCTTCTCGTTGATAATTCTTCAGTTTGCTCTCACTATGGTTAAGCTGGAATATCCTTACAAGCAGCTCTTTCAGCATATTATCTAAAAATATATCTTTTAACGGATGGTTCTCATCAAATAGAAAAAGAAACCGCTGAAGAAGCCTGTAGATAACTGCATCATTTGTAAAATGGAAGTTAGATTCTTCATATTCCCATTCATTATCCGATTTGGCGAAGCTCTCGTTCATCAGCATCAATACTTCATTAATGGAATCCGAAGAGATCGTCATCGCAAGGCAGCGAGTTGGGTTATTGTGCTTGGCTTCAGGGAAGTCAATGACCATTGTACTGTCTTTAGGCAGTATGAGCGATTCACCGGGATAAAAATCAAAGGATGACTGATCTTGTAGATGCATCACTTTTTTGCCTTCTATCATAGAGGCGAGTACAAACTCATCAAACTTTAGCATTACCTTATCGGCAAAGGTATGTGTCTCATATACATTGATCTGTGCGTTATCAATACAGAATGTACTTTTATTTTCTACTAAGCTTTCAAGCCTTCTTTTTTCTAAGAATGAGTTGGGTAGGTTCATATCACATTTTACTCCATTTTTATTAACATAACCTTAACAGAACCAAAAATCCAAATTTTTTCTGCTTATCCGTAACCCGATGTGTTTTGGTATAGAATTGTGCAATCCTTTTATAGAATAGTTCTAACTGCTGACCTCCTTGATACCCTATATTGATAACAGAACAACAAAAAAACGGATTAATTCCAAAATATCAATTAATTAAAAAGGGGCATCATCATGAGCCAAGTATTAGAGCAATCGCAGTCAACTATCGTAAAACCTGAGTTCAGGGAATACTATGATAACTTTATCGGTGGTAAATGGACCGCACCAATTGACGGCGAGTATTTCACAAACCAATCCCCGATCGACGGGCAGGCATTTACAAAAGTAGCACGATCCAAAGCAGCTGATGTAGAAGCAGCGATAGACGCGGCATGGAAGGCGGCACCCGAATGGAATAATTCTTCGGCAGCTTTCAGAAGTAACCTACTGCTTAAGATAGCCGATAGAATGGAAGCAAATCTTGAGAGACTCGCAAGGGTAGAAACCTGGGACAACGGTAAGGCGATCCGCGAAACCCGTGCTGCTGATATGCCGCTGGCAGTTGATCACTTCAGATATTTTGCAGGTGTGATACGTGCTGAGGAGGGTACGGCATCAGAACTTGACCAGAACCCTCTATCCATGAACATCCAAGAACCGCTTGGTGTTGTGGCACAGATTATACCTTGGAACTTTCCATTACTTATGGCTGCATGGAAAATAGCACCTGCACTTGCCGCAGGTAACTGTGTTATATTAAAACCAGCGGAGCAGACTCCAGTTGGTATCCTTGTACTTATGGAACTGATTGAGGATATTCTTCCGGCAGGCGTTCTTAACGTTGTTAACGGCTTTGGTATCGAAGCTGGAAAACCATTGGCTTCTAGCCCGAAGGTGAACAAAGTTGCTTTTACAGGTGAAACTACAACAGGCCAGCTGATAATGAAATACGCTTCTGAAAATGTAGTGCCTGTCACCTTGGAACTCGGCGGTAAATCACCAAATATATTCTTTGAATCTATAATGGATGCCGATGACGACTTCTTCGATAAGTGTCTGGAAGGTGCGGCAATGTTCGCCCTCAATCAAGGCGAAGTATGTACATGCCCATCTAGAATCCTGATACAGGAAAGCATATATGATGCTTTTATAGCAAGAGTGATAGAGAGAGTTGAAGCAATCAAACTCGGGCACCCGCTAGATCCGAATACCATGATGGGTGCACAGGCTTCCAGTGATCAGTACGATAAAATACTCGGATATATAGAAGTAGGCAAGGATGAGGGATGTGAGGTGCTTACCGGTGGCAAGGCCGCATACAACGAAGGCCTGGAAGGCGGATACTATATTCAGCCAACCCTTTTGAGAGGTGTCAACAAAATGCGTGTTTTCCAAGAAGAGATTTTTGGCCCTGTAGCATGTGTAACGACATTTAAGGATGATGCCGAAGCGATAGAGATAGCAAATGATACAGAATTCGGACTTGGAGCAGGTGTTTGGACCCGCGACACCCACCAGGCTTATCAGATATCCCGTCAGGTAGAAGCGGGCCGAGTATGGGTTAACTGTTACCATAACTATCCGGCACATGCACCTTTCGGTGGCTACAAGAAGTCCGGTATCGGGCGTGAGACACACAAGATGATGCTTAACCATTATCGCCAGAATAAAAATATGCTAATCAGCTATGATAAAAAACCACTGGGATTCTTTTAATCTAAATTTTTAATAGTTAACCACAAGCCCTTTATGATCAATTTCATAAGGGCTTTTTTTATATCAAATGAAGACTTCAGCGAAGTAATCGGTTAGTCGAGTATATAAAAAACCGAATAGAAATAAAGTGGAGGCAATAGATAACCCGCTTTATATAGAAGCTATTTCACACTGAGCTTGTCGAAGTGCCGATAAATGTAAAGTGAAGCGAGGGAGAATCTTTATTTAGTCAAGATTTCGACATTTGAGATTCTTCGCTTCGCTCAGAATGACGGGCGCCCGGTTGGGTAGAAGCTATGTCATATTGAGCCTGTCGAAATATAAGGCATGGCCGAGGTTGCTTGTGCTTGTCCGACCCTTCGACAGGATCAGTGTGACAAATTTTTTGGCTCAATCACTGGATTCCTCGGGCGTCGCCACTCGGAATGACGGATGGGATAATCTAAACCCCCTGTAGTCCCGACCGACCCGGTCGGGTAGAGGCTATATCATATTGAGTGTCACACTGAGCTTGTCGAAGTGCTTGTCGAAATATAAGACATGACCTGAGTAATATATTAATTTGTCTAATACCTCGGCAAGCTCAGTATGACAAATATATCGTGAAGGCACTGGATTCCTCGGGTTTCACCGCTCGGAATGACGGATCCTGTCTCCACCTTCGATAGGATCGTAATAGAAAATTCTGGGTAGTGGCTTGGTATTATTAATACTATCTTGTTACAGAAATAGAAAAGACGTTATCAAGATACTCTAAATACATCTGTTCAGCGTCGTCAACTAATCCGTCTGCGGCCAGCATCATAACGCGTGCACTCTCACGTAGTGCGTGCTTGAATTCCATTGCTGAATCGCCTTCGGCTATTTTATCTATTGTTATATTCACTATATCGAAGAACTCGTTTGGCCCGTATGAGTATATATCTTTGATGTAGGACGTGAATTTTGACTCATCCTTATCGCGGTGGGCTTTGTCCAGCTCACTGTATATTTTTGCTATAAGCCAGTTGTCTGAGCTGCTATTGGCTTTTGTGATATTGCCGAATTCCCCGCGTTCTGAATCATCTACGATATCGTCCGCTATTTCCGCGGATGACATCATTATGAAGTAAGCTGCTGATTCCAGCAGTGCTAGGTCTTTATGTGTGGCTTTTTCTGTCAAGGTCAGGGTTATATCATTTATTTGCAAAATAAGAAATAAACTTATCTTTGTTCAACGTTCAGTTAAAATATATTTGTAGTTGATGTATATCAACTAAAATTTCCTATTTATGAATTATAAACAAAACCTTTTTAATATAATGATATGATTTGGTAAATTGGCACTCTACGCAAACTACAAACAGCGATAACTCGTATTTAACATATAAGTAAAGAAGCGGATATGCCTTTAGAGTTTTTACCAATAGTTATAATGCTTATCATCGGGATCGTACTCGGTGTTGCTTTTGCTTACCTTTCCGAATGGCTCGGTGCCAGGCGTACCACTGCCGGGAAGCTGACTACTTACGAATCCGGTATGATACCTATAGGTACAGCCCAGGATAGGTTCTCTATAAAATTTTACCTTACGGCCGTATCCTTTATCGTATTCGATATCGAGGTTGTTTTCATGTACCCATGGGCGGTACAGGTAAGGGAACTGGGCATGCAGCCGTTCGTGGCTATGATGATATTCGTTTTCATATTACTTATCGGACTTTATTACGAGATCAAGAAAGGCGGAATCAAATGGGACTAATGCAGTCAATCGAAAAAGACGGTTTTTTCACTACTTCAGTAGGTGAGCTTATTAAATGGGGGCAGCGTTCTGCCGTATGGCCAATGCCGCTCGGTATATCCTGTTGTGCCATTGAAATGATGGCGATGGGCGGCCCAAGAACTGATGTGGCTCGCTTTGGCTCCGAGGTTATGAGAATGACACCGAGACAGGCAGATGTACTTATCGTTGCCGGAACGGTAACTTATAAGATGTCATGGGTGGTCCGTAGGATTTATGATCAGATGCCAGATCCTAAATGGGTTATCTCAATGGGTGTTTGTGCCTCAACAGGCGGTATGTTCAGAAGCTATTCTGTAGTACAGGGTATCGACAGATTCCTTCCGGTTGATGCTTATGTGTCTGGTTGCCCGCCAAGGCCAGAGGCTGTCGTAAAAGCTATAATGACTATCCAAGACAAGATAGACAAGGTCCATGTACCTGATATAGTCAACTTTGGCAAGGATGTTACTAAAGCACCTTCACAGAAGTTTTTTGATAGCAAATTACACGGTGTTAAGAGCCAACCTAGTTTAGCGGAATCCAATAGCTAACTTCTTAGTTTATACTATAAGTTACATTTTAAAAGCCTGTTAGAGAATAACAGGCTTTTTTTATGGAAAATTACAATCTATATGTGATCATTCACATAATACTATATCCTATAAGTATTAAATTTATATAGCACAAGAAGGTTTTCATGAAAATTCTATTAACTTAGAGGCATATCATAATTTAAAGATATTATAATAATTTAATAATTGATGTCTTTTTCTAAGTTTATATGGCCTATTTGGATAGCAGCTATTCTAGCAATGGTTGCAGCTACCTTTATCTATAGCAATGATGCCGGCTCCCTTGGTACACCAGTAGCTGATATTTCTCGCATTTCTACCGATAATATATTTTCAGATGGGGATGAAGAAACCTTTTTATTCTTTTTCCATCCAAAATGCCCTTGTACTTCCGCAAGTATCACAGAACTAAAAAACATAATCAATGATATCAAACCTGTTACAGTAAATCTAATTGGAATCGCTCTTGCCGACAGCACGGATAGCAGTTGGAAAGAAAGTACTAATTACAGAGAGTTTTCCAAAATTAAAGGTTCAAGAATAATCGACGATTACGGTGGTAGTATCAGCGTTAGATTGGGCGCTGAGACTTCGGGTGTATTAGGGCATTACAATAGCAACGGACAACTCCTTTTCTGGGGAGGGGTTACAGCCAGCCGTGGGCATGAAGGCCGTGCCAAAGCATACGAAATAATAACTTCTTATTTTAAAAACAGATCTGCAGATGAATATATCGACTTCAGTACGGGCGAGGTATTCGGTTGCGGGTTATATGATTCAATCTGTAATGTGAGATAATTTATGACACTTCAAACAGCAGCTATTTTAGAAGAAGAAAAAATCGAGTGGGAAGCACCCTTTCAGGAATCTCGTAAAGCACACGTTATAAGCGTACAAAAGTATATCAATATCGTGTTGATAGCTGAGTACTTGATCGGGGTGTTGATTGCTTTTTTTGTTTCTCCGAAAACATGGACAGGCTACGTACCTGAAACCCACTTTCATATCTATCTGTCAGTTATCGGAGGGTTGATACTGATATTGCCTCCACTGATACTATCATATAAAAAGCCTGGCAGCCTGGAAGTACGGATGGCTTCCGGGGTTGCGATGGCACTGTTCGTTACTATATTTACAGCAGTACAAGGGGGAACCCAAGATTCTCACTTCATATTCTTTTTCAATCTTGTCATGCTCGCCCTTTACGAGGATATCAAAGTAAATCTTCTGGCAACAGTTTTATTGGTTTTAGACCACTTGATACGTAATATTTTTGTTCCGTTTTCTGTGTTTGGCGTTAGCGAGTTTTCTTTCGTTTATCTGGCTATACACGGTGCGTGGGTGTTGGCAATGTTAGCAGCCCAGGGTATATATATGAAGTTCTCGTTGGCTTCCAAAAAAGAAGCCATAATCAATGCTCTCCAAAGAGAAAAAGCAATCGAATTGCAGAAAACAAACGAGCTAAAAGCTTCAGAAGAACGAGAAAGACTACAATTTGAAGCTAAACAAAAGGAAATTGAGGACGAAAGAGAAAAAGAGTTACTAAGGCAGGAGCAAAAAGATAAAGAGGCCTTGGCACTTCAAGAAAAAATGGAACTGGAGAAAAAACAAAGAGAAGAGACCTCCAGAAATCAGGAGTACTTGGAAAGAGCAATAATACGGATATCGGAGGCACTGGAACAACTTTCCAAAGGTAATCTATCCACTAGAATTAAAACAGAAGATGACACTGAACAGATATCGCTTCTTATATCTAATGTGAACAGGACTGCGGAATCTATGAATATTTTGATAAAGGATATTGATAGATCAATCAGCCAGTCCCTTAAGGAGGCCGAGGAATTAAACTCAAACTCCCTTGAAGTAGCTGCCACTGTTGAAGAACAGTCCGCACAAACCAATGACATTTCCAAGGCAACTAACGAGATGTCCTCTATCATTACCGGAAACAGTATGAAAGCGGTTAAGGCAGCCTCTTCAGCTGATGACAATAAGCAAGAAGCAGAAAAAGGAGCAGAAGTCGTAGGCGAAACACTTGAGTCGATAAATTCTATCGGTACGGCATTCAAAGAAGCCGCGGATATCGTGATGCAGTTAGGTGCTTCCAGTAAAAATATCGGAGAGATAGTAACTGTAATAGACAGTATAGCCGATCAGACAAATCTTCTCGCTCTTAATGCGGCCATAGAGGCGGCACGTGCCGGTGATGCCGGAAAAGGTTTCGCAGTAGTAGCTGATGAAGTAAGAAAACTTGCTGAAAGAACCACAACTGCAACCAAAGAAATATCCGAGAAAATAAATCTGATAGTGGGTGAGACCGAAAATGTAGTTATCAGTATGGAAAGAAGCGAGAAAGAGGTCGAGAAAGGCGTGCAGTTAGCAGATTCCGCGAAAACAGCCTTGAATTTCATTGTGTCAGGCAGTGTAGATATAAAAGATCAGATCAGTGAGATTGCTGCAGCTAGTGAAGAGCAATCAGCTACCAGTAACCAGATAGCGGCTACAGTTGAACACATGAACACCGCCATAAATGATACCAGCAAATCATTCCATCATATATCAAACTCGATAGAAAGGCTGACAAGCAATATGCAAGAGGTTAAGATACAAATGGAACAATTCTCAGTAGACCAAACTGAATCAGATGATAATAGCGATACTGATAAAAAGTTTCTGAGAGGCCATGTTAAAAACGGCGGATCTTTAAACAGACTTTCTAAGCTTTCCAGGCCTAAACAACTCAACGGTTCCCATTAAGAGACTTGTGGTCATATATGATAGCCTCGGATAAGAACCGAGCGTATTATTTGCACAGCTTCTGGCTTATGCAGGAATTTAGTTGTATTTCGTGTAGAACTGAATGAGGTATCCGACTGCGTAAAACAGCTCTTCTGTCTTTTATATATTCTGGAACTATGTCGATAATCTTAATAATATTCGTCAAAGGTTATGAGCTATGTCGAAATTTCTCTAATTTTTCGACATAGCTTTTTATTATACCCTGTCCGCTAGTACCTTGTAAGTCGGATCCTCTATGATATTTACATCGATAATCTGGTCGGCATCACTCAGTAGGCGGCGGCAGTCATCGGATAGGTGGCGTAGGTGAACTTTTTTACCCGCTTCGCTGTATTTTTCCGTAAGCTTATTCAGTGCTTCTATGGCCGACATATCAGTTACGCGGCTTTCGGCGAAATCAATAATCACTTCATCTGGGTCGCCTTCGATATCGAATTTACTTTTGAATGCTTCTACCGAACCGAAGAAGAGCGGGCCGAACATCTCATAATGTTTAATACCTTTCTCATCTACATATTTTCTGGCCCTGATACGAACCGCCGAATCCCAAGCGAACACGAGTGCGGCTATTATTACCCCTACCAATACAGCCAGCGCAAGATTATGTAGGAATACCGTTACCAAGGTAACCGTTACCATTATCAAAATATCGGATTTGGGCATACGGTTGAATGTTCTTAGGCTGGCCCACTCAAACGTGCCTATGGCAACCATTATCATAAGCCCCGTTAGCGCAGCCATCGGTACCATCTCTATTAAAGACGAACCGTACATGATGAATACGAGCAGCATTATCGATGCTACAATACCCGATAGCCTAGCCCTTGCGCCGGATGAGATGTTTATAAGTGATTGCCCGATCATAGCGCAACCGCCCATACCTGAGAAGAATCCTGAAAGCACATTTGCTGTACCTTGCGCCAATGCCTCACGGTTACCGTTTCCTCTGGTAGCTGTTATTTCATCTATAATGTTAAGTGTGAGAAGGCTTTCTATCAGACCGACACCCGCTACTATAGCTGAATATGGGAAGATAATATAGAGTGTATCTAGGGTAAACGGCACATCGGGAATGTGGAACGGAGGGAAACTACCGCTGATAGGCGCCATATCACCAACGGTGAAGGTATCTAAACCAAAAAGAGCGACAATGCCCCATACTATCAAAATAGCGGCGAGAGAAGACGGGAAAGCTTTGGTAATTTTAGGGAGCCCCCAGATAATCAGCATCGTAAGCCCGACTAGCCCGAGCATCATAAGCATAGCGCTACCTGTAAGCCAGCCGCCATCACCATCCTGAAACTGCACTATCTGGGACATAAATATGACTACCGCCAAACCATTTACAAAGCCCAGTATTACAGGTTGCGGCACCAGCCGCATAAACTTACCGAGCTTTAATATCCCGGCGACAAGCTGAAGCAGACCAGCCAAAACAACTGCCGCGAATATATATTCTACGCCGTGGGTCTGGGCAAGAGCGACGATCACTATGGCAACGGCCCCTGTGGCGCCTGATATCATACCCGGGCGCCCGCCCAGCAGCGATGTTATCAGCCCCATGACAAATGCGGCATAAAGCCCTGTAAGGGGTGACAGCCCAGCCATAAACGCAAACGCAACCGCTTCCGGGACCAGCGCTAGGGCAACGGTCAGCCCAGATAGGATCTCTGTTTTATAATTTATCTCGCCTATACCTTCAAACAGGCCGAACAGCTTTTTCATCTTGTATATTCCACGGAAATAGTTTTATCTGATCTAGTGCCAGACAAAGACTACAAAGATAAGGGTTTGATAATGAATTAACTTATTCTCATATTTTGATTCATTACTTTAAGAGGATCTTTAGCCATAAACTATCGTCAACAATAAACCTATAACAAAATTTATTATTTAGAAGTAGGCTGTATTCTAGATATCAAACAACAGATAATCAAAGATGTGAACGATAATGAACTAATCGTACTTGCACAAGAAGAATATTTTATGCTTATCGATCATTTAGAAGAATTACGTTTATATGATATTGCTATGCAGCAAGATGACGGTTTACGTTAAAGTATGGTGATATCAGAAAAGAAATTATCGAAGGAGTAAATAGTCCGGTGTATGCATTGCTACTTAAATTAAAGCATCAAAGAATTAAAAGATATACCTACCTGGGATTTTCGTACTTTAGATAAATCCATACAAAAGTTAAAGACCGAACCTAGACCTTTAAGTTTGATAAAACTTATAGGCAGAATTATAAGTATTTTGAAGTCAGTTTAAAAAAATTTTTATTGCCTCTAGATACTGATCATAATTATAACCTTCAATATAGTTTTTAAGTACACCGTCTTCAATCATAAACATAATCGGATAACCACCGTTTCCATTATTATTTACAAATTCATCTTTATCAATATACCCAAACTTTATTTTTGGATTTAGATACGCAAAGATGCTATCTTTCTTTATAATATCAGCATTCGGTTCATCTATTGAGAAATAGTAAACATTTTTTAAATTAGTTTTTTCTATTATATTACCTATATCAGTTTTTAAATTAAAACAAGGTGCACAGCTTTGGAATCCAATAATTATAACATTTTTATTTTCAAAGTTGGTTTTTTCTTTATTCTTATCGATAGTAGAGTAGGCGAAGTTTATTTGTTGTGATAAAGGTGACCATCGATTCTTTTTGATTTTCGGAAGGTTTGAACAATGGGAAGTTTTAGTGTTTATATCCAGATTTAACTTTGATCTGTCTATAAATGCTCGGTTTGATAAAACTTTCCTAAGTATAAATGTATCTGTTACAATATTCTTATTTTTCTTTCTGTAGCGGTAATGTTTTGTTACAGTAGTATCCGATATATAAAACTCTAAAATGTCTGTATATTCATTATCTGTATATTTATATCGAGAGTACGATTTATCATCATTAGTAAATTTTTGATAATCAAGCGTATCAAGCTCTTTTATCATTCTTTTATAATAAAAAGGTCTATTTGTTTTATCATCTAAATACTTTGAAATATTCTCATCTTCAATTTTTTCAAATATAGAATCGCCACTTAATCTTAAAAGTGTATTACTGTCTATCAAGACATCTACATTACGTAGGCTGTAAAGACTATCTTTGTAATAAGATAATCTATCATCTTCATAACTCTCGAAGATACTGTAATTTAAAACATATACGCTATCGTTGTTCCTAGTCTTCCATTTTGACACCTCATAATAATATTCTGAGGCATTAGAAATGGAGAGAATAACGAAGAGAGTTAATACTATTTTAATCATAAAATTTAGCCCGTATAAATAGTATTTCATACGGGCGATTACTTAATAAAGTAGTTACGGCAGGTAGAACGGCCATGGCATTGAGCATTGCAAAGCCTGTACTAAATCATTTTTATTTACACCTGAATCTTGCCAAGCACAACATGCTTTGGTATCATTATCATAATTTGTTTAAGATACATTTTGTATCTTTTGTTCAAAATAGGTAAAACTATCTAATAAAAAAATTCAAAACAGAAAATCAAAGCCGGCGTTAAGCTGAAAAGCTCGGGTAGTTCCATCAGGGCGGCTTTGCCTCACCAGTACAGGGAATCCCAGATCAGTCGTGAATACCCAGTCTTCTGATAGTTTAGTGGCTAATCCACCGGTTATGTTGAGAGTCAGTCCGCTGGAACCATCAACATCAATTCTGCGGCCTTCTGCACTAATTCCTGGTAGTGGATCTATATTGTTATCGGTTACTGATATGGAGGATTCCTGAAGCCTGTAAATCGGCAATAGTCCGAAACGGTAAACAGTTTCCTCGCTTAGGATAGCATAATCAATCCTGAAGCTGAGATCAGCACCCCTTTCCAGCTGGTTTGAGGGCCAAAACTTATCCTCTTCCTCATCGATACCCAGATCGCCAATAGAATAAGAATTTTCGTTTGTGCCGAAGGGCTGTTGATAGCCAAGGGCGAAAGACCACTCATCTATCGTGTAAGTTATTCTAGCCAGCAGATCATTTGTACCGAGGCCAGGCTGATATACCATTGGTAGATCAGTGCCACTATCTTCCATGTCCGTTGCTCCTAGGGCAAAGCGGCCACCCACCATAAGGGAAAGTGCATCATTCTCGCCATCATACAGATCAATATTAAGCCCTGCGAAAGGGTCGCCTATCCCACCTGCCCCGAAATCGTTCCCGATCGCATTTACAAAAGGCAATAGAGCGGTAAAGGAGATACCTTCGATTAGCTGTAAATCCGCGGTTAAAGCTACGGTACTTACGATTGTAGCTCCGTCCCCAATACCGAGCCCGCTCCTGATCCCTATCGAAGAGCCTTTAGCTTCTTCGCTACTGTCCATAACATGAGTACCGAAGCTGCATACACCTGCATCGCTGCAGCCCTGAGCGTATAACCTAAATGTTTCCGGGATTGACAAGGTGAATATAATCAGCAAGAATAGTTTTTTCGGCATTGATTTCTCTTTACGTTACTTTTTCGAAATAATGTGTTAAGATAGAAGAAAGGTATGTTACCGTTACGGGCAAAAAAACTTTAGCTTACATATTTTAAGATAAGTTTGAAACTTTATAGTGATTAAAGGTACTTATCAACAATACAGGATTCAAAAACTTATTAGAAGCAGGGTTAAACCTACTCATCAGTTATGTATCCTTGATAACACCATCCCTAACTCATTGCCGAGCCATAATGACTGACGGCGAAATAATAGATAAGTACAAAAGCGGTGGAAGGCGAGAAAAATCACTTGCCTTTTCAATGCTCTACGATAAGTATCAGATGCTTGTAAGGAGTTACTGCAGCTCGATGATTGGGCAGGGGCAGGAAGCGGATGATATTTTTCAGGAAACCTTTATCGTACTACACAGGAATCTGGAACAGAATAAAGATATCAAGTATGTAAAAGCTTTTTTAATATCAATTGCTAAAAATCAGATCAGAAATCTTTGGAGGGATAGAAAAAACAATGTGGAGATCAATCCAGAGGACTTTTTCTACGACCCTAACCCGGCACAGAACCAACAAGAGATGATAGGCCTGATAAAGAACGCACTGCCTTTGATGGATGAAAAATACAGAGAAGCGTTTGTGCTGAGAGAATTTTCCGGGCTGGCATATCAGGAGATAGCCGATATACTGGATATGACTTTATCTGGGGCAAAGACAAGAGTAGCCCGCGCACACGAAAAAATCAGCTCTATACTCAAACCATATATACAAGAACTTAAAGTATTCAGCGAAGTCTGATCAGAAAGGAAATCGATTATGAATATAGATAATATCTTATCATACAGTGAGAACAATATGAGCGATGCCGAAGAATCGGCGTTTTTTGCTCATCTTGCTCAGGATAGAGGTATGAGGGAATCTTTTAAAGATCACCTCAGAATCAAATACTCCTCAGCTTTTGTAAACCAGGGCTATGCGGGTGATGCCACTGTTACCAGTAGCCTATTTTCGGCTATTGGCCTTAGCTATGGTGATACCGGCGAATCAGTAGGGCCGGTTGAAGAACCATATAAACCAGTAGGCTCTTTTGCTGGTTCTCCTATTTTTTACGAAGGTGCGATAGCTGCTACTTTAGTTGCGGCTGTCTTTTTAGCAATCTTCCTTTTCTCAAACCCACTCTCGGATGATGCTGGGTTTGCCTTAGGTAGCGAGTCGGAAGAAGTGCTGGAAAGCAGTATAGAAGATAAGCAGCCGGAGCTTAAGTCTTACCCAGCGGCAAGTTCCAGATTGAACACCCAAGCTGTAGATCAATCTGAATATGACAGGCTATCTAAAGAAAACAGTCTTTTGGCAACTAAGGTTTCTGAATTAGAAGAAGAAAATTCTGATATCACAAACAGATATTCTGTGATGAAATCCGCTTACGAAAGGGAAATAGATGGTTATAAAACTAATATATCCCAAATATCACAAGTATCTCAGGCTTCCAGAGTCAATAGCCAGAGCGAGAGTTTCGTGGAGCCGACGAATCTATATATCACTCGTTGGGAGCAGCCAAGAGAGCAGAATATGCCGGAGCCGATGCAATCATTCTCCGCCCTATCTTATCCTGCATCGGGCTATGGTGATGTAAACAGTATCGATTCAGAGAATGACGGTCTTTTAGGGATGGGCTTCCTTCAATCTGTTGGGGTTGAGTATAAAAACTTCCATTACTGGAACGTAGGCGATGTTACAATGGCACCTAGCGATCCGCCCGCTTTTAACAATGAGTCGCTTTCACTCGTCTTTACAATAATAGATAATACGGATATCATACTTGATGCACGCCGCGAAAACTTCAGCCTTCAGTTTACTGGTGTTGAAGACGGCAGAGCAACTCGATTTGAGACATATCCAAACTTTGAGACTTTTTCACTTGGTGTAAGGCAAAGAATAAGTCTATCTGAAGAATTTGACGTATTCGGGCAGGGAATGTACGGGTTCAACAGCCTTGCTCCTGTTACCAGACTTGGTGCGGGCTTTACATTCAAACCTTTCGATTATATGTCCCTTATCGCTGGATATGAATACTCATATATGGGTTTTGATTTTCAGGGAGAAAATTTCGGATCCAGTAAAAACGGAATGTACTACGGTATTATGCTTAATCTGTAATTCTACAAGTACATCCTTAATAGGTAATAAAAATGAAAAAATTATTGCTATGTTTATTTACTCCATTGATACTCTTGATCACAAGCTGTGATAAAGGGCCACTGGATGTAGATGAAGTTGTAAAAGAAGATATCTCGGGTAAGCCGATATACGAGGGCATGCTTAACGATGAGCTGGAGTTTTCCGCTATCCCATTGGTGGAAGGTAATTCGTGGACATATACTGTATCTACTCAAGATGTTGATATGTCTGACCCTAGTCATCCTTCAATGCTACCACAAGCTATTGAACGTTATAAGCTAACTGTCGGGACTGATTACGAGCAGAATAATTTCAGATGGTTCCAGATGGATGTGGACAGGCACATATCACTTGAGTTTTTTGATCATACTTTTGATAATGGTATCAGCTCACTTTCTAATAGAGAAGATGGGCTTATGCAAAAATTCAATGACGGACACGATCCTTATGGTACAGATATAGTAAGCAGCAGTATGTTCGTACCCTACTTTGAAGGTCATCAAGGACATATTCAATTAGCTAATTCAAATCACACGGAGCTTATTGTATCACCTGGGCATGAGATAACTTTATCCAATGGCGATCACTATACTGATCTGGTACAGTATAGATATATCGCTGATTTATCGGAATACCTTGATATCGATTCCCATCCAGGAGCCAACGAGTTATCGGTAATCTACGACTATTATTTCCATGGAGATGTAGGCCTGATAGCGTTTCGCTATAATGCAGAGCATATTATAAGCTTTCTTTCTATGCTACCGGAAAGTATGGAGATCGTGGATCAGTTGCCTTACGGCAGTATAGAGATAGAATTAGTTGAAAAACATCTCATAGAGCTTTGATTTTTCCGGCTTGCCATCGCCTAATTCTAAATGTTTGAAGAGATTTTTTTTATTTGGATAGACACTGAATATCAGCGATGCAGCTACAATGTGTATTCCTACAACGAAGAGCGAAGAGTTTGGTGATACAGTAAGGGAGTAAATAATCGGGATGATTCCTGTCATATTACTGAGAAGAATAGCTTTAGGATAGTATGGCAGCCTGTGCTGATAAATATGATGCTTGAGAGAATGCCCCGTTTTTGCACGAAAAATATACCGGTGCAGTATCAAATGGGTAAACATTGACATTAAATAGTACGCATCAGCAGCATTTCCGCTTACCAAACCAAAACCGATATTAGAGTAGTATATTCCGATGCCAATAGCTAAATGCATAGCCATAGAACCCAAAGCTATTTTTTTAGCTTTGATAATTTCCGGTGAGTTCAATAACTGGTTCAAAACCTGCATTCTAATATTTGCTTTAACAGAAAAGCTTAATTTTCGTCAGCGGATTCTAACACCTTAGGCACTTTAAAGTAGGTATCGCTTTTCTTTGGTGCGTTCTTGAGTGCTTCGGCAGTTGGCAGCCCCGCTATGCTTTCATCTTTTCGGATGTTTGAATAGAAATCATGAAGATGCGTCAATGGCTCTACACCGTCGAGAGCCAATGCGTCTATTTTGCCAACATAATCAATGATTTTCTGGAACTGCTCCTGAAATGCGTCAAGTTCCTTATCGGTGAATTCCAGCCTAGCAAGCTCAGCGGTTTTCCTTATGTCGTCTTTTGTTATGTTCATTTTATAAATGGAGTATATTTAGCGGGTTTCGTATATACAATCTTCTCAAACTTCTCAAAAATAAAAAAGCGGACTGAATTCAGCCCGCTATTATTTTATACTATCGGAATGATCAGTCTTTAAATAGATCTTTGTTATTATTTACAAAATAGACTATATCATTGCCAGCTTCTGGTTTTACAACAACATTTATTCTATCTGCCACATACTTTAACTTATTGACATTTGCCTCCACAGCTGCTTTCTTAGCTTCGTCTGCCACAGCAAGATCGATAGTAAGCCCACGGTTGAATCTCATCATTTTATTGAGCATGCGGATATTTTTTGTAGCATCCGGAGTAAGGTTGGAACCAGAGAAAGCAGAGTATCGCTGAAGCTCTCGGCCGGGCATAAGAGATTTCACTTTTATAAGCTCATCCTGTTCTACATAAGAGCTATCGCTGGATCTTGTAGAAATGCTGAATGTCTCACGGAATACATCACCCGCCATCACAGTAACATCATAATTAGTACCGCCATCTAGTAACTGGCGGTATTCCCCTGTCAGGATATTGGATAAGATCTTTATCTTCTTCCCATTCGGATCCACAAATGTGATATCCACGGCTTTGGGTTTGCCGTCGATATGGTCAACTACTTTGCCTTTCATCATAACCTGGCCTGCTATAGCCGAAAAAGCCGTTGCACACACAAGTAAAATAACCGAAATAACTTTCATATCTATAAAATTGATTTTGGTGATAGTAAACTACTGGCATTACGAAAGTAGTAAATGAAGGTTAAAATGTTGTAAGTATAAGATTAATAATTTAAGTTATGATATTATTATCAAGTAGCAAATGGAACAGAATATGGAAAACCAACCCAGACAGATCAACGACAGAGAGATGATTCAAAACCAGATGATGGAGCAGCTAGCCAGTGATATGAAGACAACTGGCACGCTTTATCTGGTATTTGGAATCATAACCTGTTTAGGTTTTATTACAGCTATATTCGGCATACCTATGATATTGGCTGGGCTTAAGGCACAGGAAGGTTCGGATAAACTCCGATATTACCTGAACGGCAGCGAAAACGAAGGGGATATCTACGCTTTCTATTCTAAACTACAAGAACACTTTAAGATGACCAAGATTTATTTCTTTATCTATATAGGATTTATAATCTTATCATTTGCACTTTACGCACTTTTCTTCGGGGTTATGTTCAGTACAATTATAAACTCACAGATGTAGATAGGCTTATAACAATCAATTCTACAGGAATTGAACAAGGTATTTTTTTGAGAAATTTCGAAAAATATAGGTGATGAGACTTTCTAAAACCGAAATTCATCTTCTCCGATCGGGCTGATATTCTTAAAATATAGGATAGGAGGATGAAATTTAATTCTCCTATCCTTATCTTTCTGTTAATGATTATCTAACAGATTGAAATTTATGTTCTCAAAATTATATAGCTCATCTGTAATGGGCATTAATGCGTTCACCGTGGAAATAGAGGTGAACCTAGACAATCAAATGCCTGGTATGGTTATCGTCGGCTTGCCCGACGGTGCGGTACGCGAATCCAAAGAGCGAGTAAACGCCGCGATATCAAATTCTGGCTTTGCCAATCCCCTCAAAAAGATTACCGTAAACCTTGCGCCAGCCGATGTGAAAAAAGAAGGCTCTGCTTTTGATCTGCCAATAGCTCTTGGAATATTAGCAGCGAGCGGCGTAATCGAATATGACGAGCTATCGAAGACGATGGTACTGGGAGAGCTCTCGCTTGAAGGTACTCTGAGACCCATAAAAGGTACTCTGCCGATAGCGATAGCCGCTTCTAAGGAAAGCTTTGAGCGTATCATACTACCAAAAGACAATGCTGGCGAAGCAGCACTAACAGGTGATTTAAGGGTTATCCCCGTAGAAACCTTAGCTGAGACTGTGAGTTACCTTAAAGGTAAAACGGAGATCGCACCATTTACCGTTGATCTAGACAAGCTGTTTGAAAATGAATTAGAAAATGTAAGCTATGACCTGAAAGATGTAAAGGGTCAGGAATCTACAAAAAGGGCTTTAGAGGTAGCGGCATCCGGCGGGCATAATATTCTTATGATCGGCCCTCCGGGTTCCGGCAAGACAATGCTGGCGAAGCGTATTTCACCAATCCTGCCGCCCCTCGGTTTGGAAGAATCCCTTGAAACGACAAAGATCCACTCCATCGCGGGTATGCTGCCATCTGGTAAGGCACTTGTAACTCAGCGGCCTTTCCGCTCACCGCACCACACCATAAGCGATGCCGCACTTGTGGGCGGAGGTATGAGCAAGATACGGCCTGGCGAGATATCGCTTGCACATCACGGTGTTCTCTTTATGGACGAACTGCCGGAGTTCGCTCGGAACGTACTCGAGGTTCTTCGCCAGCCTCTGGAAGATAAACAGATCAGCATAAGCCGCACAAGGCAGAACGTGGATTTCCCTGCTAATTTTATGCTTGTATGTTCGATGAATCCAACTCCCGATGGGCAAATGCTGGAGGACTCACAATCCACGCCTCAGCAGATTCAGCGATACCTTGGTAAAATATCAGGTCCTCTGCTTGACAGGATAGATATACATGTGGAAGTACCTAAAGTAAATTACGAGGAGCTCGCCAGTAAAAGGGAGGGCGAACCCAGCACAGAAATCCGCAAAAGGGTAGTAAAAGCAAGGCAGATACAATTGGATAGGTTCAAAAATGAGCACGGTATATTCAAGAACGCTGATATGAGCACCGCTATGATCAGGCGTTACTGCGTGCTTGATAGCGCCAGCGAGACATTACTCAAAACCGCAATGGAAAGGCTGGGGCTATCAGCCCGCGCTTATGATAGAATCCTGAAAGTGAGCCGCACGATTGCCGATATGGCCGGCAAAGATAACATAGACGTTTCCTGCATTTCAGAAGCTATTCAGTATAGATCACTTGATAGAGAGTATTGGGGAAGGTGAGGTTGATATGTCAATAGTTAACGATACTATCTAAATCACCCATAGGTATGAATATTATTTACCAATCTGCAACCATTCTCGAACTCTTATGTTAGTATCAATACAATTAAGTATCGGTATTAAAATTGAAATATAAAAGCAATGTTTTAGCTCTGATTCTATTAAGCTTTGTTTGTAATTGCATATATGCTAATGAATTAGATAATAAACTTCAGACAATATTAGATTCTACCTATGCTGCGAATCCAGATGCAGTTGGAATACAAATCAGCATAATATCAGATAGATACGATATTTCATGGAAGTCCGCAGCGGGATATACCAGTAAAGACAGATCGAAAGCAGTATCACCAGACAATCCCGTTTTGATCGCCAGTAATACCAAAACGTATGTCGCAGCCGCTATCATAAAACTTGCAGAAAATGGTTCTATACTTTTAGATAAATCTATAAGCAACTACCTTTCACAGGGTACAAATATAAAATTTGTTAATGCAGGTTATGATACCGATAGCATAAGTATCAAACATCTGCTTTCCCACAGCTCGGGTATAAGAGATTATGTTGATAGCGTTTATTTTGAATATGTACGACATAATCCTCGAAAAAACTGGACTATAGATGAACAGATCGATATATCTGTTAGTATAGGTACACCCCTTTGGGAAGCAGGTAAAGGATTTATATATGGTGATATCAATTATATATTATTGACGGAGATAATAGAAAATATCACAGACAATGTATTTTACGAAGCGATACCGGCTTTACTCAAGTTTAAGGAACTCGGTATCTATAATACCTGGTTTGCAAAACTTCAAGATAAACCAAAGGATGCAATGCCTTTAGCGGAACAATATTATACATCTGAAGGTTGGCAGTCAGGTCGCTTTGATCCCTCCTGGGATTTGTATGGCGGAGGGGGCCTTATCTCTACTGTACATGACATGAGTCTTTTCTATTCGCACCTTTTCGGAGGTAAAATAATCGTAAATGATTCTCTTTTATCTAAAATGCATGAGTTTGTTCTTCCTTCTGAGATGTCCAATTACTGTTTAGGCCTGAGGAAAATCGACTTTCATGGATACGATGGATATTATCACGGTGGATTTTGGGGAACAGATAGTATGTACCTGCCAAAGTATGACTTAACGATCTCGGTTTCTACTTTAGAAAAAGATAAGCGATATATAAATGCTGACTTGAGTAACCTATTGCTGAAAATTATAGAGCCCCACCTTAAATGAAATACCTTATAATAACTTTGCTTTTTAGTTACGTTGGAATAAATGCCCTTGAATATGAATACAGGTATTTCAGTAAGAATGATTCTACGTATAATAGTTGCATTTTAATACTCCCGAATACAGATAGCATAAAAGGTATAGTTATCAGAGACTTTACTAAGCTACCATCAGAATCCAGGGTATCAAATAACAGGTTTGCCGGCATGTGTAGTGACTCTGGATATATAACATTGATTACAGATACATCTGACAATATTCCTGAACTGTTTATATCAAACAAAGTCATATCCAGATTAGATTCTATAATCAAAAGAATCCTAGATGAGTATAATATTACTGATAATATCTTTATCGGTGGAATATCGGCAAGTGGGACTCGTGCTTTACGTTATGCTCAATATTGTAATATGGGAAACTCGGATATTGAGATCAACGGAGTATTTGTTGTTGACTCGCCACTTGATCTGGAAAGATTCTATCTTTCAGCTAAGAATCACAAGAAATATTTCAAAAAAGGAATGTTGATGGAAGCAGAATGGATGATTCCATATTTTGAAAATATTTTTGGGGGAGATACCTATTCAAAGAGATCAGATTATATAGAATCGTCTGTATTCTCACACTCCGAACCCAATGGTGGAAACGCGTTATCTCTAAAAGATACGCCTATCATAATTTATCATGAACCCGATATCGATTGGTGGATCAAAAACAGGGGAGCTGGATATTACGATATTAACTCATTCGACTTATCTTCATTCAAAGTATTAATGGACAACGCCGGCAATAATGATATCGAGTTAATTACGACAACCGGTAAGGGGTTTAACAAAAACGGAAATCGACAACCACACTCTTGGTCGATAGTAGATGAGCAGTACCTTTTGAAATGGATAATCAAAAGAAGTAACTGATCGTGACTTACCGGGTTATGGTAACAATAAGATTATTTTTATCCCATAAATTGACTAAAACTACATTTATGTCATAATAAGCTCATTTCAAAATGCTTATTTTTACATTAGCGTAAATAATAGATGATCGAAATACATAAAAAAAGCCACTATTAAAGTGGCTTTACTTTATAAACTATACATTAGATATTACTAATCAACGGTTATAGTAGCGGCATTTTCTTTACTTCAGCTTGGAATGTTTTGCCGCGGGCCGCTATTTCTATCTTGGTGCCTGGTTCTCGGTGGTCCCAATCGACATATCCCATTCCGATGGGTTTCCCGAGTGATGGTGATAGGTTACCGGAAGTCACTCTTCCGATTTTCTCGCCACCCGATAAGATATCATATCCTTGGCGGGCTATAAACTTGTCCGCATCCACAACGAATCCCACAAGTCTTCGCTTCAGACCTTCTTCTTTTTGTTTAACCAGTACATCACGTCCGATAAAGTCTCCTTTACCGAGTTTTGTTATCCAGCCCAGTCCCGCTTCAAGCGGTGTAGTGGTATCGTCTATATCATTGCCATACAAAGCGAATCCTTTTTCAAGCCTTAATGTATCGCGTGCGCCGAGGCCAACCGGAGCTATATCGAATTGTTTGCCGGATTCGAATATCGCATCCCAAACGCGGGTTGCTGTCTCGTCACCACCACGGAAATATATCTCAAAACCGAGCTCCCCTGTGTAACCGGTACGGGAGATAAGCATCGGTTCACCGAGAAAACTACCTTCCTTAAACTTGTAGAAAGGGATAACGCTCATATCTATCTCTGTAAGCGGAGCGAGTGTCTCCAGGGATTTTGGCCCTTGTATCGCGAGCAGATTCGTTTCTTCTGTTATATCGGTAAACTTAATATCGAAATTATCTTTGTGCTTGCTTAGCCATTCCCAGTTTTTCGCTACATTGGCACCGTTCACTACAAGCAGGTAGCCATCCGGCCCCATATTATAAACTATCATATCATCCACGATAGTACCGTTTTCATATAGCATCGCGCTGTACTGGGCATCCCCGCGTAATAGTTTGCTAGCGTCGTTCACTGAAACATGCTGTACGAAATTTAGGGCGTCAGGCCCTTCAACCTTGAACTCACCCATATGCGAGACATCAAACACACCCACTCCGTTCCGAACGATCTTATGTTCGGCTATAATACCCGTAGGGTACTGAATAGGCATTTTAAATCCTGCGAAGTCCACCATTTTCGCATTGTGTTCGGTGTGTTGTTTGTGGAATCTGGTATTACGCATATCTTTTTATGTTTAGTTCGATTTGATATTAAGCAAATTTAAGATATTCTTACAGCACTATCATACAGTAATATACTTCTTCATCTTCTGGAATTTTTTGGGCCCTATACCTTTTATCTTCTGTATATCGGCAGGCGATTGAAAAGGTTGGCTTTTTCTGTAGTCGATTATCTTATCAGCTGTTTTGGCGCCGATTCCGGGCAATTTCATAAGCTCGAGTTTTGATGCCTTGTTCAGATCAACCGAAGCTTCTTCAAGTTCCTTTTTTTTTTTCTTCTTCTTTTTGGTATCGGCCGCGTATAGCGTATTTCCTTTGGTATCTGAACCCGTTATACTATTACGGAGCTCAGAATCATTGCGCAGTAGCTGCATCGCAAGTGCCGCCCTTATTTCATCTGATCCCCCGTTAGGCCCTGATCGGGTTATTCTGGAAAGCGTTGTTATACCGACACCCAGCAGAAGCAAGACGGCCAGCACAAGCTGAATCTGGGTTATCCCGAGTTTGTTTTTGACCGCAGCGAGCTTTATTTCCCGTTGGACTGTTTTATCTTTAAATTGCTTTTTATCCTTAGTCATAAAATTGATATCGCATAGTTAAACAGTTGATAACTACAATATCGCAAAACAGCATCAATCTATGAAACCGAATCTCATCTTATTGTTTTCCTATGGCTGACAAATCAATACAAGTATCTAATATCACAAAAGTATTCAAAGGCGGAATAAAGGCTTGTGATAAAGTATCGTTTCATGCTGATTCTGGTTCAGCAACGGCACTACTCGGCAGAAGCGGTTGCGGCAAATCCACACTTATGAAGATTATAGCTGGGTTTGAGAAGGAGGATAACGGTGAGATAATTCTTG
Source organism: uncultured Hyphomicrobiales bacterium (assembly GCA_964462685.1). Lineage (GTDB taxonomy): Bacteria > Bacteroidota > Ignavibacteria > Kapaibacteriales > UBA2268 > CAYWYR01. The sequence goes on along the minus strand of CAYWYR010000007.1, from coordinate 103,736 downwards.
GCGATAGATTGATCGTAGGTAATAATATCAGTCTTTCCCCATCGGAAAGACGGATTGGTATTATATTTCAGGATACCTTGCTGTTCCCGAATATGACTGTGGAACAGAATATATCTTATTCTAAACCAAGAAAGGGATTAGCTGAAGAGCTTATGAAGAAACTGGCTATTTCTGATCTTGCAGTTAGAAAACCCTGGGAGATATCGGGTGGGCAGGCCCGCAGGGTAGCTATTGCCAGATCCCTTGCCGCTGAGCCTGATCTCATCATTATGGATGAGCCTTTCACAGGGCTTGATCCAACTTTGAGGGCTGAAATAAGACCATTGATTTTTGATGTACTTAGAGAGCAGGGAATTACCGTCATTCTGGTAACACATGACCCGGAGGACGCTTTTGCGGTATCTGATAATATAGCATTGATGGAAAACGGGGAATTAAGGGCTTACGGAAGTACGGATTCCATCTATAACAACGCCCCTGATATCGGGTCAGCCTCATTACTCGGTAAAGCTTTTACACTATCTGATGAAAACAAAGCAGATCTCGGTTTAGCAGATAAACCATATTACAGGCCAGAGGATCTGGACGGCATCAATCTACCAGATGAGATAATCAATAATATAAAAAGCAAAACATTAGAAAGCGGTAGATATCTTTTATCGGCAGAATATAAAGGAGATTTGCTTATGTGGTGGGAATCTAAAGAATAGGAGAATAGGTTTTACCAAGAGAATTTTTTCAGATCAGTATATACCATAGATAACGGAAGGCCTACCACATTGAAATAATCACCGTGGATCTTCTCAACGAATACCGCACCTAAATCATCCTGAATGCCATAGCTACCGGCTTTGTCCATCGGGGAGCCGCCATCGACATAATCCTTTATCTCGCTATCCTCTAATCTGCGAAAATATACTTCGGTGGCACAGTGGCGGGTAACCTTGATACCGCTTTTCTTTTGTATTATTGAATAACCCGTATATACTGTATGGATATTATCTGATAGCAATCCAAGCATAGCGATAGCTTCTTCGGTGCTGTTAGGTTTGCCCAGAATTTGATTATTTATGCTAACCACTGTATCAGCAGTGATTATAACGGAATCATCGCTGAATCTTTCGATACATGATTCTAATTTAAGCTTGGATAGCTGTTCTACGTATTCCGAGGGAAGGGTGCCGGGTGTATGTGGCGGCTCATCAAGCTCTGGGCGAAAAACCTGAAATACAAGCCCTATGCTTTCCAAAAGGTGCTTTCGGCGCGGCGATCCTGACGCAAGTATAATAGGTGATTGGATATTCAGAAGTCTTTTAAGATCAGGCATGATTTAGTTCAGGTTTTTGGGCATATCATTAATATGAATGATTTTTGGATTTAGTCAGGGTCTATAGTTTCAATTCTATAATTAACGGATCTGAAGCTTGTTCTTGATCTGCCGAAGAATACACCTAATCCACCTCTGACATTCCAGATAGGGTTACGGCCGTCCGAAGAGAATATATCTCCGTAAACGTCATTATCCCTTCTGGTGGACCAGTATTGGAAGAAATCAGCTGGATATGCTTCTATAGAGAACAATTCGTTTATTTCCTGGATAGAATCCACTTTATTATCTCCAGATCCATCATCTTTATAATAGTAATCATTATCTGCTATTAATATTTTTTCTTTGTTCAGGCCATCTTTCCCTGTTGCGGGGTTTACCCTGTTGAATGATTCTTGGGTAATGAAAATACCACCGATGTAATAGTCTTCTGGGTCAATGTTCTCGATATAAGCGTACATAGTATATGATGAACTAAAGTTATCGAACTGATCGCTATTAAGAAAACCAGTAAGATAATCTACAACAGGCATTTCGGGAATATATGTCTCGGCGGTAATCAGATGATTTTTCCATTCTGCTCTTATACTGATGAGATCACCTGACCCCAATATTATATCCTCTGGAATTCCATATACCCAATTAAATTCATCATCCCATTTTCCTGTAGCTTCGTAAATAGTACCGTTGTGGGTAATTTCTACATCCGCGTTATAAATATTATTATCTGCCGTATCTAAAATTCCCAGGGGCGGGATAGTATGGGTGATAGAGATGCCCTCTATCTTGCCGCCGTTTTCCAATATACCGTATAGAACCATTTTTTCTTCATAATCCAAGTCGCCTTCTACTATCTGCTCGCACCCTATCAATCCTATAAATAAGAGTATTGCGGCAGTTACTTGCTTGAGATTAAGAGTAGATCTGTTTTTTATCATCGATTTTATATTATGGCTCATATTAAAACTCAAAGTTATATGCTAATGTAGGTATAAAAGGGAAAAGTGTCAATTGCCTGATAACCCTTCTATCAGATGATGTGCCCGTTTGGGGGTCGTAACTGTAATCAGTATCAACAAATTGTGCGAATGGGTTCAGCCTGTTGTACACGTTATACAAATTGATACTAAGCCATCCGTCACCATCATTGAAAATCTTATGTTTCCACATAAAGTTGAGATCCAGCCTATGGTAAGCAGGCAGTCTGTAACCGTTTCTCTCGGTGAAATCCTGCTGATCGGTAGACCAAGAGTTGGAATTGCCCAGATCCCTCGGCAGTTGGAACTGACCTTGAGGCATCGTAAAAGCCTGGCCGGTAGCATATACCCATACTGCACCTATCTCCCAGTTTTCACTGAATGAATAATTTAAGGTGAGCGATACATCATGCCGCCTGTCATATCTGACGAAAAAAGGATCACCACGGTTTATCTCATCGAACTGGCGGGTTGACCAGCTAAGTGTGTATCCCAGCCAGCCTGTAAAATCACCCAATCGCTTGTTCAGAAAAAACTCTAGACCGTAGGCCTGCCCTGTTCCACGAGCAAAGTCACCGCTCTGCGGCAGGCCGAATGTGAACTCTACATCCTCCCGGAACTCCAACAGGTTTTCCATATACTTATAGAAACCTTCGACTGATACCAGATATTCGCCACCTAAAAAAGTCTTTTCCGCACCTAGTACACCTTGGTAAGCCCTTTGTGGCAGAATGTCCTCTGTTGATGGAAACCATAGGTCTGTCGGTAGCGGCACATCATTTCTGACGACAAGATGTAGGAACTGGTGCCCCATAGTTGCCGCGGCTTTCAGCTGGATATCATCATACAGATCATAAGCAAACGACATTCTCGGCTCTGGGAATACATAATTCCCTCTGTCGAAATAATACAACCTAACCCCAAGATTACTCGCAAGACGCGGCGTTATCTGCCATTCATCCTGAAAATATACTGCTGTTTCTACAGCTGTCTCATCACCTTCCTGAAAAAGTCCTAAGCCATCTTCAAACTCATCATCTATAACGCCTGAGGTCTGGCCCGCGTTTATAGTAAACTGATGGAGAATAGACTCTATCCCGAATTTGATGTGGTGATCCTGGTGAGGGAAATAATCAGCATTACCCCTAATCATAAAATCCCTAATCCGGCTCAGTGTACCGAAAGATACATCCGCGCCCCCGGCGTTATTATCCGTAAAATTGGTGTTGAAGCTAAAATCAGTATAGATGAGTGAGAAGTTCGTGAACATCTCAGGCGACACGATATGCATCCATCTTAGGTTGGCGGTACTGTTTCCCCAATCTATACCTATTTCTTCACCGTTGGCATCATCGGAATCGAACGAAAACACGTCACCACCGAAATACCCGCTAAGATAGAGGTGGTTGTTTTCATCAATACGCCAGTTCGTCTTTGCATTGAGATCATAGATATAATACGAGGGTACTTCCTCATCTTCTGGGGCAAAGCCGCTCAAGAACAAATCTAAGTATGATCTACGGCCTGATATCATAAAAGAAATATCCTCCGTGATAGGGCCTTCAAGAGTAAGCCGAGAAGCTATCAGGCTGATACCGCCGGAACCGTGAAGGCCGTCTTTTGCGCCCTCTTTCATTGTCACATCAAGTACGCTGGATACCCTTCCGCCATACTCAGCGGGGAAAGCACCTTTTATCATGCGGATATCTTTCAGCGCGTCAGTATTGAAGGTACTGAAAAATCCGCCAAGGTGTGTCGGGTTATAGACTATAACTCCGTCCAACAAGATAAGATTCTGGTCGGGTGAGCCGCCACGCACATATAAGCCAGAGCTTAACTCATTAGCTGAAGAAATACCCGGCAAAAGCTGTAAGGTTCTGAAAAGATCTATTTCCCCTCCGATAGCGGGCATTCTTTTGATGAAACTCGGTTCAATATCAACAACCGAAATGTTCTCGATAGTCTGAGCCTCATTCCTATCTCCTACAACTGTAACCTCTTGCGCCAGCATATCGCTTGGGGAAAGCATTACGTTTACCTTGAGCGAACTATCGGCAACAGTCAGGGGGGTTTTCTTCGTTGAATAGCCTATACTTCTGACATATAGATCGTATTTGCCCGGCTCGATATCTGATAATGAGTAAAGCCCATAGCTATTGGTGCTTCTACCAGTTATGATATTGTTTGTGGTATCACCGGCCGTTTTGAGATAAACAGAAGCCCCAGCTATGCTTTCCCCTGAAATCTGATCGAGTACCTGGCCGGATATACTAGCTGCAATAATAGTATCGTACCCAAGAAAGAATGTGAGCCCAAATATCAACAAAAGGAACGCTTTATGCATAATCGCTGATTAGAAGTAAAATTATGGTAAACTTATCAATGTAAATTAACATTTTGATTATAAGCTATACCATTACTCCATAAATAGTCGCAATAAAATATACTGGCTTAGATAAAAATTTATCGAACAGTTTTAATTATAGTGTCGATGCGATCTTTTTGTTTTTGTCCGCAGAGATTGTGTCACCTAAACTTTCATAAAGATCAGCAAGCCTAAGATATAATGTTTTATCTGTTGGTTCTGATATTACGGCTATGTTCATCATTGAGATCGCACCTTCTATATCACCCATGCCCTCCAATATCTGAGAGCCCAGATTTATCAGATAAGCCTGGCCGATACCGATAGACAGAGACTGGATATTATCATCGTTAGAACGGGAGATTATCTCGGAAAGCCGTTCGAGATAGACCTCGGGCTCCAAGCCTTGCTCGGAAATCAGCCTTAGGAATTTTGTATCTAATGACTCCCCAATAATATCCGATAACTCGAGAATTTTTTCTGCATCATCAGGAAAGCCGTCGTCTATTATTACTTTTGCGATATAATTGAGTGTTGTCTGTTTGATATCTTCTTTGATATTTGATTTAGCCAGCTTTTCCGCTTTTTCGATCAGTCTATCTCTATCATAGTCTGTATTTACATAGCTTAAAATATCATCAAGCTGAGAATATGGCTTTTCTGATATTTCTATAATTTTATCTCTATATCCTGTACTTGTGTCAATACCATATATAGAGTCTATCCTATTGAGTATTTTAAAGGCCGTATGTTTCCATGTCCATCCGGAATGCGATTTAGCGATACCGTTTGCAGCCATAACGGGCAATACATGCGGGGCGTGATATATATACCTAAAGATAGTTTTCAGAGATTTTTCACTTGGCTTTAGCCATTTGGCTTTTCTTACTAATTTAAGGCCTGATATCTCTTCTGCGATATCTTCAGGTTCAGAAGCGATTCTAAATCCAACACCATCCTCTACGAAGTCATCTGTCGCACCGCCTGCTGTTACTATTGGTACGCAACCGCATGCCATTGCTTCGAGAGTAGGAAGCGAGAACCCCTCCCCGCGGTAAGGCGAAACAAATACGCTGGCCGATCTGTAAAGTGACGCCATATCATTTTCGCTCAGCTCTTCATCGATATAAATTATTTGCGGGATATCATCCTGCTCGCAGAATTTATTGAGATAGTCTCTCGCATTTATACCCTTATAAAAGGAATCTGATCCCATATCTTTTATTATGAGACAAACACTGTCGGCCTGCTTGAAGGTATTCTTGTAGGTTTCAAGCAGTACGTCTATACCTTTACGGTTCAGCGTACCGCCCACAAAAAGAATCTTAAGAGCCGCATCGGTCTCCAGTTTATATTTTTCACCTTCCGGTTTGAATATATCTGTATTTACACCGTTAGGTATTACCTGAATCTTCGCAGGTTCAATACCGGAATTGATAAAAGCCCTACGGCTAAAGTTCGAAGGTGTCCAGATCTCATCGGCACTCTTGAAAGTCTTTACGAATTCCTCTGGCAGTACATCCAGCTCCCACGGTTGCATGATTATCCATTTACTACCACGGGGCGGTTCTGGCTGTGGTGGCCACTGATGGCGTACCCATAAAAAAGGCTTGCCCTTAGCCGCTGGATTATCATCTTTTACTCTTATATCTTTAGAGAATATTCTAGCGAACTTTTCATTAGTCAGCGGATGTATCTTATCTTTTTCATAAGGTACAAGGCTTATGTCAATCTCATCCAAGCCAATGAGTTCATTGGCTATTTCCCGGTTTACAAGTGCTAGGGAATGATAAACCATTTGGGTACCTTCCCAAACAAGATTTATCAAAGGATTGGAAGGCACAGGCACGTCAATATTTGATTGAATCGCTTTTTTAATATTGGCTATACTCGTTACATCCTGGGTTTCCGGGTTTTCGGCGGAATCAGATGGTGAAAAACCGTGATCAGTATCTTTTTTAGTTGAAAGCGGATCGTTCTCCGATAGGTTCTGACTATCTTTGATTACTTTTTTCGCCCTGACGACCATATTAAGATTGATATATCCTTTATTCTGGGGGTAATCCTCATCTCGAATCGAGTCAATCTCAAAACCTGTTTCTTTGAGATGTTTTTCTATTGAATTATGATCAAAAGCGATATAGTGATAATCTCCTGGATTTGTCTGCCCCCCGAAAATCATATAAGAAGCTATATCCGCATCCCAGTCACCTCTCATATAAGCCTGCAGCTGAAGCCTTAGGTTAGGACATCTGATTATCAGTACACCGCTGGGTTTTAGAACCCTATTCCATTCTCTGAGTATGTCGTTTATCTCTCTATGGGGGAAATGTTCTATAATGTCTGATGCGATAATCTGGTCGGCAGTAGAGTCAGGCAGATCAATATGCCTTATATCCATACCCACGACTCTCGGATCATCAGAATATAAGTCGATATTGATAAAACCATCTCTTACGTCTAACCCGCAGCCGAGATTAAGCCTAACAATTTCAGGTAAAGTCTCAGGCAGCCTGCCTGTTGCTCTTTTGGTAGAAAATCCGTGTTTAGGATATTTATTTTGGCTACCTTTAGAAGAAGTTCTGCTTGTAATACCAGTCGTTTTACTATAAGGTTTCCCAGGCACTGTTTTTTGAAGATGCTCTCTAAAACTTAAAGTAATCTCGCCTTCTATCACACTGATACCGTAAAATGCTTTTTGATACAACCCAGCTACGTGTGAAACAAACTCATCAAAACCATAGGGCAAAAAACAGTTTTTGCTTAGCTCTGATATTTTATACCTGTCGCTGTATAATAAATCTATGCTTTCGGCAAGTGATTCCGGTGAGCCGGCATCATAAATCAATCCATTTACTCCGTTAAGAATAAAATCACTGAAACCACCTATGGAAGGTGCGACACATGGCAATCCTAACGAAAGCACTTCGGCTATGACAAGTGGGGCACAGTCCTCCCATATACTTGTGAACGCAACTACGTCAACCAAATCGGCTACATGATTTAAAGAATCGTATTTGCCGTGAAAATATATATTATTCTTGGTAGAAATCTGTTTCAGAAACTTTTCATATTCACCGCTAGCCTCACCGAATATATGTAGCTCGAGATCGCCATGCTGGAATTTTTCCGCTGCCATTGCAAGCAGATGAACTCCCTTATGGGGTATAACCGAACCCACATATCCGATTTTCAAAGGTTCATTAACATCGGTTTCCTTCTGTAACCTAGGAGACCTGTTTACCAGATCAGATATCTGATTGACAACATAAAGTTCCGGCCCATAGCCCATAAATTCGCTAAGGATATCTTTTTGTCTGGATGAGACAGCCAATGTATAATCAATGTTATCCCTTAGGAGATCTTTGGCTTTTATCACTCTTTTTTTATAATCAGAATGTCTTTCGATAGGTATAGTCGTATTTCTGAATATATCCGTACCTTTCCAGCTTTTCAGATCATTATTGATCATATAAAGTGTAGGATCAATCAAATGATAATTATGCGGAGTATAGAAAGTTGTAATACCGTGTAGTTTGGTTATGTCGGACAATGCAAAAGACAGGCCGACGAAATTATGGAAGTGTACGATATCTGGTTTAAATGAATTAATCGCGTCTTCAAAAAGCTGTACTACTGCTTTATCCTCGATTTCCGAAAGAGGGTCATTGGAGTCAGTAAACAGGATTTTTCTGCCTTTTACTGCATAAAGATCAACTCCGTTCTGAGTATTATAGATTAATTCCGCTTTCCCGCTTTCTGTATGATTATCGGTATCGGCATAAAATACAGCTACTTCAAAACCCTCCGCCACGAGTTTTTTAGCAATCTGGTTCGGAAGTATCGTACCTCCGCCGCTATCTTCCCAGCCATACATAGTAAACATTACCCTTGGCAGAGATTGCGGGGTAGAAGTCTTCTCTCTGATGTAGTCCGTGGATATTCCAATTTCTTTTTCAGCTTGTTTCAGATCGAAAACACTAGTGCGGAGTAAATATTGAGGTTTGGAAATAAAATCAACCCCAGCATCCCCAAAGAGTATTTCAGCTAGTTTTTTCCTGAACTGAACACCTTTTTTATTGATAATTATATTCGCATTAGATACGAATTCATTTAATCTGGCTGTATATTGCTCGGATATTGACTTATTAGATACAAGGCCATAAAAACCATCTTCTTCGTAATATTTATCAGCGTCCGCCTTTAGTATATCCTTCCATTTACTTTGAAAAATTCGATTATTTTCCGCATCCAGCCCTTCTGGGTTAATTATAAAGCTTTCAAACCTTTGAAGACCCTCTGATTTTTTCGTGATGCTTTCATGATGATAGGCTTCCACCTCGTGATTATATATGGTCTTGGCTCCATTTTGCCCAGCTTTAAGGCATAAATCAAGGTCTTCATATCCAAATATATATTCTTCGTCAAAACCTTCAACTTCTTCGAAAAGTTCTCGGCGTATAGCCAGCATCGCACCGGTTACCATCTGGAACTGTCTGGTTTGATTGACTTCAGGCGCATTCCGGTTTTTGGTAAGATATATATGATAATGCATATCTACAGTTTCAGATACCTTACCGTAAACAATGCCGGCGTGCTGAATTTTCCCGTTCGGATAGAGAAGCTTTGCGCCTTGAACACCTGTGCCTGGATTATTTTCAAAATGAGAAACCAAAAAATCACACCACCCGGGAAGCAGTTCCACATCATTATTCAGGAATAAAAGGTATTTACCTTTTGCCTTTTTAGCCGCAATATTATTTGCTTTGCTAAAAGAGAAATTCTGTCTGTTTTTTATCAGAGTAATTCTCTGTCCAAGATTTTCCAGATACATTAATGTATCATCTTCTGAGGCGTTATCGGCCACTATAACTTCGGCGGTAACAGTCAGCGTTCTGAAAAGGGATTCCAGGCAGGTTATGGTATAATCGATATTGTTATGGGTAAGTATAATAATACTCAGCTCAATATCTTCTTCCTCCGGCAGAGGCTGTATCTGTGGTTCTGTACCGGTTTGACTTAAACCGCTGTTTGATAAACGCTTTTTTTCTATCCTCTCTTTATTGGATCTGATCGACTCTACGTTTTCTAAAGTACTCTGCTGAGCCTCATTTATTACCTGTGCTGGTATCCATTTCTTATTTAGTAGCTGCCAGTTGTAGATATCGTTATCATGCCTTCCCTTGCTCATACTTTCGTAATGATATGCAACTGCATCCGACTCAAGATATATACCAAAGCCGTGTTTTCTTGCTCTTATACAGTAGTCGATATCTTCCAGGCCGTTAATATAGGATTCATCCAAAACCCCAACTTTTTCAATACAATCAAAAGATATCAGCATCATAGCGCCAGTAACAGCATCAACTTCGCGGCTGCTAATTAAGTCAGGGGTTTTTGAAAGGTCTGCAAACTGATCGACGTGATAGGGGGCGATACTGTATCCGTCCTCAGTTCCTATATTGACACCTGCGTGCTGAACTATCTGGCTACCTGGATATAAAAGCAAGCCCCCCACTATACCTATACTATCTTTTAAAGCAGCTGTTAGCTTTTGAAGCCAGCCTCCGTACACAATGATGTCGTTATTCAGTAAAAGCGCATGCCTACCTTTACGCTCTGATATTCCCAAATTTACAGCTTTCGCAAAACCCAGATTATCTTTATTGGTGTAAACAGTAAAATTTTCACGGCTGCTGAAGGATTTTAAGACTCGCTTGGTGTCACTTTCAGAACCATTATCTATAACTATCACCTCATATCTCACTAGGCTTGCTGAAGCGAAGATACTTTCAAGGGTTTTACCTGTAAGCTCGGGATTATTGAATACTGGTATTATAATACTTACATCATACTTAAACCCCCTGCTATCAACTGATATGAATTCCTCCTCGGAGCGATCCATGAGTTTTTGCCCGAGTTTTTCAAATCCGGAAAAATCGCTAAAATCTATATCGTCTTCTGGAAGTTCGCTTTGAGATATATTTTCTTTTTCTCTTTGATTCTCAATATCACTTAAAAGGTGAAGTGCTTTATCGTTGTCAGGATTGATGATTAATTCTTCCTCAATATATTCGGAGGCATCCCTGTATTTACCTAATCGGTAACATTCTTCAGCTAAACGGTAAAGAATGCCGCTCGCCGATATTGAATCCCCATCGGTATAGCCGCTTAATTCATCGAGGAGAGCTGACAGCTTTGAGAGTTCCTCTAAATTATTTCTTTTATTGGATGCTTGCGGAATTTCATCAACCTGGATACTATCTAATAATTCAATGATTTTCTCAATAGAGAATTTATCCGAATGTCCTTCTGTAGGATGATAATCCGGGTTTAGGCCATTTGGGGTAAATGATTTATCGCCACGTTTTATAGCCCATCCAAAGTCTATTAGAACTATATTATAATTTGGGAGAACTAAAATATTATCAGGGTTGATATCCCTATGCTCAATAGACTCCTCATTTAAAATATCGTAAATAATATTCAACTGTTTTTTGATATAGTCAATATCATTGTTATTCAAGCCGGAATCAATAGCTGAGCTTAGTGAAATGCCTGGTAAATAGGGCATCTCGAAACTAGCGAATGTATCAACTTTTTTTAGATCACTCACCTCTGGAAAAAAACATCTATTTTCTTTATTTATACTATTTAATCTTTTAAGTATAGAATATTCATTCTCAGCAAGTGATCCGTTCGCCTGCTTGATAATTATCTCACCGTTTTTATAGAGGCGTGATATATATGGCCGAGCGGTACTGAAATCTAAGTATCTGCTATGTATAACATTATCAATCCCGGGCTCTATGTAAGGCATTGAGTATTCCAAAAGCCTGAGATCGCTGTCTTCCGTTCCTAAATTATTACTTATAAGATACTTATGGATACTTCCGACATTAGTAAGTTCAGTACCGGTAATTGATAAAGTATGGTTGGGATTCTTTTCTAACAGATCATTTAATCTGGTGTTCCAAGCGTTCTCGCTACCACCCAAAAGGTATGCGCTACAGAAAGCGATATAATCTATCTCCTGTTGCTCGGATATTACTTTTAATCCCAATCTCTTTTCAGTCTTTTCCCATAAATTATCTGTGAATACTTTGGGCAGATAATCAGTTGAGGCATTTATGAGTTTCATAATAACATAACTGCCTTTTTGCCCGGTACCTATTTTATGATATTCTACAGATTCATCTCTATGGACAGTATCAGATATATCCGTTAAATAGGCCGAAAATATAGGGAAGTGTTCCCCGAATACGCATATATCTATATGCCTGTCATGATATTCATCAATTTGCCTGGAAATAATTGATGCGTTCTTAAGAACTCTATACTCAAGCCCAGCCTCATTGAAATTTATGAATATATCTGTAAAAGAGAAATTTAAAGGTGAATGCTGTAGCTCTTCGGGGGTATCAGCATTTTTATATGCCACATAAACTTTTCTGGTCGATCTTGTTTCGCCCAGTATTTCAAAGCTGTTAAAATGCTGTTTTAAAGCTTCTTCAAACTTCTTATTGGAATATTCTTCCTTGTGGATGGAGGAATTAAAATCCAGATGGCCAAATTCCCTTATAGCTTTATCCTTGGGGTCGATCCATTCCACTACCAGTATTTCGTTTGTAAGCGATGCTAGTTTTGCAATGGTATCCGATAGGCTGCCGTAGGTTTCTGTGCAGGAATATATCCAGTGTATCAGGGCAAATGAAAAAACAAGATCCGCAGGCTTATCACACTCAGAAACCAGTTTTTCTTCTACTTGGAAACTCTGCAGCGACAGGTGTGATTTTAACTTTTTAGCGATAGAAGTATAGTCATTATCCAAATCGACACATGTAGCACTTTCTGCACCTTTTAATAGAGCCGCCAACGCAAAAAAACCTGCGTTACCTCCAAGATCCAGTACGGATTTACCAACTATCCACTCAGAATCCAGGATAAATGTGACCAGCGACTTTTTAGCCAATAGGTTTTCATCTTCTCTGTTTACCTCGATATGGTAAGGTGATATCTCGAAGTTTTGATAACCTTTTATAATCGATGTCTCACCTGGCTTCAGTGAGGCTTTAGGTGCAAATCTATTCGGATCGTCGTATTTTGTTTCTCTGTCCATCCTACCTGATAGGGATATAGTTATTCTCTCATGCTGCTGATTTTGTTTTTTATGCTCTTGCTTATCATATCAATACGATGGGCAATGCGTAAATAACTTGATATCACAATCAAATCCTATGCCATCGGGGTAGAGTTTTCCAAAACAAAGGATTGACAATGTTATTCGTCAGACTATCAATGCTAACCCAGGGTATGTTATGATTAAGATAATCAAGGATTTCAAGGACTTTGCCGTAAAGGGCAACATGATAGATATAGCTATCGGTGTTATCATCGGTAGCGCGTTCAACAAGGTAGTGGACGTATTGGTTAAGGAAGTTTTTCTACCACCGCTAAATCTTCTTACCGGCGGGCTTAACTGGGCCGATAAAAAGGTTATCATTCAGGAAAAGACAGTAAGTGAGTTAGGGGCTCTCCAGCCCGAAGTCTCCATCGGCTATGGAAAGCTTTTTGAAGCCTCTGTAGATTTTTTGATAATAAGCATAACTGTTTTCATAGTGGTTAAGATGTTCAAACAAGTAAGGGATAAAGCCGAGGACCCTAAAGACCCAGAAGTACAGACACCTAAAGATATAGAACTGCTGGATCGCATAGCCGATTCGCTTGAAAGGCAAGAAAAACTTTTAAGCAGCATGCGTCAATAAATGTCTTTGACAACACTTATCATACCTTTAGCGTTTAAGTAATCCTATGAAAATCGCAGTTGGAATATCAGGTGGTGTAGATAGCGGCGTTGCCGCTTGGAAGCTTAAACAGGAGGGTCATGATATCTTTGGTATGTTCATGATCAACTGGCATGATACTGAAGGCACTCTCAGCGGGGATTGCCCGTGGGAAGATGATCTTATGTACGCCAAACTCACATGTCGCAAACTTGGCATCCCACTGGAAGTGGTAGATTTATCGAAGGAGTACAAAAGCCGGATTGCCGACTACATGTTCGCAGAGTATGAAGCAGGGCGAACGCCAAATCCTGACGTGCTTTGCAACCGAGAGATCAAATGGGACGTTTTCGCCGAAAAAGCATTTGCCCTTGGTGCGGATAAAGTAGCTACAGGGCATTATTGCAGAGTGACCCATAATCAGGAAGGTACGAGGCTTTTCAGAGGCAAAGACAGTCGAAAAGACCAATCTTATTTCTTATGCCAAACAACCAGCGATCAGCTATCCAGGGCACTCTTCCCAATCGGTGAGATGGAAAAAGACAAAGTAAGGGAGCTCGCAAAAACGCATAATCTTGCCCCACATGATAGAAAAGACTCGCAGGGGCTTTGCTTTATCGGAAAAATCGATCTACCTACATTCCTGAAGCAAAAGCTGGCCGCTGAAGAAGGCGATGTAATAGAGATACCGAGGGATGTAGCCGCTAGCATTAAAAGGAAACATAGAAGCGATGCTGATGATGATTTCTCCAAGGTGGCTGCAGCTTACTCAATAAAGCCTTCAATGGGACATATTCTTGGTAAGCACCAAGGCGCGCATTTCTATACTATTGGCCAGCGTAAAGGTATTGGTATTGGCGGCACCCCGCTACCTTTATTCGTCATCAGTACTGATATAAAAAATAATATCCTATATGTAGGGCAAGGAGGCGATCACCCATTGCTCGGTAAAAATATAATTGAGTTAGATAAGAAATCACTGAACATAATCTCGCCAGATTTTGCCTTTAATAAAAATTATGACGGTGTGATCAGGTATAGGCAACAGCCCAGCGATATGCAATTGATAGATAAAGATCATCGTATTTACGCCGCATTCGATAAAGATCAGATTGGTGTGGCCAGCGGGCAGTTCTGTGCCTGGTATGATGGTGATGAGCTTATCGGCAGCGCGGTAATATCATAAACCGTGGCCATTTATATAATCTACACTTAAGTAACGGATAAATAAAACCATTACCCTATATTTACATATTCGACAATTCAAAACAGTCAAAAAATTATGTCTCTCATATTAATTGAACAAACAAACGGTGTGATGAATATCACACTAAATAATCCTGATAAACTTAATTCATTCAACCGAGCGATGGCTCTTCAGCTTCAGGAGGCTTTGGATGATGCGTCATACTCTGACGATGTTCGATGTGTTGTTATCAAAGGTTCTGGTAGAGCATTTTGTGCCGGGCAGGATCTTGCCGAGGCTATTGATGAAGAAAACAACTTGTCGATCAAGCGTATAGTAAGCGAACACTATAATCCTATCATAAAGAAAATAACAGATTTACAGAAACCCGTAATCGCAGCTGTCAACGGGGTAGCCGCAGGTGCTGGGGCAAATATAGCATTGGCTTGTGATATCGTAATAGCTGCCGAATCAGCAAAATTTATTCAGGCATTTTCGGCTATAGGTCTTGTTCCGGATAGTGGCGGCACGTATTTTTTGCCGCGCCTTGTAGGCTCGGCCAGGGCAGCAGCACTTATGATGACCGGCGACAGAGTTAACGCCGAAGAAGCAGTTGCAATGGGTATGATTTACAGATCAATCCCTAATGAAGAGTTCGAAAGTGAAATAGAGAAGCTATCTACCAAACTATCGGGTATGCCTACTCAAGCGCTTGCCCTTACCAAAAAACTGCTTCAAAAAACATGGACAAGCGATTTATCCAAACAATTAAGGCTGGAAGAGGAGTATCAGGATATATCAGGTAGCTCCCACGATTATAATGAGGGAGTTCAGGCATTTTTGCAAAAAAGAAAGCCAGAATTCAAAGGTAAGTAAGCCAAAATTTGAAAATAGCATATATATCTACTTTTTATCCGTTTAGGGGTGGTATAGCTCAGTTCAATGCTTTGCTTTATAATGAATTGACGAAGCTTGGCGATACAAGAGCGATTACTTTTTCTAGGCAGTACCCGGATAAGCTTTTTCCCGGTAAAACCCAAATGGCTTCCGATGAGGACAAAGTCGATCGTATTGAGAGCGAAAGAATGATCGATACGATAAATCCGCTTAGCTGGATTTCAGCAAGTAGGTCAATAGCCGAATGGAAGCCTGATATCTGCGTTACTAAGTTTTGGATGCCTTTTTTTGGCCCCTCGCTCGGGTGGGTGCTTAATGCCGCAAAACGCTCTGGTAGCCATAATGTAGGTATAATCGATAATGCCATACCTCATGAAAAAAGGCCAGGGGATACCGCGCTCACAAAATATTATCTAAACAAGAACCAGACATTGATAGCCATGTCAAGCTCGGTAGAATCCGATCTTAAGAAGCTTGATCCCGCAGCAAATATAATTCGCTTTCCTCATCCTCTATACGATCACTTCCCGAAGGCCGCAGATACAAGCGAAGCAAAATCTCACTATGGTATCCCGGGTGATAAAACCGTTCTATTATTCTTTGGTTTTATTAGAAAGTATAAAGGGCTGGATCTGCTACTCGAATCCCTTAAAGACCTACCGGAAAAATATCACGTACTTATCGCGGGGGAGCCTTACGGCGACTTTGCCGAATATCAAAAGATCATCGATTCAAACAATTTACAAAGCCGGGTAACGCAACTGGTTCGCTATATCGGCGATGAAGAAGTAGGCAGGATCTTCTCAGCTACAGATATCTGTGTATTACCTTACAGATCGGCCACCCAAAGCGGAATAGTAGGTATCGCGTTTAATTACGGCACCCCGATACTTGCCACGGATAAAGGCTCGCTCAGGGAAATGATTGAACCTTACGGGGCAGGAGAGATTATTGATGATGCTTTACCACAGCAGATAACCGAGGGACTTCAAAAAATGGAGAACAACGGGTTGGATAGCTACGGGGCTGGCATCGAAAAATACCGCCAAGAATATACTTGGGCCAATTTAGCAAATAGAATAGTGGATATAAGATAAAAGCAATCTATCTATAATAAAATAAGGGCTATTGCCCCTATTTATATTACTATTATTCATTCAGATTTCATTCAATAAATACCTTCTCAATAGCGATCTCGCCTTCTTCTGTTTCTATAACGAAGAAATAAGCACCTCGTTCTAGCTGATCTCTAGGCACGATATCAACAAGATGGCTACCTGAACCGATACTAATATTTTCCTGATGAACGATTTTACCCATTATAGTAGATATATAGAATCGCAATTTTCTATCTTCTGCGAGCTTTAATTTTGCAGAGATATTAGATTGGGTAAAAGATACAAACTCTATATTCTCTATAGCTCCTCTTCTCTCTCCACATAATCCAAAATAATCTGTTTTATCTGTTATCTGTATACAGGATTCGCCACGTTCTTTTTCACCTGTAGAGATGTCCCTAAAAAGTTCAAATTGCTCACGGATTGTTCCACTGTATCTATCAGGCAGCCTTTCTATAAATTCATCGGTCGGGATAAACCATAATACATAGTGAAGATCAGGATTGATTTTGTAAAGAACGGGGACGAGTTCTTTCCTTAGGTTATTATAGAAAGTGTCGTATTTGTTTAGAGTATTCATATTATGGTCATCATTCCCAGCTAAGAAAACGGGATATTCATTTAAATTGATATCAATAGATTTTAGTTCTTTTTTATATAAGTCCCACATACTTACTAATGGCGAGATATGCATGCTATGGTTATGTTTTGTAAAATCTTGATTTGTTTCTGTAAAACCTACATAAAGAGTTTTATTAACGTTACTTATATTTGATAAATTTTCCCAGTCATGTATGATAGTATCATATTCTTCAAAATAACCATCTTTATATTTAATTCTTGAAATATATGTTTGCTCATCATATAGATTGCTAAAATTCTTCGGTATGCTATCATATATAATTGTTTTCTCTCTTAAGATAAAGAATTTATTATCCTCAAATGATTCAGGTACAATTTTCTGTAATTCAGTTTTATTTATCTGGATTACAGGCAGTATCTGACTACCATAGTTATGTTTTGGTAGTAGGTATGATGTACTATTAATCTTTTTTAGAGAATCTCTTTGTTGTGACATTAATGAATCCTTAATCATGTAGGTATACCTCACCTTATCAAAATCCATATGCATCACAATACTATTAGGATCATTCAAAATTTCTTTCGATTTTTTTAATCTTCTAAACTGTTCTTTGGCTCTTTCATTTAAAGTATCTGTTTTAAATTTTGCTTCGGTTTTCGGTTTCTCTCCCATATTATTGGCAACAACTTCAGAATAGGCCAACCCATTAGTTTTAGATATATCTTTTATATTATCTTTATTTGAACTTTCTAGTACTTTTGATTCAGCTATTCCGTTAATATTTGTTTCACCTTTTGGATAAATTTCATTATTATTGTTATAATTTACCCCTACTACAGCAATTATAGCTATAATGCTTACAAGTAGTGCAGTCATATACTTACCTTTATTTTTATTCTTTTTGTTTAACCTTCCGATTATCTCATCATCGTTGAATGGATGAGATAATGGCTTTTGCGAAAACATCTTCAGCATTTCGTTATCCATTGCCAACCTCCAGATCCCGCCTTAGTTTATTTTTTGCACGGTAAAGTATCGATTTTAAAGTCTGTTCTTTAAGCCCAGTGATATCCATGATCTCTTTTCTGGAATACCCTTCTACTTCTGCAAGTAGCAGACATTGGGCTTCGTTTTCATTCATCATCTTTACTTTGTCCAACATCATATTAAATTCCAGCTTGGTTTCAGCATCAGCATCGGCGGTGAACAGTTCAGCAATAGGTTCGGTAAGCTCGGTTTCACGGTTCCGTTTCCTTTTAGACTTATTTCTGATTCTGGTAGCTGCGGTAAACATATATGATAGAAGAGCCTTTTCGCCATCCATATCTTTATAACCGTTATATGCTGCTTCCAGAGTATCGGAGAGCAGATCCTGCGCATCGAATCTGTTCATAGTGATATATATACAGTACCGCCAGATATTGTCCTTTATCGGCCTGTATAATTCCAGAAATCTTTCCTGTTCTCTGTTCAAAGCTCTAAATGTTTAGTTGCTGATTATGCTTTCATAGGGTAAGTGCCGCAACATACCTTTTGGGGTGCAGTATCTAATAAAGTGGTGTTAAATATTATATATTGAGAGGATTAGCTGCTTTCCGTGCTGTACATATCAAATATTATAGTAAGCAATGAAGATATATTTCGGTAGGAAAGTTTTAGTGTGTAACTTTCGCAAAAGCCCCCACCTCTCAATCTTCCCATAGTATCGGGAAGACTATATAACTCACCGATATTATCGCACCGGCGAATGAAAGCATAAATCCGATATCCTGAAGAAGTGAGGTAGTATCGCTGGTAACGATAGCTTTTTCCGCCGCCTGGATACCAAGCAATAGCACCGGTAGTATTATCGGCAATGATAATATCGGTAAAAGCCCGCTTTTACCACCGGATACCGCGACTATAGCAGATACTATCGTAACCCCAGCCGATAGAGCCACAGCCCCTGTTAGGAGCAATGCCAACAGCCACCATGGGCTAGTAATGATAGTAGGTGGTACAAATCCAGCTAAGAGCATGTAGGAGGCAACAGCCACAGCTACAGACAGAATCATATTGAATATAAGCTTACCGAAAAAAACGGTGGAAGACTTAAAGTTTAGTTTCAGAAAGATATCTGTCCCCCTTTCCTTCTCCATTATGAATGCCCTACCAAGCCCTGACATATTACCAAAATAGATCAGTATCCATAACAACGATGCAAATACCCAAGGTGATATAATCGAACCTGACATTGAGAATGTGATAAGCATAGCACTGCCCAGCACAAATAGCAGTACTGAGGAAACCAGAAACTTTGATTTCTTCTCAACTAACAAGTCTTTTCTATAGATAGCTACTATTTGTCTTAAATCACTCAGTTTGTTTATTCTTTTTTTTGATTTCAGGTTGTTCTCTACATTGCAATATACATGCTGGCATTGTTTGCATATTTTGTTCTATATAAAATTATCAATTATTGGATAGATATAATGACTGAAAAGAAAACTGCCCTTATAACGGGAGCCACTGCTGGAATAGGATACGCAACTGCTATTGCATTAGCCGGTGCGGGATATAGAGTTATAGCATGCGGAAGAAGAAAAGAGAGGCTAGAAAGTTTAAAAGATGAAATAGAGTCTAAATTCGGAACTGGTAACTGCCACACATTAAGCTTTGATGTCGGAGATTGGGAAAGCTGTAATAATGCGATTGACTCATTAGCAGATGATTGGAAAGAGATAGACCTGCTGGTGAACAATGCGGGTAACGCCCACGGGCTGGATCATTACCACGAAAGTGATATAAATGATATACATGCGATGGTAAACTCTAATATTCTCGGAGTGTATTATCTCACAAGGCTTGTGTCACCTAGAATGGTAAGTAGCGGAAAAGGTCATATTATAAATGTATCTTCAATAGCCGGTAAGGAAAATTATCCAAAGGCATCTGTTTACTGCTCCACCAAAGCAGCGGTAGAATCATTTACCAAGGGTATCAGGATAGATCTTGCCCCTTTTGGCATAAAGGTATCTAGCGTAGCACCCGGAGCCGTGGAAACGGAGTTCTCTATGGTTAGGTTCAAAGGGGATGAAGATAGATCAAAAACGGTATATGAAGGCTACCAGCCACTTACCGCAAGTGATGTAGCCGACAGCATTTTATTTGCCGCCAAAGCACCGGATGAAGTGCTCATTGGTGATATACTTGTATTGCCTAAAGCTCAATCTACAGCAGCTACCATACTCAGAGATAATAATTAATTCACCTACCCGAATTCATAAGATTTTCCACATTGCTGAACATTCGTTAATTTTGTAAGCTATACTTGAACCGTTCAACTCAGAAGAAAGGATATCGATATGTTTATCGATTTGATGACAGAAGAAAAAGTAAATGAAGTAAAAAACCACAGGGCATCCAAAAAGCCACAAGGTATAGAAATGCCCGATAAGGCTAAAAAATCCTCTGGGAGGAATTTTTATATCGAAACCTATGGTTGCCAGATGAACGTAGCTGATAGCGAAATCGTATCGGCACTCCTTTCCGATGGTGGCTACAACATGTCCGATGATATTGAGGACAGTGATCTTATCCTGCTCAATACTTGTTCGATCAGGGAAAACGCTGAGAAGAAAATCTATAACAGGCTCAAGCAGTTAAGATATTATAAAAAGCGTAATTCTAAGCTGGTTGTAGGTGTAATAGGCTGTATGGCTGAAAGACTAAAGGATAGGCTTATAGGTGAGAGCGGTCTTGTTAAAATGGTAGTTGGCCCCGATGAGTATAGAAACCTTCCAGCACTTGCGGACCAGGCTTTTTCCGGCGAAGCGGGTATAGCTGTCAAGCTATCAAAAGTTGAGACTTACGAGGATATTATCCCTTTACGTACTGAAGGTATATCGGCTTGGCTATCAATCATGAGGGGTTGTAATAACTTCTGCGCTTTCTGTGTTGTACCTTATACAAGAGGACGTGAAAGAAGCCGTACACTCGACTCTGTAGTACATGAAACGGTTGGCCTCTGGGAAAGCGGCATAAAAGAGGTAACGCTTTTAGGGCAAAACGTGAACAGCTATAAAGATAAAGCTAACGGCCATGATTTCCCTAAACTGCTTACTGAGATAGCGCAGGCTGTTCCTGAGATGAGAATACGTTATATCACATCTCACCCCCATGATATGAGCGACGGTCTTATACGAGCTCATGCCGATTATAAGAATATCTGTAATTATATACACCTACCGGTTCAGTCCGGCTCCGATAGAGTACTAAAAAAAATGCGGCGTGATTACGACAGTGCTAAATATCTTGAGCGTATCAGATCAGTTCGGGATGCCGTGCCTGGTGTAGCTTTCTCCACTGATATTATTTCGGGCTTCTGTACCGAAACCGAAGATGATCACAAAGCGACACTCGATCTGATGGCAGAAGTACGCTATGACGGTGCTTATATGTTCAAGTATTCTGAAAGAGAGAACACTCTCGCTTCCAAGTATGAAGATGATGTACCTGAAGAAGTCAAATTAAGAAGACTTAACGAAATTATTGAACAACAAAACCGGATCTCAGCCGAGATAAACCTAACTGAGATCGGCCAAGTGCATGAAGTACTCGTAGAAGGCCCTAGTAGGAAAAGCGATGAAGATTGGCAGGGTAGATCAGATACCAACAAAGTATGCATTTTCCCACATGATGGTACATCAAAAGTGGGTGATACCGTAAAGGTAAAAATAGAGAGATCTACTTCTGCAACACTATTCGGTCAGCTTATTTAAACTTTGATCCGATACTATTACGAGTTTGTATCTAAGCTCTACTATTCAACATGGTAGGGCTTTTTTGTATATCATATTTCTTATATTTCAACGGGCTCAGGTATGACTTGACCTTTGAGTGGCAGTGAATGAGCAAACCGTCATTCTGAGCGGCAAAGCCCGATGAATCCAGTGATTGACATAGCAATTTATAATGCTGAAGCTTGCACCAAGGCAAAGTAGAGCTGTCATTCTGAGCGGAGCGAAGGATCTCAGATGCCGAAACATGAATTTGTCATATTAAGCCTGTCGAAATATTAGACAAATTTACAGCGGTAACCCTCTCGTATCGCATTTATCCCTGCAATCCATGGCCATGTCTTATATTTCGACAGGCTCAGGTATGACGTGGCATTTGAGAGGCGGTACAATTATCCTGATCGGGCTCACCGAGGCTACAGGAGATTAGTATATGCCCACCCGTCATTCCGAGCAGTCACAAAAAAAAAGCCACCTCATTGCTGGGGTGGCTCTTTTTGTTTGTCATCTCTGTATCGCAGATTATTTAACGATGTTCAGAGGTTGTGCCGTTGTGTATCTTGCTGATTGTAGTACTAGTTGGTAAGTACCAGAGCTTAGCGCATCAACATTGATAGTAGTAGAGTATTCTCCAGCCACTTGTTTTTCAAGTACCGGTACGCTTACCACTTTACCAGTTCCGTCGATTATCGCAACCTGTACTAGGCCAGACATAGGTACTGTGTAGTTTAGCTCGAATTCTTCCTTAACTGGGTTAGGGCTGATTGATGACATTGCACCAGTCATTCCTGCTCCATCTCTCTGTTCTACGTTTAGGTTCTGAGGTGAGCAATATGTCGCACCTACTCTACCGTTTTCAGATTCTTCAAAGATACAGATACCTCTGTCTCCAAGTGAAATATTTTCACCTATATAGAAGTCTCTTTCATCAGCGAATTCATCAGAATTACCGTTACCAGTGTCTTTAATCCAGCCATCATTTATTAGCAATGTGAACCTTGGATTAAATATCGCTCTGTTTGCTGGCCATGGATTAGCTCCTGTTGCTCTTACAGTTACTATCTGGAAGCGTGGATCAGCACCTTGTGCGATATTTGGTACATCGTAAGTCCAGCCATTTGGCAGATAAGCATCATCAAATGCAGCATCTCTATCCATATTGAACATATTCGCATTATAAACAAAGTCGAACTGGATCTCTGTTACGTTAGCACCGACCCAATCGCTTGAACTAACTTGAATATCAATTGGGATTTCTGGTTCGCCTGGCTCGAAGTCCTCTTCGATATTAGGTATGTCGATCAAGAAGTCTGTAAGAGTGAACATCAGCGTCCATTCGTTGATAATGAACTGTCCGTCTTCCATCATTCCGCCAGAACCTTCTGACTGGAAGTTGGCTATTACAGATACTACTATCTCTTCACCAGCAAGCTCATCAGGTAATTGTGAAGGATCAAATACTATGTTAACAGTTTCCGTACCAACGCCGTCAAGCTCGAGTCCTGGATCGTATCCTGTCATAGTGAACGCTACGTCAAAATTGTAATCTGCTACGTTCAGTGCAGGGTTAGTCAGGTCAAACTGTAGTACCGGCTCATCATCACTTAGGACTATGCGAGAAGTAGCATCAGTATTTTCAAGTACTATTGTACCTGTTACAGGATCACACTTAGTAGTTTCTGTAGTTTCAGCTCTACCATCTATCTGGCCACCCTCGAAAGTGAGTTCCGCGTCAACACCAACTGTGAAAGCTTCGGCAGTAATAGTCTCTTGAGTTTCTTCTGCTGGTTGAGTTCTATTAATGATATTATCTACGTTGTATTCAGCTCTGTTATTCGCGTCATCTTCCGATGGCTTAGCATCGCTCAGTACTGTATAGATTGCTTCTCTCAAAGTCCTTGGCTTAACATTTGGCTCAAAATAAACCGACATTGTTATCGGTTGACCTGGAGTTACCACCGCCTGACCGCCAGGGAACAGTGTAGTAGGATCGAATGGAACAGTATTGTCGTTCGGGTCTGTTACATCACCGAAGTCCGCATAACCGAAGTCATCTGCATCAACTCCACCTATCAGCCTTCCATTTTCATCTTTTAGTCCGAATACTGTTAGCTCTCTAACATCATAATCAGTGCTTATCGTAATTTCAGCTTCTTCGTAATCACTTCTCTCACCTTGCTTGGTTCTGCCAGGGAAAGTAATTTCGTTAATAGTGATTGTTGGAAGGAAAGCTCTACCTGATAATCTTGACTGACCAAGTTTCTCAAGCGGATTGTTTGGTCCTATAGCTTCGTTTTTCATTGTACCCCAGAACTCAACAGTAGCTGTTAGCTCTTCGCCGTTTCTTGCATCTGCCGTGTTTTGTGGGTTGAAAATAAACGGTATATAAGCCGTTGTTGCTTGTTCTCCCTGAAGTACATAATTACTACCGCCTTGGCCATTATTTGGATCGTAAAGTCTTTTGAAGTTAACCCAGTTGATATCATTATCTGATGCTGGTGAACCTGTCCATCTATTGCGTGAATCATCATCGCCGTTCGGTCCATAATTAATATCAAAGTCAAAGTGACCATCTGCATTATCAAGTAGTCTGATGCTGTAGATCCTTAGTGCAGCACTACCTGCGTTTTCAAGCATTACAAAACCATTTGTCTCTACATTATTACCCTCTGCATCCTGAATCGCATCTGTTTGGTTTGTACCGTCATTGTACGATTCAACTCTTACCATTGGCCAGTTAAGATCAGTAGTTGTAAGCTGGCTATTTGTAACTGTTGTCATCCAGAAAGCACTTTCTTTAAGTTCTTTATCAGATGCGTTGTGTTCAAATACTATTTCGTAGTTGAAGTCGCCTGATGCATTTGATAGGAATGTTAAACCACCAATATTTACCAGACCAGGATCATCAGTATTATTGTCTCTGGCAGCAATGTCAAAATCTATTGCCGGGCCGTTAGCCGGGGTAATAGTGTATTCTGGTACATAAGTATTCAGATCGCCCCAATCTGTTAGGGGTGCTACAGCATCTATTAGGTTGCCGCTTGTACGTTGTCTGTTACCGTCAACTTCATATATCTCAATGATACCTGTAACGTCAGTCATCATGGTACCAGCGTTCGATAGTAAGTAGTTAGGGCTATTATCTCTTCTATAAGTAAGGGTAACGCCAGGATTAGTTTGATTACCTACCCAGTCTCTAGCACGCAGTTGCGGCAGAATACCTTGGCCTTCCATCTCAAAATTCCATACAAGGCAGTTAGTTTCTATAAACAATGTATCGAAATCGAATCTCATTGGTTCGTTATCGTACCTGTCATCATCTTCAAGTTCAGTGTAT
Organism: uncultured Hyphomicrobiales bacterium; assembly: GCA_964462685.1. Lineage (GTDB taxonomy): Bacteria > Bacteroidota > Ignavibacteria > Kapaibacteriales > UBA2268 > CAYWYR01. The sequence continues at coordinate 78,385 of CAYWYR010000007.1, read as the reverse complement.
TCCATTATTGGGGTGTAAGTGATAGAAACAGGAAGAATCCTATCTTCTAGCGGGCTTATCTCTATAACAAACTCAGAACCTTTTCTTAGATAAATACCACCATCTGGTATACCGGAGAAATCTTCTAGATTTTCATTAGTTATTTCTATCTGGAATTCACGAGTCAGGCTTTCGCCTACCCTTACTTGGCCAAAGTCAAGTAGAGCTTGGTCGGTAAATTCAATTTTATCAGCAATATATTCTACGGTGACGATAGTATCGTTCGGTGCTGGTATTACCCATGCGTCCTTCCAGCGCAGCTCAAGAGTCGCGTCCTGATAAGGATCAAGAACTTGATATCTCCAAGAGTATTCATCAAGAGCAACACCAGGTGCAAACTCAAGCTCTTCTCTTGTTTCTTTATCAACTCTTACGATATCTTCAGGAGCATCACGGAAATTAATATTAGTTAAGATTTCCGCACGGCTGTTAAGCCCTACATCAACGTAGGTAGTATCGCCTACAAGTAGATCCGGCTTCATATCCGTAACATCAAAGTAGAAAATATCACATTCTTTTTCCCACTCTACAACTGGAGCCCAAGGGTCTAACTGGCTTAAGTTCAGATAATTTGTAGCAGCAGGCCATGCGTATGTTTCATAGTTAGAAAAACCGTAGATGTAACCACCGAAAGGAGTGTCTGCTATTATCCTATGAATACCAGGAGTTACTGATAATCTAGAATAATAAATATTGGTTCCTGGTATGAAGTTTAATCCAGCCTGACCATCCCATTCTGGAAGAGAGCGACCATCAATTTCAATAGATTCTACTAAAGCTCTGTGTCTTTCCTTATCAATATTATCTCCTAAATAAAGAAGATTAAAGAAATTATTCTGATACTCTTGAAGGCCGCCAGAATAGTTTTGAGGTGATTGGAAAACAGTTGCGTTTGTGAACTGCTCCACTGCGGTTACAGGGAACATAAAAGGATCAAATTCACCACCATTAGAATCCCAACCCGCAGAATAAGCATACTGCATAACAAGTATCGGCTTATCAGCCTCAATAATCATTGTTCCATTAATGCCTGTAAGATCGTTTCCATCTCCGTTAGCACCATCGATATTATATGGTGACCATACTTGATTGGCTCTTAAAACAACTGTCTCTTTTTTAGTTAATTGACGAGATACAATATCATACCATGCGAACTCTACATTCGTATTATCTTCTGATGCAACTACCCTAAAGTAGTCACCTCTGCCCGTCCCTCTATCGAGTTCAACTGTTGCATATCTTTTACCCCAAGCTTGTACAGGCGGCATCATTGATAGTAAATGGTCACGGCCAGTCGGCACTATGAACTTAGGAATCATCGCTCGGTTATGATAGGAAAGAACACCCACCGGTTTGTTAGAGACAATTTCAGATCCGGAAAGATCGAAAATACCTCTTGTTCTTCCATTTCCCTGTACTTGATAAACTTCCCCCTCATCCAGGGTAACATTAATTACATCTCCAATCCTTTTGCCACCTGTAGTTTCTCCAACAGATTGACCTTTACCTTTGAGGGATATGGTAATTCTTGTATTATCTTCCGAAGCAAGTACTTGAAAACCTCCACCCCAGTTTCGTCCTTCTGCGAAATCCCAAAAAGAATTATGTATATATTTCTTGCCCCATGAGGCAACTGGAATAGCAAGATAACCTTCCGTAGATGTTGGTTTAGAGTTTAAAACATATATCGAAACGGGCAGATCAGACTCTACAATAAGAGACCTTCCTTTCATAGGTGTTTCATTTCTCCAGTTTTCAAAAGCCCATGAGAAATCATAAGCCCTTGGATCGTTCACGTCGGCAGATGATACTAAGGCAACTTCTTGTCTCGGAATTACAAAAGTATTAAACAGACCTTCGTCTGTATACAATCTTACTTCTGTTTCTTCAGGTGCCGCGATGTATACAGCTAAGGACTGCGTACCAAAAGTCTCGTTCTCATTCGGCGGGAAACCAAGGACAAACCTCGTTCCCAAAGTTGAACCATTATTTTTGGTCATATCCAAAAACTTCGATTTTGTCTCTTCTGTTTCTACGATTTCTTGGGCATTTAACCCTAAAGCGGCGAACGAAGCCAATATTATGAGTATTAATTTCTTCATAGAAATCCTTTAATTATTAATAATTAGTATAATTTGTTTCTTTATTGTCTCGCTCAGATGGTATCTTGTTTATGCATCTCAGCGATCTCTATATATAATAACAGTTGTAGTATATGATTTGTCACACTTTTGCCTATAAAAAATGAAAATAAATTCTATAAGCTTGATTTTGGACGCATCAACACTGCATTACGCATAGTTTGGATAATATCCGATTACACGTGAATCATTAATATAAACATTATATTTAATATGACAGCAAGAGTTCTCCAAATCTTATCATATTTTAGTGAACATCTTTTTCAATTCACTGTGCAACCAAATAATGACATCTTTGTTGTTAGGTAGTAAAGAGTATTAGCTAAAACACTTTCTTACTTATATAACATGGTTGTAAGCATAACCCATTTTTGAAAGACTACAGAAAAATAAAAGACAGTGATCTCGTATATCTGATCTGCGATAGAGGAAACAGGACAGAACCAGCTTTCAAAGAGATATACAAGCGTTATGCAGGGCAGGTAAATGCTTATTGCCAGAAAGTCATGGATTCCGAAGATGAAGCTGAGGATATCTTCCAAGAGACTTTCGTAAAGTTCTATGAATCCATAAAAGTAACTGACAATCTAAATGTAGTTGGCTATCTTATTACTATCGCAAGGAATCTATGCCTGAACAGAAAAAGAATAGTAAAAAGAAACATAGTTCTGGAACCTAATACCGAGTTCGGGGAAACCGTATCCCAGGGATATGACAAAAAAGAACTTTTAGACCTGATTGATTCTTCCCTGGCCGACCTTGGTGAGGATATGAAAGAAGCTTTTATACTTAGGGAGTATAATGGATTTTCATATACTGAGGTAGCTGAGATCACTGGCTCTTCGCTTGCAAACGCAAAAAGCAGAGTACACCGAGCTAAAAAAAGAATACGTGAATTACTAAAGCCTTATGTGGCTGATATAAAACGAAATTGAAATGATAACAGAGTATTATTATGTCATCTATGATTGATAACATCCATGACCTGCTCGACGGGGAGCTGGCAGCAGAGAAAGAAGTAGAGCTTCTTTCGGCTATGGCCACCGACAGCTCTCTCAGGGAGGAGTTTAAGGATCAGATAAGTATAAGAACGGCCGTCAACGCCGACCGGCGTGCTTTTGTACCATCCCCCGATGCAACAGCATCACTTATGGGAAAACTTGGTTTTGCAGGAGGTGTTGCAGCACTGACAACCGCTGCAACCAAACCCGCATATTTTGGATATGTGAAAGCCATCGTTATTTCACTGATAAGTGCATTAACTGGCTATATACTAGGGCAAGAGTATTTCGGTACTTCGGCAGATTCAGAGTTAGCTATATCCGAAGTTTCTTCAACAGTAGATACTGTTTTTATCGAAGGTATGGCTGAAACGCAAGCAACTAAGTCATCCGTTAAACCTCAAGAATACAGTCAATCAGACTATTCTAAGGTAGCGGAACTGCAAACTGAGCTCGCTTATTTGAAAAGAAAGCTCGAAAAAGCAAATTCACTAACGTTCAATAACAGCATCTCAGCTAGTGATTTATCCAAATATGAAAGCTCCGATAAGGAAATGGCGATTTCCGAATCAAGACTACAATCTATGGCTGAAGAGCTATCTCAGATAAAAAAACTATATTCAGCTATCCAGAACGAGAACTTATCTTATCAGAATGAGTTGGTCGCTTCAAATAGCCGTGCCGAAGAGTATTACAGCATTAAAACTGAAGCTGAGAACATGAATGATGATTTACAGGATAAGATCAGTATTCTGGAAGACAAGCTATCAACCACTATCGGTAGCCTAAAAGATGGAACTGCAAACTTGGGGCCTGAATACGGTGAATCCAGTTATAAAGGGAACAAAGGTATTTATTTTATAGGCTCTATTTACCGATACGAGGCGGATGCCAGGATCGCGCCTAATCAATATCCCTCACTTAATAATATGTCCGTAGGGATGCGTTATAGCTTATGGCAACAAGGCGACTTTTCAATTGACGGGCTGGCTGAGTTCAGACGCGAGAATTTTTCAACTAGTTATCCGATAAGGCCGGGCGACCCTGAAAGCCCTATAGCGATGCAGCAGCCAAACTACAATACCTTCTCATTAGGCGGTAGATTATTATATGATATATCTGACTTGGTGAAAATGGAAAGCGACAGACTAGCTATTTATGGTGATATGAACGTAGGTATGGCTTTCTCCGCCGATGTAATGGCTGTAGGCGGCACAGTACTGAGACCGAGAGTAGGGGCACAATGGAGAATGAACACAAGCAGCTATCTTACTACCGGATATGATTATAGTCTGCTCATATTCCCCCATGAGAATGACATATTCTCAAATTATAAGAACGGGTTCTTCATAGGTTTAGGAGTGGATTTCTGATGGGTTCAAAACATTCAAATAACAAAATTCAAAAGAATCAGTGGTTATTACTGCTTTCTTTCCCGCTTATAATCCTATCGAGCGTTTTTTTCCAATCCTGCGAGGGGCCTGGGACTATTGAACAGAATGTGTTTCTCGAGGATACACTATATGTTACCCAATATGATACCATTACAATAAAGCAGGACAGCATTATCCGCGATACTTTCCTGATGCTTGAAAAACCTTATGATTGGGAGCTTATACAAGCAGAAGAATTCGATACAGAAACGGGAAAATATATCGATACAGTTATCCTCTATTACGAATCCTCAGTATTCTCCTTTACAGTTGGCCGTAATCCGGATCAGGATACTTCCGGTATTGATAAGTATATATTTACTCAAGATATAGATGGGGAAATTGAGATCGTCTATGGTCAGTATAGTATGGAGATGAGCCTCCCTATAGTTGTAACTAACGAACGTTCAGGAGCCCGTTCATTTACAAATTTGATAGTAATGATAAATTATGGAGATTTTACCATATCTCTTACCGCCCAGTATATTCCAATCTCAACCAAACTTCTCTCGGTGTCCTTTCATGATACAGAGGGTATGCCATTTGTTGTAGATGACAGGGTTTATCAATATTCCGATACTATAAACACATCACTTGTAATAAGTGAGCTGACGCTGAACACAGATTATCTATTCACCAACCCCGGTGAATCCAACTTCGGTACATATAGGATCAGCGGGCTAGTGGAGTTTAATAACTTGCTATTCAACCCATCATATACTGTGGAAATCAATTCCATGACTGATACATTGGTTGATGTTTTCAACTATAACTCCGTATTAGATACCTTGAGGTTTGTATTTCAGGATATGCTACTAGACAAGATAAACGATGAGACAGATTATAATGCTGGTATAATACTGAATCCTGGTTATAACGGTGAGTTTTCTCTATCATCTTCGATAGTTGGTGCTATTAAGCATTCTTCAGACAACGCACTGCCTGATATTCTGAAATTGAGAATACAGATTGAGAAAAAAGTTGACGGTCTGCAGGCCAGAATTACAGGCATTAATGTCGATGTTACTCAAAGATATCATATTGATATACTTTACAGAAGGAAATAAAGCTAAAGAAGTTCTAGAATCAATATCGTAGCATTCCAGAAAATATAACCGCTGTATAAAAGCACAGTAAGAAATACGGCTATCATGGCTGATGTCTTAATTATGTTTTTTCTTCTTCGAAGGCCGTGATAAACCGTACCAAGCAAACCGCCTATAGCTATCAATAGATAACTGATCTGAGGCAGCATGGATATATCCAGCTTCTTGGTTAGGCTTGTCTTAAGTTCGCTCGCAAAAATATAATGCTTTCTGTATGGATAGGATCTGAAAGCGATCTGCCGGGAAAGCGAATCGGGTATTGTTATATCGCCGTCATAGCTTGATAGCCTAACCGCGATGGTAGTGATGGAGGAATCGGCGGGCAGATAGCTGACCGTTCTTTTGCTTTCTTCTAATTTTATATTGCCTTTTATGCCATCACCGTTTTCGGGATACAATACAGACCAGTTACCGAGAGAATCGCCCCCGATATAAACTACACTATGATCCTGTGGGGTATTATTGTCGATAATAATAACGTGAGGGGGAGCAACGGAGCCGAGAATATCAAAAGAAGTATTCACCCCGAACACAGCGAATGCTGCCCAAAAGACACCTATAGAGAGATGGTGTAATGCTTTGGAGAATTCCGCTTCCTCTACATCCCACTTGCTTTTATATCTAAGCAATAGCAAAATACTATATAGCAGTACACCTGTTATGCCGAGAAATAACTCAAACATTGTAGAAACTCGTACTATTAACCAATATGAATGTATAATCTACCATAAAACACATCACACAAATATTAAGCCACACAATTACACTCCGGTGAGACCGCAAAGAAATCCTAACATGCTACCGGCTCTTAAATTCCTTTCCACATTTACTGATCTCCACAGCTTGAGATGTGGATTAAATATATTTCCTTTAGTATGTTACATAATTGTCATGAGATACGTTTACAGAACCTATGTTAGATCTAATATATCCAGATAATCTATCGCCTGAAGAGCTAGACGGTTATTTAAGCGAAGGGTATTTCCGTGCTTGTAACGCCCTGCATAAATGCGATATCGTCTGTACTGGGGAAGATATACTCTCACCTATCAATATACGCCTACCGCTGGCCGAACATTCTTTCAGTAAATCAAACAGAAAACTGCTAAACCGGAACAACAAGAAATTCCGGGTTGAGTACGGAGAGCCTTATTTTAATTCCCGTATCAATGAACTGTTCTCACAGATGAAAAGCCGGTTCCAGGGTTTTGTTTGTGATACCCCGAAAATGTCACTATTAGGGGAAACTGAAGAATCAGTGTTCGCTACCAAGATGTTCAGCATTTATGACGGGCACAAGCTGGTTGCGTGTTCTTATTTCGATTACGGTAAAGATACTATTGCCAGTATAATGGGACTGTACGATAATTCCTACATGAGCTTCGGGCTGGGTAAATACACTATGCTTCTCGAGATTCTTCAGGCACAGCAAGAAGGTAAAGAGTTCTATTATCCGGGATATATATTCAGTACCGATAACAGAATGGACTATAAACTAAGCCTTGGCGACTTTGAATATAGATCAGATGGCAATGTATGGAAAAATATCGGATATAATAAAGAGGAAAAAGACCATAAAAGATTAGATACAGGTGACAGTATCTGGGCGGATGAGCTTATCAAGAGCAAGCTTCATAAATTAGAACAATATCTCAGATCGGTAGGGATACTATCCAGAAAAATGATTTATCCCCTATATGATATCCGTACCCTCACTCTTGAAGGATTTGAGAACGTAGCCCAACCAATGATAATGCAAGCCAGCACCGGCCATTATATTGAATATGATAGTATATCCGATAACTACAGGATATTCAGAGGGAATTATGCTAACGGACCTCTTAATAAGTCTATGATTGAAAACGGAATGTATGAAGGTCCTTATTCCTATAGAGATAATTTCATTGGGTACGATAAAGTCCTTTTTACACATCAATCACCAGAGATAATAGCACAAATACTACTGTCGTTCGTCATTCAGATGACACAAGTTAATACTACCGAAAAATTAGCGTGAACTATTGATTTTATATAGTTCCGCAACCTATAAAAATCACGATGACTAAGAAAAATATCTGGATTACTGGGGGCACTGGAGGAATCGGGCTTGCCACAGCTAAGCACTTGGCCGCTGAAGGGCATCAGATAATCATAAGCGGGCGTTCCCCTGCAATGGAATATATTGCCGCAGGGTTATTCGATTACGACTGGCTGGATTATAAAAACGTCCACTATTACGCCTATGATGTCACCAATGCGGATTCAATAGATTTCGTAATGACAAATATCAGAAAGCAGGTAGGCGAAATAGACATACTTATCAATAACGCTGGGATTTTCGATACCGGCTCGGTTTATGATTATGACAGAGACAAAGCCAGAAATATGTTCGCTATTAATACTTTTGGCGCAATCGATACTATGGCTGCTATAATTAAGGAATCTAAAGATAAACCTATATCGATATATAATATCTTATCTGTTGCGGCGATAAAGCCATTTGCCGGGGTAGGAGTTTATTCTGCTTCCAAAGCCGCACTTATGGCATACTCCAAAGCTGTACGCGAAGAAGTTAGAAACAGGGGTACCCGCATCACCAATATCTACCCAGGTGCTACCGATACACCGATATGGGACAAGCAGCAAAGAAAAGAAAAAGGAAAGTCCATGATGGATCCCCTTGCAATAGCCAAAACTATCTCGGGTTTGATCTCTGCCGACGAAGAAGGCAATCTTACTACTGAGGAAATAATACTGAGACCAGTAGGAGGAGATCTGTGAAACCAATCATAACCCAGAGAATGATAACTAAAGAAATAGTAATGAGATATTTCCAATCATGGCAAGTTGGAGATAGTATGGATAAATTAAAAGATTGCCTTTGTGAAGATTTTATTTTAGACAGTGGACTTGTCAAGTTCGACAGTCGTGATAATTTTATGAATTATCTGAAAGAGGAACCACCGAAATTAATAGATGTAAATTTGATTGCAGAGATATATGATAAAGATACTGCCGCTATATTATATGAAGGATATGAAATAAAGAGCAAACAAAAAATGAGGGTTTCTGAGTTTATCACGATCGAAAACGGTCTCATAAAAAAGGTTCAATCAATAGTATCTTCGATATAAAATCACATACCTAATATTACCGCCCAAGCAAAAACTTCCATAAGCAGTGCGATACCATAATGTACCGCTATACCGCCGAGTATCGATCCGCTGCGGTAGGATATAATACCGAGAATATAGCCCCCGAATAAGGCACCGATGGCTTCCCCCATCGGCTTGCCGAAATGCCAGGCCGAATATAGGCACGCCGCCGGAAGTATGGCTTTCCTACCGAATATAAGTACGCCACCGAGTATCAGAAAACCCCTGAAAAATATCTCCACCCCTATAAACCTTAGCAAGTAAGTTATCTCGAATGCGCCAACGGAAAACCAATTACTTATAAGTCCCGACTCTTCAGCATAACCTGGCACATATCTTGGATATTTTGCCTGAAACGATTCGCCGAAGCTCGCCATAAATACTAACGGTGCCATAATTATCAGCATGATCAGATATGGCTTGGGATCAAATCCTTCCCGAGTAAAGCCGTAGAAACTACCTAGCTTTTGTTTCTGCAAATAATACGGCAAGAGCAGAGGTAAGCTAAGGGCAGCTACTTTCTGAAAATTTATAAAGCATTTACGGAACCATTCAAATAGCTGGGAGTTGATATCAAAAAGGTAGAAAGCTGGGACGGATAAATCTTTGGTAGTGTGATTAAGGTAGAGAACACCTATGGTAAAAGCAATGAATAGAAAAGCTTTTATAAAGTCCGGATACTGCTCGCTCTTTCTCTTGTCTATATATAGAACACTTATAATGTAGAATGACAATACAGTAGCTGATATAAAGACGAGGTAAAACTGATCGGCATTAAAGCCACTGATATTCAATATCTGATCTACAAAGCCACCATAGAATATCAAAAAGAAAACGGCGAGCTGCCCAATCGATACAAGATACCGAGGAAGGGAAAAATCCTCTCTTATGAAATCCCTAAGATATTTGAGTATTTTATTGATACCCCCGCCCTTGAACTAAGATTCTACAAAACAGCCAGTTGCAAAAATATAGAAAAAGAGGTAGATTGGAAATAGAGATAAGCAGAGTCTGAACTTTGCCAGAACGATTATCCTATGATACAGGTGGAAAACGCTATTCCTGAAATCATGTGTAATCTATATGACGATGAGGCTGTACAACGCTAGCCTTTAGTGGTGAGTTATAAAGAATAGCTAAACATGCGTTTTTGTGGGTTTTGGGGGCGTGTATAAAATCAATTAAATTTACGATATGAAAAAAGAATTAATTTCTGAGCTTTTTGAAAAATTTGAAGATGCTTGTTACGACTTTGACGGACTTGAATGTTGGAGGGGACGCGAACTACAAGAAATTTTAGGCTATTCAGATTGGCGAAATTTCACAAATACTATTCAGAAGGCAGTAAAAGCTTGTGAAAACTCAGGAGAGAAGGAATCCGATCATTTCGTTGGTGTCACCAAAATGATAGAAATCGGAAAAGGCGGACAAAGAGAAGTTCAAGATGTTGCCTTAACAAGATACGCATGCTATCTTGTTGCTCAGAATGGGGACACGTCTAAACCTGAAATTGCTTTTGCTCAAACTTATTTTGCTGTTCAAACTCGAAAACAAGAACTCATAGAAAAACGACTTTTAGACATAGCTAGAGTCAATGCTCGTGAGAAATTATCTAAATCCGAAAAGAAACTATCGGGAATTATTTATGAAAGAGGCGTTGATAATAGGAGCTTCGCGATAATTCGCTCCAAAGGAGATCAAGCACTCTATGGAGGTAAGTCAACTCAATTTATGAAAAACAGGCTAGGAGTTCCTACCAACAGACCTTTAGCAGACTTCCTTCCAACTTTAATGATAAAAGCAAAAGATTTTGCAACCGAATTAACAAGTCACAATGTTGTTGACAAAGACCTATCAGGAGACAAATCAATTAGTAAAGAGCACATTGATAATAATATCGAAGTGCGAACTATGCTTCTGAAGAGAGGTGTTAAACCAGAGAATTTACCTCCCTCGGAAGACGTTAGAAAAGTTCAAAGAAGAATTGATAGTACAGAGAAAAAAATACTGAAAGACATAAAAAAAGATAAAAAATGATCATACGCCTCCAATGGCTAAGAAAATATAGAACAGATAAGGCTTCCCAAAAGGTTCTTTCATTTAGCAGACTTTAGTTTCAATGGATAGTTAATCGCTTCGAAAGCACAGGGTTTCTTATACTAAACGTACGGTCGGAATGCTATACACATCCGTTTGAGCCTCAGACAATAGCGAATATACGCACGATACTGCGTATCTTGAGAAAAGACGCAATAGATTCGGTGCAAGGCTAAGAAACCAGAAAAATCGAACAGAAAATCTTATATTATAACTACCTTTGCATATGAAAAAAATTAAAAGAGATCTAAAGTGAAGACGATACACACAATAGTAAATGGTGATAGCCGACAAATGAACCGCATAAAAGACAAGTCGGTAAATTTAGTGATTACATCTCCACCCTATTGGCAATTAAAAGACTACGGGACAGACAATCAAATTGGTTATCATGAAGACTATGAAACATATATCAATAACCTGAATCTTGTATGGAAGGAGTGTTATCGAGTTCTTGATAATGGGTGCAGGCTATGCGTGAATATAGGTGATCAATTTGCAAGAGCTGTATACTACGGGCGCTATAAAGTAATCCCTATAAGAACAGAAATAATTAAATTTTGCGAAAGTATAGGATTTGATTATATGGGAGCTATCATCTGGCAAAAGCAAACTACTACAAATACTACTGGGGGTGCTTCCTTAATGGGCAGCTATCCTACTCCCAGAAATGGTATTTTATCTAAAGATTATGAGTTCATTCTAATATTCAAAAAATTAGGTACTCCCCAAAAAGTAAGTAAAGAGATTAAAGACCAATCTAAAATGACCACAGAAGAATGGAAAGAGTACTTTTCAGGTCATTGGAACTTTGGTGGAGCAAGACAAGATGGTCACATAGCCATGTTTCCAGAAGAGTTGCCGAAAAGGCTAATAAAAATGTTTGCCTTTAAGGGCGAAACTGTTCTAGATCCTTTCATGGGTAGCGGAACAAAAAATAATGCAGCCTAAGAATTATGAAAGAATCGTTGGTTCAGTGGACACTTTTAAATAACGGAAATTACCTTGCAGAACGTTTGCAATTTCCATTTTCGAGAAAAGTTGGTCAAGAAATATCAACAGATTATGGACGAATAGATTTTATTTTAGAAAATTCCTACAATCAGCAATTAGTTGTTGAATTGGAGACTGTTTTAAACACTTCAAACAAATTAAAGTATTGTTTTGATCAGATTGTAAATTATAAAAATATTCGCTTTACAGAGGATACAAGCTATTGTATTCTTTATGCAGATGAAACTCCAGAAACAATTAAAACTCAAATAGCAAATTTCGGAAGAGAAAATGAGATTTTAATTCGACAATATTCACTCAATTCGATAAAGCAAATTTATTCACAAACAGTACAGCGATTGAGTCTCAATGTTGGTTTAGCCTTACCAAACCCCAAAAACTATACAATTTGTTATCTGCGATGGTTGAACAAAATTTTAAAACCATTTAAAGAATTCGAAAAAAACACTTTAACCTTTGATGAGATATATTTATCATTCACAGGAAAAACTAACTTTAACTGCTACAAGAGACTGGCATTAGATTTTGAAATGATTGAAGAAAACGAGGACACATTCTTTTTAACAAGCAACGGAATCGATTATATAAATAATTTTAATCCATTTATAAACCACACTGATAATGTTTCAACATTAGATTTAACAAATGAGCAGAAACGACTTTTGTTGAAAATTCTTACAAATGGGAATTGGGAAGGTAAAGTTCATAAAATGAATATTTATTGGTTTATGAGATTCATTGAAGTAACTGATGGAAATTGGTTCCCTAAATCTTTCCCTTTTGACGATGACAAGCTACAAATAGCACAAGGACTTTTTAAAGTCTCATATAAACATCGAACCATGAAAGAGTTTTTGAATTGGTGTAGCAATTATTGTGAAGAATTAGGACTTATTGATAGAATAATGTCGACAACTGTATATGATAAAATTGTTTTAACTCCATTGGGGGTAGAAGTCAATAATATCTTTAGTATGGATTTGACTTTAAAGAAAAGCAGGATGAACTTAAGCTTTAAATTCACTGAATGATATGAAACGTATAAATGATCGATTTTCTTTTGATAATCTTTTCAAACGGTTATTGTGTGAAAACTATTCCCATATTGAGGCTAAAGATTTTATCTTAAGCAATTATTCATTAAGTGCTTACGTATTTCAAGACAGAATTGAAAATAATTTTTACGACAGAATTAAAGTCAATCAGGTAAGTGAGGATTTAATCGAACTAAAAAACAAAATTTACAGAGAAATAATTGTGACTAATAATTAGGTTTTAAATAGTGCGATGAATCGCTTCCAACTGAACTTCAAAAAAAATGTTGGTCCAACATCAGAAAGTATAAGAAAATGTGAACCAAAAACTTTGGAAGAATGGAGAGAGTACTATCATACAGAGGTACGTCCTAAAGACCATATCATTGAACTCGGGAAAAAGCTTTACATCAAAATAACAGAAGTTATTTCAGCAGAAGTGGAAGAAATTACCGAACAAGATTGCATTGACTATATGCTTAAACTTGTTATCGACAGAACCTTTGATGCTTATTGGACTGAAATAAAAACAATTTATGGTCAACTTGAACAGGAATTGGGTTACAAAATTGAGCCAGCACCAGACAAGTGGGACAGACTTTTTAATGTTGACTTCTTCATCAAAATTAAAGAAAGATTTATTGGATTGCAGATAAAGCCAGTTAATCAAGGAATTCAGCTATCTCAAATTTTCAAAGAAAAAGGTTTACAACAAAAGACACACGAAAAATTTGAGAAAGACTTCGGTGGAAAGGTATTTTATATTTTCTCATCCAAAGCAAACGGTAATAAAGTGATAATGAATCCTGAAGTTATTGAAGAAATAAGGACTGAAATTCACCGACTTGAACAATAAACCCAAGCACCCAAAAGTATGTATGTGACAATAGCGAGTGAAGTGGTAAATCCAAGGTCTGTGCTACTAAAAAACTTTTATGCTTAACTTAAACTTTGTGCTTCGAAACCTCCACAAGCCATATGCATCCCTTCCTTACGTGCCGAGACTCCGCCCCATACACGGCGGGTGATACACACATCCGTTTGAGCCTCAGACTATAGCGAATCCCCCCCCGAAATCAGATAACCAACTCGCCCTATACCATTTTTCTTATTAGAAGATTGTCGCTTTGCCAGCGGTTTACAGGGTTCTCTTGCGGCTTGGGAAGGGTATCCTGCTCTTTCTTCTGTTTTAGCCAGGCTGCTATCGCGGCAATATCCTCGGATTCCTCTTTGTGATCTTCTAGCTTGCTGAAGTCAAACACTTTCTCAAGGTAGCCCGTATCGAACCAGCCATTACGGAATGTATCCTCTTTCATCACCTCTTTCAGGAATGGTATGATCGTTTTGAAGCCGAGTATTTTATAGCTGTCCAGAGCCGCTGTCATGCGGTCGATAGCTTCCCGCCTAGTGTTGGCATAGGTTATCAGCTTAGATATCATCGGGTCAAAATGCAGGCCGATCTCGCCGCCCCACTCTATACCTGAATCTACCCTTACGCCAGGCCCTTTTGGCTCGCGCATATATTTTATCGGCCCGATATCCGGCATAAAGCCAGATGTTGCGTCCTCGGCATATATCCGGCATTCAATGGCGTGGCCGTGTATGGCTATATCATCTTGGGTAAATGAAAGTCTTTCACCAGCGGCAACTAGAATCTGTTCCCTTGCCAGGTCGGTATGTGTTACTATCTCGGTTACAGGGTGCTCTACCTGTAGCCGCGTGTTCATCTCCAAGAAGTAAAAATCTTTATTGATATCAAGCAGAAACTCGATAGTGCCGGCATTTGTATAATCTACCGCTTTAGCGGCATCGATCGCTACTTCACCCATAGTCGCCCGCAGTTCAGGCGTCAGAACGTTCGAAGGCGCCTCTTCGATAACTTTTTGGTGGCGGCGCTGGATGGAGCAGTCCCGCTCGGCAAGATATACATAGTTCCCGTGCTTATCCGCCATTATCTGAATTTCGATATGCTTAGGCCCTACGATATATTTTTCGATATATACAAGGGAATCTTTGAATGCCTTTTCGGCTTCACGGCTAGCGGCATGGTAGGCCGATACAAGGTCTTCTTCCTTTTCTACCAGTCTCATACCCTTTCCACCACCGCCCGCAGCGGCTTTCAGCAGCACAGGATAGCCTATTTCTTTTGCTTTGGCGATTAGCTCATCGTCATCTTTAGGCTTTTGGTTGTAGCCGGGAACTGTAGGCACGCCAGCAGCTTCCATTAGTTTGCGGGCTTCGGTCTTGCTGCCCATAGCAGATATAGAGCTGGATGGTGGCCCTACAAATGTTAACCCGCTTTTTTCAATATGGTCTGCGAACTCAGCATTTTCTGATAGGAAACCGTAACCAGGGTGTATAGCTTCAGCACCAGACTCTTTTGCAACTTCAATTACTTGGTCGCCGTCCAGATATGCGTTTTTGGGTGTATCGCCTTTCAGCTCGTAGGCCTCATCAGCATAGGATACAAATAGAGATGACTTATCCACCTCGTGATAGACCGCCACAGTACCAATTCCGAGTTCCTTTGCCGCCGCCATTATCCTGATGGCTATTTCGCCCCTGTTTGCTATAAGTATCTTTTTGAACATCTTAAAAAAGCCTAGTTCTGGTTTCTGTTATTATATCAAACGCAAAATACGGAATGGTAATGTGTTATGCTAAAGGGTAGATTCGTGATACTTAAATCAGCTATATTTCTACCTTCACACCTCCCCGAATGAATCGAATATCTTCCCGATATCTATGCCAGTAATCTTGCGGTCTTTGTAGATAGCCCTTATACTTTTTACCGATCTCTCTAGCTCAATGGAGGTAACGCCATACTTTATCGAACTGAACGCTTCGATAAATGCTGCTAGATCATCGGCGGCCTTCATAAGCGTACCGTCAGCGGGGTTGTATCGGTCTTCGTTGTATTTTTTGGATATATCGTCGGCTGGCACTACCTCACCCTCGTTTATTCTAGGGGTGAACTCATCTACGGTAAAGTATTTTATCTCGCCTATCCATTCCTTTTCCAAGTGGGGATATATTTCCTGTTCTGTAAGGCGTGCCTCTATCTTCTTTATCTCCTCCTGCATACCTGGCACCGAATGTTTTACGGGTTTGATAATATCCCTCGTCAGTACCTCTGGTATATCATGGAATATGCCTGTAAAAAAATTATTATAAAGCCTACGGTCAGCAAAATTCGGTATCTCGATGGTTAACATATAACCAATGATAGCCACTAAAAGCGAATGCCCCAGTACCGAGGTCTGGGGTATCCTCGGCAGGTGGCCCCAGCGTATCTGGTATCTCAGCTCGCCGCACATATCCACGAAGTTCTTTACGCTGTGTTTCTTCTTCAGTTTTCTGATGCCTTCCAGGGTTGAATAATGTTCTATATCATTACCCATCTGTATCTCGATATCCTGGATGCCATAGCCTTCCGGGTTGGCATTCTTGATAATATTGAATTCCCAGTAGCTGGAATATTTGCTCGCTGCGTCCAGAATGCAGCGGGAACTTTCCGATATGAATCCCGGTTTCAGCAGATAATCGTGGAAGCACTGCCGCATATTATCATTTGTAAACTGGTTTTCGATATCGCGGTAAACCATGTAGTCCAGCTTGTGCATAAGCTGCTCGTTTTTCATCAGCTCCCTATACACAGGCGACTGAATATCGGATATTATAATTCTCCTGAGAAGCTCGAATATACCCCCTTCGATTATCTCCTGCCAATTTATTTTCTCCCCTTTGTCTTCTTCATACTTAGCGATACACCACGCAATAATCATTTTGTGAGCGTGCTTATCCATCTGAATCATATTAATAGGGCGTAGTTTGTCATTCCACCGCTCTATAGAGAAGGCACTGAAAAAAGTCTCGATCAACTGTTTGGATACCATATCGTGCTATATTGTTTATAAGGAGTGCTAGAGAAAATCTCGAATACAAATTTAATCTATACTGTATATCTATCAATAAAATAATTAATTCAACTATACCCTTGATATATAGTTCTTTGTTATTTTAGGATTGTCATGATGTTATTCTCAGACAAAAACCATATTAATAAAAAAGGGGGTATGGTAAGATATGAAAATTCTCAAAATCATTCTCATCGCAATCGTAGCTATCATAGGCATAGGTATTATTCTCGGATATACCCTTGGCGGGGATATGCAAGTTGAAAAAGAAACAACCATAGAAGCACCTGTCGAAAGGGTTTACGCCCTTATAGCTACACCCAAACTGAGATCGGACTGGGATCCTTGGCTGGCATTAGACCCATCGGCGGAAATCACTTTTGAGGGACCTGAATCCGGTATTGGCGCGATTAACAGCTGGAGTTCCCAAAATGAGGGCTTAGGTAATGGAATGCAGGAGATAATTGATGCTCGTGATAACGAATATATCAGAACCCGGGTAACTATGGACATGATGCAGATGCCCATATACAGTGAGTTCAAATTATCACCTACAACTGATGGCGCTACCAAAGTTGTATGGAGTATGGAAGGCGAAGCCGAAGGTATGGGCCCTTTTGCACCTTTTATGGCATGGATCGGAGAGATATTCGTAGCTCAGTCATTTGAAATGGGGCTAATAAATCTTGAGACCGAAGCACTTAAACCTGTAGAAAATACTAATACGGAAGAAGTAATACTACAATAAATCAAACAAAACATAAGTAATTAATAAAAGCCGGCTTCAAAGTCGGTTTTTTTTATGATTAAGTCTCGAAACTTTCATATTTTGAAATAACGAGATCAATTGAAATGAATTTAGAATTTAAAAAATACCATTTTAAGACTGTTGGCTCTACTAATGACTATGCTTCCCAGCTTAGTGATGATTTTCCTATCGTAGTAGTAACAGCCGATGAGCAGAACTTCGGTCGTGGCCGTAACGGAAAAGTATGGTTCGGTTCGGCTGGTGAGAATATTTATATGTCTATTGGCCTGAATCATTCTATGCTTGTAGAACAACAAATAGAGAACAGCAACTGGCCTCGCTCCTATGGCTACCAAATGCTTTCGGCAATGGCGATAGCCAAGACTTTGAGGCAGTTCTCGAGTTCGGTTTTCAAACTGAAATACCCTAATGATGTATATGGTTTCAGTATTCAGAAACCTGAAATAAAAGGAAAGATCGCAGGTATTATAACAGAACATGTTTTTAAAGGAAGTACATGTACTAAAACCGTTATCGGTATTGGTGTGAATATCAACCAAAACAAATTTGAAAATGTAATAGGCAATGTTCCTGTATCGATGAGAACTCTTGAAGATTCGGTATATGATTTAGACGGTATTTCTAATGAAATAATCAATAACGTCGATTACTATATTTACCGAGGGCAGGACGAAATATTCAGTGAGTGGAAAAATGAGTTAGGATTGGTTGGTGAGCCCATTAAAGAGCTCTCTACAGGAAAGCAGTTGAAGGTAGAAGATATAAGCAAAGAAGGCAGGCTGATTTGTAACGAACTGGCAAACGAAAAAGACAGAATACTCATAGACAACGGCAATTCAATAAGATACGGCGATTTTAATGACTGATTTTTCTTATCTCGATATCGGCAACACTAGTATAAAAATCAGAACCACAGGTTTTGGTAGAATTTTTAATAAAAGGCTGGGCTTTGAGCAAGGCTGGCTTGACAAGGTCGCAAAGCTCCTACCGGCCTCCTCACCTGAGAATGTCGCTTTTTGTTCGAGCAACCCGCATGCTCTCCGTTTATTAAAGGGTATCGGGCTCATCGGTCCTGAGTCTATGGATATCATCAAATATCTTGAAGATTTTAATGATATGGACTGCATTCAGAGTATTACCTTCCAAGGGATAAAAGGAATAGGATCAGACCGAAAACTCGGTCTGTACGGCGCGGTAAAATATTTAGCTGAACATGATTTGACTCCAGATGTAATCTGTGTACTGAGCTATGGTACTGCTACAACCGCTACAATAGCCCAGAAAAAAGACAACGGCTTTAAAGGTTATGCCTGCTTAGGTGGTTCCATAACATCAGGCCTTAACCAACAGTCACTTTTGTTACAGCAATTGTTACCAGAGATAAAAGAGATTTCTGACTGGAGCAGCACCGGCAACGACTTATTCGGTAAATCGACCCATCAAGCCCTGTATTACGGCCTGATAGAATCCCCTGTTAATGCTATCATAAATGATCTGCAATCATTGACAAGCGACTTCCATATTGTACTTACTGGCGGTAACTCGTTCACGGTAGAAGAATATATCGCTGGGAAAGGGATCAAGTACACACACCTGCCTAATCTTTTGCTGGATTCCATGGAAAGCATGGTTGAAAAAAAATATAGCACCGTCGAATAACAATGGTAGGATTTCTATACTATTATATCGCATAATGCTATTTGATGTTTTTTTTCATTATTGCGGAAAGCTATCAGGAATCTGTATCCACCCTCATCCACCTTTAGTTTATTGGCTATCTGTGTAGGGTTATCCGTAAAGTTTTTTGATATGATATTAAAGCCACCTGTCAGTTTTTTATTTCTTTTATATTTGAATAATTCTACCACTCTAAAATATCTTCCCAATATTTTTTCGTCATCAATTATTTTATCTGTATAATAGATATTCGTATTTTCTGATATTTTGCTAAGCCCATAATTGTTAGTATTTTCCAATACCCCACTTTTTGATACCGCAGGGCTCGGAAGCAAAATAATATCATGTTCTTTAAGATCTCTGCAAAATAAATCAATATGTTTATCCGATGATCTTTCAAAGGCTAACTCGATCACAATATTATTACCGCTGACTTTAACTACATGTACTGAAGTCAATTCTTTATCTGTAGAAAAAGCCAAAATCTCTTTTAGTTCTCTATCATTTTCTACGCAATAAAAACTCTTCGCCTTATCTATTTTTTTTTGGATATAGTCAATATCGAGAATAGGAGATAGTTTATACATAAAATGGTTTGGATCATATTTATCGCTGATCATTGCAAGATCAGGTGAACAGTCCTCCAATAAAAATACCTTTTTACCTTTATTATCTCGCCTTGCCGGGTCGGCATAAACAAAAGACTTACCAATATCTATATCCCTTAAAACTTCCTCTGAATCTGAGTTAAAGATTTTTATCTTGTATAAGGATGGATATTTTCTGGAAATTATACTCAGATTGTACTTATAGATATTGTATAAATATTTATCCTGTTCAACGTATAATGCTTCATCAATAATTTTTTTTTCCAGCAGGCTTAATGCGATAACTGTAAAATCAACCCCTAAACCCCCGGTAATATCTATATAGCTCCGTATATTATTATCTTTCAGATAAAAGCTGATCACCTTGGATTTGTACGCAGCGGTACTCTCGCTTGATGCCTGCTGGAGCGATAGTCTTGTCGGCAGAATTATACCTTTCAACCTAAAGATCTCTGGGAGCTTATCCGAGTATTTATCTTTTAATGCAATCTGATTCTGCACAAAAATCCTTTCGGGGGTTTCCAACTTCTTAATGAAACCGCCGATTTCAGATGGTTCTATACTTTCGGCGATATCTATCAGTTCCGCCATTCTATTTATGTCCAGTTCCAATCCAGTCGACCCTATCTTTATCTGTTGAATTTTACAAGGTTTCCGATCTATTCTGTATATTGCCTGTACTAGCGTATCCTGAGAATATTCAAAGGGTTCAGCTAATCTTACATTCACGAATATACCCTTTAAGAGTAATCTAACGATGGACAGCAAAGAATATCAAACAGTTTCCTACCATGACTATTTAGGCCTAGGCAAAATTCTGGATGCCCAAAACCTGAGAAGTGAGGAGCTTGGAAAACCGGCACACGATGAAATGCTTTTCATTGTGATACATCAGGTGTATGAGCTTTGGTTCAAGCAGATCGCACACGAGCTGAAATCTGTAATGGAAATGCTCGGAAAAACTGTTTTCGATGATAAAGAAGTAGCAATAGCGGTTTCCCGCCTGAACCGAATAACAGAGATCCAGAAGATCATGATAGATCAGATACGCGTATTGGAGACAATGACGCCTCTTGATTTCCTAGATTTCAGAAACTATCTTGTGCCAGCATCAGGTTTTCAGTCCTTCCAGTTCCGGGTAGTTGAGATAATGCTGGGTCTGCGTAGGGAAAAGCGGCTAACATATAACCAGAGCGTATATGCATCTGTTTTTCCAGTTGATAAACAACAGATGTTAGAAGACCTCGAATCAAAACCGACACTTTACTCCATGCTGACAGCGTGGCTGGAAAGGACACCTTTCCTAGATATAGAAGGATTCGACTTTGAGCGTATCTACCTTGAAGCCACAAAAAAAATGACCGACCGAGAACTGGAAAATATCGCAAACGCTATAGGTGTAGAAGATACAGGGAAGGAAATGAGACACCGAATGGTGGAACAGTCATACCTTTACATCAAAAACTCGCTTGATCCTGAAAATCACCAAAAAGAAAAAGATAACGGAAATATCGGCTTATCTTATCGTGCCCTTCTGGCAGCCCTTATGATCAACGCCTACCGTGATGAACCTATCTTGCGCGGGCCGTTTAATCTTCTGAGCAAGATCATCGATCTGGATGAGCTGTTTACCACATGGCGGTACAGGCACTCCCAAATGGTTATGCGGATGCTCGGTAAGAAGATGGGCACAGGTGGCAGTTCAGGACACGATTATCTTAAGAAAACCGCCGAAAGACACCACATCTATAAAGACTTCCATAATATATCATCTCTGCTTATTCCGCGCGGCGAACTGCCGGATCTGCCAGAACACGTATCTGATCAGCTTGGATTTGTTTACACCAAACGACAATGATTATCTGTTCTTAAACGCACCATATAGATAAACAGCTATAGAGCCGAATACTAAACCCAGAAATATCCAAAGAGATGGAGCGGAAAAAGCAGTGGTTTTCGGATCGGTCGCAATAGCGAATGTCTCCACAACAGTATAGCTCAAGAATAAAAGTATAATCAGCTTCAGCCACTGAATTAAAGAGTATGCCATTCTTATCTGTTTCGCTCTGTTGCTAGAGTCTAAGTCGATCGGAAAATTCAGATATTCCGGGTTAATTGCGAAGATTCCGGTGAGAGTCAGATAAAGCATTGTCATCACAGCTGGCAGAACCCATATAACCGGTCTAGAACCGTAAGCATCGGGATTGCCGGCGGCGTCAAAATGGCGAGGAATCGATTCGGGTAGCTCAGCGTAATTGATGATGATAAACACAACCGTTCCGATTAAAGCTATTATTGATAACGCTTCAGCAGTTACAGACCATCGGCCCATATACTTGTAGCTGTTAATGAAATAGGTTTGCCCCATAAAATCAATACCAGATTAGTTCCCTTCGACCGTACGGAGTTTGAATGAGAGTATAATGGCGAGGATAGTAAAGCCTATCGCCATATAACCGACTATATCAAACCCGGATAAAGCATCGGACTGTGGATCGATACTTACCACCATACCTGCTACATAAGCGGCAAGGCCCGCCCCCATCTGCTGGAAGGTAGAAGTCAGGCTCATAAACCCCCCCCGGTTCTGTGGCTCCACAATTGATGTCATAAGAGAATTCGTTGGTACCATCCTTCCGCTTATAAATATAAAAAAGAGTGCTGCAACGGTCAAACTTATGTATGAGTTTGCTGACTCCCCGAAAAAATTCTGGATAGGCAAGAGATTCGTAAGCGCGAAAAGAGGTATTACCGACAGAACACACATTATTAAAAATACTCTCTTTCTGCCGAATTTATCCGCTGCCTTGCCTACAAGCGGATTACTGATCAGCGTCACTAGGCCGCCCACTACATACACCCACGGTATCCAAGAAAAATCATGACCCACATTACCTGTAAGATACGGCGTGATGAAAGGGATTACTGTAAACTGACCCAGCACCAGAAGTATCATAAACAACAGGGCGATCTGCTGATTTCGGCCGGTAAAAAGATTTTTAAGGGGCAAAAGAGGATCTGATTTGACGCCCGCATTATCACGTACCGGTATTTTCGGGATTAAGAGGAAGATAAAAACGAATACTATCAGCCCGAAACCTACTATAAAGAAAAACGGCATCTCCCAGTACCACATATCCGCTATCTTAAGGCCAAGCGGCACACCAGCTACGGAAGCGAGAGAAAAAGCAGCCGATAAAGCACCCATAGCTGTGGATCGCCTTTCCACTGGTACGATATCACTTATGATAGTAAATGTCAGAGCTCCCAGCACACCACCGAAAATACCAGTGAATATACGGGCCAGAAGCAATGTTATATATGAATCCGATAAGCCGCAAAGTGTAGTACCTACAAGAAATCCAGTATAGATAAGTATGAGGAACTTCTTCTTCTCGAATCTATCAATAGCCATTGAAACGAAAAGCCCGGATAGAGAAGCCGCTATGCTGTAGGATGCCACTACCTCACTGAACTGTTTAGCTGTAAGCGATAGCTCTACTATAAGCAGGTCGCTTAGCGGCATTATAATCATAAAGTCCACTATGTTAGTGAACATCAGCAGTGCGAGAACTATGGTAACGCGCAGTTCTTTGCCTATTTTTGCCATTATGTAAGTGCTTGTTGTGCCAAACAATATAGTTTGGCAAGCGGCCTTTACTGCGTTACATTTAATAGGATAAAGGGGGTTTTATGGCTTCGCAGAAAAGACCTTTACAAATATCGGCAATTGGTGCGGTATATATGGCATTTTCAGTAGGATTAGGTGCTTTTGGTGCACACGGGCTAAATGATATACTTGTTGCCAATAACAGACTGGCCACATACGAAACCGCTATGGATTATATGTTCTATCACAGCCTTGCTTTACTGCTTATCGGGCTTATATACAATTCAATAGATAGCAAACTAAAAAACCGCCAGAACGCTGTTACTGCTTGCATGATTATCGGGATACTAGTTTTTTCTGGCTCCCTTATAACTTTATCAATAACCGGTATCACCTGGCTAGGCGCCATCACCCCGATAGGCGGTCTTAGCTTTATAATCGGCTGGGCACTGCTGGCTTTGGATTTGTTGAAATGCTCAAAAGGATAGCATATTCGACTGGATTCTTAGCTTCGCTCTGAATGACGGAAAGTAAAGAGCTTCTTATGTCATATTACCTGTCATCCTGAGCTTGTCGAAGGATTAGACACCAATGGATGCATCAAACTTGCCTTACACTTCGACAGGCTCTTTGTGACAAGTAATCCTTGAAGCGAGGTACAATTACTTTCTGTAGCCCCGAGCCACCGACTCGGGGCAAAATGATTCCTTCGTTTTTCCAGATCATATTTAGTTGAACTTGCCCATGAATCAATAGCTACTGTTTTCATTTCCTATCAACCATCAGCTTATATATACTGTCTTCTGATACTAGGAAATAAACACTATTGGATTCAGTATCTACAGTTTTCCTACCCATCAAATCATATATCCCGTAGTCTGTGATGGAACGGCTGGTTATAAAGCCTTCAATACTCTCTACTATGTAGCTGCCCTCAAATAAGTAGTTTTCCCATATTTCAACACTTAGATTACCGCCAAACTTCAGGGTTTGATTAAAATTTGAGAAGTAATATATTTGATCAGAGTTATCACTTTTTAATTTACCATAGCCATATAAAATTTGTGCTTCCCCTGCCTTTTCACCAGTTGCTGTTGTAGTAAATCTAAATAACTCACCATCGTTATCGGATATATATCCTTCAATAATGTAGTTATTTGCTCCATAGCTAAAAGTAACATCACTATCTGTATTCTCTTCTAGAGAAATACTTTCCAAGAACATCATTCCTAGTTCAAATGCGATATCCTTTGATCTAGCTTTCAAGCTGTCTTTTATTCTATTATCGGTTAGTATTACGTACTCAGCTTCTTCATTAAGTGGGTATTCCGATTTTTCAAAAGTAAACGGTATGTTTTCAACTAATAACCAGAACATCGCAGATGTTGTATCAGCACCGTTATTGTAAACTACCGATATAGTGCTTTCAGGGGCTCGCTGATCATCTAAATTCGAACCGTATATGATTTCGCCTCTTTGCCCACCCGCTATTGCACTAGGTCTTTCGATCAGATTAAGATCAGCAAGCTCGAATTCTGGTCGTAAGCTTTCCATAAGGATTGTGTCGATTTGTATATCGGCACCAGACATGTTTATCAGCTCGAATTTAAAATCGTCCCTTTGGGTAAACAGTTCTCCGTGTAGGTAGTTTTCTGGCTTAGAAAATATTAGATCTTTGGTAGAAACCCTGCCACTTAAAGCTGTAGTAGCGGTAAACCCACCGTTATAATGGATGGACATTACCCTTTGGATGTTTCCAGTATCAGCGGGGGTAAATACTGCATATAAAGACTCTATCGCTTCTGCTTCCAGTATCATACCATTTATTTCTTGATCTAGGGTAAACATCTGAGGCTCTTGGCCACTGAAGGTTATACTATCAAGTGTAATTGGCTGGCCTGAAATATTCCTGATCGCAAATCCCGATTCTGAGGTTTGCCCTATGTAGGAATTCGGAAAAGATATCATAGATGGGGTTCTTAGACCCTCTTCGATATTTAATGTCAATATATTCGATTCAACAGTATCCTTCAGCTCGTAAATATATTTTTGATTATCAAAGTCATTAACCAGCAGTCTTTCACCGTTGGGCGACCATGCATGGTGCTTGGGTGAATCGATCTCTGTATCTATATATTGAATAGTTCCATTATTTATATCATAAATCAAGACAGTCCCATCTGTATCATTGCTCATAATTGATACCAAACCAGCATTATTAGTTTTCAGCTCTATAGGATTTATATCGATTATATCCGATTGCATCGTATTGCTTGCAATATCATATACAGATAGCCTACCTGATTCTTCCAAAGCTATAATTTTATCAAATGCTACATCAAACTGAACGTAAGCTGGGTATCCTATAGTACTAAATATCATCTCTACGTCATCTTCATTTTTTCTATAAACATAATACTCACTCTCCTCCGGGGAGTAGCCGCCGTAATAGATATTGCCCTCATTATCTATCCCGATATTCCTGATAAGTGTGTTTGAGTTATAAGTATCAAAATAAAGGCGTGGGCTACTGGCTAGATTGCTTACATAGTACATCGGATTATAATAATCGCTTTTCATATAGAATCCATGTGCAGTTACGATATTCGCATAATTGTTTATCTGGTCTAGTTCAGCAGTTACAAGCCCATCCTTATATCTATCGCCAACTGATAAGCTAAACATCTGATTTACATCGGAAGCTGAAGCAAGAGATATTGTTAGGTTATCAACTATATTTACAAGATTGAATGTTACTCTGTCATTTCTATCTAAAAAGAATTCGTTTCCAATATCGCTTACATTTGCATTGAAAAGCGGTACAGTAATACCGTCCTCAATAAACCGGCCGTGCTGGCTACCGTTGCCGAGTTTCTGGAAAACAGAACGATCATCCCACCAATCGAAGAAAACCTGACCGCTTCCAAAACTTGTAGGTATTGATTTGGCAATACCAATATTTTCTCCAATATCCAGAATCCTAAACTCGTATTCTCCGCTTATAGTCTGCTTTTGTTCTAAAGGCATTTCGAATCTGGTACCATCTGTCTCTCCTGCATCAACCCATTCAGATTCACCTTTTCTTCTATATTGTATCACGGACTTATTACTACTGCCTTTCTCCCACTCAACAATTATCTGTTCTAAGTTTAGATAGATATCTTTTTCTGAAGTAAGATTGTGAACCTGCGCAAGATCATCTTCCCCATATTGATACGGTATGTCAATAGAGTAACCTCCATTGTAATGTACAGTAATCATACCTTCGTATTCAGTCAAGTCATTGGTGTAGTTAAGTATTAAATTTCCCGGCGTATCGGTGATAGTTGAGTTTTCAATATCAACACTGACATATCCACCATCAACCGTGATACTATCAACTTCTATCTCACCGCCAGAAGCTATTATATCAAGCGACAAGGATGAAGTTTGCCCAAAAGCAGTCTCACTATCCGCACCTAACTTTACGATATCAGCTACAGGGCTAATATGCATGTCCCTGATATCCTTATAAGTAAAAAGTGTATCACCAGTTTTCTCTCTTATAAGCTCGATATCCAAATCTGCATCATATCTATCAAAAGCCGGAACGTCGATGATAACCGATGGGTTAGAAGATGTGATACTTGGCATACGTCTCATCGGTAGAGTCGAGAAGTTACCGTCAATCCCATTGAACCTTTCCTGGTACATACCGCCTGTTTGCTGGCATAACTCTTTCAATTGCTTTGGCATTTCAAAGTCCATTCTCAGAGCATGAAAGGTAATATCATTTTCTTTGCATTCTTTAATAGCTCTCTCGAGATCAAATTCTGAATATGAGAAAAAATAGTATATGATGTGCCTATTGAATTTTCCTTTTTTCGCTTGTGCTATAAGTCCGTTATCGGGATTAAAGAGTATATCTTCGGTATTGGAATTCGATCCGAATCCTATATTTGTCAACTGCTGCCCGATTATGGTATCTATCTGATCGTAATCCTGCGAAAACTCGTTCATTACGGTAAGCGGTGATGTCATGATTACCGAGGCTTCATTATAATTCTCGTCGCTATGTGTAAACCAATAACTAAATGTACTCCTTATCATAATTCTCAGAATCGGACCAGGTGCATTTCTGTTTTCTATAGCGATAACTGTGGAAGTCATCTTTGTTGTATCTTCAGGGTATGATACAGCGTTTTCCTGCTCTTTGCCGTTTATAAATAATTTGAAATCACCTAGCTTTTCTCTGCCGTGTACAGTTACAAAGTTTGTATCACTTTCCCATAACTGCATTTTCAGAGATCCATCCTGTCTGATCTCAATATTATCGTAGTAAAACTCATCAGGAATCTGTGCCGAAATAGTGCTGCTAGCCAACAATAAGAAAGCTGTTGATAGTATCTGGAAATATCTCATATCTTTACCTTTGATTAAAATATTCATTATGTGTTTACTAAATAAACACAGCAAGGTATGATATGGTTGCAACTAAAGAAAAAAATTTACTTTACCATTAAACTATCAGGTCCGTATATCTCATCGTTGCGTTTTAAAATGATAAAGGAGGCTATGGCTACGATTACAGAAGTGATTACCGATCCCCAGAAAATGCCCTCGAAACCGTACTCTTCTTTTAGGAAATAGGCTATCGGTACAAACAAAACAACTGTCTGGAAAATATTGATAGCAAATGATATCCAGGCCTTTTTGAGTACGTTGAGCGTGGTAACAGCCGTAACGGTAACCCCACGAAAGGCAAGCCCGATAGGCTGTATCGCCAGATAGATTATAATATATTTCTCTACTAAATAGTCTCCATCGGAGAAAATACCGCCTATCACTCCCCTTAGCAGATATAGAAGAACAAAAACGGCAGCGCCCCATAGGAATGAAAAAGTAAGAGACATTCTGATAACTTTACGTATTCTATCAATTTTGCCGGCGCCGATATTCTGACCTATAAATGCGGAGAGCACCCCACCGATCGCCATAAACGGTACAAACATCAATATCTCTACCCTACTGGCCGCGCCCACTGCCGCCGCGGCTTCCTTGGCGATTCCGAAGGAGAATTTATTCACGAAGAACACACCTGCCGGCACTATAAGCGACGTCATAGCTGAAGGTAAGCCCACCTGAAGTATTTTCCTTGCTGAAACTATGAATTCCTTGATCGAGAAAGTATAACATAGCATATCATACTTTTTCGATAGGAAATACCACGATCCGACTAAAGTAAAAGCCCTTCCGATAAGTGTCGCTATAGCCGCACCAGCAAGCCCCAGCTCTGGCACAGGGCCGAAACCGAAAATAAATAAAGGGTCAAGGATGAGGTTGATACCCACCGCTATACCCATTATCATAGATGGCGTAGCGGTATCGCCCGTGGCACGGAGCGCGAAATTGCCCAGCATCGGGGGCACTAAGAATATAGACCCAGGCATCCAGATATACATATACTCCCTCACCAGCGGCATCAGCCTATCAGGCACATCCATAGCCGAGAATATCTGATCGAAAAACGCAAAAGCCAGCAGTAGCATCACCGCCGTTACCAGAAAAGCGAGTACTATAGTATCGGTGGTAAGCCTTTGCACCGTGCCTTTATCGCCTTCACCTATCACACGGCTTATAACGGCCGAAGCTCCTGTACCTAAACCCATCGCCACACCGATAATACCGAATATAACTGGGAAGCAAGCAGTGAAAGCAGCGAGATGATCATCCCCGAGCTGGCTTATGAAATAGGTATCTATAGCGTTAAATGCAATAGCGAAGCCTATCCCCAAAGCCATGGGTATTGATTTTACGAGTAAGATACGACCAATTGGGCCCTCTGTCAGGCTGGAAAGTTTACGGGCCATTATGGGTTACGATGAGTGCTGATTGAATATACGGAATATGGTTCTATTGCTATTTAAATTTAAGCAATAGGGTTCAAACCCTTAGAAAACCTTTATTACAGGTTGGCGAAACTCTTTTTCTTCATTTCTTCGAGTTTCTTTCGGTCTTCTTCGTTTTTGATGATCATCTGCTGGGGTTTATCGAGTACGGGTGGCAGAGTGATCTTAAAATTGCTACCTTTACCCGATTCGCTGGTAAGCTCTATAGTTCCTTTGATTGATCTGAGGCTACGCATTACTATTGCTAACCCTAGGCCTGTACCTGATATAGCTCCTACGTTATCGGCTCTGTAGAAAGCTTCAAATATCTGCTTTTGGTTTTCCTGAGGTATCCCGATGCCGTAATCTATTACTTCAATGGTTCTGGCTCCGCTACCCAGTTCGGAAATCTTTACCAAAACCTTATCTGCATCAGGCGAGTATTTACATGCGTTCAATATCAGATTGCTTAGAATATGCCTTAGAAGTTTCTCATCGGTAACAATATAATGTTTGTCTCCATTATCCTCCAATAGCAGCTTATGGTTTTCTTTGTCGATAACCTTAGCTTCTTCAAACAGATCCTTTACAAGTGAGGACAATGGAAGATTCTGCGGATTTACCGATATTTTCCCGCTTTCGTCCTTTCCTATGGTAAGTACATCTTCCAGAAGCTGAGTCATATTTTTGACTGAACTTCTGATCTTAGCGAGAAATTTTTTGAACTGCTCTATATTCGGGCCTTTGTAGAACTGCTCTATCAAATATGTAGAAGTCAGAATGACAGTTAACGGTGTTCTGTACTCGTGGGATATCATAGATATGAATCGAGTCTTTAGAGTGTTCAACTCTTTTTCCTGATCCAAAGAGCTTTTCAGTTCAAGTTGAGCGTTTTTAAGCTGAAGCTCTGTTTTTCGGCGTTCCGCAATTTCCGACCGTAGATTATTGAGCGTGCTGTTTAATTCTTTGGTACGTCTTTCGACTCTTTCCTCTAACTCAGCATTGATGCGTTTGGTTTTCTCTTCGGCCTGCTTTATCTCTGTAATATCGAGTATCTGTAACACGCAGGATCTCTCACCCTTGAAATCATCGATTATAGAGGCAGATGAATAAAGATTACGTGTAAGCCCTAGCGGGCTCTGCATTTTAAACTCGAAGCGGATGTCCTTTCCGCCAGTAGCGAATAGGCTTGTTATCTTTTTTTCAAACTGGGAACCTGAGCCAAGACTCAATACTTCCCTGATATCATTATCCAAAAGTTTTGATATCTCGAAACCAGTTATGGATGTAGTTTCTTCGTTCGCATATACGATAATGTAATCGTCGTGAATTATAAGTGTGCCATCAAGAGAGTTCTCTATTACAGAATTGTGTAATTTCTCTATTTCCTTTTTCTCTGAATCAAGTTCTGAATACTTTTCCTTCAGATCTTGATTTTCTATAAGGAGCATAGCGTACTTCTGCTCAGCATCAAGAGTCTCATCTTTTGAGGTTAACAGCTGCTGTTTGAGCTTTTCTATTTCAGAGGGTTTTTTTATACTACAAACCTTATGATTGACTCGGTTTAAAAAATCTGATACGCGGAAGTAATTTAGGCAATTATATCAACAATACAATATCTACCAGATATCAAAACCCAAATAAATTCTTAGATTAACTCTATCGCTTCGCCACTGCTGTTCTTCCAGAACGGTTGTCAGATTAATAGCATAACCAAACATCATGCCGAATGTAATCGGGCCAATACCGGTATCCCAGCTAACCCCAAAAGGTATTGAAGTCTGAATGTCATTGAAGTCCTCGGCCTGAATACCCGGCCCCCGCCAAACTGTATCACGACTGTTGCTATATCTGATCAGGCCACGGTTATTCTCGATTTGGGAATACTGATAAACACGATGCGATAATGAGATATCTGCATTCAAACCAATATACATACTATATATGTTCATTGTTTTGATACCTGATATTTCGATAAAAGCCCCGTATAAAGGTATTTTGGCAGTAACACCTAAGCCGATCCCCTCGCTTTCGGCCACCAGATAGTTCCCTTCATTAAAATAATTTATATCCCCTGTTCTATCCCTGAAAGCCCGGCCGTTTACCCTGTTATATAGAATACTCGTGGTACAGTAATGTACCGCTTCCAGTTCGATAAAAAGCGGTAAACCCGTGGCAAAGCTTGATATCAGGCCATATCTAAAGCTCTCCCTTATGGGGCCAAAATCATTATCTATCTCTTGGTTCGCCGCAATATCCAATGGTTCGTATAGATTGCGGGTTTCAAATTCGGGAAGTGAACCATCTCGATACCTTAACCCGATATCCGAACCTTCCCTGAATACAACACCGCCATCGGTATAATCGAGAAGAGAGGACTGATCAATAAACAGTCCAACAGTATTACGGAATCCCCAAGTGCTTGGTAACCAACCGTGGGAGTTATAGTAGGTATTAACCTCAGTTGATGTAATGCTGTCCAGTTCTGACCTATCGAGATTCTCCAGGTCCCACGGATCATCGTTATCCAGTTCGTCCTGTGAGTACAGATCAATCTGATCAAATGCTGATATCGTAACAAAACAGACAAGAAACAGGTATCGGTATTTTGCTAGTAGCCTCACTTATCTCCTTATCGAGATCAAATAAGAAGTTATACCATATCTGCTGTTTATATAAAGCAAATAATTACCCGAAGAAAGCTGGTTCGGCAGCTCTACTTTGTATTCATTGAGCTTTTTGTCTTCGATAGGCATCATTATCTCGACTATTTCCCGGCTTGATGTATTTACGAATACAGCGTTTACAGATTCCGACCCGTCGGATTCCATCTCAAAAAAGAACTCGTTGCCGTAAACCGGGTTGGGATAGATGTTGCTGTAGTTGTCAGGCCTTATAAAAGGATATCTGTCATCAATATCGACATATACAATACTGTCCCTGATACTTAGATCGTATTGAACCCCATCAATTGATACGCTTTCCAGTTCCAGAACGCATAGGGTATCATTACCCGCAAGCTGCATAAACGCGAAACTCCCCTCATAAGGAAAAGGAAGCCGAGCATTGAACCTACCTTCTTTATCGATTTTGCTGAAACTTATACCACTGCCTGGCAAAGGCTCAAACATCGATCTATCGTTTACCCTGAAGTTATAAAAGGCATTACTAACAGAAGGGATATCATCCGAACTCAATTTGATAAAGACAGTTCCATCTTCAAAAAATTCATCGGCGGTAATTTCGATAACACCCTCAATCACTTGACTAAAGCAAGTCTGGATCGAAAAAAGTAAAAGAAATATGTATAAAATCGATCTGATAGGTTATCGAGGATAAATAGGGTTGGTGATAATTCTTGATATCAGCAATATAAGAAGTTAAACCTTAATTTATATCTCCTAACAGCTATAAAACTTGGCGTGAGCTGACAAGCTGTTCAAAAAAACCACCTATCTGCTTTTCCTGATCTATAAAATGTATCTCATATATCCAGAACCTTCTGTTTCCATTCTTATCGGGACGGGACATGGGGGCGGTGTTATCGGGATGGATATAATTGGACAATTCCTCGCCCTGAAGCTTTTCATGCGGGAAGTTACCTATTAGATGGCCACAGTGCTCATTACCGTAGCTCCATCCGTAGCGTTTTGCCATATCGCATGTATAATCATAGAACTCTGCCCCGGTGATAGAGTCTTCGTTTTTCCGGTAGTGGTCTTTTCCTTCATGCCAAGCCGATTCTACGTCATTTGCAAGCCGGATCATATCGGGGTCATCACCTATCACATAAGTTCTCCCGATATCTGCCTCCCACTCATCAAACACTGGCCCAAAATCGAAGAAGAGTATGTCTTTATCTTGCAATTCAAGAACAGGAGGGTTTTCACGGTAGGGTAGCAGAGTGTTTCTGCCAGACCTTACTATTCTTTTGTGCCAGTACTTTCTGATTCCGAACATCTCGGCAGCGAGTTCATACATTTCCTTGTTCAGATCACGCTCGGTCTTTCCTGCGATGATAAGCCCTTCTCTTTCAGCCCTACGGAAGAGCTCAACTGCTTTTTTTTCAGCTTCTATAAGGTTTTTGATACTGCCCACACGTTAGCCTTTAGTATCTGGAATTCAGATCAGTTTTTTGAACTGATCGACTAAATCCAGTTTTTCCCACGAGAATATCGGCCTGCCGAAGTGCCCATAAGTCGCAGTCTGTCTGAAAATCGGCTTTCTCAAGTCCAGCCTGTCAATAATACCGGTCGGTGTCAAGTCAATACTGGCAGAGATAAACTTCTCTATCTCGGATCTATCGATCTTTCCCGTACCATGGGTATCTACCAGTATTGAAGTAGGCTCGGCTACACCTATAGCATAAGACAGCTGAATGGTAACTTCATCGGCTATACCAGCCGCAACTATATTTTTGGCGACATGTCTAGACGCATAAGCGGCCGATCTATCTACTTTAGTTGCATCCTTTCCTGAGAAAGCTCCTCCGCCATGCGGCGCACGGCCGCCGTAAGTATCCACTATAATTTTTCTTCCGGTTAGCCCGGCGTCCCCATGCGGGCCGCCGATCACGAAATTACCGGTTGGGTTTACGTGGTAGATTGTGTTATCATCGATATATTCGCTCGGTATAACATCTTTGATAAGGTGCTCTATGATATCATTTTTTATATCCGCTACCTTAATGCCTTCATCATGCTGGGTGGATACCACAACTGTATGGCATCTTTTGATAGAACCGTCTGCATTATATTCAAAGGTCACCTGAGCTTTGGAGTCAGGCCGTAGGTAAGTCATCTTATCACCCGATTTACGGATCTCTGCCAGCTTTTCGACCAGTTTGTGTGAATACATTATCGGTGCGGGCATCATCTCTTCGGTCTCTCGGCTTGCATACCCGAACATTATACCCTGGTCGCCAGCACCACCTGTATTCACGCCTAATGCTATATCCGCGGACTGTTGGTTGATCACATTTATAACAGAGCAAGAATCTCCGTCGAATCTGTAATCAGCTTTATTATAGCCGATTTCTTTGATCACGCTTCTTACAAGCTCTTGAATATCCACATAGCCTTCGGTTGTTATTTCGCCCCCTACAAGTATCATACCCGTAGTAGTGAAGCATTCGCAGGCTACTCGGCTACTAGGGTCTTGGGAAAGCATCGCATCCAGAACGGCGTCTGAGACCTGGTCACAGATTTTATCGGGATGTCCTTCGGAAACAGATTCAGATGTAAACAGATAAGGTTTGATATTGCTCATGTGTATTTAGGATTATTAATTCAGAGAGTTTTAATATCGCAAAATAATGAATTTATCGGGATCAGTCTAAGCTGTATCAGGATATAGCTATTCATAAATTGGTTTTATTATAAACAGTTTACATATAGATTCAATCTATAACTAAAAAATGATAATAATAGTTGTCTATTCCCGTTAATAATTATGAAGGATGGAATAAAGGAAATGGAAGGGAAATGAGATATTCTAAAGTATTACCGTATGTTTTTTTGTCGTTGATCTTTATTGCGATATTATATCCGGATCTGCTTCTTGTAATGGCTATAGTCTCATTTACAGCGACTATAGTACATTCGGCAGCCCAACTGTTCATTGAAATAGACAGATTTGTTCCGTTCAAGAAACAGAATGTATCAGAGGACCAGCCTTTTGTCTCAATTCAGATCCCAATTTATTCCGAACCCCCGGAAATCGTTATCGAAACTCTCAGATCGCTTCTACAGCAGGATTACGGAAACTATGAGATAATAGTATTTGACAACAACACGCCAGAAGAGAGGTTTTGGAAACCTGTAGAAAGTTTCTGTAACGGACATGAAAAAATCAGTTTTTACCATCAGATGGATGTTGAAGGCTTTAAAGCAGGGGCACTCAATCTATGCAGAAATCTACAGAACCCTAAAACAGAATATATTTTTACAGTGGATGCTGATTACAGGGTTTCAAGGCATTGTATTTCCGAAGCTATAAAGATTGCAACCAGAGAAAACCTTGCTCTAGTACAATTCCCTCAAGCCTATAGAAATGTATCTGTTATGAATTCCGGCCTTAAAGAAGAGTTCAATCACTTTTTTAAGCTATACCTCAAAAGCGGGAACAAGAACCGAACTGTACTAGGTACAGGGACGCTCAGCTTGGTACATGTAAGATCTTTAGATTCGATAGGCGGGTGGCCAACATCATCTATTACCGAAGACGCTGAACTCGGTACTCGCTTCCAGCTGGCACACATGAAGTCCAGGTATATAGACAGGACTATGGGCCGGGGCATTATGCCGGTAGAGTTTGACGGCCTTAGAAAGCAGCGACTGCGATGGATATTCGGAAATTTCCAAACACTCAAGAACTACCTCGTATCGGTACCTAATTTGGCAGCCATAAAAAGGGACTGTGTTATGCAGCTTACAGCTTGGATAAACTTCTGCGGCATACCTCTTCTTCTTATCGCCTTATCGGTTGGTATATCGGTTTTTAATATCGGCGAGTTGAATATGAGGGTTGTCGGTTTATCATTATCAACGATAGCGATCTATACAGCAATGAAATACTTGATGTTCTTTAGGATACAGAAAAACGCTCAAAAAGCTTTTAGGGCGCTCAGTTCACATTTAGCTTTATTTACAGAGGGCGCCTTCGGATGGTGGGACGCTACGATCGGCTTGAAAAAACCATTTATAAGGACAAATAAATTCGCGGGTATGGATAAAATTGGCCCCCTACCGTTTGGGGCTTTTTCTCTATTAATAGGGTCTGGAACATACTTAGCGTTTCTGGGAGAACATATAATGGCGTCACTATCTGTCAGTATCGGGCTGCTTATGATGTATTCCTCCCTAAATATGCTTACCCAGTTGAAAGAAGCAGCCAGAATGGCCGATGGAGACAGGAATCTGTTTATAGAAAACAAAGAAAGAGAAATGGCAATATGATTATCAAAAATGGAAAAAAGAAACTTAAAATAGCTATAATAGCTCATAGCTTGTTCCCGATAGCGGAACCTTACGCTGGAGGGCTTGAGAAATTCACACATATTCTAGTTAAAGAATTAGTAAACCAAGGGCATACCGTGGATCTGTATGCACACAAAGACTCCGACCCTGAACTGAATCTTATACCTTTTCCCGGGCTGCGGTATAGGATCGAAGGTAATCCAGAGCAGAACAAGCATCATCAGGAAGAGGCTTTTCCAGATGAGAAATATATAGCTCAGACTGAACTTTACTCAAAGATAATGTCCGATATCTGTGAATCAGTTGATTACGATATAATACATAACAACTCACTCAATGACACGGTGATGATTCACGGAAACACATGCGGTATTCCGTTCCTTACCACATTACATACGCCTCCGTTTCCATCCTTACAGAACGGTGCTGCTGCTATAAAGCCAAACTGTAACGTACGATTCGCCTCGGTAAGCGACAGCCTAGCGGAGACCTGGTCCAGTTTTGTTGATGAGCATACTACAGTATATAACGGTATAGATATAAGCAAATGGGTTTACTCCCCGAAACCAGAAGAAGACACAACACTATGGTATGGCAGAATCTGTAAGGAAAAAGCACCCCATCATGCTATATTGGCAGCCAAGATGGCAGGAAAAAAACTCAGAATAGCCGGGCCGATAAGCGACCAGTGGTATTTTGATAATTATATAGCACCGCATCTCGGTGATTACCTGATAGAGTATGTAGGACATAAAAGCCAGAAAGAACTTAGTAGCGAGATCGGCAGGGCCGAATGTGTTTTCTTTACAAGTGTATGGGATGAACCCTTTGGTTTCGTGTTAGCCGAGTCACTTGCTTGCGGCACTCCTGTTATCGGGTACAAGTCGGGGGCTGCCCCTGAAATAATAACTTCCGAAACGGGCATATTGGTTGATACGGGGGATATAATCGCACTGGCGGAAGTGGCACAGAGCGTAGGTTCTATAAAACGAATAACATGCCGGAACCATGCCAAGGAGAATTTCTCTATTTCCGCTATGGTGAACAATTACACCAACTTGTACAATGATATGATTGAGGATAAAAACAATTCTGATTATCATAATACAACGGATAGGGAGGCTTTGGCAGTATGAGCTGTATTATAGGATATTATGCCCATAGCCACGGCTCCGGCCATCTGAATTATGCCATACAGTTTCTCTCACATTTCGGCGACCGAGGCGAGATCTTCTGTGATAGATATATGACAGACGGTAAAGGAATATCCGATAAATGCGGTGTTACCCCTTTGGATGATGAACATCGGGATGATAGTGAGACAGAAGCATACTGGCAGGGGAAACTTGAAGAACCTCGCTATTTACATTACTCACCTGTGGGTAGCAGTAAGATTCTAAAGCGGAGCGAAGCGATACTGAGAAAATGTATCGATAGAAATATATGCCTTATGATAGTGGATGTAAGCGTTGAAGTGGCCGCGCTTATGCGTGTGTCTTCAATACCCTACGCCTATGTAAGGCTTTTCGGTGATAGAACTGATATTCCGCATATTGAAGCATATAAGGGGGCCACTTTTCTTTTAGCATATTTCCCGAGACATCTAGAACCCCTGGACACACCTGACTGGGTAAAAGAGAAAACTCTTTATCTAGGTTTCGTTTCACAATACAGCGGTGTTACAACTATTACTTCCTCTAATACTTCAAACGAAAACGAAGTCGCTTATATAACCGGTAGCGGTGGGGGAAGTAGAGGGCTTGGCAAGCTTCGAATACTTGCACGAGCAAACCCCTCTAAATCATTTTATGTTATAGGACAAAAGCAGCGAACAATGTCCGACAATATCATCCAACTAGGTTACGTAAAAGATGTAGGACAGGCTCTAAATGACATTGATACCGTTATTATTGCTCCGGGAATGAACCTAACCAGCGAGATGTTACACTTGGGAAAAAAAATCTATGTAGTTCCAGAGGATAGACCACACAATGAGCAGGTAGAGTTCGCCAAGGCACTAGTGAATAATTCTTATGCCAATTATCTACCGGCAGATAATATCATAAACGGCATTAAGGCTATCAATAAGAAAATGAGTCATTCAACGAATCACCCATTTAAAAGCTTGGTCGAATGGACCAACTGCAGAAACGGCAATATCTCAAATATGATTGAAGATATTAGTCGCTTCGGTGAATTATCCCAGATAATGAAAAATATTGATCAAAGTGAAAAACAGTATAATAATAATAGTGAAAGGCCGAGAAGAGCATCTGCATAATACGCTTTATGGTTTATCGCTCAGCTCGGTAATACCGGATGAGGTGGTTATCATCAATATGGGTGATCCTATCTACATAAGAAGTGGACTTGCGGAAAAGCTTAATATCAATATCCATAATTTAGAAAATGAATCTGACGGGCTGCCATTAGCTGAAGCCCGAAACGAGGGCGCTAAAAAAGCCAAAGGAAAACAACTTCATTTTCTTGATGTGGACTGCATTCCAGCACCAGACTATCTCAAAAAAGCTATATCTTATTTAGAAAACCCCGGTGGGCTACAGATGGGTTCTCCTAAGTATCTTGAATCGAATATCACAGATGAGCTACGGGGGAATGATAATGCGGCGGATATGCTTTCGCATTTAGAAAGCAACTCCATCCAGCACCCTGATAGACCTTATGATAAAGGCTTAAATCAAAATAACACTTATGAAATGTTCTGGAGCCTGTGTTTTTCTATAAATAGAAGTGATTTTGAGATAATAGGCGGTTTCGATACGGGTTTCGAAGGTTATGGGGGCGAAGACACAGATTTCGCTTTATCTGCCAGAAATAAAGGTATTACTTTCTATTTAACCGATGCAACAGTTTATCACCAGCAGCATCCCGTGGCAAAGCCACCTATTAATCACCTATCAGATATCATAGTCAACTCGAACTACTATAAGAAAAAAAATGGCGTATTACCTATGGAAAACTGGCTTAAAGCTTTTGAAGATATGGGCTTGGTAGCTATTGAAAATGAGACTGTCAAGCAAATTCGCAAACCAACTGAATCCGAACTGAAATCTTGTTTGAGAACAGATGTTCCTTTTGTTTAATTCATAGAACAGCTTTCATAATAAACCGTGGCGGCTGGCAAAGCTCTCTATCTCTTTTGCAGTTCTCTCAGGCATTTGTATGGTCAGGAAATGGCCGCCGCCCTCAAATTCTACTAGCTCGCAACCGCACTCCTCTGATATCTGCTTCATATATCCTGCCCTAGGTAGGATGTCTTTGTCTCCTTCCAGAATCAGACATGGAATATCCGACTTTTTTAATAGTGTTACTTCATCAGCTATGGTACTTCCATCGGCAGCTTCTTCTGCTAAAGCCACCCTTACCTGTGGGTCGCATCTTTTAAAATCATTTAACAATAATTCTTTTTCATGCTGACTATATGATAATATCTCAATAGCTGATAACAGCTCCTTTTCATCTGGCTCAGCAACAAAGTAGCAAGCAGTGGCGGGGTGGCCAGAGAAGGCATTTTCTAGCTCTAAAGGTTTGGGGAGTGGCGGGGTTCCGCTTATAATGAGACCTTTACAATTATGAATCTCACCTGCTACTTCTAATGCGATATGGCCGCCGAGTGAATTGCCATAAAGAATTATATCATTATCAATATTTCTGGCGGCATCAATGGCAATCGATTTCAGATTATCCCATAAATAATCTTGCTTGGCGGTATGCGGTTTATCGCCGTGGCCTGGAAAATCGATAGCAATTACATTTATTCTATTATTCAACTTTTCTTTGAGAGGATCGAAAACTCTTTGAGATGAGGAGTTGCCGTGGAGGCATAGAAGGGTTGGCATTTTTTATAATCTTTTATTACCAAAAATATAAAATACATCATTCTATATATTTTAGCAATAAGTAAAGTAATATTTATCTGCCACCGGCTACATTTATCCTAAAATCAAACCCGACTTGTGTTGTCGAAAAACCAGGCGTAGCGGCTCCTTCTGAGAATGTACCGTCATAGCGGACAAAGAATGAGGCAGTTACACGGTTCGATAGGCTATATCTCGCCCTCGGCTCGAGAGTTATCTGTGTGGTACCGTCAAGGGTACGGCCTTCTCCGCCAGCTTCCTCTGGGTTCAGTACATCAAAAGTCGCACGGCGGGTTTTTGCGAATTTTCCGAGAAATGAAAACTCGAGATCGTTCTGCAGCTCTAATCCCAAAAGGCTAAAGCTGAAACCGTCCATTGTATAGGAAGCGTTCATCTGAAGCTCTTCGGTGCTTTCAGTCTGTATCAGCGACCTTGCCGCCGAGTTGAGATTATAATTACTAGTGGAGTTCCACTTGAACACGGCGTTCGCCCGCCCGCCGATTTTCTTTTCGTCGAATGTAAGGTTTACTCCGATAAGTGGTTGGAAACCGAAGTTTACGGTCTGCTGCTGTACCTGCCGTCCGATATCGGTTATCTGTGCGGCTTCATTGTAAGCGGAGCTATACACGTGTTCTATCTGGGCTCGCTGTACAAATCCATCCCATATATCCCATTCCTCGATACCTTCCCAAGTTATTCTCCAGTTCAGAGCCGGGAGGAACTTCCCTATGTTACCACTGGAAAAGCTGAACGTCTCGAGTTCATTATAAAAGGATTCAGTAAGTGCTACTTGGTAAGCCCTGTTTCTCGCTACCTGTCTTTCATCATCGGTCAGATCAGGATTGTTATTTATCTGCTGATCGATACCCACTTTACGCTGCTCGTAATCCTGAAGCACATCCTGTATATTACTGCCAAACACATTAAACCCGAACATACCCGGCAAATGGAAGAAAGACCTTTCGAAAGACTCCATAGCGATTAGGTTAGTAATAGCCTGATTTCCGAATTCATCTGTTTCGACTGTGTAGTTTTTGTTATAACCCGTGTTAGTACTCCATGTAATATCCAAGGTAGCTCCTTCCCACAGCGGGCGAGATGTATTGATATCAAAGGTAGTTCTTTGGGAATAGTTATCCTGCAGGGTGGCATTAGGTGGCCTTAAGCCGGGCTGTGTCTCAAAACCGAAGAAAGGAAAAGCATCGGAAGGCCTTATGCCGAATGAGCCGTGAGGCATACCCACAAGCCCTAACTGATACGCAAAGCTCGGCCCGTACTCCAGGCGGCTGTCCCTACCGGTCAACCCACGCTCCCAAAAGTTGCCCATACCTGTACCACCGAATACCCCAGGATTGGTAGCTGTATTTGTCTGGTTAAATCTAAAATCCAACTTTCTAAAATCAAGAAATATGAATTTGAAAGTCTGGCCTACCTGCTCGCCAAGCGGTAAATCCCAAAAACTTGTCTTTGTAGTTGTATCCTGTTCGGGTTTACGGCGGCCTATTTGTCTAGGCTGTTTTCTACCAGTATTTGCCGGCGCCTCACCGAACCATTTATCACCGAGATCCTGCAACCGGAGCGAGGCTGTCATCCTGATATTGTTATTGTAATTTGCGTTCTTTGCAATATCAGCAAGCTCTGGGTTGGATAGGAGCGGATCGTTCCAGTTATAATTTGTAGAATAACTTCCGTTCACATCAAAGAAGCCCCTTATACCACCGATATTCGGTACAAGCGGTTTGATATTCATCGTTACTGACTGAGTATGCCGAGAGTCCAATCCGAGATTTATTAGCCCGTCACCGCCCCCGAATATCTGGTCAGCTATCTGGCTGCCTGTTCTCTGCTGGCCAAACTCATCAATTTCAAGAGGTATTAGATTAGATAACGTACTGAATTCATAGTCGAATTTTGGGCTCAGCAAACCGTTTTGGGATAGATTCCAAGTAAATCCGGCTCCCCTATCAGCTCCAAAATCCCTGACCACGGGATTGGCAAAATCAAGGAAACGGCTTTGTTCAGTCCTTCTTGATCTTCTGAAATCAAGATTACCGTTTATATTACTCGGCAGAAAGTTTATACGCCAATTCGCATAGTCTTCAAGCAGCCAGATACCCTCTGCCCATCCTAGCGGATTCAGTACCAATAGATCAGGTATCGTATTGGTATATGCGGCACGAGCGTTCCATTGCCAGAAAAACCTCTGTTCATAAACAGGCGTTCGCTCATATTCCTGAGCGTAATTATAACCGAGAGTCAATTTATTAATAGTCTCATCTATAGTCCAGTGATCAACAGGGATGCCGAGCTGAACATTGGTTAACGCCCAGTTGTCCTGTACCCTTACCACCTGGGAGCGCTGAATAACTTCGTTTCTCGCGTTTTCAGCTATATCTTCATCACCAGTTTCGGCGATAGCGTTATTATATGCCGCGTTTGCCGCAGCTTGAAGGTTGACATCACTATTGGCTACAAATTCTGGAGTAGCCGTCATCTCGGCACGGGAATATGTTATCGGTAATTTTGCCTTTTTCATACTCTTAGGCAGTAGCTTTTCCAGATTACCCTGCACGTTGACCTGATAATTACCTAATGTATTTCGATCCCCAAAACGCTCGTTGAAAGCGTGGAAATTCGGTTTTTGGTAGCGAGCACTTGCGTTCATACTTCCCAGGTCGGCGAGTGTGAGCGTAGAACTGGCTACCGCCCCCCAGTCGTTACTATCTTCCGGGTCGATAAGCCTTAGGTCATTTACCCACATCTTGGTTGTCAGCTCGTTCGGGAAATTCTCCTCCGGGTTTTCAATACCAAACCCAAAAAACCTTACCTGAGTAAGCGTCGGCTCGCCTCGAATGGTGAAAGTAGCAAGGCTATCTGTCGGTACCGGGAATGTCTGTCTATCGAACAAAAAGCTAGTATCCCTTATCTGCTTTATAGCCGTCAGATCGGTTAAGTTAAAACCAAGATCCTGCCAGCCTCTCATAAGCGGCCTTTTGTATTCGTAGTAATTACTCGAATCCACACCGAATCTCAAGAACATGTAAGCTTTTGGAGTCTGGCCCGGTCTGATGACATCAGGCATCGATCCGTCACCGTGTACGAAAAACTTCATCTGCTTGTAGAAGATAAGATCCTGCGGTGTGAATATTCTCGCAGTCATTCTCTCATCTCCATACCGCATGTTGTTTACACCAACCACTAATGACTGCTCATTAAGCTCAAGATCAAAATCAGGGTTTGGCGCGTTGATTATCTGCGGAGGTCTGGTACCTGGCGGTAAAGTATAAAAAGTAGGCGGCCCAGAATTTTCAAATCTATTAACAAAGCTTACAGATAATACAGAATCATTCGGTGGGACACCCGATTGCAGATTACTGTTTCTTTGCCATAAAGTACCGAGCAGTCTCCAGTCAGCGATTTTAGCTTCTAATCTTCCACCCTGTACAACCACCCTCATATATTGGATATTAGAAAAAAGAGGGTTACCAACTGTCTCAGTCGGCCTACGGATTGGGATACGCAGTAACTGCCAACCGTTATTAAAACCTACACGTTGAGAATTATAAGTATCTTCATCATTTTCAAGCTCAATTTCATATCTGAAATATGAATTATCGAGCGATATCTGCTGGCCGTTATTCTGGTTGAGGATTTCAGAATCTGGAAATCTACCTTCTTGAGTCTGGGTTGCGTTACCTTCATAATTATTGTAATTGTAGAAATCAAGAGGCCCCTGATCTTGTGCCGCCTTGCCAAAATCGAATTCATAATTATCCCGTGCAGGGTCATTCTCTAGATTTAAAGGGAAAGGATATACAAGTCCGTTAGGATTTCCCCCTGCCTGCTCAATCTCATCATCCATCGCATCGATACCTACATCCTCCCCAGGATCGACTAGCTGGTTTGGCAGTTCATTACCGCCGATGC
Source organism: uncultured Hyphomicrobiales bacterium (assembly GCA_964462685.1). Classification (GTDB taxonomy): domain Bacteria; phylum Bacteroidota; class Ignavibacteria; order Kapaibacteriales; family UBA2268; genus CAYWYR01. The sequence goes on along the minus strand of CAYWYR010000007.1, from coordinate 34,135 downwards.
CATCTTCGGTATCTAATACATTGTTCGGTATTATATCCTCGCTTATCTGCCCAAGATCAACATACATTTTAGTATTTAGAGGATCATAATTCTCAACTTTAATCATCAGCTCGATGAACTCTACGTTCTCCTGATCCAAGTTCATATTAAAGCTGGATACAAGGCGCTGCATACCGCCCCATTTTTTTTCAGCGTTTTCTTGGTGGAACTGTGCTACTGTTACCGAATCATAACCTTGCCCTATTTCAGCATTGAACCTATCCAAAAACTCTGGGTTGTTATTATAGATACCCCTTTCGTTGGGCTCGAATATTAGATTCAATACACGGATATTTCTGTTACCCTGCTGGGTCTGTTGGTCTGGATATACTTCTATAGCCGGTGTTCGTGCAATGAAATACTGCCACCAATACAATTTACCGCGGTAAAGGTTTCTTTCCTGTGCGTCCTCACCTAAAGTATTATCCACGGGAGCTGAAGAGTGGCTCCATAGCGAGAAATTCTGACCAAGGCTTTGTGGCCTCTGTGCGGATTCAAAATCATCTATATATACGACTGGCTCGCCGTTATCACTGGCTACGCTTGATTCCCTTTTGTTCGGTTCGGGTATCACCCATGCTATCTCTGCATTCGCATTAAAGGTTGAGGGTACTTTAGTATCGTAGAAAGGCAGCCAGTCCAGCGCTTCGGTGATAAACGGAACGTCCGCATTTACCTCACCGTCAAAACCGATCATAGTATTTGCTATAGGTTCCTGCCCTAAGCGTACCCTGTCTATCTGAGCCGATTGGTTATAGTGGAGGAATGTTGAGCCTAGGTTCGCCGTTACGTTTCTCTTATTATATAACTGGTAATCCGCCCTTATACCTACGATAGACTTTGTCGCTATCTGGAATATATCCTGCTGCTCATATTCTATCCTGAGATTCGCATTTGGTACAGTTGCCGAAGGGTTCCGCATCGTAACGGTACCGGACATATAGTCGATGGTAAAGTCTTGGCCTTCCTGCAGTTGCCTACCGTTCAGGAATACACGAACGCTACCGCGCGGGATATTGAAACCTAAAGAAATCCTATTACTGTTCTGGCCTTTTACTTCGCCGGACATATAGAATCTATCCCTCGCCGTGTTCAGCATAGCTATCTGGGGGATAGTATCATATACCTCGTTGAATACATACTTTTCAGCGGCTGTAGGATTCCCTAGATTCTCGAAATATCTCCGTAGACCCGTACGGAAAGGTTCAAGGGTCGGGAATATAATCTCCCCACGCCTGGCGTTATAGAATGGCCCCTGAATATCGAACTCACCATCAGGCGGCTCGCTACCGCTATTGCTTACTTTATCGACCCCGAAAATAGTTACCAGTTTGTCTGGGGCCTCATCAAGAACATCTGTCGAGTCATTGGACTGCCTTCTGTACCATAAATTTATCTTAGTAGATGTAAGATCGGTATTCGATGCACCTATATTATAGATATTCCTCATCTGGCGGCGCCATATCGAAGTGAAACCTGGCTGCATATTCGGCCGATAAACCAGCTTCAGTACCATGGTGTCGCCTACTTCGTTCTGGAACTGGGCAAAATCACCATAATAGGTATCATCTTCTGGGCCACGGATATTATTCTCAGTCCTGTAAGATATCGCGTAAGTCCTATCCTGTCTCAGGTTGTTAATAGTAAGATGACCAAGGTTCCTGTCGATCTCATACTGCATGGTATCAAGCCTACGAAACCTTCCTCTCTCCACTATACCCTGCTGAATTGGCAGGCTCATGAGGTCATCATAATTTGGCGGGAAAGGTCTGCCGGGTACATCCGCTATCGCTACCGCATCTGTTACACCATCAACATCATTCAGTTGATTAGTCGATTCCCAAACCTCAATTTCCTTAATCGCAAAAGGGCGGGCCCTGTTCGGTATAATACCCTGAGCAAAAGAATAATACTCCTCATAAATAGAAGCATAAAGAGTATCTACTAAAAAGTGGTTTCTTGCATAATCATAAGGCCTAACCAAAAACGGCTGAGCCGTTTGGCCACCGCTAACATCGATGAACCTTCTCTGGCCGCGACGCTGAGATAATACTGTTCTGAGCATTAAAGGCCCGAATTGATAATCTGACCTAATACCGAAGAGGTTTGTACCGCCGGAAATAAGCTGACTATTGAGCGGAAATGACACATTACCTACTTCCACCCTTTTGATGATATCATCATCATAACCTTCATATCCTACCTTGAACTCATTACCGAAATCGAATGATCGGTTAGTATTCCAGTCGGTATTCATCTGAAGTTTATCGCCGATACCACCGCTTAACGTAATATTGATATTCTGATCGAAAACGGGAGAGAACTGTGTCTGGCCAAACTGTGATACCGTACCGAGATTCTGGCTGTCCCATCTCGCGCCGATCCTTACAGTAAGCTCGCCACCTACATTTAGGTTTATCTCTGGTTTACCGAATATACCTGTAAGCGGGTTTGGCGGTAATGGTATTGAAAGGCCGGTCGAATTTGCCATCATCCTGGCAATATCGCCGCCAGACATGGATTTTTTAATATCATATTGCGTAAGCAGAGAGTCATATATTCCCCGCTGTAGCTGCTGTTTCCTTAGCCTCAGATAATCATCTATATCTAAAACCGTAGCCGCAGTAATATCAACAGTATCGAATAGAGTCTCGCGGTTCACGAATTTGGTAAGTGATGTATCTAGAATATTCTGGCTACCTATTTCCTCTCTATCAGTACCTTCCTGAAAGGATACCCACGGGTTTCTTTTCGTTCTGTTATCCCTTAGAAGTAAAGAGTTATAAGGCTTTTCAGTTGAATCTTTATCATACATACCCTTATTCAGTTTCATAAGGCCGTTCTGCATAACAGTGGCGATAACTGGTATAGCCCCACCGCGGCCCATCATATAGGTAGTTCTGGTTTTAAAGGTCAGGTCGATAGGACATGAATTCTGAAACATAGCCATCATGAAAATAGGGCTTGCCGCTCCTATCATAAAGGGATCGCTTAACTGGCCTTCTTGGCTGAAGTTCCAATAATCTCCCCAATAATCATCATAGATACCATAGGGATAACTGTTAGAATAACCCGCATAGCCAGAATTGAGACTACCCAGTCCCAACCCTAAATAACTATATAGCTGAGGCTGCACGCCTCCGCTGGCGAAAGTCTCCGCTTCCAGCACAGCCGAAGCACCACCTATTCCGCATAGATGCACTATAACCATAGCTATCAGCAGAAATCTAAATCTACAAATAGCCATAAACCCGCAGGGCTGCAGGACATTATTATTTCCCTTACCTATCAAACTGAGAAGAATCCGGTATTGATAACTTAATATTGATTTATTGACGACATATCACAGAGCAAGATCAAATATACTGCCATGATAAAGGGTAGATAAGGTTCGGATAGGCTTGTTCGCTTGATTACCGGATGAAGAAATTATTGTATTTGGGAAAACGATTAATCGAACTTGTGGTTACACTTATCCACAATGGGGATTCTAATACGAGATGATAATTTGTGTTCAGTCAACTATAAAAGTGTATTAATATATGTTCGAATACGATACCCCTATCCAACACTTCATCTAACTCTTTTCTGACACCTCAGCCCAAACCCCTCTTCCTCTAAGAGAGGGGTTTAAAGCTTCTCTAAGGCAATCTCTCGGAATAACATAATATCTCTTAAACTCCTTCCCATGTGAAGAAGGATTTAGGATGGGATGATATTGGTGGATAGTGTCTGAAACGAGGGCTAGCTCTTTGTAACAACTGATTACTGCAGTCTAAGCGTATGTCATCCTGAGCCTGTCGAAGGATTAGACATGAACTAGTTATGTAAAGCAATGACATAAAGATTCTTAATATAAAGACAGCTAAATATATCACGCCGCTACGATTATTTATTAGGCAGTTTTACCTAAAAGAGCGCATCTGCTAATTTGAAAAACTATCTTTCTGCATCGGTTAACAATGTTTCGACAAAGTATAAAAAGTCATCATACCCTGCTAAACAGTCAATCACCATGAATTAATGGCAGATTGTACCCTCCATCGATAAATACTTCTTTATCGCAAGGGTGTCATTCTGTCATATATTCTTCCGTGGCATGATTTCTAATATGATTATAGCGGCTGGGATCGTACTATATCATTGCCGGCTAATCAAAAGAAAAAATCATATTTAGAATTTAATATAAAGAATTGCACAGGGGGCAATATTATGGGAAAAATAATAGGTATAGACCTTGGAACAACCAACTCCGTAGTAGCGGTGATGGAAGGGACCACACCAGAGGTTATAGCCAATAGCGAAGGCGGAAGAACAACACCATCTATGGTGGGTTTCTCCAAGAACGGGGAGCAGCTTGTCGGCCAGGCAGCAAAACGCCAAGCCGTTACAAATCCGAATAAAACAGTTTACTCTATCAAGAGGTTTATGGGCCGTCGCCAAGAAGAGATAGGCGAAGAAAAGGACATGGTACCTTATAAGGTAGTAGCTTCATCAGATGGTGCGAGCGTAAAAGTAGATATCGACGGCAAGATGTACTCTCCGCCAGAGATCTCTGCAATGATCCTTAAGAAAATGAAACAGACTGCCGAGGATTATCTCGGGCAGAAAGTAACTGAAGCCGTAATCACGGTACCGGCTTACTTCAATGATGCACAGCGACAGGCTACCAAGGATGCCGGTGAGATTGCGGGACTATCTGTTCGCCGTATCATCAATGAGCCTACCGCAGCCGCACTAGCTTATGGCCTTGATAAGAAAGGCGAGAACATGACCGTAGCCGTTTATGATCTCGGTGGCGGTACGTTCGATATTTCAGTACTTGAGATCGGCGACGGCGTATTTGAAGTGAAATCTACCAATGGTGACACGCACCTCGGTGGTGATAACTTCGACCAGAGAATGATCGACTTCCTAGCCGAAGAGTTCCAAAAAGCAGAAGGTATCGACCTAAGAAAAGACGCGATGGCACTGCAGAGACTTCGTGAAGCAGGCGAGAAAGCAAAAATCGAGCTATCAGGCTCTATGCAGACAGAGGTTAACCTGCCGTTCATAACTGCTACGCAGGACGGACCAAAGCACCTTAACACAACAATTACACGTGCAAAGTTCGAAAGCCTATGTAAGGACCTTTTCGACCGTACTCTAAAACCAGTTGAGCAAGCGCTAAACGATGCTAAACTATCACCGAATGAGATTGATGACGTGATTCTTGTTGGCGGTTCTACACGCATCCCTAAGATTCAGGAGCTTGTTAAGAGCTTCTTCGGAAAAGATCCTTCCAAAGGGGTAAACCCTGATGAGGTAGTAGCAGTAGGTGCAGCTATACAGGGTGGAGTGCTATCAGGTGATGTGCAGGACGTACTATTACTTGACGTAACGCCTCTAACTCTCGGTATCGAAACTCTCGGTGGTGTAACCACGGCCATGATCGCTTCAAATACTACTATCCCTACTCGTAAAACTGAGACATTCTCCACGGCGGCGGATAACCAGAGTTCGGTTGAGATACATGTACTACAAGGTGAACGCCCGATGGCGAAAGACAACCGTTCGCTCGGTAAGTTCCACTTGGCTGATATTCCGCCATCTCCGCGCGGAGTACCACAGATTGAAGTAACCTTTGATATTGATGCCAACGGTATCTTATCTGTAGGTGCTAAGGATAAAGCGACTGGCAAAGAGCAGAACATCAAGATCGAAGCATCTTCTGGCCTATCAAAGGATGAGATAGAGAAGATGAAGGCCGAAGCCGAAGCGAATGCCGATGCTGATAAGAAACGCAAAGAAGACATCGAAACCCGTAACCAAGCAGACGGCCTTGTGCACAGCACAGAGCAACAGCTTAAGGATCTCGGTGATAAACTTCCGGAAGACCATAAAAAAACGATCGAAACCGCTAAAGACAAACTACAGGACGCAATCAAAAACGACGGTGACATCAAAGCAGCTACCGACGAGCTGAACGCGGCATGGTCTGCGGCCAGCCAACACATCTACCAAGGTGCCGAAGGCGGCCAGCCAGGAGCTGGAGCCCCGGATATGGGTGACATGGGCGGCGGCGGCGCACCAGATGCTGATCAGCAGCAACCCCCTACCGATGACGGCGTAGAGGAAGCCGACTACACAGTAGTGGATGACGACAAGAAGTAAGCGAGGCAAGTAGCTTAAATCTAGAGGCTTTGTAGAAATACAAAGCCTTTTTTTAGTTGTTTAGAAAAAGAATACAAGTCAATGCCCACCCTAATTAAAGAAAACGGATATCATTAATTCTTTTATATTAATGACCACCCGCCACCCCACGTACATATAGAGAAAGCCGGCAATACCGCAAAAGTTGAACTCGCAGTCTTGTTATTTGTAAATAACAGAGGTTTCAAACCGAAGGAATTGAAACATATCCGGGATACAATCAGTCAAAATAAACATATACTTTTGGAGAAATGGGATGAGCACTTTGGTTATTGAAAAATCCGTAATTGCGGAAGATCTGACAATCGGTAATGAGACATTTGCGGTTCGCCTTACAGACGGTCGCTCGATATCTATACCTTATGAGTTTTTTCCTACTCTCAGACAAGCTACTATGGAACAGCTTCATAATTGGAGGCTAATAGGCGGTGGCGAAGGGATACATTGGGAAGATCTGGACGAAGACATTTTAGTAGCAGGCCTTCTGTGATAATATGATGGATAGATCGGAGTAGATATATATATCTTTTAAAATGGGGTTGGTGAAAATATTTACTATTAAAGGTTCTTGCTCTCCTTTAATGACAGTTTTGATAATAATATTAAATATAGCTTGCTTTTGGTTTGCATTACCCTACATCAACCAATCATTTTATAACACATAATGATATCATGACTGCAAATAAAACATATACAGCTTGTATTTATAAAGTCGAAGATGGATATATAGCACTATCTCCAGAAATTGAAGGTGCGAACGGGCAAGGTGATACTATCGAAGAAGCCAGAGAAAATTTATCGGAAGCAATAAAACTTATCTTTGATTATCGAGAGGAAGAATACCTCAAGTAATATGGATTGAAACAGATAGCAGCAACCCTCCACAGACGACGGCGTAGAAGAAGCCGATTACACTGTAGTGGACGACGACAAAAAGTAAATTGTGACTAAACAGGGGCTAGTACTCTCCCCCATTATGTTATGTAAAGCCATCTATCCCAGAAATGGGGTAGGTGGCTTTTTTGGTTGAGGGGAGAGGATAGCAAATTTATTCTTTTATCGTTATATTGCAATATACAAATATAGGTATGTATGAATGGGATTATCAAAAACAAGCATCTTTACCGACAAGCAAAATGAGATTTCTCTTTTTGCCAAAGTATTCGGTCATCCGGCAAGGGTGGCCATTTTACAACATTTGTTCAGAATCAATTCATGCGTTTGCGGAGACTTGGTAAATGAAATCGGACTTGCTCAGCCTACGATTTCACAACACTTAAAAGAGCTAAAACATATAGGTCTGATTAAAGGAAATGTAGAAGGAACAAGTGTTTGTTACTGTATTGATAAAGAAAACTGGACAGCAATGAAATCTACTATGATTGATTTTCTAAATCAAGATCTACCAGATAATCAAAACTGTTGTTAAAAATTTTTTGGGTTATTCATCGCATAATCGCAATAAAGGAATATAATTATGAAGCTATCACAAGTAAAAGCGTTACTGAAAGACTTGGAAACCTTAGGTTTTCAACTACCAAACGGCGACTTAGTCCCAAGTCATTTTCACGTTACAGAGATTGGTAAAATCACAAAACATTTTATCGATTGTGGAGGAACGGAAAGGAAAGAAGAGGTAGTAAACTTCCAACTCTGGAATGCAAACGACTACGACCACAGACTGCATCCAGATAAGCTATTGAATATCATAGAACTTTCTGAGAAAGCATTACAAATAGGCGATTCTGAAATCGAGGTTGAGTATCAGGCGTATACGATTGGGAAATACGGGCTCGATTTTGATGGACAAAATTTTTTGCTAACCAACAAACAAACGGACTGTTTAGCAAAAGACAAATGCGGAATTCCAGTGGAAATGGTTGCAGCCGTATTACCTACATTAAATTCGGCACCTTCCTGCTCGCCAGATAGTAACTGTTGCTAAAAACTACTCGATATTTATTAAAATGATATCAATTAAAAGATCAATATATTAACAGAAGCCTCTAAATAGTAACTGAAATTTTATATGTTCTCTCACCCAAAAATCCATAAATAATGACGACAAAACAATTAGGCTTTTTGGACAGAAATCTAACACTTTGGATATTTATAGCGATGGCTTTTGGGGTAGCGCTTGGATATTTCATTCCGGCATTACCAAACACAATAAACTCGTTCAGTAGCGGAACTACTAATATCCCAATCGCAATCGGGTTGATCTTGATGATGTACCCACCTTTGGCAAAAGTGGATTATGCATTGTTGCCAAAAGTTTTCAGAAATACAAAAATCCTATCTATTTCTCTTATACTCAATTGGATAATTGGTCCTGTTCTCATGTTTATTTTGGCGATTATATTTTTACATGATTATCCAGAATACATGGTCGGGCTCATCTTAATAGGCTTGGCCCGTTGTATTGCTATGGTATTGGTATGGAACGACCTCGCAGAAGGAAGTAGCGAATATGGAGCAGGTTTGGTCGCGTTAAACAGTATATTCCAGGTATTTGCTTATAGTTTTTATGCTTGGTTATTTATTACTGTTCTTCCGCCTTACTTCGGTTTCGATGGAGCTATTGTTGATATTTCAATTGGCACAATTGCTGAAAGCGTTGCTATTTACTTAGGTATTCCATTTATAATGGGCATCTTAAGCAGATTAGTATTAGTGAAATTAAATGGAGAAGATTGGTACACGAATAAGTTCATTCCGGCAGTTTCCCCGCTAACTTTGATTGCCCTTTTGTTTACGATTGTAGTTATGTTCTCTTTAAAAGGGGATATGATAATAGAATTACCGATGGACGTTCTGATAATTGCTGTTCCATTACTTATTTATTTTATATTAATGTTTATAATCGGATTTTTCTTCTCCAAGGCTGCAGGCGCACATTACGACAAAACCGCTTCGGTAGCTTTTACGGCAGCCGGGAATAATTTTGAGTTGGCTATCGCGGTATTCGGTTTGAATTCCGGACAAGCCTTTGCAGGGGTGATTGGTCCTTTAGTCGAAGTTCCTGCTTTGATCTTTTTGGTGCGTGTTTCCTTTTGGTTGCGGAAAAGATACTAGTATTTTTCAGTTAGGTTAACTTGTAATGTGATGAATGATCTATTTGATGTTGTATAATGACTTTATGTGTTTAATCCTTTTTAGTGATACATCGTATAAATGGTAAAAGTAAAACAAAGCAAAGGCTCACTATGACAACAGTATATATTGATGATAAGACAGACCAGGCTAAGGCCGTAATCGAAATGCTAAGGACGTTCGGGTTTGCCCGTATAGAAGAGCAGCCCCGCTATAATGAGGAAACCGAGCAGGCAATGCGTGAAGCAAGAGAGGGGAAGACCGAGAAACTGGATCTTGAAAACTTTAGACAACAACTATATTCATAGAAACGAATGTATGAACTAAGACAGACGAACGGTTTTAAGAAAGATCTTAAACGAGCTAAAAAGAGGGGTCTCGATATGACTAAACTTGATGAGGTTGTTACCAACCTTGTTATAGATGGTAAGATCAATCGTAAGTTCAAACCCTTAAACTCAAAGGTAAATATGCTGGCTATTGGGAATGCCATATCGAATCCGACTGGCTTTTGATATGGGATCAGGATGAGGGGGTATGTCTCATATCGATTTTGGAATAAATAGTTGTTTAGTTTTTTTCAACGCTAAAATCCATATAGAATGTCTCATCATCTATTTTTTGAAATGTTACATCTGTACGGCCATAATTTTCAAGATCTATACCACTTACAAATGCCCCATTTTCTAAACCTAATCTATATCTAAAATATTCACCCAGTAAACTATTATTATGAGGTGTCTCTATTGCTTTTCCATTTTGCTGTGCTCTTGTGCAAATAAAAGTTTTATCATCATCAGTTAATACAGAGAAATGTATACCAGTCTCAGGAAAATAATTTTTAAACCTAAGTTCACCATTAATAGGAATGTATGCTTGATTTTTATTTCGCCCTTCGCGTTGACCCCAGTTTAAACCACCTTTAGTGTGAATTGTATTTTTTGCAGATAATAAGCTTACTTTTTGTATTAGACTTTCTTGAACAAATTTACTTTTCGATAAACCATCTTCCCTAGCTTTACCTTTATTATTTATTATAGAATCTGCATCTAAATGGTTGCAATATATACTGTTATTAAGATACTTTTCTATATAATTTTTCCCATATTTACCATCTATTTCATAAAGTATCTCTGATTGATTACCACGAGTAAAAGCTAATTGCGAGTAATTTGCAGAACCTATAAAGCATCTAGTTGGTTCATCATCTTTAAACCACGTATAAACTTTAGAATGAACGGGAGGAATATCTGTTAAATAACTACATGAGAATGTAGGGTAGTCTGACATTATCTTTTTAAAAGCGTTATGATCAATTTTATTTATTCCTCTTATAGGTGTCATTCCTACTATTAAATCGATCTTTATATCAGACTTATTATTTCTTTTTAAATATTCTAAATGATGGAATGCCATCGCAGAAGAAGCAAAACCAGATAGTATTTGCAATTTATTTGAAAGCTTAGAGGGTTTAATCAAGACTTGCTCAAATAATTGCTTATGCCCTTGCAGTATCATATTTTTTATTTGGTTCGAGTAGTTGCATTTGACCGTTATTGTAAAAGGTCTCTAAGTTTTTTTTATTATAATAAAGGGGAGCATATTTATATGGGATATGATTGTAATCTAAGCCTTTAAATGATTTAAAAAGTGCTTCAAATATAACTTTTGCACCCTTAGGAGGTACAGCCATCCCTATTTGCTTCCTAACACTTTCTTTAGAACCTATAAATTTAAAATCATCTGGAAATGTTTGCAACCTTGCCCTTTCACGATTTGTTAAAGCTCTATTTTCTTTCCAATGGTATACGTGAGTACCACCACCACCACTACCAGTAATTGTATATGACGGTTTCGTTGGATCGAGTCTTTTATAAATTTGACTGATTTTAGCACCTTTGATATTTAATTGTAATGCCTTTGGTATATCAGCGGTAAATGCATTTTCTCCAGGTTTAATATATTTTAATCTTTCGATGACCGTTTTAGATTGGTTAGTAAACTCGTGATTACAAGCCTTTTTATTTATTGCTGGAGTCTCAATAGCCTCTTTAGAAGTCACAAAGTTTTTTAGGTGGGTAGGTTCAGGTATTTTAAATTCTACATTTAAATCGTGTCTTATTCCAATAATTATTAATCTGTGCCTTGCTTGTGGTACACCATACTCCTCAAACTTATACAAGTGCGGAAAAAGATTGTATCCTTCATTTTTTAAATCCTTTAGTATTAAATCAAATGCATTTCCATCATTCGCATTTCTTAGTCCTGATACATTTTCAGCCATAAACCATTTAGGTTTAAGTTTATTTATTACTTTTGTACCATATGAGTATAAAGGTCCATATAAACCATTCATTCCTTTTTGCTGTCCAACTACACTAAAGTCATTACAAGGAAATCCAAAACAAAAACCATCTATTTCAGTTAAAGTATTAATATCTAGTTTTCGAACATCTGTATTAAGTGTTTTTACATCGGGTGTAAATCTTTTTATGTTATTCCTGTATGTTTCGCACGTATCCTTATCATAGTCATTAGCCCACGCCGAAATAACTTTTACTCCATTAACACTAGCGAGGTGTGCCCCAAATGCTATACCACCTGGGCCGCAAAATAATTCTCCAACTTTAAATGTTAACATACTCATAGCTACCTTTGTTTAGCATATAATATAGTACAAACGTAGTATAATTCCAAATCTTTTATTACGATCTATATCCTAAGTGCAATCATATCATGAAATCTATTATGTTGCATATTTATTTTATATATGACCTCTATAACATTATAAAAGGTGTTCATCAAATCCCCCCCCCAATATGAACAACACTCTTCTCCTACCCCTCCTACTACACCTCCTCCTCTTTCCCATCTTCGCATTTTCCCAACCCCTGCGAAAGGAGATGATGGCGGAGCTGGGCTTTATGGTAGGCGAGTGGATTGGCACCTCAAAAGGTTATAGTGTAAGTGGCGAGCTGATACGGGAAGAGCCCGCTTTCCAATCAATAGAGTATGACCTGGATTCTACAATCATCGTTATCAGACTCAATTCCGAATCGCTAAAGCTACATACCATCATCCGCTACGATGAGGAAGACAAAACCTTTTATTACTACCCTTTTTCATCTCGGGGTATGCGGCGCGCACCTGCTGAACTGGCAAATGGTAAGCTAATTGTCAATAGTACAGAAGCCAAGCGATATATCTTCGGCCGCACTGCAGATGGCGGTTTCAGGGAGTACGGCGAGAAACTAATTGATGGCGAATGGGTGAAGTACTTTCAGGATGACTTTGTGGGTAAAAAATGAAGAAATTATTCTATTGTAATGTTCTTAGTACCATTTATTTAATAAATCCAATACTGCAAGAAATAAGATGAAATACATTTTAACTACTCTATTGTGTGCCCTAGTATGCAGTTGTTCTACCTCAAGTGTTTATCGTACCGATGATACCGTTAAAGAGTTTCCTCGGACTTTTGCAGAGAAGGTTTTAGTTTATTCGACAGATGACATTGGCAGGGAATATATTATACTTGGCCAGGTAATAGCAAGTGCCGACGGGGGTAACAATTCCTCTAAGTCCGTCAATATAGCAAAGAAGGAAGCAGCTAAGCTGGGCGCAGATGCTATCTTAGATCTTAGGCTTCATATTGCTTATGGGCAATGGGATGCGGCCGTAAATGCCACTGCAACAGCAATTAAATTTATCGATTAATTATAATTACAATGAAAAATATCGTTATCATAGTTATTGTTACTTTATTTACATTAACCGGATGTAAGTATTATACCTACCATCACCCTGAGGGAGGCAAACCTTATCCAGAAACAATAGCCAAAGCCAAAGATATATTCTGGGGACATTGGTTCTGATTACGAAGTAATTGCTTCTGTCGCAGCTGATGTAGTTGGTAACAGTAACACTGCAATTAATTATTTAAAGAAAAAGCTTCAGAAATTGGTGCGGATGCTATAATAAGAGTCGAATTAAACATAATTACTTCTTTGAACTCTAGAACAGGTGTTTCGGGTGTTGCTATAAAATATAAATAGCTATAACTAACACAGTAGGCTTAGATAATAGCTATTATGTGATCTATTCTAAACCATATATTTAAAATCCCCCCCCCAGCTTTTTAATATATTTTATCGAACTCCTTTATTTAGCTAAGTTCGTTTTTTATCTTAGATAAAAATCAAACTACCAAGCAGAGATAAGATATGTCCAACCAAGAAATTAAATGCCCTAATTGCGGAGAGATATTCCAACTGGATGAGTCCAGCTTTTATAGTATTGTTAAGCAGATTCGAGACCATCAGTTCACCGAAGAGCTTGAGCAAAGGCTTTCCAGCGAGCAAAAGACTTTCGAAAGTGAGATAAAGAGAATTAAGAGCGAGCTAAGCGGGGATGCTGAAAAGCAGCTTTCACAAAAAGAGCAAGAGATAGAAAGGCTTAAGGGTGAGAATGATAGAAAACTTGGAGAAAAAAAACATGAGATTGACCAGCTTAGAAGCGAACTAGAGAAAAAACAGATGGAAGAAATCGCTCTTAAAGACAGACAGATCACGGAGATGCGTCAGAAAATCGAGCAATCACAACTGGAAAAAGATAAAACTATCGCTGAACTGAAAACCGAGATCAGCCAGCAGCATACCAGTGAGTTATCGAAGCTTAAAGAACAGCTTAGCGAAATGAAAAGCAAGCTCGATCGAGCCGAACAGGATAAAGAGCTAACACTTACTAAGGCACTGGGTGAAGCTAAGGATGAACAACGCAAGTTAGAAAGCAAGCTTCAACAGAAGGAGACTGAAAAACTGACACTTCAAGAAAAACTCAAAGAAACCCACGAGCATGAGCTAAGCAAAAAAGAGCTGATGATTGAAGCTTTAGAAGATAAGGTAGAGCAGTACCGAGATATGAAACTTAAACTCTCTACGAAAATGGTGGGGGAGTCACTTGAGCAGCACTGCGAGAATGAATTTAACCGCCTTCGCCCTACAGCTTTTCCAGGGGTATATTTCGATAAGGATAATGAGGTTGTGGGCGGCACGAAGGGAGATTATATCTACCGTGAAAAGGATATGCACGGTAATGAAGTCGTCTCTATCATGTTCGAGATGAAAAACGAGAATGACGATACAGTATCAAAAAAGAAAAACGAAGACTTCCTGAAAACTTTGAATAAAAACAGAACGAACAAAGGTTGCGAATACGCAGTTCTTGTGTCACTGCTTGAAAACGATAATGAGCTATACAATCAAGGTATCGTTGATATGAGCCACCGATACGAGAAAATGTTCGTTGTCCGCCCGCAGTTCTTTATATTGATCATATCATTATTGCGGCAAGCCGCATGGAAATCGATGGAATACAAAAATCAAATGATCGAAATGCGTAATCAGAACATTGATATCACTAATTTTGAAGAAAGAATAGAAGAGTTTAAGACTGGCTTTGCTAGAAACTATGATTTAGCTAGCAGACAGTTCAGAGATGCTATTGACAGTATCGATAAATCGATAAAACAAATGGAAAAGACTAAAGAACTTCTACTCAAATCAGAGAATAATCTCCGCTTGGCAAATAACAAAACAGAAGATCTCACTATCAAACGACTAACGAAAGACAATTATACTATGAAGCAGAAATTCGATAATCTTAAATAATCCACTTTCTAAAAAACTATCAGAATGAAAAATATCATACTATTGCCATGTATCTTAGCTCTTACTCTATTTTGTTCGGCTTCCTCTGTTGTCGCTCAAAAATTAGTTTTCAGTGATGAAGGCTTAGGGTGGTCTATAGATGTACCAAGATTATATACAGTAGCGAGTGAAGCTGAATCCTATGAGACTCTTGGCGGAGAAGATAGCGGCTTATTACCCAAGCTGATCTTTACTGAAGGTGAAGATCAGCTTTTTGCCTCTTTTACGATAGCTATTGATGCTGAAACAGCAGAGGAAGTAAATGATTTCTATACTGAGGGATATATCGCTGAGTTTGAGAGCCTTGGGTTAACCGCCAAACAAACAAAATCCAAAGTTGAGATCAGTGGTACCCAATTCGACAAAACAAGCATCGTTTTTCTACAGGGTGATACGGAGGCATATTTTATGGACTCATACTGTGCAGTTATTGGCGGTCAAGCGTTTTTAGCCTCTCTCGGTTTTATTGATCCTAATGCTGCAGAACCAATGGAAGATGCTTTCCTTGGCTCAATATTCAAATAATAAATACCTCTCCTATCCTATTCTATTCTATCCGAAGAGTCTCTTTCCTTGGCTGGAAGGCTTCTTTTTCTACAGCCTTAGAGAACGCTTCAATAACTTTTTCGCTGTACCATTTTCTGTGAGTGTCTATAGCTTTGATAGCTTCGATATGTCTTTGCTGGGTTTCGCCTTCTGTTTGTTCCCAAGGCGCCTCGCGGTCGGTTTGTTCGTAATCATCAGGCAATAGGCCATAAACATCCATGGTATATCGAACAGCTATAGCAAGCACCTGGGAGTCCGAATGGAATTTAGAACTATTTATCTGGTTCGGCATACCTGTACCGATATTGTTTTCAAACATAGTTTCCAGCAATAGCGAGGTGGAATCAAGTAGGCCTGTCTTTCTTAATGAATCAACGAATAACTGAAAACATTTGATCCATATATCAAGCTGGTTTGCGTCTGTTATCATCATAGGCCTTTTAATGGCTATATGCTCTGGCATTAGGCAGCGATAGGCATTGTGTATTTTAGCGGCATTAATTATTCTGTTACTGACCTCAGATTTGAATTCTATATGATTAAGTATTTCTGTAACCAGATCTGAAACGAACGGAGTCTGATCAATATATGACAGCCTGTCTTGGGATTCAGATAAGACCCTGAAGCTAGCCACAAAATCATCTCTCATTCCAGATATCTTGGATTTCAGATCGGCTATCGTTTTGCTTTGGGCAACTTGTTTGCCCTGCATCTCCTGGGTATACGCAGATACGCTGGAGTTTATATGTATAGACTTATGGTGCTCAAAACAGAGTTTTACCGCCTGCACCATGTCGATGGTATTAAATGGCTTTACCATATACATGTGGGCTTTAGCCTCATTTACGCATTGTATTATCTCGGCTGTTTCGGTATGGCCTGTCATGATAATTTTTACCGCCGTAGGCACATAACGTGAAGCTACGTTCAAGAACTCCGCCCCCGACATGTGCGGCATTATCTGATCTGAAAGAACGACACCTGGCTTAAAACCTTCCTCGATTATTTTCAAGCCGTCGCTCGGGCTTTTCGAAATCCGTAAATCGTAGGACTTTTCGAATATCTTTTTAAGTAGGCGGAGAATATTCGCGTCATCATCAACTATCAAGAGCCTTTTATAAGTACTCGACATTTATTTGCCCCTATTTTTTAAAAAGTGTTGCATAGCCGCATCGTGTATATCTGATATATTTTCGTTTTCCAATCGATTATTGAACTCTACTACATAGTTGCCTCTTCCAATATATATAGATTTTTCTATTAATATGGAATCTAATATATTAAAACCGCTATTGTCACCATCATACCCTATGGTTATCGATTCAGTGAGTGTTTTCCCCTTCCCCATCGAGGTTAAAAGTACCAGCGGACTGTTGACTGCTTCAAATTGCTTAGGGGCAGTAAATTCTCTGATGACCTCTACTATAGCAGCTTTATGTTTGTCGGGTACATATATCTGCCAATCTGTTATAGATTTACTTGATATAAGTATATCGATATCTGTATTAGCAATCTCTGATTCTAAAAGCTTTATCTGACTCTTGCTAATGGCAGTAAGATCTATGCAGATATAAGTAATATTATCAGAATAAGTAACTGTAGGTGTTTGTGAACGGTCATTCTTTTGTGAAATAGATTTTCTTACAAGTGTTCCTTCATTATCTGAAAATGTATTTTTAATATAAATAGGTAGATTGACGTCTAATGCGGGGATAAGAGAATCCGGATGCATTACCTTTGCTCCGAATCTAGCCATAATCGACATCGTCTCAGCTTCTATACTGTCCAATTTTTTAGCGTTTTTTACCTTCCTGGGATCTGCACTGTATATTCCGTCAACATCGGTATAAATATCAACTCGGTCAGCTTTTAAAAGCTTGCCGATCAAAGCGGCCGAATAATCCGATCCACCACGGCCAAAGTTTCCGGTTAGTCCGTTAGGTTTCCTTACTATAAAACCCTGCATGATAATACTTTTACCGCTACTTAGTAAAGCTTTAAGCTTATCATGTTTGCTTTCAGTCAATACTGCTTCTTTACTCCGTGGATCGATATATAAATATTCAGCTGTATCAATAAGAATAGAATTTTGATTGTATTTCTTTCTGTAAAAGCTATGGAATATCAGCGTAGAAAAATACTCGCCCATGCTTTGTATTGATTCAGAATTAGACTCTGTCAACTCCTTTAATAGTATGGCGCCAATAATCTTTAGCTTTATTTTTAAATATATATTTTCTAAATCAGCCTTTAAGTCTTCAATATTCAAACCAAGTTCTTTAATAATATTTTCATGTAAATAAAGTAGATCATTCAGCTTTTCAAGCGATTGGGTAGCAAGTAATACCGCATTCTTTCTGTTTCCGGAATTATATGATATTTCGGACTTCTGAAGTATCGATGTAATAGAATAAAGTATATCGGTTACCCCAGCACATGCCGAGAGAACAGCAACAACAGAACCATCTGTACCATGAAATTTCTCAGTAGCCTTCATTATCGCTGCCGCTGTGCCTACAGAAGTTCCACCAAATTTTTTTACTATCACATTTACCATTTTGGGATATCAAGCATTTTTTACCAACTACATTATGATTTATATAAAATATTGACAATGTATCTTTATATATTTCTTCTACTTTTCGAAAAGATCGATATAATCTTGAGGATGGCCCATTGATTCCATTCTTTGTTTGAAATCTGCCATTTCCTTATCTCCCCAATTTGATGAATAACAACCGTGCTTAATTGCTAAATAAGGCAATACTTCTTTATAATTAGAATAGATTATAGAAGGAATTATGCTTAAATCTTCCATCACTTCATCTTCTATCTTCCCTATTCCGAGGTCGGAAGTACCTTTTGCATGGTTGAGAATCGCTTTAATAGCGGCTACCCTTCTGTTACCTTCAACTACAGTAAATGTATTTTGGGGATCATGGATATGAAGTACGTATTCTTGATTCCATCTAAGATCACTTGAGGGAAGGTTTTTTATCGAATCTGGCAGGTCATCGGGTATTACAACCAAGGGCTCTTCATCAAAATATCCATGTGTACGAAGTGAGTTTATAAGCCTATCAAAGCCATCGCTGCTCAAATACTTACCTATTAGCTCTGATTCTGAAATAAACTCTTCATCTGCAAATCTTATATTATTGTGATCAAGTTTTAATCTATCTATACTTAAGTTTAACTGGGTTCTCTTGTAACCCATACCAGCAAATGAATATGCCATTTTTATTCCGTTTTAGAATATCATGAAAAAGCACAGAAATATTTAGACGGCACAATCCGCTATATCTGAATAAACGGGGCTAAATGCTTTGCTTCAGTCAGATGTACCAGCAGTCCGTCATCTGCCATTTCCCGTGCTGCTTCTTTGCTCTTTTCAATATCCATGCCGTGTTTATATGCAAAATGCCATATATCGATTGGCCCGATGGATATTTCGAGCGCGAGTAACTGTTGTATAGTTAGTCCTTTCTGGTCGAGGAAAAGCTTTTGAGATGTCTCCATCATTGTCTTACCTTCATCCCCTACCATGTGAGTTTCCATAAAGTAATAGTTCTCTATGGTTTCCAGATCACATATCGGGTAGCCTCTACCGTCATTCTCAAATAACATTGGAAGGAAAGCCAGCGACACAAGATATACGTTGGAATCCCCGCCCCATAGATCATTCCATACCTTGCCGTCTTTTTCCTTCAACCACTCAAAGAATCTGATCTCTGATTTCGGCAGTTTGACAAATCTAGGTTCTTCCATTAGGTCGCGTGCGATGATACCATGTGCTGGTTCCATTTTTTCGTACAGTTCCTCTGGAAGCTCTAAGTATGGTTTATCGCTTTTGAGGCTATGAAAGAATTCAAGGATTTCCTGATCCGATTCCCTCGCTACGGCCTTTGGTTTAGAGAAGTATTTTTTACTGAGATTCAATTTTCCGACTGATTATTAGTTTCTTCATTAACGTCTTTGGCCTTACGGCGCTGGGTGATTAACCCTACAACAAGCATCGCCAATAATAGCCCGGAAGCTAACATACTTGCCGTTTTGCCGAATTCAAATTGCGGAGATGTGTATTTTAGTTCTATTATATGCTCGCCTTCAGGCACCACTATTGATCTGAAAGCAAAATTCGTTCTATAAGTCTCTGTCTCGATTCCGTCGATATATGTCGTCCAACCTTCTGGATACCACACCTCTGATATGTAGAGCAGGTTATTTCCGGTTGCAGTGGCTTCAATTTTGATATATTGGTTTTCAAATTCAGTAATCTCAGCGGAAGCGACTTTGCCTTCATCCATTTTTGATCCCTCTTTTTGGATCAACATATCACTATCAGATTTTTCTGACTCATCTATCTCACTGTTGGTATTCGTTGAATCGGTTATTATATTCATATCGGCTTCAATCGATACAGGATCGATAGGTATATCTGGCAATCCAGATACCTCGGTTGGTGTTATATATGCTATCTCTCTTGGATCAAAGTTACCATTCGGTACATAGTCCAGCTTTTTAGCAGCAGTAAGTTCATCTGCTTCTTCAAATCTATCCACAAAGAATACCCTCGGCAGTGTTTGGGTAAACTCGTGAACAATAGCATTAGTAGTTTTAGACTGATATACAGGTTTCAGGCCCTGGATTGGCTGAGGATATATGGCGTATTTAGTACCTGTTAACTGCCAAATAAATGGATTTTGTATAAAATTGGTTGATTTCTGAGCAGCTACGTCCATCATATCCTGATATACTCTCAGTTTAGCTGAATGGTATCCGTTGATCCCGTGCAAATCGAAGTATGCGGTGGCATTCTGTGAAGGGGATACAAAATCAGCTACTCTAAAATATCCATCATCAGACTTGATAAATTCCGCCCAGTCGCGGTGCTGCTCTAGTTGTTTTTCCGCTCGCCCACCTTCACTGGTTTCTAATGCTCTTCCGGATACCCTAAACAGATCGATACCAATCAGCAATGTCATCCCAACAGCAAAAACCATATAATTTACTTTAGTACGGGTATAGAAAACAACTAACATTATAGCTCCGCCCAGTAGTATAGCGTTCACAAGCCAATCCTTTACAGTGCTTTCCCAAAGGAACGCTTTAAGCTCTTCCACTACCTGAGGTGATCCATATATACTGACTAATTTTGATGAGCCCACAGCACTGTAATAAGAATCTTTAAATCCAGCATAAAAGATCACAAACGCCGCTATAAATATACCAGCCATAATCATGAGAGCTTTATTATACTTATATACCCTTGATGTTTTATCTTTCTTCTTAACCCTGTTCTTTATGAACATATCTACTGCGTATCCAGCCAATACCGGGAATGAGAACTGCATCAAAGCGAGCGACATGCTTGGCGCCCTAAACTTATTGAAACTAGGCACATAATAATAGAAGAGGTCATAGAGGATAGGAAAAGTATATCCGAAAGAGAGAATTAAACCGAATATTGCTAACACAAGTAGGTATTGTGCAAATAAATCTTTCCTATGTGACCAAAATCCTATGATTGCAAAAGCGAATACAATAATACCCATATATGGGGGGACATCTTCGAAAGGCTTTTGGGACCAATAAGTAAGTGGCAGTCTGCCTCCCCGCTCTCTAGCTATTCTAGCTAATAGAGTATTTCTGTTTTCTGATTTTTCATAATCATACTCAAGTTTACCATAGCCGTGATAATTCGGGACGAAGAAATCTATCATCTCCCCTGGACTGAAAGACCAATTTGTAGCGTAATCATAATCGTTACCACCCGATTCTTGTGCTTCCGATAAATTGTCTTGGATAAGCGGTGCTGCTCCACGAGTGGAGTAATCTGTATATTCCAATACTGCAAGGTATCTATCTGATGATATTATAAATGCTAAACCACCGCATAACAACAGTACCCCAGTTGTCTGGAGTATAGATACGGGATTGTCCTTTCTTATCAGGCGGGATATCAGTTCGAAAATCAGGTACAAACCTACAGCACAACCCGCGTAGAAAATCATTTGAACATGTGTAGATTCAAATGTTATATGTAGAACCACTGCTAAGATTACCGCATAAAAAAGAGAGAACTTCTGCCTTAGCCTTTCAAGACATAAAAATATCCATGGGAGCATTGCCATTACAATCGGCTTGGTATTATGGCCTATCATCAGCCATACTATAATACCCGTGCTGAACACAGCGGCAAATGCCGCAAAGAACGATGCATATCGGTCCTTGTTCTTGCTTCTTAGCAAGGCATATACCCCGAAACCGTAGAGCATATAGAACAGGCTTACCCTTGCTACATCAGAACCAAATATATTACCGAAAAGTTCCGCCCCACCATAGAATGCCTTATGTATAAAGTCCCACCATCTATCGCCAGTATTTAAAAGGGATGCAAATGACGGCATACCGGAAAATATATGGGGTATCCATAGAGGGAATTCGCCACTTTCATTAGCTGCCTGTAAATATGGCTGCATTGCCAGTGAAGCTAAATTATCAGCTGCAGGTACTGAGCCACCAAAGAATGCGCTCCCGAAAAATATCATTAGCGATATCACTATCAGGCCGCAGTAAACAAATGTCATCTTGTGCCGTGCAAAAAAGCTTTGTTCAGCTTTTTCGGCATTCTTCTTCGCCATATATGGTCTTTATAGTTTTACTGAATTTAGGTTCGGTTTAAGGAATACAATATATCAAATATATTATTATTCATAAATGTGAGAATCTGTTTGGCTTTGCTTTGCCTAGCCGTTGAATCTTACTTTATATATATGATTCCAGTTTTTGCCTGTGATATAGAATATATCATCCTTCGCGTTGTATGCTATGCCGTTTAATACTTCTGCATATCTATTGTTGGTTTGTCCTAATCGTAGTGATGAAAAGTCAAAAACAGTTTTCACATTACCGCTTGCTATATCTATCTTAATGATTCGATCTTCCCCCCAGATATTGGAATATACTGCTTCTCCGACAGTTTCAAGTTCATTCAAACCAAAAACACTGGTACCATTTAGTGTTACTGAGATATTTGATTTAACTCTAAAGTCGGACTTGCTTCGTACCTTTAATATACTGGAGCCGTCAGAAAAGAGTATATCTTGGCCTAGATAAGTTAATCCCCATCCTTCCCCTGCATAAGACAGCTCTGATATCACTTCCAGATCTGGATAGGAGTACTTATAAAGAACTTGGTTTTTGTAGGTTATTATATATAATGTATCATTGATTATCGTATTACCTTCACCAAATATAAATAATGGTAGATTTTTACTTTTTACAATATCTCCGCTCTCAGGTTCTATAATATTGATTTCCGATAATCCTGTTAGCCCAGTTGTTTCTATCAATTTACCATTATAGTAAGTAAGCCCTTGGGTAAATGACGCTACAGAATGAGGAATCGAATCTATTAATGTAAAAGTACCTATGGTATAGCTATCTGTTGAGGCTTCACTTTGATTGGATCTATCGACTGTAGCATTCATACCGCTACTTTCAATGGGATCAGGTACTTTTCTATCACCTAAACCATTTTCATCAGATGATTTCTCAACTTTATCCTTATCCTTACTAGTCGCTTCGGTATTTAAGTCTCGAGTGTCAGAACAGCTTAATAGAAATACACATATTCCATATATTATTGATATCTTTAGAAGAGTTGTAATATTTCCTCTCATTTAGCGCGCTCTATGATATTGGTAGTGGATTTACCATCTATAAAAGAAAGAATACGTACTTCGCCACCGTAAGAGCTCAGTAATTCGAAGCCGACTACATCCTCTTTCTTATAATCTCCACCTTTAGTCAGAATGTCAGGCCTGATTTTCTCCAACAGTTCCTTAGGTGTATCCTGATCAAATGCACAGACATAATCAACAGATCTAAGAGCTTCAATTACAGTTGCTCTGTCTTCTAATGTATTGATAGGTCTGCTCTCGCCTTTCAGTCGTTTTACGGAATTATCACTGTTTAGTCCGACTATCAGTATATCACCCAGGCTTTTACTTTCTTTTAAATATTTTACATGTCCAGCGTGGAGGATATCGAAGCAACCATTGGTAAAAACAGTTTTCCTTCCGTTTTCCCTTTGGGTATTTACTATATCCGAAAGCATTTCAGGTTTATAAATCATACTGAGTTTAGTTTTATATATGTTTTCAGTCTTTCATAATTAATTGATACGATGCCCGGCTCCTCGCATACCGAACCAGCTGCAAAATTTGATAGCATAGCCGCTTCTTCTATAGTAGCACCGCCTGCTATGGCTGATGCTAGAGTCGCTATCGCCGTATCACCCGCACCGGATACATCCGCGATATTTCGGGCTATCGTGGCTACAGAGTGTATCGATCCGTTGTTTTTGAACAGCATCATCCCATCGGCACCGAGTGTGATCAGTACGTTTTGTGCTTGCAGCTTCTCCATCAGTTCCCATCCTGCCTTTACCACGTCATCTTTCCTATTCAGTTGATATCCCAGAGCTACCTCTGCTTCCTTTCGGTTGGGTTTAAACAAAAATGCACCTTTGAACTCAAAGAAGTTATTGAATTTAGGATCTACAAACACAGGTATATCATTCTTAAGTCCGTATTCCGATATTTTGACTATTAGCTCCCTTCCCAGTACACCTTTATTATAATCTTCTATCACTATCGCAGATAAGTCTTTTATCTGCGTCATAAAAGTATAGATAGCACTCTCGCCATCCCCGGATATACTTTCTTTTACCTCTCTATCCAGCCTTACTATTTGCTGATTATTACCGAAAACCCTTGTTTTTACTGTTGTTGGCCTGTTGCTGTCCTTATAAAGCCCACCTGTACCAATGTTTTTCTTACCGCATAGTTTCTCAAAGGTTTTCCCTGAATTATCTGCACCTATTAGCCCGCAGAGTTCGGCTTCTATTCCTAATGACCTAAGATTACTGGCTACGTTAGCGGCACCCCCTAAATGATAATTTTCTTTTACTACATCAACTACAGGCACTGGTGCTTCTGGGGATATACGGCTTACATTTCCCCAGAAATATCTATCCAGCATTATATCGCCGATAACTGCGATTTTTTTTGATTGAAAACTATCATATAGCTCACTAAATCTTTCTAAGCTGATATTTGTCATTTATTGATATTTCTCCGAATGCTTTGTTGATTCAACGCCATCTCTGAATGATGCAAATTTAAAGTCTAGTTTTGTTTCCGTAGCAAATAAATTCAGCCCTCCCTTATCCGGTCTCTTGGCTTTTTGCTTAAGAGCCTTAGGTTCTATCGGATTTATCAATTTGCTATCATAGCCATAAACATCGGCCACTATTAGTGCCATCTGATATCTGTTAAGATAATCGCTGCTACCTGTATGCAGTATTCCGTAATGCTTATTTAAGATCGTCTTATATGTAACATGCGCTATATCACCAGTGAATGAAGGGTTTCCGCTCTGGCCTTCAATAATATTTATACTATTACCTGTTCTAAGCTCTCCTTCCACCCACTTTACAAAATCGGTATATCCGTATGGATTGGGCCCGTGAACTATGTTCGCTCTTATCACTGTTGATTTTCCCCATGTAACCCTTGTCATATTCTCGCCTGTAAGCTTGCTTTTGCCATAGTAGTTGATCGGGTTAGGCAAGCTTTCCTCTTTATATTGCCCTGTTTTCCCATCAAATATATAATCTGTGCCATAGGTAATAAAATGAGAGTCCAACAGCCTACATATTCCTGATAGATATTCAGGAAGATGTGCGTTAAGCATCATCGCTTCTGCATGTTCTTCTTCTGCTTTATCTACATCATTAAATGCTATGGTATTGATTACAGCTTTGGGTTTCAAACTTAACAGTATGTCTTTCAGATTTCTCTTATCCAAAGGGTCAGCTATTATAACACGTGAGTCTGATTCAAATTCAGTTCTGCTGATAAATGTAAATTTAAGATCTGTGTTAGAAAGCAGCCTTTCTAACATGTATCCAACTTTACCTCTTCCACCTATTACAACTATTTCCATAATGATGTTCCACGTGGAACATTTATTGGTGATAAATTATTTACGCAAGTACAAAGATACTACAGATACATCGGTCGCACTAATGCCGGAAATTCTGCTGAGCTGTCCCAAAGAGGAAGGTTTTATCCTGTAAAGCTTTTCTTTAGCTTCTGTAGAAAGTGATTCCATATTCATGTAGTCAATTGTTTCTGGTATAAACTTATTCTCGTTTTCAAGAAAATATGCTATTTCCCAATTCATACGCTTGATATAACCTTCGTACTTTATATCATTTTCAATAAGTTCAATATATTCATCATTATTCGCGATATCAAAATACTTAATGGATGATTCGGTAGTATCATGTATCCAGCCAGTTTTGTCATTGATAGATCTTTTGACAAGATGATCGAGAGTCAATGGCTTATCGGTTGTGATTTGATAGGTTTTTAAATATTCAGGAGATAAAGATTTCTTTTTATAATAATCAATACCAAACTCCAAGTCTTTCCTTTTTCTTTCAGTTCTTTTAAGATCGTCGTCACTAATCAAACCTAAGGAATGTGCTACAGATGATAACCTGAGATCAGCATTATCTTGCCTTAACAACAATCTGTACTCGGCTAAAGAAGTGAAAATACGGTAAGGCTCATCTGTACTCTTATTTACCAAATCATCTATTAAAACACCTGTATAGGCTTCGTTTCGCTTTAGTTTTAATCCTTCTTTACCTTTAACTTTTAAAGAAGCGTTAATCCCTGCTACCATACCTTGCACCCCGGCTTCTTCATATCCGGATGTTCCGTTGATCTGGCCAGCAAAGAACAAACCTTCTACATTCTTTGTTTCCAGAGTGAACTTTAATTGATAAGGATAGAAGAAATCATATTCAACAGCATACCCTTGCTTTAGAAATTCAGCTTTTTCCAAACCAGGGATCTTTGCCATAGCTCTCTTTTGTATATCTAATGGAAGAGAAGTTGAGAATCCGTTTACATATACAGATTCAGTATTTATCCCTTCTGGCTCCAAAAGTATCTTATGAGAATCTCTTTGAGAGAATCTGTGTATCTTATCCTCTATAGATGGACAGTATCTAGGGCCTGCCCCAGATATTGTACCGTTAAACATTGGGGAATCATCAAAGCCGGTTTTTAAAATCTCATGAGTTGTAGGATTGGTAGTGGTGTGCCAACATACAATTCTATTTTTTACACTTCTTGTTTTGCTAGAAAAAGGTTTGGGATTATCATCACCTGGTTCCGGTTCGCATTGGGTATAATCTATTGAGTCTCTATGAATACGGGGAGGAGTGCCGGTTTTGAGTCTGCCCCTTTCAAAACCGTACTCATCAAGCATATAGGATATCTTATCGGAGGATTTTTCACCTATCCGGCCGCCTTTTGTATGTTTTTTACCTGTATGCATTACACCCCTTAGAAAAGTACCAGCACTTAAGATGACTGTCTTGCATTTTATCTTAGAACCCTCTTTCAGCGTAACCCCTTCTACATTTCCTTTATCTACTATAATCTCATCAACCATACCTTGGATAAAATCGATATCAGTATGGAGCAGAAAATGGTTTTTTACATAGAATGGATATAAATCTTTATCAATCTGACAACGCGGAGACCATATCGCTGGACCCTTTGATTTATTGAGCATCTTAAAGGATATCCCGGCTCTATCAGCAAAAATGCCCATCATGCCACCCATAGCGTCAATTTCCTTAACTAAATGGCCTTTAGCTGATCCGCCTATAGAAGGATTGCAACTTGGCATGCCCATATTCGTCAAGTCCATGGTAACTATGGCCGTTTTCATATTCATTTTGAAAGCAGAATTAGCTGCTTCCAAACCGGCATGTCCGGCACCGATAATTAAAACGTCGTATTCTCTCATTGAAATCTGTAATTTAAACCTGAATGTTCTACGTGGAACATTTTATTCTCTAAGTTATAGAATTAGAACAATACATATTTATATAACCCTATGATACGATCATTGTTTTCGATTGTTCTTATCCTCTGTTCGGTTAGTACTTATTCAGAAGATACGGAACTAGAAGATCTTATTAGAAAGCTATATGGTAGGGAAAGCTTCGCGAAGAATAGATATATCATAGGCATGGATTATGGTTTGATAACCCCTTTTGATATTGATGATACCGAATTAAGGGATGGTTGGAACACCGAAATAAGATATGGTTTTGATAGATTCTACCCTACTAAAGATCTAGATATAGTTTATTACAGACAGGAGACATTTGTACTTGGAAATGTATCAAATAGTTTCGGTGTTTATGATTTTGAGGATCAGGTTGACTTATTTTTCTTTGATGTGGGCGGTGGGATAGAAAGCAGGACATGGTATGGTAAGCTAGCAATTAAAGACGGCTATGGTTATGATACCAAATATGGAAGATTTACATTAAACCACGCTACGGTCCTTGGTTGGGGACAAAATGATATAATAGGTGCAACGACAAACGATTATCTAAATTCTATAGATGAAGTTATCAAACCAATGGCGGCATATAATTCCTCTTTAAGAGTAGAATGGAGTAACGGGCTATCATTATTCGCAACTGCCGGAGAAAGACAATTCTTCCATGACGCGAATTTTATAAATCGAACAGCTTCTATGGCTTTAGAAGGAGCCTTTTATATTTTGCCAGACCTAGCTGAAGATACTTTGATCGATATCTTCGGAAATTGGTATCCCTGGGTACACAGAAGTTACAACTCTACAGTATCTTTTCTTTTTTATTACATGCGGCATAATCAATCGGCTGACTGGCCTTTTAATACAGGTGATGCATCAACAGTAGTGGTATTGAGAATAGGTGCAGATTTCGTCATTGAATAAAAAAAATCTACGTTATGGGTTAATAGTCACCGGAACAGTAATATTTATTCAGTTATTGCTCCTCCCCTATTTCAACCATTATGTCGGGGATGACTGGTCGTATATTATTGCTTTGGAAAACCTTATTCAGGGGGAGCTGAACTATACGGGCTGGACATCTATGCCACTTATCGGCCAGCTTTTATTAGCCCTACCATTCTCTAATATTATCGAAAATACATTAATCGCCTCAAGGGTATCAAGCCAAACCTTTATGGCCATAGGAATGTTTACGATAGGTTATTTAATTCCTAAACAGAAATATACACTTCCCCTATTATTAGTTTTCGTGCTTAATCCAATAATGCTGTCAGCATATAGCTTTATGACAGATATGTACTTCACGATTTCTATAGTAATATCTATCCTTATGCTTTTGAAGAAAAGACTGCTTCTCAGTACGCTGTTTTTCCTTTTGTCACTATCAATAAGGGATATAGCAGTCGTATTTGTACCATTTATGATGATAATCTCATATAATGAAGTCAAAGACTGGAAGAAGGCTCTCACCTATACCTCGTTACTTATGTTATCATATCTTCTAATCAGCATAGGGTTCAGGGAATATCTTTTTAGCTCAATGGGTACGCTTCCTTTTTTATATGATGATGGCAGGGCTAGATTACTAGATACACTCGATAAAGGTATCATTGGGATAACATTATCAGCAATCAAAAATCTCATAATAGGCTTCGTGTTTATAGGGTGGTCCTTATTTCCGCTGATATTAATTGGTAAAAAAAGTTTATCCAACAGAATGGCGGTATCAATACTAATAATCTTTATAGCTGGTATAAGCATTGGTTATATATTACCAGAGAACCAATTCAGAGATATAACACAGCAAACAGCAAGATTTTTTGGCCTTCTAGACTATCTCCAAGGAAACATCTTAAATATCTGGTTTACAGAGTTAAATATCTATAAGTTGGCAAATGGGCTAATAATAGGTACAGGACTATGTATATCATCTTATACAATCGCAATATGCTTTAGATATGAGATATTAGAATTTTCTGGAAGTTGTGTAAAGGATTTAATTATATCAAACTCGCTTCTACTGGCTACTTTTACATATATACTAATCCTATCTATTGCTGGTATTTATGTAAGATACATGTTACTGCCAATCTTTCTTATCGGCTATCTATATATCAATGACATAAGTAAGATTACCATACAATCTAATACAGGCAAGATTCTTTATTTAACAATCTTAATCTTTGGGGTACATACGTTCTTGGTTTCTAAAGCGTATGTAAACTCTAAATATGCAAGGGCATCATTAATCGAAAAAGCCGAATCAATGGGCGCAGGTCCTTTAAATATGGACGCGAGCTTTGAATATAACGCATATCATAATTACGATCCAGAATTTAAGTCAATAGTAAAGGATAAATGGTGGTGGGTAATCGATGATGAGTATCACATAAACACCTATGTACAGTACGGCTACACAGTTATTGATAGTATCAATATATATACTTATCTGCCACCACAGACCACCCTATTTCTCTCCAAAAGAGACAATATGGTTATTACAGATTGATAATGAAAAAGAAATGGCTTAAATTGCATTTTCCAAAAGGGTCCCGTAGCTCAGTTGGATAGAGCACAAGTTTCCTAAACTTGGGGCCACAGGTTCGAATCCTGTCGGGATCACAAATTACTTATGAGCACTTGAGATGGCATTCCATATTGCCATTGCTGTTTTCTTTCCATACTTGTTTCTTTACAATACCACTGCCATCAACAACCGGCTTAATGCCCATACTGTTCAGTATCCCGATAGCCCTACGTAGCGGTAAACCCAAAAGATCATGCTTAATAAGCTTTGAATGCGAAGTATCAGCGTCATCTGTTGACGCTTTAGGTGAAAAGCTTTTTTCAGGTATAACGGTATATCTCACGGGTGAGGCCTTACGCATAATAGCAAATTCTTTAGGCCGCTGATCAAATACTATCATAGTATTATCTTCATCATCAGTTTTTTTCGGGCTTTCAAGGGAAATCGAATAGAGATTTTCGATAATACCTATATCACTACTATTAATACCATAAACAGAAGGCGTAGTAATCGAATCTGATACCTCGGTGATGAATCTGCTGCTTTTCGGATAAAGATATCCATATCTGGAGGCAATCCCCTTGAAAATCGGAGCCGCTATCGATCCACCATAAATACTGGTTCGCGGCTTATCAACATACACAAGCATGGCTATTTCGGGATTATCAGCTGGATAGTAGCCAGCAAAAGAAGCTGTATAGAATTGCTTAGAATATCTACCGTTTTCGATTTGCTGAGATGTACCAGTTTTACCGGCAATCATTAGGCCCTCCACTTTAGCTCGCTTGCCCGAGCCGCTATCCACAACAGCTGAGAACAATGGCGTGAGGCGGTCCGCGGTTTCTTCGCTTATTACCTGCCTAAGTTTATTGGGCTTATTTTCGGCGATGGTCTCGCCTTCAGGTGATATGACACGCTTAACAAGATATGGAGACATAAGTTTTCCGCCATTAGCAACTGCAGCATAAGCATTACAAACCTGCAATGGAGTCACAGAAAGCTCATAACCATGACCCATATACCGTTTTGTAGCTTTGGTAAAATCCCCAGGCTGCTTTACTTTACCTGAATTTTCCCCTGGTAACTCGATTTCGGTTGGCAGTCCGAAACCAAAATCCCTTACATAACTATAGAAATCGGCATCGGATAATCTGTTAGCGAGTTCCGCCATGATAATATTACTGGAATATCTTATGGCATCCTTAAAGCTGGCCGAATCCATTCTATGTACATCTCTGATAGTATAGCCATTGAATCGGGCGGTACCGTGATGGGCGAAAAACATCTCGTCCTCATCGGTGATACCTTCCTGCAGAGAAGCAGCGGCTGTTATAAGTTTGAATGTAGAACCAGGCTCATAGGAGTCAGTTATGGCTCGGATGCGGGAATATGCCGCTCCCCTACCCGATTCTGGATCAAAGCTCGGGTAGCTTGCCATTGCCAGTATTTCTCCCGTAGCTGGATGTATAGCAATAGCTGTAGCAGAGGCAGCCTGGGATGCCTCGACACCGTTTTTTAGCTCAAGCTCAACTATTCGCTGCAGGCGAGAATCTATAGTAAGCTGGACATCGACACCATCTGTCTGGGGTATGCGTGGGAGATCAGCCCTTGGTTTGAGGTTTCCGAGAGCGTCTCTAAGCAGAATCATACGGCCGTCCTTTCCCCTTAGAACCGAATCCAGTGCCATTTCCAAACCCGATATACCGATTCCATCAATATTTACCAGCCCAACTACCTGCGATATAGCACTACCCAATGGCAGCTTACGCTTAGGAACAGTATTAATGATAATACCCGGATCATCCAGAGCCTTTATTATCTTGGATTTGTCCGCATCTATACCGCGGGAAAGCCAAACGAAGCGGCGATCCTTGCGTCGGGCTGATCTTATCTTATTCTGGTAATAATCAAATGATCTATCAGTGGCATCAGATAAGCTTTGGCAAACTGCCTCTTCGTTTTCCAGCATCATAGGGTCCACGGCCACCGATACCGAATACAGAGTAGTAGCAAGAAGATTTCCGTTCCTATCGAGGATATCGCCGCGGGCAGCTTTTAAGGTAATAGTGGATTCGCTCTGCCGCTTAGCAAGCGAAGCGTACTCCTCTCCCTTAACGACCTGAATGGTAAAAAGCTTATAGACAATTGTAACAAATGTAAAAGCAAATGCTATCATGATAAGCCAGAATTTCCAGAATTTGGTTTTGGGCCGTGGTGCTTCGTTATCGTAAGCGCCGGAAGCTTCGGCAAGGCTGCTTTTAATTTTACCGATCATTGCGGAATAAGGGAAAGTCAGTATAACTCTTTATGCAAAAGCAAATTACCTTAATAAATTCAAAAGAGCAAAAGCTATTGATCTATGACGCGATAGAATATTACTGATTCATGAGTTAAAGCTAAAGATACCACCCCAACAAGGCGATTTGACTTTTCCCCCGCATAAGTGTTATTAAAGAAGTAACTAAACACACTTGGTTAAAGATAGCTATATAGTTTATAGCTATATGGATAGCAATATCGAAGTTGTGATAACACAAAAATTCATATACCTAATAGGAGTTTATTATGAAGATTGTTTTTTTATTAACAGCATTTGCTTTTGCTTCCCTGAAAATCTATACCGAAGGGCTTACAGAGCTATGGCGGCAGAGCTATGGGGAGACCGTATTACAGAATATTAAACTGGACACACAAACCAATACACTATACGCCGTCACTCGCGATAGTGCTATAGTAAAGCTGGATGCGGAAAACGGCGCGCTTATGATGATTTTCGATAAACCGGAACAGTTGGAGCATGAAATAAATGAGATCATCCTCTATCCGGAACTTAATATGGTTATGGCTTGGTCCAGTACTGGGGCATCACTTTGGGGTACTGAAACCGGTACATTTATACAAAGACTGGATGGGGTGCAGAATATAATCGCGATACACAAAAACCCGCAAGGGCAGCCTTGGGAAACATTAATTATGCGGGTGGATAAAGGACAACATGTAATTGATATATATTACCCTGAAACGGGTGAGCTAATAAGGGATACAGAATTCGACGACCCGAGATACGCCGGAGCGGTTATATCGAACATAGCTGAAACGGGAGATTTTCTTATCGCCGGTTCTACTTGGTTGGGCAATGAAAACGGATACCGAGTGGAAGACCATGTTATAAAAAGGAATATCCGAGATAATAATATAATTGATACCATACTGGCTATAGATACGAATATAGACTCTACAAGTCTAGATAAATACGAAATAAGCATCTCCCCAGGTGGTAAGTATTTTTCTGCTTTACTGGAAGAAGGAGAATTTTTAAAGGAATTACGTACAGTATGGGATATGCAGGGTAACAGGGTTTATCGAGATCCGAGTTTAATGCAGTCCAATCTATGGGTATACTTAGAAGATGAAAAAGTATTTGAGCTTGCCAGATTAAACAATAGCGGGCCTACTTCTCTTAGGAAGACAAATTTTATTGAAGCGCGGCATGATATTATTATAGACAGTATGCCTGGGGGGGTATACTTGTTTAGCGAAAATTTTATTGTAATTTTCACCAGAGACAAAGGATTATACACATATAGCGCTTATTCTACTGTTTCATCAGTAGAGTATGAAGATAAAATAGACATCATGGCTTACTATAGAGAGGGCTATTTGATTTTCAATGGTGACGCTGATATATCTGATAAAGAAATACAAATCATTGATATAAGGGGCAAACTGATATATGTGGGCTACATGGTGGGCAACAAACTAAAAATTGATTTGTCTTCTGGGGTTTATGTTGTATCTGTAGATAATAGCGGTAAAACCTATAAAATCAATGTAGGGGGTTGAGGATGAGAATAATTCTCTTAACTACAGCACTTATATTACTTGCAACTATATGTCAAACGCAAAACCCACCCGATCAAACTAAATTTATTGTTGGTACAGACAGTATATATTTAAACCCTGAACAGCCAAACTTTAAGAATGATGGTTTTATGCTTGGTTGGCATTGGGCAACGCCAAAAAAACGCGATATTTTTATTTAAGTTTTTTATACAACCATGATTTTCGGTAGTCAATTTCTGCTTTT